>JAAVHC010000003.1 GCA_014799925.1 Oscillibacter sp.
AGGGAACGCAGGGCAAGGCGGAGGACGCAGACGGGCTGACGCCCGTCAAGGACGACAACGCGGCCATGCGTTTTCTGGACCGCTGAACTTTTCTCAGTATTTTTGGGTGCTGCTCTAGGTAAGCACCTGGGTAGAATCAAACCAAGTATGTCGGAGTGCAAATAAGCAAACACATTCAGGGATTCTCAAGGGGTCCCGACCCCTTGAGGGTACTTTGGGTTCTTTTCCTACAAGGGAAAAGAACACTCCCGTGTCATTAGAAAGGAGCAAACACAATGGGCAAGGAAAAAGTAACCGAACTGTTCGGCAGCATGGTCTTCAACGAGAGCGTCATGAAGCAGCGCCTCTCCACCACCTGCTACCAGGCGTGGAAAAAATGCGTGGACGAGGGCACCCCCCTCTCCCTGGAGACCGCCCACGAGATGGCGGCGGAAATGAAGAACTGGGCCATGGACCGGGGGGCCACCCACTTCACCCACTGGTTCCAGCCTATGACCGGCGTCACCGCCGAGAAGCACGACAGCTTCATCACCCCGGAAAACCCCAGCCAGGTGCTCATGGGCTTCTCCGGCAAGGAGCTGGTCCGGGGCGAGCCGGACGCGTCCTCCTTCCCCTCCGGGGGCCTGCGGGCCACCTTTGAGGCCCGGGGCTACACCGCCTGGGACCCCACGTCCTTCGCCTTCATCAAGGACGGGAGCCTCTGCATCCCCACCATCTTCTGCTCCTACAGCGGGCAGGCCCTGGACAAGAAGACCCCCCTGCTCCGCTCCCAGGAGGAGCTGAGCCGCCAGGCGGTCAGAGTGCTGCGCCTTTTCGGCGACACGGACGTGAAGAAGGTCATCAGTCAGGTGGGCCCGGAGCAGGAGTACTTCCTCATCGACAAGGACGTCTATAACCAGCGGGAGGACCTGATCCTCACCGGCCGGACCCTCTTCGGGGCCAAGCCCCCCAAGGGGCAGGAGCTGGAGGACCACTACTTCGGCACCATCAAGCCCCGTGTGGCCGCCTATATGAGAGAGCTGGACGAGGAGCTGTGGAAGCTGGGCATCCTGGCCAAGACCAAGCACAACGAGGTGGCTCCCGCCCAGCATGAGCTGGCGCCCATCTACAACGACGCCAACACCGCCTGCGACCACAACCAGCTGACCATGGAGATCATGAAGAAGGTGGCCGGGCGGCACAACATGGTGTGCCTGCTCCATGAGAAGCCCTTCGCCGGGGTCAACGGCTCCGGCAAGCACGATAACTACTCCCTCTCCACCGACACCGGCCATAACCTCTTCAAGCCCGGCTCCACCCCCAGCCAGAACGCCCGGTTCCTCCTGTTCCTGGCGGCCTTCATCAAGGGCGCGGACGAGTACCAGGACCTCCTGCGCTGCTCCGTGGCCAACCCCGGCAACGACCACCGGCTGGGCGCCCAGGAGGCGCCCCCCGCCATCCTCTCTGTCTTCCTGGGAGACGAGCTGACCGCCGTTGTGGACTCCATCATCCACGGCACCAGCTACGTGGAACAGGACTCGAAGAGCCTGGCCATCGGCGTGGACGCCCTGCCCGCCATTCCCCAGGACACCACCGACCGGAACCGTACCTCCCCCCTGGCCTTCACCGGCAACAAGTTCGAGTTCCGGATGCTGGGCTCCAGCCAGTCCATCTCCGGCCCCAACACCGCTCTGAACACCATTATGGCCGAGGAGCTGGGCCAGTTCGCCGACATCCTGGAGGGAGCGGAGGACTTCAACGCCGCCCTCCACGAGCTGGTGAAGAAAACCCTCACCGACCACCAGCGGATCATCTTCAACGGCAACGGCTATGAGGACTCCTGGGTGGAGGAGGCGAAGCGCCGGGGCCTCAGCAACCTGACCTGCACCGCCGACGCGCTGGAGACCTACCTCCAGCCCAAGCACATCGAGCTGTTCCGCAAGCACGGGGTCTTCACCGCGGAGGAGCTGACCGCCCGGAACGAGATCCATCTGGAGAACTACTGCCAGGTCATCGGCATCGAGGCCCGGACCATGATCGACATGGTGCGTCGGAGCATCTTCCCCGCCGTCAGCCGGTTCTCCGGGGCTACCGCCTCCGGAGTGGCCGCCAAGAAAGCCGTGCTGGCGGATCTGGACTGCTCCGATGAGGAGAATCTGCTGCGGAAGCTCAGCGCACTGTCCGCCGAAATGATGCGTCAGACCGCCCTCCTGGAGGACGCCCTGAGCGCCCCCGCCGGCAAGGACGCCTATGAAGCCGCCCACTATTACCGTTATGTCGTGTTTGAGATCATGGGCAGGCTGCGCTCCGCAGTGGATGAGCTGGAGACCATTACCGCCCGGGAGGATTGGCCCTACCCCAGCTATACCGATCTGCTGTTCTCGGTCAAATAAGCCGCAGAACGTCGAGGCCTCCGGCTGGCAGCGCCAGCCGGGGGCCTCTCTATGTGATTACGTTGGCAATTATTTAGAGCAGTTGGATTATTTAATTGCCGAAGGAATAATAGGGGGTAAAGCGGTTAAAAGGTGTAGTTCGCGGCGCTGATCTCAACGACGTTCTCGTCCTTTCCCGGGACATCGATCTCCCCGGCCTCTTCGTCCGCTTCGATCAAAGCGGAAACAGTCGTGTTATCGGAAGCCACTGTCTGGACGATGCTCTGCTGCTCCCTGCTGGCGCAGAACACGACCGCGCAGGACAGAAGGCTCACCAGATTCCCACGCAGCAGCTCCGGCGTCACATCCTCCTTGATATAGACGGTAGCGCAGTTCGCCACGGTCAGACCGTCTTCCGCGTCCGCCAGCATTTCAGCCGTGAGGTTCACAACGGGCCGCCCGTTCAGCAGAACGCCGCCCACTACAAACAGATGGCCATAGGACGCGTCCAGAGACAGCACCCGGTCCCGCAGACTCCTGCACACCAGCAGATCGCCGTCGATCTTCAGGTAGGATACCTGGTCCAGCAGCGCGGCGCTGTCCGGACCGACGATCAGGTCGCCGCCGATGTAGAGCTTTCCGCCGCAGCGCTTGAGAAGGGCCTCGTTCAGCTGGGCGTCGTCGTCCACATAGGCGCAGCCGTCGGGCAGAACCACGATGTCCGCCTTGTCGTCAAAAAGAGGTACGGCGGCCTCCGCATTGGACTCAGAGACGATCAGGGTCCTGGTAGCGAAGCGGACGTTCTTCTCCGCCAGCCTGGCGAAGTCAATGTCCGGGGCCAGGGCGATCACCCGCTTGGCGGCGTAATAGAGCGCGTCCTGCCTGGCCCGGAGGTGGAAAAAGCGGTCCAGAACGGTGGACCTTTTCAGGATGGCCGCGCCGTCAGGATAGGGCTGGATGGGCCCGTTGATGTGGAAGCCGACGAGAAGTCCGGTCATGCTCGCCGGGCAGGTGACGGGACCGTTGATGGTCGCGGAGACATAGCTTTTCAGCTGCTCCTCACAGCCGGGCTCCAGGGTCAGAGGGCCGTTGATGACCACGACGGTCTTTTCCTGGGGCACAGACTGGCCGGGGCTCAGCGTCACGGGGCCGTTGAACGTGGAGAAGCGGACGTCGCCCTCCACGCTGAAGGTGGCGGCGGCGCTGATCTCCGCCTGATATTTGCTCAGCAGGGCCTGGGCCGCCTGGTTGGTAATGATGGTGGCGGCGCTGATCTCCACCTTTTCGTACCGGGAAAGGGTTTCTTCCGACAGATTGCGGATGTCGCAGGTGGCGCAGCTGACTCTCAGGGTTTTCTTGTTCTCCATGGTAAAATGCCTCCTTAAAATATCATAAATGATTCTTCAAAAAATAAATTTTCGTTACCGGGCCCACAGACTCGGATGTTCTGCGCGGTTTAGTCCCGAATTTGGCCGTCCGCCCAGAACCGGTACATTCTGCAATAGGACTCCAGCAGGGCCCGGCCCTCCTTGTCGGCGGCCATGTGGACGAGGTCGCTTTCCCTCAGGACGCGGCGGGTATCCTTTGACACGGGGTTGTACCACAGCGGGGCCTTCTTTGTATGCTTCATGATTGATTCCTCCTTATTCTTCTATCCACTGCCTGAGCCGCCGCCTGGCGGAGGCCAGCCGGGACCGCACGGTGGCGGCCGGCAGGTCAAAAAGCTCTCCCAGCTCCCTGGAGCGGTAGCCCTCGAAGTACCGCATGGTAAAGAGGGCCCGCTCTCCCTCCGGCAGCCGGGCGATCAGCTGGGCCACGGCGGCCTGGCTCAGGTCCTCCTCGAAGGAGGTCAGCTCCAGCTGTCCCTCCTCCGCGGGTGTCTCGCGGACCCGCTTCCGGACCTGGTCAATATAGAGGTTCCGGGCGGTCCTGTAAAGCCACGCGCGGCACTGGCCTTTGGAGAGATCCTCCACGTCCTCCCAGTGGGTGAATGCGCGCAGATACGTCTCCTGGACCAGGTCCTCGGCGGCGGCGCCGCTTTTCGTCATGGCCTTGCAGTAGGCCAGCAGCTCCTTATAAAATCTGGTATACAGGTCCTGGACTTCCATGGGCTTGGCTCCTCTCTCGCGGCGTTCAACTATATAACGGATGAGAAACGGAAAGTGTTGAGGAAAAAGAAAAAAATTTTGCCGCCCGGGATTTTGCACAATCACATCAAGTGGCTGTGCAAAATCCCGGGCGGCAAAAATCTTATCCGAATATCGACAGTCCCGGCGACCCGTCGTCGGGCAGCGGAGGCTCATCCGGGAGGGGCGGCTCGTCAGAGGATCCGTCGGTTTCTCCGCCGAAGTCCGGCATGACGACGCCCACGGCCGGCTTCCCGCGTGTGCCCACCAGGATGATCTCGTTCCGGCTCTTATAGTTGCTCCTGGCCTCCTGGGTGTGGGAAATCAGCTTGCCGTCCCCGTTGTAGACATTCCGGTAGGACACCACGTTGTGGCCGGTGTAGGGGCTCTGCTTCTGCTGCTGGGTGCCCCAATCCAGCTCGTCCGTCTCCTCGTACTCCACCTCGTAGTCCGTGTTGCCCAGGACCTCATAGGTCATCTTGACATAGGTGTCGTCCGTCTTGGTCCCCACGATGTCTACCCTGATGTTGTTCTTCGCGTCATAGGTGATATCCAGCCGGATGGGATAGCCGGTATCGTTCCGGAAGCGGAATTCCGGGCCGCCCCAGCTGACGGTGGCGTCCATGCCCCAGGTGATGTAGCTGGGGGCGTAGCGGTGGGCGTAGCGCTCCACAATCTCCAGATTGGCCAGAAGGGTGGCGTAATAAATGGTGCTGGAAACCTGGCAGATGCCGCCGCCGATGGTGTCCACCGTCTCGCCGTTGACATAGGCCGGCGCCGCGCCAAAGCCCCGGGCAGTGGTGCGCCTGCCCACCACCTCGTTGTAATCAAAGACGTCCCCGTCGTTGAGGACGAGGCCGTTGCAGGACTCGCCCGCCAGTTTCACGTTGTTCCGGCGGACGCTGGTGCCGCCCACGTGGGTGGAGGCGGTGGCCAGCACGTCCCGGAACAGCACCGCTTCCAGCTCCGCGGCGGTCATGGCGGGATAGGTGACGTCGGCGGGCAGTCGGATGGTCTCGCCGGGGGCGGCCGCATCCAGAGCGAACCGGGCCGCCTGGGGGTCCAGATCGACGCCGATCCGGCCTTCCACCACCGTGCCGGTGTCAATGTCGTACCGGGCGGGGCTGGGTTCGGCGTTCAGCTCCCGGGCAATGGACTCCAGGTCAAGGTCCTTGCCCTCGGACGTCTGGAAGGGGACCTCCACGGTTCCCGCGGCGCCATCCAGATCCGTCAGGGCCCGGATCAGCTTCGGCTGATCCAGAACGCGGCCCTCGGCGGGCTTGGTGGCGTAGATGCCGTCCTCGGTCAGCCTATAGCTGCCGTCCACCTGCTCCTGATCGAAAAGAGCCGCCATCTCCGCCGCCGTGGCGCGGAGCGCGTCGTCGTCATAATAAATCGGCAGATCCATGGAGATATCCGCTCCCACCATGCCGCAGAGCATGGTCCAGCCGTTTTTCAGCCATCCTGCCGTACCCTCCTCACGGCCTACGCTCCAGGCCGCGCCGGCAACGGCGCTTCCGTCAATGTACGCGCCCAGCTCCTGCTGGGTGCGCCGGCCCAGCACCTCGCCGCCGGCGGTGACAGTGACCTCTCCCGCCATCAGGTTCTCCGTCGTCAGAAGCCGGTCCAGCTCCTCCCGGGAGAGGCCGGACAGATCCCGATCCCCCAGAGTGACGCCGGGAAATACTTTATCATAGCTGCCCGCATACGCGCAGAAGCCCGCAGCGCCGCCGATCACCAGCGCGGCAATCAGTCCCAGAACGATCCATCCCGCCCTGGAGCCCCTTTCCCTGGTCTGGACCATCTCCTCCCGGGCGATCCGTTTTCCGGCCATGGCAACCTCCTCCTTCCCCCAAAATATAGGGGAAGACTCTGCACAAAATCACATTTTCTAGTATAACACAACCCGAAGAAAAAAGATATACAATTTTGTAATAAGAGGAAGGAATTTTTTTGGCTTTTTGCCGTACAATGCTTTTTCAGAGAAGCGCTGATGAACGGGCGGTCAAGTGCCGTTCAATTCTGTACGGCCGCGCGGAAGCAATCCGCCGCGCGTCTCAGCGGCTCGTCCCGCCGCTGGGCGGCGGCGGCCAGGTCCGCATACTCCGGCTTGCTTTTGGTCAGACCGTACCCGGTCCCGGTTTTGCGATGCATGGGGCCCCAGGGGGTCTCCACCATCTCCGCCGACACCGCCATGGCGTACCGGGAACAGTCCGTCCGCCGCACGCCGAAGGTGCTGGTGTGCCGCAATATCTCCGCCGCCAGCCGGTCCGCGTCCCCGGGACGGCACAGGCAGGTCAGCGCCACGCCGGGACGGTTCTTCTTCATGGTCACCGGGGCGTAGGACACGTCCAGCGCCCCCGCCTCCAGCAGACGCTCCATGGCGAAGCCCAGAGCCTCGCCGGTCATGTCGTCGATGTTGGCCTTCAGCTCCGTTACCGCGTCGTTGGGGCCCTCCGCCGCGGCTGCCGTGTCCACCAGGAACGCCCGGACGCAGTTGGCCCTCGGAAAGTCTCTGGTCCCGCAGCCGTAGCCGCAGCCCAGAATCACGCCGTCGGGCATGGGGCCGAAGTCTCCGGCAAAGGTCCGCAGCAGGGCCGCGCCGGTGGGCGTACACAGCTCGGCGGCGACGTCCCCCACGGCAACGGGCACGCCGGTAAGCAGCCGGGCCGTGGCCGGCGCGGGCACCGGCAGAAGGCCGTGGGCGGTATGCACCGTGCCGCTGCCCACGGCGACGGGGGAAGCGCACACCGCGTCCGCCCCCAGCAGGCGCATCAGATAACATACGCCGGTCACATCCGCCACCGCGTCCAGAGCGCCCACCTCGTGGAAGTGGACCTCCCCCACGTCCACGCCGTGGGCCGCCGACTCCGCCCGGGCAATCAGGGCGTAGACCCTTTTCGCGTCCTCCCGCACTTCCCGCGGCAGGGAAAAGCCGTCGATCATGGACGCAATGTCCGCCAGGGAGCGGTGCTCGTGGTGATGATGGTGGTCATGGTCATGGTGGCGATGCTCGCGGCCGTCCTCCTCCTGGCCGTGGATCACCACACGCATATGGGTCCCGGCGACGCCCTGGCGGGTGACCCGCTCCGCTTCCACCGTCACGCCGGGGAGCAGGGCGTTCATATCCCGCAGAAACTTCTCCTTCTCCGGGCACAGCTCGTACAGCGCGCCCATGAGCATGTCCCCCGCCGCGCCCATGGCGCACTCAAAATACAAAGTTCTCATTCGCGAATCCCCCGCATCTGATTGATTCTATGGGCCAAAAAGCCCGCCCCGAAACCGTTGTCGATATTCACCACGCTGACCCCGCTGGCGCAGGAGTTCAGCATGGCCAGCAGCGCCGCCAGCCCGCCTAGGTTGGCCCCGTAGCCCACGCTGGTGGGCACGGCGATGACCGGGCAGCTCACCAGTCCGCCCACCACGCTGGGCAGCGCCCCCTCCATCCCCGCCACGGCGATGATGCATCGGGCCTTCTCCAGAGTCTCCAGGGAACCCAGCAGGCGGTGGAGCCCCGCCACCCCGGCGTCGTAGACCCGGTGGACCCGGCTGCCCAGGGCCTCGGCGGTGAGGGCGGCCTCCTCGCAGACCGCCAGATCGCTGGTCCCGGCGGAAACCACGGCGATATCCCCCGTCAGGGGGTGCTCCGCCGGATTCGCCACCGCCAGACAGGCGGCGGGAGTATAGTCATAGGGGATCCTGCCCCGCAAAAGAGCCTCCTTTTCCCCGGAGAGCCGGGTGATGAGAATGTTTTTCGCCCCCCGGTCCATCATGGACCTCACGATGCCCTCGATCTGCTCCGGGCTCTTGCCCGCGCCGAAGATGACTTCCGCCGCGCCCTGGCGCCGGGCCCGGTGGTGGTCCACCTTGGCGTAGCCCAGGTCCTCGTAGCCGGAGCGGTCCAGCAGACGGACGGCTTCCTCCGGGGAGGCGGCTCCGGTCTTTACTTTTTCCAGTAATTCCAACAGTTCTTTTTCGTTCATTGGTTTTCTCCGTTTTTTGAATGGAACACGCAGTAATATTTGACAGATTCCGCTTATGCCGGTATAATCAAAACGTCCATCGCGCGTTCTGCGGGTACCGTATGTTCTGACCGCAAAAGCATGCTGACTGCCCGGTAGCGCGAGCAGTCAGCATGGGTTTTCCGTGTTGACTTGTAAGAGCGGACCGCTGTAACGGCGCCCTTCTGTGTTTATTATACCCACGCGATTTCGCTTTGTCAAGCGGCGAGGGCGCTTTTGGCACTTCTCCTGCGGGGGAAAAGTACACCGTCCCCGCTCCGGCAGGGGCGGGATATTTCCAGCCGCTCCGTCAAATCCAACAAATTCATCCCCAAAATTTTGGCGCCCCACCGGACAGACATGACAAAAAAGTCATTGCAATTTCCCCGCGAAACCGTTATAATAAGCACAGTCAAATGAATACGGTGGTAGCTGTAACGAAGTGCTCTCGCGCACGGGCTGCAACTATCACTCAGGTCATGCTTGAGTGTTTCAGACGAAATGGTCTGAAACATTTTTCTTTTTCAAAACGAGCAGCAAAAGGAGGAAAAGCGATGTACATTCTGGCAAACGGCAGACTCATTACACGTGACGGCGCGCTCCCCTATCTCCCCGACGGCGGCGTGGCCATCGACGGCGCGAGGATCGCGGCGGCGGGGACCACGGCGGAGCTGAAGGCGAAGTACCCGGACGCGGAATTCGTGGACGCAAAGGGCGGGGTCATCATGCCAGGCCTGGTGAACGCCCACACCCACATCTATTCCGCCCTGGCCCGGGGCCTCAGCATCAACGGCAACAACCCCACCAACTTCCTGGAGGTGCTGGAGGGCACCTGGTGGGCCATCGACCGCCGCCTGACCCTGAAGGGCACCCGCGCCAGCGCGGACGCGCTGTATCTGGACTGCATCAAGCAGGGCGTTACCACCATCTTCGACCATCACGCGTCCTTTGCCGAGATCCCCGGCTCCCTGTTCCAGATCGCGGACAGCGCGAAACAGTTCGGCATCCGCTCCTGCCTGTGCTACGAGGTCAGCGACCGGGACGGCCGGGAGAAGGCGGATCAGTCCGTCCAGGAAAACAAGGACTGGCTGGACTGGTGCGAGAAGAACCCCGGCGATATGCTGGCGAGCATGTTCGGCGGCCACGCCCTGTTTACCATCAGCGACAGGACCTTCGACAAAATGGTGGAGGCCAACAACGGCCGCACCGGATTCCATATCCACGTTTCCGAGGGCATGAACGACGTGTACGACAGCCTCCAGAACTACGGCCGCCGCCCGGTCCAGCGCCTGCAGGACCACGGCATCCTGGGCCCCAGGACCATTCTGGGCCACTGCATCCATGTGAACACCGCCGAGATGGAGATCATCCAGGCCACGGGGACCATGTGCGTCAACAACCCGGAGAGCAACATGGGCAACGCCGTGGGCTGCTCCCCCATCCTCCAGCTGATGGCGCGGGGCGTCACCGTGGGCCTGGGCACCGACGCTTACACCAACGACATGCTGGAAAGCCTGAAGGCGGCCCTGACCATCCAGCGGCACAACGCCTGCCTGCCCAACGTGGCCTGGGGCGAGGTGACGAGCATGCTGTTCAAGAATAACCCGGCCATCGGCGAGAAGTACTTCGGCGTGCCTCTGGGCAAGCTGGCCCCCGGCGCGGCGGCGGACGTGATCGTCATGGATTATAAGCCGTTCACCCCGTTCTCCGACGCCAACATCGACGGCCACATGCTCTTCGGCATGACGGGCCGCCAGTGCCAGACCACCATCTGCAACGGCAGGATCCTCATGAAGGACCGGGAGCTGGTGGGCATCGACGAGGAAGCGGTCAACGCGCATATCCTGGAGGAATCCAAGAAACTGTGGGGCGACCTGAACCACTGTGAGTATTGAGGGTCTATAGGAAATCATGCTAAAATTTATCCTTGGCTTTTTCTACGGCTTTTTTCGTGGTCTATTGAAACCTCACAAGTGAGCCGTCTATAATCAGAGGGTTTTGCTATGGATATAAAAGAACTACGGCAAGAGTTTATTCACTATTTGAAAACGCACTACACATACGCCCGTCCAGACATAATGGCCAGTAATGTATTGTATGCCTATTACAATGATATTGGGATGCCGTTCAACCAGATTTTTTTTGACGACCAGTCGATGAAAAATGCAAAAGAGCTACTTATCACAAATTTTGAGAATAAGGGACGGAAGGACCCTAAAGGACATGCTTCTGTCCACTATGGCTGTTGGGTAAAATTTAAAGAGTTTTTGGAAAATTCTCACCACACCCTTTAAAATCAATTTTATTCAGAATCAATTCAGGAGGAACCAAAAATGTCCGAACTAATGATCCCCATTCCCTTTAAGCAGCTGATGAACTGGCTCACCACCGAGTACGAGCGGGAGGGCAGCGTCTTCGGCGTTCACCGCCCCTACGTGGCGGGAGAAAAGTCCCTGCCCATCTTCGGCGGGGAGAAGATCGAGACCCCCTTCGGCCCCGCCGCGGGCCCCAACACCCAGCTTGCCCAGAACATCATCGCCTCCTACTTCGGCGGCGCCCGGTTCTTTGAGCTGAAAACCGTCCAGAAGATGGACGGCGCGGAGCTGTCCGCCTGCGTGAACCGCCCTTGCATCCTGGCGGAGGACGAGTGCTACAACTGCGAGTGGTCCACCGAGCTGTACGTGCCCCAGGCCTACGAGGAGTACGTGAAGGCCTGGTTCGCCTGCAAGATCCTGGCGAAGGTCTACGGTCTGGGCCAGCCGGACGGGTTTATCTTCAACATGTCCGTGGGCTACGACCTGGAGGGCATCAAGGGGCCCAAGGTGGACAAATACCTCACCGAGATGAAGGACGCTTCCGCCACCCCCATCTACCAGGAGTGCAAGAAGGTCCTCAAGGAGATGTTCCCCGCCGAGAGCGGATTCATTGACGCCATCGGCCCCCGGATTTCCGACAGCGTCACCGTCTCCACCCTCCACGGCTGCCCGCCGGACGAGATCGAGCGCATCGCGTCCTACCTCATTTCCGAGAAGCGCTTCCACACCTTCGTCAAGTGCAACCCCACCATCCTGGGCTACCAGTCCGCCCGCGACATCCTGGACGGCATGGGCTACGACTACATCGCCTTTGACGAGCACCATTTCAACGAGGACTTGCAGTACGCCGACGCCGTTCCCATGTTCCATCGCCTCCAGGCCCTGGCGGACGAGACGGGCGTGGAGTTCGGCCTGAAGCTCAGCAACACCTTCCCCGTGGACGTGAAGCAGAACGAGCTGCCCTCTGAGGAAATGTACATGGCCGGCAAGAGCCTGTTCCCCCTGACCATCGAGATGGCCAGGCGGGTGAGTAAAGAGTTCGGCGGCAGGCTGCGGCTGAGCTACTCCGGCGGCGCGGACTTCTTCAACATCGACAAGCTGTTCCAGTGCGGCATCTGGCCCATCACCATGGCTACCACCGAGCTGAAGCCCGGCGGCTACCAGCGGTTCAAGCAGATCGGCGAGAAGCTGGAGGCCCTCAAGTTTGAACCCTTTACATCCGTTGACGTGGAGAAGGTGGAGGCCCTGGCGCTGGCGATTCGCAGCGACAAATATCACGTCAAGGCCGTGAAGCCCCTGCCCCGGCGGAAGCTGGAGGAGAAGGCGCCCCTCATTGACTGCTTCACCGCCCCCTGCAAGGGCGGCTGCCCCATCGGTCAGGACATCCCCGAGTATATCGAGCTGTGCCGCAAGGGCAAGTACGCCAAGGCGCTGGAGGTCATCCTGGAAAAGAACCCCCTGCCCTTCATCACCGGCACCATCTGCGCCCACCACTGCATGGACAAGTGTACCCGGAACTTCTATGACCGTTCCGTCCAGATCCGGGCCACCAAGCTGGTGGCGGCTGAGCGGGGCTATGATCAAGTGATGGCCTCCCTCAAGACTCCCACCCCCATTCAGGACGGCAGGAAAGTCGCTATCGTGGGCGGCGGTCCCACCGGCATGGCGGCGGCGTACTTCTGCGGTCGGGCGGGCATCCCCACCACGCTGTTTGAGAAGGAAGCCGCCCTGGGCGGCATCGTCCGGCACGTGATCCCCGGCTTCCGCATCCGTTCCGAAGCCATTGAGAGGGACGCGGCCCTCATGAAGAAGATGGGCGTGGAGGTAAAGCTGAGCACCCCCGCTCCCTCTGTGGACGAATTGAAGGCCCAGGGGTACACCCATATCCTGTTCGCCATCGGCGCGTGGAAGGCCGGTTCTCTGCGGCTGAGCGGCAATGTGAAGCCCGTGATCGCCTGGATGAAGGATGTGAAATCCGGCAAGACCGAGAAGCTGGGCCATGTGGCCGTGGTGGGCGGCGGCAACACCGCCATGGACGCGGCCCGCCTGGCCCTCCGGGCCGGGGCCGAGAGCAGCACCCTGGTTTACCGCCGGACCAGGAAGTACATGCCCGCCGACGCAGAGGAGCTGGAGCTGGCCATCGCCGACGGCGTGCGGTTCCTGGAGCTGGTCTCCCCCGTGGAGCAGAAGGACGGCAGGCTGGTTTGCAGGAAGATGGTCCTGGGCGAACCGGACGCCTCCGGACGCCGTTCCCCCGTGGAGACGGACGAGGTTGTCGAGATCCCCTGCGACACCGTGATCTCCGCCGTGGGCGAGAAGGTGGACGGCGAGTTCCTGGCCGCCTGCGGCATCGAGACCGACGGGAAGGGCCGTCCCGCATTCCAGACCAATCTGGAGAACGTTTACACCGCGGGCGACGCCCGCCGGGGTCCCGCCACGGTGGTGGAGGGCATTGCCGACGCCTCCGCCTTCGCCGAGGCGGTCATCGGAGCCAGGCACGAGGCGAAGATCCCCTGCCACGCCCACGCCAGCCGGGAGGCCGCCATCGCGAAGAAGGGCATCCTCTGCGAGTCCGCCAAATGCGAGGGCGACCGCTGCCTGAGCTGCAACGTGGTATGCCAGACCTGTGCCGACGTGTGCCCCAACCGGGCCAACGTGGTGGTGAAGCTGCCGGACGGCCGGGCCCAGATCCTGCATGTGGACCGGATGTGCAACGAGTGCGGCAACTGCCTGGTGTTCTGCCCCTACGACAGCGCGCCCTACAAGGATAAGCTCACCCTGTTCCACGACCGGGCGGGTTTTGACGAGAGCGAGAGCAACCAGGGGTTCCTGCCCCTGGGCGGCAGCAGGGTCCTGGTGCGGCTGGACGGTAAGGTGGAGGAGATCGACCTGGACGAAACCAACGATCTGCCCGCCAATCTTGAGATCCTGATTTACACCGTGCTGACGCGGTACCGCTATCTGCTGGGATAAGCGCAAAACCATTCCGGCTTCCTTGCTGGGCGGTTCCCTTTTGGATATGCGGTTTGGCGCGGCAGATGAGAAAGGGATGGAATCCGTAAAAACAAGCCGCTCAGGGAATTCCTGAGCGGCTTGCCTGTTGTCGTTTGCGCGTAAGTTTGATGCGTTTTCTTTCAAGAAAACGTATGACACTTGCGGTTAACCGGCTTATTGCGGCAGGATGCCTTGGATGAATGCCATCGTCTGCTCATCGAGAGAAACCGTTCCCATGTTCTGCTCGTTCCAATCAGAGAGCATCTGATAGATATGCGCCGCGCTTTCCCGGAATTCGGGGGTGTCCTGGGCATATGCCCTGAGAAGCTGGAACGAGACTTTCCATGTATCCGGATTTGAGGAGACGTACGAGACGTATTTTTCAATCATGGCGAAAGCCTGCGCCGGCCGGTCCGTCACGAAGTAGTATTCCGCCAGATGGATCGGTATACTATTGGAATCTACCTGCGCCAAACGCTGGGCATATTCTTCGGCCTGCTGCTGAATCGGATATTCGTCAGCGAAGGTCCCCATGCCATACTGGTAGGAAACCACATAGGACAGCATGTGCCCGGCCCACTCGAAACGATCCATTGCGGCGGCAGACTGCAAATCGGCAAACGGATCGGCGGAACGAGAGATGTTGTCCACCAGTCCGCGCGCCCGCATATTAAGGCCCAGCAGAATCGTGAAGACGGCCAGAAGCGCCGCGATGGCGGATATGGTCCAGGTGCGGACGCTTTTATACCCGGGCAGCAGGGGCAGGGCGTCCCCGCAGCAAAGGCTGATCAGGGCGAAGATCCCCAGTGCCATGGGCAGGTAGTAGCGGGCAGAGAACACGATCTCTACCGACGCGTGGCCGGCCATAAACACCAGCGCGGCGCCCAGCGCGGCGGTTAACGGGCTGGCGTCCTGTTTGCGGCAGCGCTTCAAAACGGCGGCCGCGGACAGGCCCAGCACGGCCAGGAACAGAAGCAGGCCCACCACGCCTGTCTCGACAAGCGCCTGGATATAGTGGTTGTGGGCGTATTTTGTTTCGTAGTAGAAAGACTGGACGCTGCAGATGGCGTTTTCAAACGCGCCCATGCCCAGACCAAAAACCGGACTGCGGAGAAAGAGCTTCAGACCGTCCGAAAAGAATACGGTACGCTGGATCGCGTTCTCGTTGGCAAACAGGCCCTGGAGGCGGGTGGCGATAAAGCCGGGCAGCAGCTTATAGTGCAGCTTGAGGGAGCCTTCCCCGGCGCTGCCCCGGTAGACTGCCGACTCCAGACGGCTTTCCGTCTGGGCCCGGAAGTTGAAATAGACGACCAGGCTGTCCTCCGGAACGGTAAAAGCGGCGCCCGACACAGGGCCGCTGTAAACGACCGTACCGGTATGCATCATCGTTTCCTGCTGATTCTGGGATTCGATCATGACCTGAAGATCCCCGGTGGATTCCACCTCCAGCGTATAGGAACCGGGCGAGGGGTAGTCCGCGCGGCGCAGCGACCCGCCCGCTTCCAGCGACACGCCGCCGGTTACGTTGACAGCCAGGGCCGCAAATACGCCCAGCGCGGCTGCAAACGCGCAGAGCAATACGGCCGCGGCTTTTCCATGGCCTGTCAGCGCGGCCGAGACCCTTTGCCCCACTAATTGATCCAACACACACAGGAGCAGCGCGCCGGCCGCCGTACAGAGCAGGGGAACGGGCTGAAAACCGCTCCACATTTCAAGGCCGGTGAGAGAGATGGGGATTGCGGCCAGCAGCGTCAGGAGCAGCGTCTCAACCATAAGGATAAACAGGGAAGTGCGGCGCTCCCTGCTTTCCAGCAGCAGGAAAGCGAGAAACGCCAGGCAGATCATACCGCTCGCGCCCATGCTGAAGGCCAGCACAAAAGAAAGCGCGTTGATCAGCAGGCAGACCTGATGGAAGCGGCGTTCCGCCGGCCTTTGGGCGGAGTTGGCCAGCCCCAGGGAGAGCAGTACGCCAATCCCGACAAAACCGGCAAAGCCGTTGGGGTTCACAAAGATAGACGTCATACGGACTCCGGCATCCACGCCGGCCAGATCGGCATAGTCGGAGGAGAACAGGCCCATGAAGTCCAAAAACGGTGTGCTGAGCAAATGGGTGGACAGCAGGTCAATGCTGATCAGGCCCGCCAGCGCGGCGCAGGCTTCCAGAATAGAGGCAATTGCCCGGCCGGTACCGGCGCCTTTTCCCGCGAAAGCGATAAACATCAGGAAAAGGCAATAGGCAATCAGGAGCTTCAGGAACTCGCTGAGCGCAAATCTTCCGGAGACCGCGTAAAACGTGGAAATACCCGACATGAGCACCCACAAAGTCACGGCGGCAAACGGGAGGGTCATCCGGTCCCGGAGCGTGGAAAAACGGATCAGGATCGTGGCGATTGCGGCCAGCAGCACGATCATCGCAATGTATTTGATGGTGGAGCTGGAGGTCAGGCAGATAAAGAAAAAGAGCAGAATCATTAAAACCGGGATGGGCCAGTCCTTTTTGAGAGACGGCGCGGGAGAGGAAGCCGGAGAGGAGCGCGGCGGGGCCGCGGGCGGGGTGGCGGATTGCGCGGGCGCGGCCGGCTGTTCCTGCGCGGCGCGCTTCCGGCGAGGCTGTTTGTTTGCCATGACTGTAACCTCCAGATCAATGTAGTTGGTTGTTCCTTATTTGCAATTCCCCTGAACACAGCCCTCAGAGGAATTTTGATATTATTTCCAAATTAAAGATTCGGAAATATTCCTTCGGCAGTTGAATAATCCAAAAGCCTGCTGCGCCTATAGACGCCGCTATCTGGTATATGTTCTACAAAAAGGGCAGTCGGCAAATTTCCTGTCGAAATTTGCCGACTGCATGGCAGCGGGAGAAGGATTCGAACCCTCACATACGGAGTCAGAGTCCGCTGTGCTACCTTTACACAATCCCGCTAAGTTCATAACGAACAGTTAATATTATACACACGCAGATGGATTTGTCAAGGGCAAATTTCAAAGAAAGAAAAATTTTTTCAAAAGTGGGGAATATTCCGGTCCGCTTTCGGGTCGCGCCGGGCGGCAAGCGCCTGAGCAGAGGCGGCTGCCGTCCGGCGCGGCAATCACTTGCGCAAAATCTCCGTATTCCGATATTGGATCGCCTCCGCCAGATGGGCGGCGGAGATGCCGGCCTCGCCGTCCAGGTCGGCAATGGTCCGGGCCACCCGCAGGATGCGGTCATGGCTGCGGGCGGTGAGGCCCATGCGGTCGAAGGCCGCCTTCAGGATGCGCTCCCCGGCGTCGTCCAGGCGGCAGCATTCTCCCACCATGGCGGGAGTCATGTGTGCGTTGCAGCCGACGCCTGTTCCGGCGAAGCGCTCCGCCTGCCGGGACCGGGCGGCGTTGACGCGGGATTTGACAGCGGCGGAGCTCTCCGGCGCGTCCCGCCGCCGCATGGCTTCAAATTCCACCGACGGCACCTCCACGTGCAGATCCATCCGGTCCAGCATGGGACCGGAGATCCGGGAGACATATTTTTCCACCATAGCGTCCGTACAGGTACAGCGTCCCGACGGATGCCCCCGCCAGCCGCAGCGGCAGGGATTCATGGCGCACACCAGCATGAACCGGCTGGGGAGGCAGATGCTCCCGGCGGCGCGGGTGATGGTGACCTCGCCGTCCTCAATGGGCTGGCGCAGGACCTCCATGGCGTCCCTGGAAAATTCCGGCAGCTCGTCCAGAAACAGCACCCCGTTATGGGCCAGGGAGATCTCGCCCGGCCGGGGAAGGGCCCCGCCGCCTGCCAGGGCCACGGCGGAGACCGTGTGATGGGGGCTCCGGAAGGGGCGGCGCTGAAGCAGGGGACGGCGGCGGTCGGTGAGGCCCGCCACGGACCAGACCTCGGTGGCCTCCAGCGCCTCCCGCCGGGTCATGTCCGGCAGGATGGAGGGCAGACGGCGGGCCAGCATGGACTTGCCCGCTCCCGGCGAACCGATGAGCAGGATATTGTGCCCTCCGGCGGCGGCGATTTCCAGGGCGCGCTTTACGTTCTCCTGGCCCATGACCTCGGAGAAGTCGGGGCCGGCCTCCGCGTCCGCCTCCGGCGTCCAGGGCGGGGCGGGGGCGATCCGCTCCCGGCCCCGGAGGTGCCCCAGAAGGGCCTCCACGTTTTCCACGGGATAGACGGTGAGCCCCCCGGCCAGGGTGGCTTCGGCGGCGTTCTCCGCCGGGACGTAGAGCTCCCGGGCGCCGGCCCGGACGGCGGCCATGGCCATGGGGAGCGTGCCGGTAATGGGACGGAGGGCGCCGGTCAGGGACAGCTCTCCCAGAAACGCCGCCCCGGCGGACGGGGGATCGATATCCCCCTGGGCGGCCAGGATGCCCAGGAGAATCGGCAGGTCATAGACGGTGCCCTCCTTCCGCAGGGCGGCGGGAGCCAGGTTGACGGTGATCCGCGAGACGGGGAACTTCGCGCCGCAGCTTTTGATGGCGGCGCGGACGCGCTCACGTGACTCCTTGACGGCGGCGTCGGGGAGACCCACCACGTCGAAGGCCGGGAGTCCGCCGGAGAGGGCGCATTCCACGGAGACGTCGTAGCCGGTGATGCCCTGCAGACCCAGGGAGTGGATGGTTACTACCATATCTATCGTCCTTTCTTGCGCCCTGCGGGCGCAGGGGGAGTCGGCTCTGTTCGACAGCCCGGGGCTTTCCCAGCCCCGGGCCCTGGGCCTACTTTTTATGTGGACAAAAAGTAGGCAAAAAGCCACTTAAACCTACGGTTTAAGAATCCCTTATAATTGCGGGAGTTATTGTTTTTGCGCCCGTGGCATGGCCTGATTGGTCTATCGGTTGTGCCGTCCGCTTCGTTCCTCTTCCGCGTCTGTTTCAGTGTGGTCATCGGTACTCCCTACCGTATTGCTTCGGGTTCTCCCGGCGGTGGTCGGGGAGCCAGTCCAGAAGCGGCTTAGCCTCACTGTGTACGTTAGAATCCGTGGGTAGACGCAGAAGTGCGGCGCACCAACGAAGGTATGGGGATAGAATCAAACCCTCCATCGTCGGAGGGAAAACAAAAAAACACATTCAGGGGATTCTCAAGGGGCGTTGGCCCCTTGAGCACGCTTTTGTTACTTTTCGCGTGCGCGAAAAGTAAACCCCGCCCCCGTCCCGCCCGGCAGGGCGACATACCCCTCCCCGGCAGAGGGGAGATGATTTTCCCCCATTATACCACGGGAAAACAAATCCTCCCATTTGCAATAATTGCCAAAAAACGGCAATGTTTTTTTACACTTCCGGAGAAAAAGAAAAATTTCTGAAAATGAAGTAAACATAGCGTTTACACGGCCCGGAAAAAGTGGTATAGTAAATCCTGTATGAGTACCTTGCTGTGTATTCACCCCATGGCAGTATCAAATATTCAGGAGGAACAAAAAAACTATGGCTAGAAAGTTCAAGTCCATGGACGGCAACAACGCGGCGGCGCATGTCTCCTATGCGTTCAGCGAAGTCGCGGCCATCTATCCCATCACCCCGTCCAGCCCCATGGCCGACCTGGTTGACCAGTGGTCCGCCAACGGCCTGAAGAACATTTTCGGCACCCAGGTTAAGGTTGTCGAGATGCAGTCCGAGGCCGGCGCCGCCGGCGCGGTCCACGGCTCCCTGGGCGCGGGCGCGCTCACCAGCACCTATACCGCCTCCCAGGGCCTGCTGCTGATGATCCCCAACATGTATAAGATCGCAGGCGAGCAGCTGCCCACCGTGTTCCACGTCTCCGCCCGTACCGTGTCCACCCATGCCCTGAACATCTTCGGCGACCACTCCGACGTCATGGCCTGCCGCCAGACCGGCTTTGCCATGCTGGCCGAGGGCAACGTGCAGGAGGTCATGGACCTCAGCCCCGTGGCCCATCTGTCCGCCATCTCCGGCAAGGTGCCCTTCATCAACTTCTTCGACGGCTTCCGCACCTCCCACGAGATCCAGAAGGTGGCCGTGTGGGACTTCGAGGACCTGAAGGACATGTGCGACATGGAGGCCGTGGAGGAGTTCCGCAGGCACGCGCTGAACCCCGAGCATCCCAACATGCGCGGCTCCCACGAGAACGGCGACATCTTCTTCCAGCACCGCGAGGCCTGCAACAAGTACTATGACGAGCTGCCCGCAGTGGTCGAGAAGTACATGGGCAAGGTCAACGAGAAGCTGGGCACCAATTACCAGCTGTTCAACTACTACGGCGCTCCCGACGCGGACCGCGTCATCATCGCCATGGGCTCCATCTGCGACGTGGCCGAGGAAGTCATCGACTACATGAACGCCCACGGCGAGAAGGTGGGCCTGGTGAAGGTCCGCCTGTACCGCCCCTTCGCCGCCGACAGGCTCCTTTCCGCCATTCCCGCCACCGCCAGGAAGATCGCCGTCCTGGACCGCACCAAGGAGCCCGGCGCTCTGGGCGAGCCCCTGTATCTGGACGTGGTCTCCGCTCTGGCCAACGCCGGCAAGAATGACGTGAAGGTCATCGGCGGCCGCTACGGCCTGGGCTCCAAGGATACGCCTCCCGCCAGCGTGTTCGCCGTCTATGAGGAGCTGACCAAGGACGAGCCCAGGCGCCAGTTCACCATCGGCATCGTGGACGACGTCACCAACCTGTCCCTGCCCGAGAAGGAAGCCCCCAACACCGCCGCGGAAGGCACCATCGAGTGCAAGTTCTGGGGCCTGGGCGGCGACGGCACCGTGGGCGCCAACAAGAACTCCATCAAGATCATCGGCGACCACACCGACAAGTATGTCCAGGCGTACTTCCAGTACGACTCCAAGAAGACCGGCGGCGTGACCATCAGCCACCTCCGCTTCGGCGACAAGCCCATCCGTTCCCCCTACTATATCAATAAGGCCGACTTCGTGGCCTGCCATAACCCCTCCTATGTCACCAAGGGCTTCAAGATGGTCAACGACGTCAAGCCCGGCGGCGTGTTCATGATCAACTGCCAGTGGGATTTCGACGAGCTGTGCCACCACCTCAACGCCGAGGCCAAGCGGTACATCGCTAGGAACAACATCCAGCTCTACACCATCAACGCCATCGACCTGGCCGCCAAGATCGGCATGGGCAAGCGTACCAACACCATCCTCCAGTCCGCTTTCTTCACCCTGGCCAAGGTCATGCCCCAGGAAGAGGCCATCCAGTACATGAAGGATGCCGCCAAGAAGTCCTACTCCAAGAAGGGCGAGGACGTGGTTCAGATGAACTACAACGCCATCGACGCCGGCGCTACCGCCTTCGTGAAGATCGACGTGCCCAACCAGTGGGCCGACGCCGTGGACGAGAAGACCGCCCCCGCTCTGGAGGGCAAGGCCGAGCTGGTCACCATGGTCAAGGATATTCTGGAGCCCGTGGGCCGCATGGACGGCGACAGCCTGCCTGTCTCCGTGTTCATGCCCCACGCGGACGGTCAGTTCGAGCTGGGCGCTTCCGCCTACGAGAAGCGCGGCGTGGCCGTCAGCGTTCCCGTTTGGGATCCCGAGAAGTGCATCCAGTGCAACAACTGCTCCTATGTCTGCCCCCACGCCACCATCCGCGCCTACGCCCTCACCGAGGACGAGGTGAAAAACGCGCCTGAGGGTCTGAAGACCGCCGCCGTCAAGGCCGGCAAGGGCAAGGGCGTGTATCAGTACGCTATCGGCGTGAGCCCCCTGGACTGCATGGGCTGCGGCGTGTGCGTCGAGGCCTGCCTGGCCAAGGACAAGGCCATCAAGATGGTGCCCCAGGAGAGTCAGGCCGAGCAGGCCAGGGTCTGGGATTACCTGGTGAAGACCGCTCCCAAGGCCGACATGCAGGACAACACCGTCAAGGGCAGCCAGTTCAAGGTGCCCTATCTGGAGTTCTCCGGCTCCTGCGCCGGCTGCGCCGAGACCAGCTACGCCCGCCTCGTCACCCAGCTGTTCGGCGACCGGATGTACGTCTCCAACGCCACCGGCTGCTCCTCCATCTGGGGCGGACCGGCTGCCACCTCTCCCTACTGCACCAACAGCGAGGGCAAGGGTCCCGCGTGGTGCAACTCCCTGTTCGAGGACAACGCCGAGCACGGTCTGGGCATGTATATCGGCCAGAAGGCCATCCGCAACGCCCTGGCTGAAGAGACCAAGGCCCTGATCAACGTCGCGTGGGCTGCTCCCGCGATCAAGGAAGCCGCTCAGAAGTGGCTGGATACCATGGACGACGGCGAGGCCAACCAGGAAGCTGCCAAGGCTTATATCACCGCTCTGGAAGAGAACATCTCCACTGTGGATGATCTGACTCAGGTTGAGAAGTTCGCCGCCCACGCCGCGGAGCTGAAGGCCGCCGGCAAGAAATACTGCGACTGCGACGCCTGCGCTCTGGCCGAGAGCATCCTCTCCAAGAAGGAGTACCTGAACAAGAAGTCCGTGTGGATCTTCGGCGGCGACGGCTGGGCCTACGACATCGGCTACGGCGGACTGGACCATGTCCTGGCCTCCGGCGAGGATGTCAACGTGTTCGTCTTCGATACCGAGGTGTACTCCAACACCGGCGGTCAGGCCTCCAAGGCCTCCAACATCGGCCAGGTGGCTCAGTTCGCCGCCGCCGGTAAGGAGATGAAGAAGAAGAGCCTGAGCGAGATCGCCATGCAGTACGGCTATGTGTACGTGGCCCAGGTAGCTATGGGCGCCAACACAGCTCAGACCCTCAAGGCCATCGCCGAGGCCGAGGCCTATCACGGCCCGTCCCTCATCATCGGCTACGCCCCCTGCGAGATGCACTCCATCAAGGGCGGCATGATGAACTGCCAGAAGGAAATGAAGAAGGCCGTTGACTGCGGCTATTGGAACCTGTTCCGCTTCAATCCCGCTCTGGCCGCCGAGGGAAAGAACCCCTTCACCCTGGACAGCAAGGCGCCCGCCGGCGGTTACCAGGAGTTCCTGCTGAACGAGGCCCGCTACGCCCGCCTGACCCGCGAGTTCCCCGAGCGCGCCGAGGTCCTGTTCGCCAAGAACGAAGAGGCCGCCAAGGAGCGCTACGCGCACCTGATGAAGCTCATCGACCTGTATAAGGCTGACTAAACGAAGAGACGCCCGCGGCCTCTTCGGGGCCCCGCACAGCGGGGCGCGCGCAAGCGCGTACGAGCGTTTTGCCGCAGGCAAAACCTCGGCGGAGGACGAATTCATTTCGTCCGAGCATTTCAATCCGACAGGGTTCCCATGGGCGGCGGCGCCGCCCATGGGATGGCCGCATCTTCCCTTCTCCCCTCTACCATTTCCAGCATTGCTTGTCGCGCTTGGATTATTAAAGCTTTTTGTTGAGAAATAGTATGAGATATAGTCGACGCAGTTGAGAACGAGTAAGTGTTGGGCTTCGCCCAAACCCACCAGGGCTTTGCCCCGTGGGCCGCGCTTTGCGCGGCTTAGGGCTGGGGCGGCCTTTGGCCGCCTAATGCCTGGCCCCACCGCCCTTTGAAAAGGGCGGCCCTAAACTTTACTGATTTTGAACTGCGGTTACTATAATCAACCATTTTCCTGAAAAAAGTATCACTATATAGCACAAAAGGGCCTCCCCCATCCGTGGATGGGGGAGGCCCTTTCCATTCGGCTTACCGCCGCTCCCGCTTCCTGGCCAGCGCGATGACGGCCAGCACCAGGTTCTCCACCGCCAGCCCGGCGGTAACCGTGATGGACGCGGCCAGCACGATCATGGATACGATCCTCGCTTTTTTCAGCATGGGAAATTCCTCCTTTTATCTGATTCCTGCGTTGAAAGACAGGAATCATCATATTCAATTGAAGCCGTGCGGGGCGCCGCCCGGCACCGGCCCGCGCAAGCCTTTATGTAAAGGCTTGATCGAAACCTTTATTCAGGCGTCCTCATCGTCAAAGTCTTCGGCGGACACGTCCACCGCCCGGCCCGCGGCCCTGGCGGCCACCTGGGACTGGGTGCTCATCAGTTTGAAAAAGTCCCGACGGATGGCGGCTTCCAGATTGTCGGCCACCTCCGGGTTATCCTTCAGGTACTGCTTGGCCGCGTCCCGGCCCTGACCCATGCGGGTCTCCCCCATGGAGAACCAGGACCCGGACTTCTGCACCAGATCCAGCTTCACCGCCAGATCCAGCAGCTCGCCTGTCCGGCTGATGCCCTCTCCGTACATGATGTCGAACTCCGCCTCCCGGAACGGGGGGGCCATTTTGTTCTTGACCACCTTGGCCCGGGTCCGGTTGCCGATCATCTCGCCGCCGGCCTTCAGGGTCTCCACCCGCCGCACGTCGATGCGGACGGAGGCATAGAACTTCAGCGCCCGGCCGCCGGTGGTGACCTCCGGGTTGCCGTACATGACGCCCACCTTCTCACGCAGCTGGTTGATGAAGATGACCACGCAGTGGGTCTTGTTGATGGCGCCCGCCAGCTTCCGCAGGGCCTGGCTCATGAGCCGGGCGTGGATGCCCACAAAGCTGTCGCCCATCTCGCCCTCAATCTCCGCACGGGGCACCAGGGCCGCTACGGAGTCTACCACGATCACGTCCAGCGCGCCGGAGCGTACCAGGGCTTCGGTGATTTCCAGGCCCTGCTCGCCGGTGTCCGGCTGGGAGATCAGCATTTCGTCAATGTTCACCCCCAGCGCGCGGGCATAAGTGGGGTCCAGGGCGTGCTCCGCGTCCACGAAGGCCACCTCGCCCCCGGCCTTCTGGGCCTGGGCCACGATATGCAGGGCCAGGGTGGTCTTGCCGGAGGACTCGGGGCCGTATATCTCAATGATGCGCCCCTTGGGCACGCCGCCGATGCCCAGGGCCAGATCCAGCGCCAGAGACCCGGTGGGGATGGCCTCCACGTTCAGCTGGTTCATCTGATCGCCCAGGCGCATGATGGAACCCTTACCGTACATCTTCTCGATGTTTTTCATGGCGGTATTGATGGCTTCCTTCTTGTCGTTGGCCACGGTGGCGGTCTTGGTTACTTTCTTGTCCTTATCGGCCATTGGTGCTCTCCTTTTGTAAAATTTATTCTTTGTCTTCTCAAAGATTAAAATTCAATGTTATATCTTGTCCTGTGGGACGGCAGCACGCCGTTCATCGCCTTTTCCGCTTCTTCTGTCAGTCCCTTTGTAATATTTTCTCCAGTTCGTCAAGCATCCGGCCTGCGTCCTCCGGCACCCGGTCCGTTCGGATGAACAGGTCCGCGAACAGCCGGTCCAGATTTTCCTCGAACCGGTCCGGCAGGAGGGCGCACTGCTTTTCGCACAGCTGGACCAGCCGCTTTTCGCCGGGGTGGGTCTGGCTGTTCAGGGCAAAAAGAATGTCGAAATAGCTCTCCAGAAACGCCGCCGTCCGGTGGTTGACGCTGACCAGGTCCCCCCGCTTCACCGCCTTGGCGATCTGGGTCTCATAGGCGGGCAGGGAATCCCGCAGCAGCTTCCGGTTCCGGTCAATGATCCGCTCCCTCAGCAGAGGCGGATAGGGCACGTCGAACCGCTCCTTTGCCGCCGCCAGCCGCCCGTCCCGGTCATAAAGGATTTTGCAGGTCCGCAGGTTGTGCCACATGCAGGTGGTGTAGCCGTTCCGGGGCCGGCAGTCCTCCACCACGGAGGCCACGTCGTTTATAAAATCGTCCAGACTGCGGTAAAGAATGTCGATGTCAACGCCGTTTTGCAGGGTGCAGTTGTCCTCGTACTCCCAGAAGTGATTGCCGATCTCCATGTATTTGCAGTAGAAGGACAGGATCTCCCGCCGGACCTCCTCCGCCACCGGGGCGGTGCAGTAGAGGTATACGTCATAGTCTGATTTCTCGTCATAGACTTCCCCCGCCCGGGACCCGCCCAGCGCGATGGCCTCCACCTCCGGAAGGGCGGACAGCTCCGCAAACAGTTTTTCTGCAAATTGGTCGGCCATACGATTTCCTCCCGATAAATCAACTTCAAAAAATCTGTATCAAAAACATGCTGTTCATCCCTCGGCGCCGCCCCCGGCGATCATCAGCCGCCAGCCCGCTATCGTCACCTCAAACGCCCGGTCACCCCAGGGCTGAACCTCAATCTCCGTTGGGCAAAACGCCCGGTGGCCGGCATGGACAGTCTCCAGCGCATCCTCCGGAACCGTAAGGTAAAGCACCACGCCGCAGCCCAGGAAGGGCAGGCGCTCCTTTGGAACGTATCCCTCCGTAACGCCCAGCAGCAGCGCGTTCCCGTACAGAGACACGCCCGCCAGCGGGTCCCCGCTCTCCGGCGGCTGGGAAAAATCCAGCGTCCAGCCCGCCGACTGGAAGATCCCGGCCGTTTCATAGGGGTCCGCACATGCTAAAATCGGTCTGATCACCGCCGCGCCTCCTCCAGGATCGTGCCGTACACCACCCGGCCGATCCCCTGGGTGTCCGGGAGGATGTTGATGTCTCCGAAGCCCTCGCGCCGCATCAGCCGCAGCACCGCGTCCGCCTGGCCGATCCCCACCTCGAAATACAGCCGCCCTTCTTTTGCCAGGGCGGGCTTCCATTTGCCCACGACAGCCCGATAGAAATCCAGCCCGTCCTCCCC
Source organism: Oscillibacter sp. (assembly GCA_014799925.1). Taxonomy (GTDB): domain Bacteria; phylum Bacillota; class Clostridia; order Oscillospirales; family Oscillospiraceae; genus Pelethomonas. The sequence continues at coordinate 26,276 of JAAVHC010000003.1, forward strand.
GCCGCAGAGGGCCAGGTGAGGCTCGAAGTCCTTCACCGAGCGGTCCAGGGTCTCCATATCCGAGCGCGGTATGTAGGGCGGGTTGCACACGACGCACTGAAAATCCCCGATGGTCCGGGGCGGCGGCTCCAGAGCATCCAGGACCGACGCCTTTACCCGCTCCGTCAGGCCGCACCGGCGGACGTTCTGCCGGCATACCCGTATCGCCGCTTCGGAAATCTCTCCCAGCAGCACCCGGCTGTCCGGAGCGTTGGCGGCTATCGCCAGCCCCACGCAGCCGCTGCCGGCGCAGAGATCCAGCACCCGGCATTTCTCTATGGACTTCACGTGCTCGATGGCAGCCTCCGCCAGGACCTCCGTGTCCGCGCGGGGGATCAGGACGGACTCGTTCACATCCAGAGTCAGGCCGTAGAACTCCCACTCGCCGATGAGGTAGGCCACCGGCTCGCCGCCGATGTGACGCTCCGTCAGAGCGCGGATCGCTGCCTCCACATCCGGGGACATGTACATGGCGCTGTCCCGGTAGAATTCCTCCCGGCTTTTGCCGCTGCCGCAGCAGACCAGCTCCCTGGCCTCCAGTCCCGCGCCGGGAAAACCGGCCCTCAGCAGCTGCCGCCGGATGTCCAGATATAGGTTTTGGTAGGTCGTCATGCCGCGTCCCCCCTGCCTATCGTGATCCGTTTACCACTTATCCTTCCCCTTCTCCTCGGGAATGACCCGTTTCAGCGCCTCGATGGCCACCTCCATCATGGCGTCGTCCGGCTCGAAGGTGGTGAAATTCTGCATCCAGAGACCGGGTTTGGCCAGGAAATTGGTCACCGGGTTGTCGTGACCGCCTACGTAGCGGTTGAACTCATAGGTGACGCCCACCACAAAGGGCAGCAGCAGCAGCTGGATCAGCATCCGCAGAAATACGTTCCCCACCGGGAACAGAGAGAACACCACCGTATTCACCAGAATCGCCACCACAATGACCACCAGCAGGAAGCTGGTGCCGCACCGGGGATGGTGCTTGGACTGGACCCGGACGTTTTCCACCGTCAGCTCCAGCCCCTTTTCATAGCAGAAGATGCTCTTGTGCTCCGCGCCGTGGTAGGAGAAGGTCCGCCGGATGTCCTTCATCCGGGACACGGCGATCATATAGGTCATGAAAATGGCGATGCGCAGCACCGCGTCCACCAGGTTCCGCACCAGCACGCTGTCCGTAACCATTTCCACAAAACTGGCCAGAAAGGTGGGCAGCAGCATGAACAGCCCGATGGAGAAGCACACGGCCGTCACCACGGAAAAGCCGATGACCGCCTTTTCCATCTTCTCGTTGCCCAGCTTCGCGTCCAGCCATTTCTCAAATCGGGAGGGCTCCTCCGTCCCGTCCTCCTCCGGGAAGTAGTCCGCGGAGAACATCAGAGCCTTTACCCCCTTATACATGCTGTCCAGGAAGGTGACGCCGCCCCGGATGAGAGGCAGGCCCAGGATGGGGTATCTGTCCTTGATGAGCTTCAGCTCTTCCTCTTTGATAACCAGCCCCTCCGGGCCCCGGACCACGATGCACTGCTTCTCCGGGCCCCGCATGAGGATGCCCTCAATGAGGGCCTGACCGCCGATGGTGGTCCTGAATTGATTCTCTGACATAGGGTTCCTTTCTTCTTTCGTGCTTTTCGCGCGCGGCGCATGAGGGCCGCGCTATCTCCCGGAGTCCTTGTAAATTTCCCGGTACGCTTTCTGTGCCGCGTCCTCCAGAGCCTGACGGAGCGCGGACTGCACCGCTTCCTCCTCCAGCAGGGCCGTCACGCGGGGCGAGAACCGCCGCCCGCCCAGAGATACGGCCCGCCTGACCGTATCCTCAAAGGAAGGGCAGGACCCCACTCTCTGGTGATATTGATCCAGCGTGCCCGCCAGCCACTCGGCCAGCGCGATCACGTCCACCATCCGCCGTTCCGGGCACTGGCTGCGCCGGTAAGAGGCGGGATAGCTCCGGGCCGTGCTCCCGTCGTACCACGCGTGGTGGCCCAGGGCGGCAGAGGCGTACCGGCTGGTGGAGGCCCGCCCCTGGAGCAGCCCGCGGCCCGCCTCCGTGTGCAGGCGCGCCATCTCATACTCCATCGGAAACCACCGGCGGGCCACGCGGGTGTGGATCTCCACGCAGTTGACCTTGCCCGCGTCATGGAAGAGGCCGCAGCCCTCGGCATAGTCCAGCACGGCCTCCCTCTTTTTGGCCGGGTCGGAAATGTCCCGGATGAAGGGAATGTCGTCAAAGAAGCCGCCGTCCCGCTCCAGCAGGAAACCGCACAGAACCTTCGCCATCTCCGCCACAGCGCGGCTGTGAATATAGAGCTCCGGGGAGAAGTGGAGGATCAGCCGGTGCAGGAAGTCCCGGTAAGGGATGGTCTGCTCCAGCTCCACAAAGGTGCAGATGAGCTGCCGGAGATAGTAAAACAGGCTCTCATTTTCCTGATCCGGCGGGAACACATTCAGATAGGACCGGACGCGGCGGTACAGCCCGGCGATATAAAAGCGCTCGCGCTGCCCGATCCGCTCCGGATACTGGGACATATACATGCAGTAGTAGGCGGGCAGGGAGATATTGGCGTACATTCCTTCCCGGGTGAAATCCCGGCTGTCCGCGGTATCAATCAGGCGCTCAAGCCGCTGAAGGAGGTAATCCAGACTGCGGACCCCGCAGTAAAACTCAATGGCCTCAGAGTGAAAGACCTGACGGGGCGTAGGGTCGGCCCCCCGTTCGGCAATGTAGACGGAGCGCATGATGTCCGCCACATCCCGGCCGGACATCGCGTGTTCCTTTGAATAGGAGATACTGGCCGCCATCAGCTGATGGGTGCTCCGCACGTATTTTTCCCAGGGGAGCTGCGGAGCCAGCGTCCGATAATACGGGTTTTCCATGATTTCCAGGGCCTCTTTCAGCTGGTGCGTCCGCTCCCCCACAGCGCGGAACTGGCCCAGAGCCCGGTTGGCAACGGAGCGGATGATATAGCCGCGGGTCTCGTCGTCTTCGATCCGATCGAACTCCCACAGATAGGAGGCCGCCTCCTGGAAGTACTTCCGGGTCTGGACGAAGTAATGCCCCACGAGGTCCTTCTCCATGTTCACCAGCTTGTTGCTCAGGGCAAACCATCCCATGCCCAGCCAGTACAGATGCTCGATGAGGTCCGCCTGGTTCTCTTCCTGCCGCGCCAGGGCCACCAGAGACTGCTGCACCTGGCACGGAATCCCCACGTCCACCTGGCCGGGACTGGCCAGCAGCCTGGTGGAGAACTCCTGAAGGGCCTGCCGTTCCTCCTCGTCCGCCTCGGAGAGATGGTCCAGGGCGGGCAGCAGCTTTTCCCGCAGCAGCTCCATATTTCGCTGGATCAGCTGCCTTTTTCGCGCGCACTGGGCCAGCAGCCGGTCTGTATATTTTTCCAGAGACCGGTCCTCCGGGCCGGGCCGGAGGTTTAAGGAGACAAATTCCTTTACATTGGCAATGTATTCCTCCTGATATGCCCTCACTGTGTATCATCCCTTCCTGGTTTGCGGGTTGGTCCGCGCCTTTGCAGACCCGCATTCATAACGATAACCGGCGGATGCCGGCTGACTGACGCCGGCTGTAAATTCCGGCAGCAGTCAGCGGCTCAGAAGCCCCTTGCGCTCCAGCACCTCCTGAACGGCGGCCTCCAGCTGATCGATCACAATGGGCTTGGACACATGGGCGTCCATTCCCGCCTCCAGCGCGTCCCGGATGTCGTCCATAAAGGCGTTGGCCGTCATGGCAATGATGGGAATCTGCTCCGCGCAGGGGTGGCCGCTGCTCCGGATGGCCCGGGTGGCCTCATATCCGTTGAGCAGGGGCATCTGCACATCCATGAAAATGATATCGTACTGGCCGGGCCGGGAGCTCAGGAATTTCTCCACGGCCTCCTGACCGTCCGCCGCCGCTTCGCACTCGGCTCCCAGTGTGGTGAGTATCTTGGTAAGGATAATCCGGTTGACCTCAATGTCGTCCACTACCAGAATATGCAGCCCCTTCACGGCGCTGCGCTTCTCCTTCGGATGAGCCGGAGGCCGGCCCGCTTCCATCATCCGCCGGACGGCTTCCTTGAAATTACTTATGAAAAAGGGCTTGGGCAGGAAGTTCCTGATGCCCACCTCCATCGCCTCCTGCTCGATGTCGGCCCAGTCGTGGGCGGTAAACATCAGGACGGGAAGCTTGCGCGGGTTATTCTGCCGGATAAGCCGGGCGGTCTCCATGCCGTTCAGATCGGGCATTTCCCAGTCCAGCAGGACCAGGTCGTAGGGCCGGCCCGCCTCCTGGGCGGCGCGGATGCTCCGGAGGGCCTCCTCTCCACTGGTGGCGCAGTGGGTCTCTACGCCCATCCCGCTCATCTTCTTCACAATGCTCCGGCAGACATCCTCGTCATCGTCCGCCACAATCATCCGGGTGATGCCGTGGTTCTTCCAGAACTTCGGATCGACCCCCGCGCCCTCCTGAATGCTCAGATCCAGCTCTACGGTGAAGGTGCTCCCCTTGCCCAGGGTGCTGTCTACGCGGATCGTTCCTCCCATCAGGTCTACCAGGCTCTTCGTGATGGCCATACCCAGTCCGGTGCCCTGGATCTTATTGAGCATGGTGGTCTGCTCGCGGGTAAAGGGGTCGAAGATCACTTTCTGATAGTCCTCGGACATGCCCATGCCGTTGTCGCTGATCACGAAGCGGATGCGCTCGTACTTTTTGCTGGTCTGGGGCAGCTCTGTCACCCGCATCTCGATCCTGCCCCCCTTGGGGGTGTACTTCACCGCGTTGGACAGGATGTTGATGAGAATCTGGTTGAGGCGCAGTTTGTCCCCCAGCAGATCCTCGTGGGGGAGGGCGGAGGCATAAATCTCGAAGGTCTGGTCCTTCGCCCGGGCCTGGGGACGGATGATGGTGTTCAGCCCCTCAATAACCTCCGCCAGGTTCATCTCGGAAATATTCAGCACGGTGTTGCCGCTCTCGATCTTGTTCATGTCCAGCACGTCGTTGATGAGGCCCAGCAGGTGCTGGCTGGCGGCGGAGATCTTCTGAGTGTACTCCAGCACCTGCTCAGAGTTGTCCACATCCTCCCGCAGCAGCTCCAGAAAACCCATAATGGCGTTCATGGGGGTGCGGATATCGTGACTGACGCTGCTGAGAAACGCGCTCTTGGCCTTATTGGCCACCTGGGCGATATCCAGGGCCTCCCTGAGGGAGGTCTGGGCGTTGTGCTCCTTGGTGCGGTCGGAGATATAGAATACGATTTTTCTGGCCCCCTGCACCGACACGCAGGAGATCCTCTCATGGAACCACCGGTGCTCCCCGGTCCTGGGATTGACCCGCTCGGTTTCCATAATGTCCAGCGTTGAGTCCGACTCCATCCGGAGCAGCTCCTCCCGGCTGGCGGCGCTTCTGGTGATGTACCGGGCCGCCCCCAGACCGTCCACTCCCCGTTTCAGGTCCTCCGGGGTGATGCCCAGCACCCGTTCCATGTTGTCGCTGGCGTACTCCAGCCGGTTTCCCGCGTCGTTGAATATTATGTATACATCGCCGCCCAGGAAGGATGAGATGACATGATGTATCTGCTCCTGATACCGGTTCATCCGATCCTGCCGGAAGCCGTCCAGCCAGCGCCGGAAGCGGAAGCGGCTCTCCTCATCGGACATGGGCACCACCCAGACATCCCTGATCCGGTCGAGACTCCCGGACAGCAGCGGGAATTGCTCCGCGCCGGCCAGCACCACCAGCTCGGCGTCCTCCTTCCGGCCGGAAATCAGCATCTCCAGCATATCCGTGCCCGGGGACCGGATGTCCGCCAGAATCAGGTCCGCGCTTTCCAGCAGCGAAGCCTCCGCCTGATCGCTTTCCGTATAGGTGCAGGTGAAACCCTCCGGCAGGGGCTCTTCCCTGATCAGGGCAAACAGTTCTCTCTCATGTCCGACGAAGTAGAGTTGGATATGGCAGTGATACATTTCCCTTCCACCCCCATGGTACCACAAAGTAATTCTGGCCGCTGTCCTGCGCCCGCGTGGCCGGGCAGCTTTTGCGGCAAGCAAAAAACCGACCCGGCAGACCGTACGAACGTCGGCATTGGGTCGGGTTTTGTATGGCAGACAATGGTCACACCGGCAACACAAACGAACAATGTTCTCTTTAAAGCCTATTATAGTACGATAAGCGAAAATTGCAAGCGGTATCTGTAAACAAATTTTGAAATTCGGGTTGATCCGCGGTTCCCCGCCCGGGCGGCGGTGAAGCGTGGACATATTATTGCCGCGGCTGAAAAGAACCCAAAGGATTCTCTTCAGCCGCGGCAGCGATACGAAGCCGTATTCACAGGCGCCGCGCGATTGCCGGGCGATCCCGTCCGCGTCAGCCTTCTCCGCCGTTTCCCCTGCCTCTGGGCCGCCTGCGGGGATAGCGGCGGTTGCTGTTCGGCTTGCCCTCCTGACCGGACTGCTGGCGCGCGGCCCGGTCGGCGGCGGCTTTTTTCTCGGCGGTGGTGTCGGTGACGGCGCGGACGGAGAGCTTTTCCACCCGGTCGGCCTTGGGAGCGCGGACGGGACGGTCCTGCTTCTGGCTCCGGACCGTGTTGGGCTTCTCGGCCGGCTGCTGCTGGCGGGGCTTACCGCCCTTGACGCGGCCGCGGCGGCGGTTGGCGGAGCGGTCCTCCCCGTCGTCAGACTGCGGCGCGGCCAGGACGGAGGACACGGGGATAGGGGTGCGGCCCGCGCCGGGACGGCGGTTCAGCCGGAACCAGGCCTCCTCCTCGCCCTCGCCCGCCGTCAGACGGGCAGGACGGTCCTTGGGGATCTCAATGCCCTCCCGGCTGCCCTTGCCGTTGCGGAGGACGCGGATCTCGGCGGTCTTATAGCGCCTGGGCGACTCCGGGGCGCTGTCCAGGCGGACCTGGACCTGCTCCCGAAGCAGATCCACGCCGCTGACGTTGCCCACGCCGTCGGGGGTGTCCACAAAGCTGTCGTTCTTGGGCATCCGGCCGGCGGCGTCCTCATAGGCCGCCTGCTCGTATTTCAGGCAGCACATCAGCCGCCCGCAGGTGCCGGAAATCTTGGAGGGGTTCAGGCTGAGGCTCTGGGTTTTGGCCATCTTGATGGATACGGGGATAAACTCGTCCAGGAACTGGCTGCAGCAGAGGGGCCTGCCGCAGATGCCCAGACCGCCCAGCATCTTCGCCTCGTCCCGGACGCCAATCTGCCGGAGCTCGATCCGGGCCCGGAACACGCTGGCCAGATCCTTGACCAGCTCCCGGAAGTCCACACGGCCGTCGGCGGTAAAGAAAAAGATGATCTTGTTGCCCTCAAAGCTGCACTCCACGCTGACCAGCTTCATTTCCAGCCCGTGGGCGGCGATCTTCTGCTCGCAGATGCCGAAGGCCTCTTTTTCCCGCTTCCGGTTATAGGCGGCGGAGCGGTGGTCGTTCTCCGTGGCGATGCGCACCACGGGGCGCAGGGGCTGCACCACGGCCTGATCCGGAACCTCGTGGTTCGCCTCGACGCAGCGGGCGTATTCCATGCCCTGGGCGGTTTCCACCACCACGTAGGTATCGGGCTCGATCCGGAGCCCGCGGGGATCAAAGTAGTAATTTTTGCTTCCGCCGCGAAAGCGGACGCTGATGACTTCTGCCATAGTTTAGATTCCTCTTTTCTTTGCCGTTGTTCCAACGGCAAGGGATGGTCGGTTCTATTCGTTGCATCGGGGCCTGCGCGGCCCCGGACCCCGCGGTTACTTTTTGTGCGAACAAAAAGTAACCAAAAAGTCGCTTAAACCCGTGGGGCGGCCATAGGCCGCCTTAGGGCTGGGGCCGCTTTCAGCGGCCTAACGCCTACGGTTTAAGAATCCCTTATATTTACGGGGGGTATTTTATTTTGCGCCCGTGGCACGGTCTGTTTTGCCTACCGTACTGCCGGCCGCTTCGCCCCTCTTCAGCGCCTGTTTCAGTGTGGTCATCGGTAATCCCTACCGCCTCGCTTCGGGTTCTCCCGGCGCACCCCGCCATTATCGCGGCTCCGGATTGTCCGACAACCCCAGCAGATAATCGGCGGATACCTTGTAATGTTCGCAGATCAGGGCAAATCGCTCTATCGTTGTCGTTCGTTTGCCCTTTTCCATCTCGCTGACATGGCTTTTGACCGTACCGACAGCTTCTGCTAAATCAAGCTGCGTCTCATGATGTTGTTTCCGAATCGCTAATAAGCGCTGTCCGAACTTTTCTTTTGTAAACATATTTTCTCCTTGACAAGTTCTCAGAATGGGAATATAATTAAAACAAACAAGTTCTTGAATGTCGAATATCAGAAAGGGACAAAACATGAACATTTTAGATAAAATATATGACGAAATTTATCTTGAGGAAGAACCTGGCACGGAGGAATATAGGAAGCTACGGAAAAGCTACTTTGCGGCCTGGGATAAAGTGGAAGAAATATTAGGCGGAGGATTTTCTGACGAGGTATGGAACGCGGTAGTGCAACTGAACACCGCCCAAAATCGTAATTGTTTCAAAGAAGGTTTTTGTCTGGGAGTTCAGTTGATGTTGGAAGCCTACTCCTTGCCGGGAGGACCCGAAGCGATACGGTAGGGACTGCCGGTACGCACATTAAAGTAGGAGCAGAAGGGGGACGAAGCGGACGGCAGTACGGCAGACAAGACCAGACCATGCCACGGGCGCAAAATAATAACCCCCGTAATTATCAGGGAATCCAAAACCGTATGGTTTTGGTGGCTTTTTGGATACTTTTTGTCCATACAAAAAGTATCCGAGGGGTTCGGGGGCGAGAAGCCCCCGGACTGACGTAAAGAAATATCTTCCCCGCCGGCAGGGTTCGACGAAAAATCTATCGTGCCAGCTCCGCCGCCAGGGCCCCCAGCAGATGCCCCACGCCGATATTATAGCTGCACTGGCGGATAAAACCGTCCAGGCGCTCCGCCGCCGCGGAGAGCCGGTATTTTCCCATTCCGGCCAGCCGGACCGCCAGAGCGCCGCCCTGGCCCGTATATACGGCCGCCAGACCCGCCGCCAGCAGATCCCGCGCGTCGGAAAGCAGTTTCCGCAGCTCCTCGCGGGAGATTTTGCTGTTTTCCAGCTCCGCGCAGAGGCCGGCCAGCTCCGCCGCCTTGCCGGTGAGGATCGCCTCGCACAGCGTCCGGGCCCTGTCGTCGGCCTGGGCCGTCTCCGGCGGCGGGGACAGCTTCCACTCCGTGGTCCGGCTGCGGATGGTGGGCAGCAGCACCGCGCTGTTGGCCGCGCAGAAGAGGAACGCCGCGTGGGGCGGGCCGTCCTCCACCACCTTCAGCAGCACGTTCTGGGCCTTGCCGTCCAGCAGGGAGCAGTCCGGGAAGACGTACACCTTCCGCCGCCCCTCGTTGGGCAGGACGCTGGCGTCGGAGGCCACGCGCCGCAGCACGTCCACAGAGATGTTCTTGTGGTCGGGGTCCTCCACGACCACCACGTCCGGATGGATCTCCCGCAGGACCTTCCGGCAGTCGGGGCAGGCGCCGCAGGGCTTGTCCGTCCCCCGGCACTGGAGGGCGGCGGCGGTGAACCGCGCGGCGGCGGCCAGGTCCCCCTGGCCGCTGAGAACGGCGGCGTGGCCCAGGGCGCCGCGGCCCGCGGCCTCCCGGATGCGCTGAGACAGGCGGGGCTCGCCGGGGATGGCCGGCAGCTCCTGATGGGCCATGAACCCTCCCTCCTCTCCGTCCGTCCCGCGAAGGCAGACGGGATGGATGCAAAAATCATCTCTATTTTATCACATCCCGCCGCTGAAAATCAACAGGAAGCGCAAAAAGAATTATAGAAAACGTTGCCGGTGAAAAAAACATGTTGAATTTCCAGAAATTTGGCAGTTTCCTCTTGCAAAGCGCTCCATTCCCTTTTATAATAGATTCCGCAAAAGCGACGGCTCAAAAATTTCCAATCATCATCAATATCAGGAGGACGATAATCCGTGAGCAAAAAGTTTGTCTATCTTTTTTCCGAGGGCAACGGCCACATGCGCGAGCTGCTGGGCGGCAAGGGCGCCAATCTGGCCGAGATGACCAATCTGGGGATGCCCGTGCCCCGCGGCTTCACCATCACCACCGAGGCCTGCACCCAGTACTATGAGGACGGCCGCACCATCAACGCCGAGATTCAGGACGAGATCATGCGCTACATGGCGCAGCTGGAGGACATGACCGGCAAGAAGTTCGGCGATATGAACAACCCTCTGCTGGTTTCCGTCCGTTCCGGCGCCCGGGCCTCCATGCCCGGCATGATGGATACCATTCTGAACCTGGGCCTCAACGATCAGGTGGTGGAGGCCTTCGCCAAGAAGACCAAGAATCCCCGCTTCGCCTATGACTCCTACCGCCGGTTCATCCAGATGTACTCCGACGTGGTCATGGAAGTGGGCAAGAAGTACTTCGAGGAGCTCATCGACGAGATGAAGGCCAAGCGGGGCGTCAAGCTGGACACCGAGCTGACCGCCAAGGACCTGAAGGAGCTGGCCGAGCAGTTCAAGGCCGAGTACCGGGATAAGATCGGCGAGGAGTTCCCCCAGGACGCCCGCGAGCAGCTCATGGGCGCGGTCCGCGCCGTGTTCCGCAGCTGGGACAACCCCCGCGCCATCTACTACCGCCGCATGAACGACATCCCCTCCTCCTGGGGCACCGCCGTCAACGTGCAGGAGATGGTCTTCGGCAACATGGGCGACACCTCCGGCACCGGCGTGGCCTTCACCCGCAACCCCGCCACCGGCGAGAAGAAGCTGTTCGGCGAATTCCTGATGAACGCCCAGGGCGAGGACGTGGTGGCCGGCGTGCGCACCCCCCAGACCATCGACCAGCTGGCCGAGGTCATGCCGGAGGCCTATCAGCAGTTCGTGGACATCTCCAGCAAGCTGGAGTACCACTACCGCGACATGCAGGACATGGAGTTCACCATTGAGAACAAGAAGCTCTTCATGCTCCAGACCCGCAACGGCAAGCGTACCGCCGCCGCCGCCCTGAAGATCGCCTGCGACCTGGTGGACGAGGGCATGATCACGGAGGAAGAGGCCGTGGCCATGATCGACCCCAAGAGCCTGGACGCCCTGCTGCACCCCACCTTCCCCAAGGAGGAGCTGGAGCGCGTGGCTCCCATCGGCCAGGGCCTGGCCGCTTCCCCCGGCGCTGCCGCCGGTCAGATCGTGTTCACCGCTGACGACGTGGTGGAGTGGGTGGACAAGGGACACAAGGTCATCCTGGTCCGTCTGGAAACCTCCCCGGAGGACATCGAGGGCATGCACTTTGCCCGGGGCATCCTCACCGTCCGCGGCGGCATGACCAGCCACGCCGCCGTGGTGGCCCGCGGCATGGGCACCTGCTGCGTCTCCGGCTGCGGCGACATCGTCATGGACGAGGCCAACAAGCAGTTTACCCTGGCCGGCAAGACGTATAAGGAAGGCGACTGGATCAGCCTGGACGGCTCCACCGGCAACATCTACGGCGAGCGCCTGCACACCGCCGAGGCCAAGATCTCCGGCGAGTTTGAGCGCATTATGAACTGGGCGGACAAGTTCCGCGACCTTCAGGTCCGCACCAACGCCGACACTCCCAAGGACGCCCGTCAGGCCAAGAATTTCGGCGCCGAGGGCGTGGGCCTGTGCCGCACCGAGCACATGTTCTTTGATCCCGACCGCATCGCCGCCATCCGTGAGATGATCGTCTCCGATACCGTAGAGCAGCGCGAGAAGGCCCTGGCCAAGATCGAGCCCATGCAGCAGAAGGACTTTGAGGAGATCTATGAGGCTATGATGGGCAAGCCCGTCACCATCCGCCTGCTGGATCCCCCCCTCCATGAGTTCCTGCCCACCGAGGACGCGGACATCAAGGCCCTGGCCAAGGAAATGAATATCACCGAGGAGCAGCTGCGCAGCACCATCGACAGCCTCCACGAGTTCAACCCCATGATGGGTCACCGCGGCTGCCGTCTGGACATCACTTTCCCGGAGATCGCGAAGATGCAGACCCGGGCCATCATCAAGGCCGCCCTGGCGGTCCGCGCACGGCGTCCGGCGTGGAAGATCACCCCGGAGATCATGGTCCCCCTGGTGGGCGAGGCCAAGGAGCTGATGTTCGTCAAGAACACCATCGACAAGGTTGCCCAGAAGCTCATCAAGGAAGCCGGCAGCGACATGACCTATAAGGTCGGCACCATGATCGAGATCCCCCGCGCGGCCCTGACCGCCGACGACATCGCCAAGGAGGCCGAGTTCTTCTCCTTCGGCACCAACGACCTGACCCAGATGACCTTCGGCTTCAGCCGCGACGACGCGGGCAAGTTCCTGGCCAGCTACTACGACCGGAAGATCTACGAGTCCGATCCGTTCTCCCGCCTGGACCAGGTGGGTGTGGGCCGTCTGGTGAAGATGGCCTGCGAGCTGGGCCGCCAGACCCGGCCCGACATCAAGCTGGGCATCTGCGGCGAGCAGGGCGGCGATCCCTCCACCGTGGAGTTCTGCCACAACGTGGGCCTGACCTACGTATCCTGCTCTCCCTTCCGGGTGCCCATCGCCCGGCTGGCCGCCGCCCAGGCCGCCATCAAGAATCCACGGAAATAAGGGGCCGCTTGTCGTAGGGCAATGTGATTTATCCTATCATGGGCATTAACGTTTAGCCTACGCCATAGAAAAATAAGACCTTGCATCTCACGATGCGGGGTCTTATTTTTGTCCTTGTCAACGACAGTACGAGGGGCCGGTGTTTTCACCGGCCCCTGCGCGCTCTTGAAATGAAATTTTATTCCCGGACCCGTGCAAAGCACTGCACGCAGACCTCCTGCCCGTTGGCCTGACGGTAAAAGCCAACGCCCACATGGGTGATGGTGGCGTCGAATAGGGAGGAATCCGCCTTCAAGTACTGGTTCATGACGGCGCGCACCTGGTCCGCCGTGTTGACGGAGCCCCGGTAGCTGTTGGACATGACCATATCCATCCCCTTGGTCCGCAGGTCCTGCTCGATAATGGTGCCGATATAGTTGCTGTTTCCCATGGCCGCGAGCTCCGCCGCGTGGGTCAGAATCTCCGAAACCTGGAGGGCCGGAAGGCCCCTCTGGGCACGCATCTGGTTGATGATGCCGACGACCTCGGTGCGGTAGTTCGCCAGATTGGACTGCTTCTTGTCCGAGAAAACCTGCACACAGCTGACCTTCCCGTCCTCGGCGCGGTAGAGCGCCACGCCCATATGGGTAAACTCACTGCGGGTTATCCTGTCCGTCTGGACGGTGCTGGCCTCCCAGGCCGCCTTGATCTCCTCCGGAGACGTGAACGTGCCCACGAAGCGGTTCTCGCTGCGCCAGTTGATGTCGCTGTCCGTAATGCCAACCTGGGAGAGCACCGACGCGTAGTTCTTCCCGTTGGGGCGCGTCTCGCTGTTCTGGACGACGATCTCCTCCGCCCGGATTTCAGCCGCCACCTTCAGGATCTCCGACTCCTGGAGGGCCGGGAGGCCCCGGGCAGTGCGGGCCTGGTTGGTCAGGCGGAACACCTCCGCGCAGAACTCATCCGCGGAGTAGTAGACATCATTCTTCTTGGCGGGCGTATGGGGGATGCACGCCAGGGCCCGGGAGAGGACCGTACAGCCCTGGGCGCGGGTCATGACGCCGCTGCCGCTGAAGGAGCCGTCTTCCATACCGGTGATAAGCCCGGCGGCGTAGCAGGCGGACACGGCGGTCTGGTAGTTCGCCGGAACAGAGGACCAGTCACGGATGCCGCCCTGGGCGGCCCCCCCGGGAAGGGACGCGCCCTTGTTCACCATAACATTGTAGAGCATCTGCGCCATATCATAGCGGTTGATGGGATCTATGACGGCGGAGCTGACGCCGTTGAGGATACCGTTCTGCTCCATACAGTCTATATAGGGCTTGTACCAGGGAATGCCGCCGGCGTTAGCGGGGACGTCATAGAACGCCCGGGCCAGGAAGGCGGCGAACTGGGCGGTGCTCATCTGGCCGGAGGGGTCGAACTTCCCGCTGCCCACGCCGTTGGCCAGGTTGCTGTCCACGGCCTCCTTGATGGTCTGATAGGCCCAGTGGCTGGGGGGCACGTCCCGGAAGAGGCAAGCCGCTAGGGTTTGGGGGGAGCCGTTGGCCTTGGTGGCGGTGACGCCGGTTTCGTCCAGGGCGTAGAAGGTGGGGACGGAGCCTCTGGTGGTGTACCAGACGCTCTTGCCGTTGTAGAGGATGGGGGCGCAGTCGGAGAGGGGAACGCCCTCCACCGTCATCACCGTGCCCACAGCGCCGTATGTGTCATAGGACGCGTAATGGAGTGTGTCGCCGATGGAGAAGGAATTCTCCTCGTCCATGGCGTTCCAGAGGATGTAGCCGCCCTCCAGGCTGGTGGGAGCCAGATGGGGGTTGGAGACGCTGGGCTCGGAGGACACCAGGGTCCAGCTGCTGGCCAGGTCGTTTTTGTGGGTGTAGCCCAGGTAAATCTTCCGGCTGGCCCAGCCGGAGTTCTCATCGCTCCGGCTGAACGCGGAGACATAGCCGGTGCGGGTTTCGGCGAAAGCGCCGGCGGTAGCGTTGGTGGTGTTGTCGCCGGCCTTCCCGGGGAACTCATAGATATTGCTTTCGGTGGGGGCGCTGCCCCAGCCGTCAATATCGACCGGCTCCGCTCCCGCCTTGGTAGTGAAGCGCTGTACCACAAAGGCGCGGGGACCGGCGTCGCCGTGGTCCAGGGTGACGACGTTCCGGTCGGAGTCGACGAGGACGAACTGGTTGAAGGAGTGGCTGACGTAGCCGGCGCCGCTGTCGATGTACTGGACACAGGTCATGTCGCTCTCCCGGACCTGGAGAGTCATGGAGGACTGGTGGTGCTTGCCGTCGCTCAGCTTATACCTCTCCCGGCAGGTGCGGATGTACAGATAGCCGCCGTACTCCGCGCAGCGCAGGGAGCCCGCGTCGAAGGGGATATAGATGTTCCCGCCGTAGAGGCTGTACTGGCCCAGGCGGTTCCAGCTCTTGTCGTACTTGACCACCCGAATGACCTCCGTGCCGTCGCTCTCATTGGGGTTGCTCTGCCCGAAGATGAAGAAATTATAGCTCTCCCCGGCGAAGAAACCGCCCCATCTGGACAGCTCGAAGGGGATGGTGCGGCTGGACTGGAGCTGGAAGGAGCTGGAGTAGTCCTCCGCGACGATTTTGCTGTCTCCCAGGTACTCCACCCGGGTCAGCCCGCCGGAGGGATTTGTATAGAGGTAGGATTTGACCGTGGAGGCCCAGTTGTCCCGGCCGCTGCCATAGCAGTTGCGGTCTTTGTTTGAGGACACGGCAGGCTCACCTGCGGCCCGGGCGGCAGGGACCAGGGAAAACAGCAGCACAAACGCGCAGAACGCCGAGGTCAGTTTTTTCAGAAGTGAGTGTCTCATGATTTCCTCCTGTTTTATTGTTTGAGATCGCCTTCCATTATTATACTCCTTTTGTCAAGACCTGTCCAAGCTTGCTGTTTTGTCAGACACAGCAAAAGAGGATATGGTAGAATCGCTCCGGGATGAAGGAAAAGAGCAATCAGTCCTGGACGATCTCAGACTATGGCAAACTAAAATATTTGACATAATTTGCTTTATATGCTACAGTTTATTTCAAGAGGCCGGCCGACAATCTTTTCTTCGGACTTCATGGCCCAAGAGGCGGCAGGCCAGCCGGCTGCGCCTCTGATTATCTGATAGCCCAGGCATGGACGCCCCCGGCAGGCGGTCGAGGGGTCCAACCGAACTTATCGCAACAGGGGTGATGGACCGTGCTGCCATATTATCTGCTGATCGGTGCGAGTCTGGCCGGCGCACCGCTGCCGGCCCGCCGGTCAGGATACCGGTGGGGATATTTACTGGTGATGGGCCTGGCCTGCTGGCTTTTAGCCTCCCTTCGGTATGTTACCGGCTTTGACTACCGCTTTTATGAATCCGCCTTTCAGACGGTTGCCGTCTCCGGCCTGAAGGGAGCCAGCTGGTCGGAGCCGGGTTATCTGCTCCTGAATCTGGCGGTCTCCCGCTTGTGCGGCGATTACCGTGTCTTTCTCTTTGTATTCCACCTTCTGCTGACCTTTTTGGTTTTTACCTGGATCGGCCGCTATTCCCGCTCTCCATGGATGAGCGTCTATCTCTTCCTCACGCTGCAGTATTTTGCCCTGAGCATGAACTTCCTGCGCCAGGCCTTCGCCGCCGCGGTTATCCTGTGGACGTATCCGTTCCTGAAATCCCGCCGCATTCTTCCCGCCTGCGGGATTGTGCTGCTGGCCGCCTGCTTTCATCGGACGGCACTCATCATGCTGCCGCTCTGCTTCCTGCTATGCCTGCCGCCAACAAAGCTTCACTACGGCCTGACCGCCCTGGCTGCCGGGATCGCCTATTTCCTGATGGATCCGCTGATCCAGGCCGCCGTTACCCTCGTGCCAAAATATCAGCACTATCTGACGGAAAAATATTGGCAGGGCAACAGCTTCCTCTACGTCCTGCTGCCGCTGGGCTGCTTTCTCTTCGCGCTGCCGCTGCTGCGCCAGACGGCCCGGACGGGGTCCCCCTCCCCGGTTCTGGTCAATGCCATGTTTTACTCCCTGCTGATCCAGCTGTTCATTACCCGCCATTTTATTCTGGAGCGGCTGTCCATCTATGTGGCTGTGTTCTCTCTTATTGCATTGCCGGAAGCAGCCGCGGCGCCTTGCGGGCGGTGCTCCTCCAGGGTGCGGACCGGTATACTGATCGCGGGGGCCCTTGCCTATTTCCTGTTCGCGGCCAGTCAGGGGTTCCATGGCGTATACCCATACCACGGCGTTTGGGATCAGGCAATCGCGCCTTGACAATTTAAAGCGGCCGGGAGATATATCTCCCGGCCGCTTGCCTGTATTTGCAGATACAGGGGTATATTTTAGATTGGTTATGCTTTATCCGAATGGATTATGCCTTGCGTACCACAAAGGTAGGGATGACCGAGAAGGTATTGTTCTCCGGAACGGCGTCGCCCAGCGTACCTACGACATACATCGTGTCTTTTCCGTAGGCATTCAGCGACATGACGCTGATGTTCTCCCACGTGTTGGCCTTGAGCCAGGTGGTCCGGTCCAGAGTCGTAGGCATCTGATTGGCCAGCGTTTCTTTCTGGAAGCCGATGGCAATCTGATTCCGGCCGACATCCGGACCTTCCGCCCAGCTGGTTCCCTGAAGGTTGCTCAGATCCACCGCCGTATAGACGACATCCAGACTCACGGGAACACTGGAATTATTGGTCATGGTAATGCGGGGAGAAATCACCTTGTTGTCTCCCTCGACGGTGCGGCTGACATGGAACGGAACATAGGTGGGCATTGTGACGGACATAATGCTGGGCACAATGGTACCTACCATCAGCACCTCGTTGGAGGATCCGATGGGAATATCGCTGGACTGGTAGCTGTTGGACGCATCGGCGCCGGTCACAAACAGGCCGACAATCAACATGGCCACCAAAAGGGCAGAAAATGTACGTTTCATTGATGATATATCTCCTTTTGTGTCCCCCTGTATCTGCAAAGGACGGCCGTTGTCAACTGAGCACCGTGATGCTGATCGCGGCGCCCGCCTGCCCGATGTAGGAGTAGTCATCCTCACGATAGGCCTTGAAATAGGCTGTCGCCGCGTATTGGCCCGGCTCCAGCACTTTATCCAGTCCGGCGGTTTCAATGTAGGATCCAACAGGGATCGCCTTGGACTGGTAGATCAGCTCCTGGGTGTCGTCTATGTAAATCTCCACCACGAGCAGTTTTGCGTTGTTGGCGGGATTTTCCAGCATCAGGTTCCCTTCGCTCCCGCCTGTGGCGAAAACAGGATTGGTGTTGATGGAAAAGGCGATCATACCCTCGTCCAGCTGCTGCTGGAGCTCCGCCTGCCGCTGCGCGATGTCAACGCCGGGCAGGATGCCGATCGTGGCGTTGTCCGCCAGCTCCAGCGTGTCGCCTGGGCCCTGCTTTGCCAGGAAGAACCATCCTCCTATAATCAGCAGCAGCAGCACGCACAGAATAGCGGCGATAAGGAGCAGCTTTTTTCTCTTTTTCTGAACATCTGAATCCATTGTAAAACCTCCCTGATTTTCGGGGCCGCCGCGGGCGGGGCGGTTTCCGCAGCGACGCACAATATAGAATTGGATTGTTGTCGGATTATGATTTATCACAAAATTCATAATTTGTCCCTGAGGCGGCGGGCGGTTTGCCGGCGGGAAGATGGCGGCAGCGAAAAAATCCCTGCGCCAATGCCAAAAGGCATGGTGCAGGACGCAAAAAATAAGCCGGGCAAATTTTGGCTTCTGTCCGGCCTGATTTGTTATGTAAAAATGAGTGTTTCGGCTACGCAAAAATTGGAGAAAAAGGCTTGCGTTTTGCGATTGCCTGTGTTATGATGATGCTGCGAGGCGAAAAGCCGCAATAAAAAGGGCCTTTCTCCGCGGTCAGTTGCGGCAATTTATGAATTTTGTGATGCACCACTAGGATATCAATTCGAGCCGGTCCATCTGCTGAGCGTGTTCTGCGCCGGTGGAGATCAGATAGATCCTGGTAGTTTCAATTGAGCTGTGGCCCAGCACATCCGCCAGCTTGACCACATCCCGGCAGGCCCGGTAAAAGGTCTGTGCAAACAGGTGCCGCAGGTTGTGAGGGAATACCTTGGAGGGGGCCACGCCTGCTTTTTGGCAGATGGCTTTCATTTCCGCCCAAATCTGCCGCCTGGACAGCCCCTTTCCGTTTCTGGTGAGAAAGATTTCACCGGAGACGGTTTTTTGTTTTTTCGCGTACTTTTGCAGCTTCCGGCACAGCTTTCCGGGGATCAGGATTGTGCGGATCTTGCCCTTCAGACTGACCTCGGCCCGTCCGGCGTTCACGGCTTCTACCGTAATATATTTCACCTCACTGACCCGGATGCCCGTAGCGCAGATCGTCTCCATCAGCAGGGCCAGTCGGGTCCTGCCCGCTTCATTGGCTGTTTCCAGAAGCCTGGCATACTCCGCCTTGCTCAGTTCCTGCTCTGTCCGGCGGAACAGCTTGCGCTGAATGCGCAGATACTTTACGCAGCATTCCTCCCGTTTCAGGAACCTGAGGAATTTATTCAGCGCAGACAGTTTGGAATTGATGGTTTCCGGGCAGAGACCGGACGACCGCAAATGTGTCTTCCATCCGGCGGCGGTCTCCTTTTCAAGGGGATTACTGCCCAGCCAGGCCGCGAAACTCCGAATATCCCGCAGGTATTTTTCAATGGTGCCGGAAGAGCGCTCGTCCTCCTCCATATACTGCTTGAACGCGGTGATTTGGACGGCAGAAATGGTATGATGCCTCATAGAGAACAACTCCTTTTTCATTTCCTTTGGTGCGTCTTGTGACAGCTGCCAGAGGATGGATGGCGGGCTGCCAGCCGCTCCTCTTGCCAGCAGCAAACGACACCATATTTTTTCTCAAACAGCCGTTTTGAATTTACTTATTCAAGTAGAAAGACAACGGAATCGAAGGGCGTTTGATTGTGCAAACTGACGAACGATAGCTGAGCGCGCTTAAAAAATGCGGCAGTACCGTCAGCCGGCGGCGTAACGTCTTCAAAACGGGAAAAATACCCTTTGAAAAGAAATCTTTCGGCGGTTCACGGACTGCGCCCCCGCATAAAAAATTGAGCGGAAAAGAGAAGAACCCGTTTCGGCCGCAAAAAGCCCTGCGCGCCACATCTCCGAGTAAAACGGCTCGGATCATAATCATCCAACAAAATGAAACCGGGGACCTCACCAGAGGTCCCCGGAGGATTTAGCAGATAGTGAAGTGGCACAAGCAGCTCGGACCGCTGGCTGCCACGGCATGAAAATCCAGGTCATTTTGGCTGGGATTACAGCCAGGGCAGGGGAAGTCCTTCCGGAAGCCGGAGGAGTACGCATGTGGCTCCAACCCATTGACCTTCGCCTTTCCCCTCCCGGCTTCATACCATCAGACTCTTTATAAGCGGCACATCATGATATCACGATTTGTCGGAAAGCGGAATGGCGTATCATGTTAATATCCGGTCAATTTACTCGCCGCCGTAAACGGCGGCAACCGTAGAACATGGCACATAGTATTTCCAACCTTTCAGCTCGGAAGTAATACTTCCCGTTTACCGGCAGCTGTGAATTGCCGACGGCGTCCTGTTTACGGACCGGCTCTAAAAAATTATCCGGAAATATGACTATGCTTTTTTTCGGTTCTGTGGTAGAATAGGATAGAAACTGTCAAATGAGGGAAGGACTGGCGCAGTCGACGCGTGCGGTGATTGATCTGGTGCTTCCCTGATATGAATGGAGGAGGAACTTATGGCAATCGTATCGGAATATTACTTTCCCTCCAGCGAGGGAAAAACCCTGATTCATGTCAATCAATGGACGCCGGCGGGGCGGGAGATTGCCGGCGTGGTGCAGATCGCCCACGGCGTGGCGGAGTATGGCGCGCGGTACGCGCCCTTTGCCCGGTATCTGTGCGGCCGCGGCTTTGTAGTGGTGGCCAATGACCATCTGGGCCACGGCCAGTCCGTCATCGAGGGCTGTCCCATGGTCTATCTGGGGGAGGAGAACGGCTGGCAGCACGTGGTGGACGACATGGAGGAGCTGCGCCGCCGTACGGCTAAGGTGTATCCTGACAAGCCGTATTTTCTTTTCGGTCACTCCATGGGTTCCTTCCTGTCCCGTACCCATCTGATCCGCTACCCCGGCCAGCTGGCCGGCTGCGTCCTCTGCGGTACGGGGCATCAGTCCGCCGCCATCATCGCGGGGGGCAGGCTGGTAGCCGATCATGAGATCAGGCGGCTGGGGAAAAAGGCGTACAGCGTCAGGGCCGACGATCTGGCCTTTGGCGCGTATAATAAGGCGTTTGCCCCTACCCGCACCCGCTTTGACTGGGTTTCCGCCGACGAGGCCAATGTGGACGCCTATATTGCCGACCCGCTCTGCGGCGGGGACACCACCCTGGGCCTGTTCCGGGATATGCTGGACGGCCTGAGCTGCATCACCAGGCAGTCCAACATTGACAGGATGGATAAGAATCTGCCGGTATTTTTCATCGCGGGAGACCAGGATCCGGTAGGGGATATGGGCAAGGGTGTGCAGAAAGCCTTCAATTGCTTTAAAAAAGCCGGTTTGCAGGACGTAAGCATAAAGCTTTACCACGGCCTGCGCCACGAGATCCTGAACGAGGCCAGCAGGCAGTACGTCTATAAGGATGTGTCGGATTGGCTGGAGGCCCGGATCTGAGCGAGCGCCGCGCCGGCCGACAGCAGCTCCGTGTCCTGATATCGCCGCAGCAGCGCCCAGGACAGGACGGCGTCCGCCGCCAGTATCATCCACAGCAAAAAGACCGCCCATGGCGGGACCGCGTCGGCCAGCAGGACTGCCGCCGGCTGTATCAGCCGCACCGCCGCGGCGGACAGCACCCCCCAGATCAGGGCGAACTGGGGGCAGATGCGCCCCCGGATGTGGCCCCGCATGAGCCGGTAGTCCCAGAATTGCACGCCCAGCGCCTTGTCGTAGAAGAGGTGGACCAGATACTCCACGCCCGTGCATACCGCGCCCCCCAGGAGGATAAGCGGGAAGAAGCCGGCTCCCTCCGGCGTCAGGGCGAGCAGGGCGGTCATGGCCAGCCCATAAACCGGGCACAGGGGCAGCAGCAGGAAACACTTGCGCACCTGTCTGGGAGAGCGGGAGAGCCAGGCGTAGAGCTTTTCCAGGCCATAACCGGCAAAGCTGTACAAGAGGAACCAGACAAACCATGGGGACATAGCGGACGCTCCTTTTTGTCAAATGGGGGATATAGACATAAAGGTAGCATCCCCGTCCCGGTCAGAAATATTACTTCCGAACCGAAAGGCCGGAAGTAATATATGCCATGTTTTGCAGATTTCGCAATGACCACATCGAGTGGTCATGCGAAATTGAATTCTGCACGGCCACTCGATATGGCCGTTGCAGAATCGCGGTTGCCGCCGCTTGCGGCGGCAAGCAAAGCGGCTTGAATCAAATGATTATTTCCGAATTTTTAATTCGGAAATAATATACGGGAGGTGGAGAACGTGGAGGACAACTGGGAGGCGCTGCGGCGGGAGTGCCTGAGCTGCCGGGAGTGCGCCCTGTGTCAGACCAGGAAGAACGTAGTCTTCGGCGTGGGCAATCCCCAGGCGGAGATCATGCTGGTAGGAGAGGGCCCCGGCGCCAATGAGGACGAGCAGGGAATCCCCTTCGTGGGCCGCGCGGGGCAG
Organism: Oscillibacter sp.; assembly: GCA_014799925.1. Lineage (GTDB taxonomy): Bacteria > Bacillota > Clostridia > Oscillospirales > Oscillospiraceae > Pelethomonas. The sequence goes on from JAAVHC010000003.1 coordinate 48,543, forward strand.
TTTTTGGACGACATGCTGGCCATTATCGGGCTGGACCGGACCAAAGTCTATATCGCCAACATCGTCAAATGCCGCCCGCCGGGAAACCGGGACCCGCTGAATGTGGAGCAGGACGCCTGCATCGGCTACCTGCGCCGCCAGATCGCGCTCATTCAGCCGAAAATAATCATCAGCCTGGGGCGTATCGCCGCCATGCGGCTGATCAACGAGAAATTCCGTATCACCAGGGAGCACGGCGTCTGGTTTGACGTGGACGGCGTGCGGATGATGGCAATCTACCATCCCTCCGCTCTGCTGAGGGACCCCGGCAAAAGGCCGGAGACTTTTGATGATCTCAAGTCTCTCCAGCGGGAGATCGGGCGGGTCTGCCGGCGCACGGAATTGAATAAACCATGGGAAATGTAAATTTGGATGACCCGGCATATTGTGGATGAAGGATTTGGAAGAGGGAGAAGTTATGACGAAGACTGGATTTGACAACCAGAAGTATATTGAGACCCAGTCCGCTCACATCCGTGAGCGGATCGGTCAGTTCGGCGGGAAACTGTACCTGGAGTTTGGCGGGAAGCTCTTCGATGATTTCCACGCTTCCAGGGTGCTTCCCGGCTTTGAACCGGACAGCAAGATCCGGATGCTCCAGCAGCTCCGGGACGACGTGGAGATCGTGGTGGCCATCAGCGCCGGGGATATCGAAAAGAACAAGGTCCGGGGCGACCTGGGCATCCCCTATGAGGAGGACGTGCTGCGGCTGATCGACGTGTTCCGGGAAATGGAGCTGTATGTGGGCAGCGTGGTGGTGACCCAGTACAGCGGCCAGCACGCCGCCGACGCCTTTTTGAAGCGGCTGAGCACCCTGGGGGTGCGGACCTACCGCCATTATCCCATTGCCGGGTATCCCCACAACGTGGATCTGATCGTCAGCGAGGAGGGCTACGGGCGCAACGAGTACATTGAGACCACCCGCCCCCTGGTGGTGGTCACCGCTCCCGGTCCCGGCAGCGGGAAAATGGCCACCTGTCTCAGCCAGCTCTACCACGAGAACCGCCGGGGCCGGAAGGCGGGCTACGCCAAGTTTGAGACCTTCCCGGTCTGGAATCTGCCCCTGGACCACCCGGTGAACCTGGCCTATGAGGCCGCCACCGCCGACCTCAACGACGTGAACATGATCGACCCCTTCCATCTGGAGGCCTACGGCGTCACCACGGTCAACTACAACCGGGACGTGGAGGTCTTCCCCGTCCTGCGGACCATATTCGAGTCCATCCTGGGTCAGTGTCCCTACCAGTCTCCCACGGATATGGGGGTCAATATGGTTGGGAACTGCATCGTGGACGACGGAGCGTGCCGGGAGGCGTCCCATATGGAGATCCTGCGGCGGTACTACACCGCCCTCAACGGCAGGCTCCGGGGGATGGTGGACCGGGAGGTGGTCTACAAGCTGGAGCTGCTGATGAAGCGCTCCGGCGTTACCTCCGCCATTTTCCCCGCCGTGGCGGCTTCCCTGGCAAAGGAGGAGGCTACGGGGGCCCCCGCCGGAGCCATGGTCCTGCCGGACGGCAGGGTCATCACCGGCAAGACCAGCGATCAGATCGGCGCCTCCGCCGCCCTGCTGCTGAACGCGCTGAAAGCCCTGGGCGGCATCGACCAGGAGCTGGACCTGATTTCCGTTCAGGTGCTGGAGCCCATCTGCCGGCTGAAGACCGGAAGCCTGGGCAACAAGAATCCCCGGCTCCACAGCGACGAGGTGCTGATTGCCCTGTGCGTCAGCGCGCTGACCAACCCCATCGCCGACCTGGCCCAGAAGCAGCTGCCCAAGCTGAAGGGCTGCGGGGCTCACTTTACGGTGGTGCTCAGCGATGTGGACGAGAATCTCTATAAGCGTCTGGGGATGCACGTCAGCTATGAGGCGAAATACGAGCGGCAGAGACTATACTACAAGTAATAAAAGGGCATAATTATGACGAGGGTATATTTTGTCCGCCACGCCCAGTCCGACTGGCGCAGCGGAACGGACCGTGACCGCGGCCTGACCGCTGAGGCGCTGGAGGACCGGAAGGCCGTTTTGGAATTTCTGCGGGACAAACAGGTGGACGTGTTCTATTGCAGCCCTTACCGGCGCAGCCTGGACACCATCCGGGAGACGGCGGAGTTTTACGGCAAACCCATCCTGACGGACGAACGTCTCCGGGAGCGGGAGGCCGCCCCCGGCGGCAACAACCGGAAGCTGTTCCGGAAGCGATGGGCGGATTTTGACTGGCACGAGCCCGGCGGGGAGACCCTGCGGTCCGTCCAGGAGCGGAACATGGCCGCGCTGACGGAGATTCTGGAACAGAACCGGGATAAGACCGTTGTCATCGGCACCCACGGCACCGCGCTCAGCACGATTTTAAATCACTACGATCCCGGCTATGACTGTGACTCGTTTTTGCGGATCATCGACTGGATGCCCTTCGTGGTGGAGCTGGATTTTGACGGGACGCGCCTCCTGTCCAAAACGGAGCATGTTCATGTAGAGAAGGTTTTCAAACCATAGGAGTTGTTTTATGAAAATTTTAGTTGTTGTTGACATGCAGAACGACTTCATCGACGGTGCGCTGGGCACAGCCGAGGCCGCCGTCATTGTGCCGAAGGTTGTGGAGAAGATCAGAGGCTGGACGGGGGAGGTCTACGCCACCCAGGACACCCACCAGGCGGACTACCTGACTACCCAGGAGGGCCGGAACCTCCCGGTGCCCCACTGCGTCGAGGGGACCCATGGCTGGGACCTCGCCCCCGCCGTCCGGGAGGCCCTGACCGATTTTACCTGCCTGACCAAACCCACCTTCGGCAGCCGCTCCCTGGCGGAGACGCTGGTGATCGCCCATCAGCACCAGCCCATCGAGGAGATCGTGCTGGTGGGCCTGTGTACGGACATCTGCGTCATCTCCAACGCCCTGCTGCTCAAGGCGTTCCTGCCGGAGGTGCCCATCCGGGTGGACGCCGCCTGCTGCGCCGGGGTCACGCCGGAGAGCCACCGGAACGCCCTGGCCGCCATGCGGCAGTGCCAGATTGCTGTAGATAACGGATAAGAGAGGAAACCGATGGAAACCATGATTCAGATTCTGGCCCGTGAGCTGGACAAGAGCGAACAGCACGTGGCCAACGTCATTACGCTGATTGACGAGGGCAACACCATCCCCTTCATCGCCCGCTACCGCAAGGAGCTCCACGGCTCCATGGACGACGAGGCCCTGCGGACGCTGGAGGAACGTCTGCAATACCTGCGGAACCTGGAGAAGCGGCGGGAGGAAGTGAAGAGCTCCATTGAGAGTCAGGGCAAGCTGACGGAGGAGCTGTCCGCCGCCATCGACAGCGCCGCCACGCTGGCGGAGGTGGAGGACCTGTACCGCCCCTATAAGCAGAAGCGCCGGACCCGCGCCACCGCCGCGCGGGAAAAGGGGCTGGAGCCCCTGGCGGCGCTGCTCTATGCCCAGGAGCGTGACTGCCCCGAACCGCTGGAGGCCGCCCAGGCGTACATCGACCGGTCGAAGGGCGTGGAGACGGCGGAGGACGCTTTGCAGGGAGCCAGCGACATCATCGCCGAGAATATCTCCGACGACGCCGGCCTCCGCAAGATCCTGCGGACCCATATGCTTCGTCAGAGCGAGCTGACGGCTGCCGCCGTTACGGAAGAGGACAGCGTCTACCGCCTTTATTACGACTTCCGGCAGAATGTCTCCCGCGTCCAGGGCCATCAGGTGCTGGCCATCAACCGGGGCGAACGGGAGGGATTTTTGAAGGCCGGCGTGGAAACCAACCGGGACGAGGCGCTGATCCTGCTGCGCCGGGCAGTCGTACGGCCCGGTACGAAAGCGATGAATTTTGTCAGAGCCGCCGCCGAGGACGCCTACGACCGGCTGCTGTACCCCTCTCTGGAGCGGGAAATCCGGAATCTCCTCACCGACGAGGCCAGCGAGGGAGCCATTCACAACTTCGCCCTGAACCTTCGCCCCCTGCTGATGCAGCCCCCGGTGAAGGGCCATGTCACCATGGGCCTGGATCCCGGCTACCGCATGGGGTGCAAGGTGGCCGTGGTGGACGGTACGGGGAAGGTGCTGGATACCACTGTGGTTTACCCCACCCACGGGGAGCGGAAGAAGGCGGAGTGCATCGCGGAGCTGGCGAAGCTGATCCGCCGCCACGGCGTTACCCATATCGCCATCGGCAACGGCACCGCCTCGCGGGAGACCGAGCAGATGACAGTGGAGCTGCTGCGGGAGGTTGGCGGCGGCGTCAGCTATATGATCGTCAGCGAGGCGGGAGCGTCGGTGTACTCCGCCTCCAGGCTGGCCTCCGAGGAGTTCCCCCAGTTTGACGTGAACCTGCGCTCCGCCGTGTCCATCGCCCGGCGGCTCCAGGACCCGCTGGCGGAGCTGGTGAAGATCGACCCCAAGGCCATCGGCGTGGGGCAGTACCAGCACGACATGCCCCAGAAGCGGCTGGACGAGGCCCTGGGGAACGTGGTGGAGGACTGCGTCAACGCCGTGGGCGTGGACGTGAATACCGCGTCGCCCTCCCTCTTGCAGCGGGTGGCGGGACTGAACGCCGCCACCGCCAAAAACGTAGTAAAATACCGGGAGGAGAACGGCGCGTTTACCTCCCGGAAGCAGATATTGAAGGTTCCCAAGCTGGGGCCCAAGGCCTACGAGCAGTGCGCGGGCTTCCTGCGGGTGCCGGAGAGCAGGACAGCCCTGGACAATACCGCCGTCCATCCGGAGAGCTACCCGGCGGCGGAGAAGCTGCTGGAGCTCACCGGCCACTCCCTGGCGGACGTGTCCGCCGGGAAGCTGGGGGACCTGGACGGACAGATGAAGTCCATCGGCATGGAGAAGCTGGCGGAGGAGTGCGGCGTGGGCGTGCCCACCCTGGCGGACGTGGCAAAGGAGCTGCAAAAGCCGGGCCGGGACCCCCGGGACGAGCTGCCGCCGCCCATCCTGCGCACGGACATCATGGAGATCAAGGATTTGCAGCCGGGGATGGTGCTCACCGGGACGGTGCGCAACGTCATCGACTTCGGCGTGTTCGTGGACATCGGCGTACACCAGGACGGGCTGGTGCATATCTCCCAGATTTCCAAGGGGAAGTTTCTCAAGCACCCCTCCGAGGCGGTGTCCGTGGGGGACATTGTGAAGGTCGTGGTGCTGGAGGTGGACGAGAAAAAGAAGCGCATTTCCCTGTCCATGAAGCAGGCATAATATGACTTCCGGCCTTTAGGGCCGGAAGTTCCCGCGGCTAAAAATCTGAAAGGACGGTTCTGAATATGAAGAACTTCAAGCGCCTCGCGGCGCTCACCCTGGCCCTCATCTTGAGCCTCAGCCTTATGTCTGCCGCTTTCGCCGCCGATGGGTTCTCCGACGTGTCGGAGAGCCACTGGGCCTATAACGATATCATGACCTGCGCGGCGCAGGGGATCGTCACGGGCTATGAGGACGGGACCTTCCGGCCGGAGGATGAGGTCAGCACCGTCCAGTTCCTGGTCATGATGACCCGGACGTTCTATGCGGATGAGCTGAGCCAGGTGACCGCGCCCGCCGGTCAGCCGTGGTACTACGCCAATATCAAGGTTGCCGAGGACGCGGGCGTGTCCAAGAACCTCGCCACCGTGGACGAAACCCCCATGAACCGCTACAACATGGCGATGGCTCTCTACAACACCAACCTCAGCTTCGGCAAGTTCATCCTTGCCGCCCAGGGTGATGCTGCCCGTGCCCAGATTAACGACTGGAAAACCATCTCCACGTCCTACAAAACCTACACGGACGCTGTCACCAACTGCTACGCCCTTGGCATCATCACCGGCATGTCCGACGGCACCTTCTCTGGTGACAGCAGCATGAACCGGGCGCAGGCCTGTGCGGTGATCGTCCGGATGATGAACCTCATAAACGGCTCCGCTCCCGCCCAGCCGGAGCAGCCAACTCAACCGGAACAGCCCGAACAACCTCAGCAGCCCGAAACGCCCGAACAGCCGGAAGAGACCGGGACCGGCAAGCTGGCCAACGGCAAGGACGCCACCCCGGAAAACGTGATGGAAATTCTTGAGGAAATCAAGCAGGAGTATCCCGACGGTACAGTCTGGGCACCAAGAGGTACAGACAACAACCACTACTACAACGCTGGCAATAGCAGCAGAGACGTAATTGCCGTAATTCCTAGTATCAACACTGTATACGCCTGTGGAGGTTGGGCCGCTATGGTTTCCGACCGCATCTTTGGTCAAACCGGCGCTCCCGCTCGCGAAGTAACCGATGGTAGCAAAGTCCGTGCTGGCGACATCGTCGTATCCTATAACAGCAAAGGCCAAATCGCCCACGCAGCCATTGCTTCTGGAAACGCCGCTTACAACGGCACCTTCTGGGGCTTTACGACCTGTGAGGGTAACTTTGGCGGCGGTCTCGTACAGTGGAACACTGGCAGCATTGGACTCGGCACTACTGTCCGCGCTTACACCCGCTACCCAGAATAACCCGCAGACAGCACAATCCCCCGGCGGCCGCCGGGGGTTGTGCCTTACAGCCTGCCTGCGCAGACGCGTTTATATCCGTACGACCCGGACCGCCGCTTCCTCTGACGGACACAGGGTCACGATACATCCCTCCAGCACCCCCTCCAGACACCGGCACATCGGGTCCGGCTCCAGGGACCGCAGCAGGGCGCTGATCCCCTCTCCCCGCCGCTTGATCGTAGCCTCCCTGGCGGTCCAGAGGCGGAAGAAGGCTTCGTCCTCCATTCCCTCCGCCAGCCGGCGGGGCGCGGGGCGGAGCTTTTCCACGTCGATGCCCACCGGCCTGTCGTGCAGGGCGCAGACGGCGGCCCCATGGCTGTGGCTGAGATTAAAGCAAATATCCGGGCGGTCGGGGAAAAAGGGTTTGCCGCCGGGCTCCCTGGCGATTTCCGGCAGCCGGGGCAGGCCGTATTCCCGCTCCAGCGCCAGCGCCAGCAGCCGGTAGGCCAGCTCCCGCTGGCTCCCCTCCGGTCCCAGGGCGGCGTAAACAATCAGTTCCACGGCGATCTTACCTCCATGAGAATGCTGTATTAAGCATATTATATGAGAAATTGTGTTAAAATGGAGGAAAACAACCGCTTGGCATCAAAATTCCGGCTCGAAAAAATATTTTTTAAAAATTTTACTCCGAAAAGAGGATTTTTGCCGGTTTCGTTGTATACTGTAATAGAACTCTTTTAAACTGGGGGTGGTGTCCCATGGCGTTTCCCCAGCGGTTTTTGGACGAGCTGATCGACCGCAGCGACATTGTGGACGTGGTGTCCTCCTATGTGTCCCTGACAAAAAAGGGGAGCAGCTACTTTGGCCTGTGCCCCTTCCACAATGAAAAAACCGGCTCCTTCTCCGTAGCGCCGGACAAGCAGATTTATTACTGCTTTGGCTGCCACCACGGCGGCGGCGTGCTCCAGTTTGTCATGGAGATCGAGAACCTCTCCTTCCCGGACGCCGTCCGCTTCCTGGCCAGGCGCGTCAATATGGACGTTCCGGAGGACAATACCGACCGGGAGGAGTCCCGCCGCCGGCAGAGGGTGCTGGCGCTGAACAAAGACGCGGCCCGCTGGTTCTATCAGAACCTCTCCCGGCCCGAGGGGGCGGCGGCGGCCGCTTATCTGGAGCAGCGGCGGATTACCCGGAAGACCGCCATGAATTTTGGCCTGGGGGCCTCCCTGGAGGGCTGGGACAGCCTGCTGCGCGCCATGCAGGACAAGGGGTATACCAAGGCGGACCTGCTGGCGGCGGGGCTGGTGGTGCAGAACAAGCAGGGCCGGCTCTATGACAAGTTCCGAAACCGGCTCATGTTCCCCGTTATTGACGTGCGGGGGGACGTGGTGGCCTTCGGCGGGCGGGTGCTGGACAAGTCCGAGCCCAAATATATGAACACCACCGAAACCATCGTTTACAGCAAGCGCCGGAACCTCTACGGCATCAATCTGGCGAAGAAGACCAAGCGAGCCAATTTCATTCTCTGCGAGGGCAATATTGACGTGATTACCCTCCACCAGGCGGGCTTTGACAACGCCGTGGCCTCTATGGGCACCGCTCTTACCATGGAGCAGACCAAGATCCTCAGCCGGTATACCAAGGAGCTGGTGCTCTGCTACGACAACGATGCGGCGGGGCAGCTGGCTACCCGGAAAAATATCGACCTGCTGAAGGACAGCGAGTTTACCGTCCGGGTCCTTCAGCTCCCCCGCCGCCTGGCGGACGGGGAGTACGTCAAGCAGGACGTGGACGATTTCATCAAATTCCAGGGCCCCGCGGCCTTCGAGGCCGTGCTCAGCGGCAGCGCCAATCAGATGGACTACCGTATGGCCGCCGTGGCCGCCGGGTATGACCTCAGCGACCCGGAGCAGAAGATCGCCTACGGCGGCGAGATCAGCCAGCTGATCGCCTCTCTCTCCAATGCCGTGGAGCGGGAGGTCTACGCGGGCCGGGCGGCGGAGACGGCGGGCATCTCCCGGGACGCCATGCTGCTGGAGGTGGAGCGGGCCCGCGGAAAGCGGCGGGGGCGGGAGCGCAGGGAGCTTCAGCGGGAAAATCTCAACACCGCGGCCCTGCGGCAGCCGAAGGATCGCTCTATCCGTTATACCGACCTGCGCTCCGCTATGGCGGAGGAGGGCGTCATCCGGCTCCTGCTGCTGGACGGAACGCTGGCGGACAAGTGCCGGGAGCTGGACCCGGAGCGCTTCAGCTCGCCCTTCCTGGGGCGGATTTACCGGTTGCTGCTGGAAGCGCGGGAGGAGGGCCGCACCCTGACGGCGGCGTCCCTGTCCGGCTGCTGCACGCCGGAGGAGATGGGGCATCTGACAGGCGTTCTGCAAAGGCCGGAGACCGCCGCCCACGCGGACCGGGCCCTGGCGGATTACATACAGGTGATACAACAGTCCGCGGAGAGGCGGAGGGAAGATCCGGAGACCGATCCCCTGCGGGCCGCCGTGGAGAAATTCAGGGAAGACAAAAAGAAAAAGGGCAATGGAGGAAAGCAAGCATGACAAAGAAGAAGGACGATCTGACCATGAAAACAGGGTCCGCCGCGGGGGAAAAGAAGGCGGAGGGGGAGAAAAAGTACAGCCGCCTGCCGGATAAGGTGGTGGCTTCGCTGCCCGCCGCCGCCATTCTGACGGCCAACGAGAAGGTCATGGACCTGTTCGCCAGAGGAAAGAAACGGGGCCGCCTGGATTCCTCGGAGATGGTGGAGGTCCTGGATGAAATTGAGCTGGACAGCGAGCAGATGGAGAAGATCTACGACTCGCTGGAGGCGCTGTCCATTGAGATCGGCAGCGAGGAAGATATCCTGCCGGAGATACCGGATGATCTGGACCCGCCTCTGGACGAGATTGCCGATATTGAGGAGGAGGAGCTGGTTGATCCCAACACCCTGGTGGACAGCTTCGCCATTGACGATCCCGTGCGGATGTATCTCAAGGAGATCGGCAAGGTGCCCCTGCTCTCCCCGGAGGAGGAAATAGAGCTGGCCTATAAGATGAGCGGCGGCAATCTGGCCCAGGAGCAGCTGGACGCTGCGGAGGAGGGCAGCCTGTCTCCGGAGGAGCTGGCTCAGCTGAAGGCCCTGATCAAGGAGGGGGAGAAGGCCAAGCAGAAGCTGGCCGAGGCAAACCTCCGTCTGGTGGTGTCCATCGCCAAGCGGTATGTAGGCCGGGGAATGCTGTTTCTGGATCTGATCCAGGAGGGCAACCTGGGGCTTATCAAGGCGGTGGAAAAGTTTGACTATACCAAGGGCTATAAGTTCTCCACCTACGCCACCTGGTGGATCCGTCAGGCCATCACCCGCGCCATTGCCGACCAGGCCCGCACCATCCGCATTCCCGTGCATATGGTGGAGACCATCAATAAGGTCATCCGCGTCTCCCGCCAGCTGCTTCAGGAGCTGGGGCACGATCCCTCCCCCGAGGAGATCTCTGATGAGATGAATATGCCCGTCGATAAAGTGCGTGAAATCCTCAAAATTGCTCAGGAACCCGTCAGCCTGGAAACGCCCATCGGCGAGGAGGAGGACAGTCATCTGGGGGACTTCATCCCGGACGAGGGCGCCAGCGAGCCCAGCGAGGCCGCCAGCTTCACCCTGCTGAAGGAGCAGCTGGTGGACGTGCTCAGCACCCTGACCCCCCGGGAGGAGAAGGTCTTAAAGCTCCGCTTCGGCATCGAGGATGGCCGCACCCGCACCCTGGAGGAGGTGGGCAAGGAGTTCAACGTCACCAGGGAGCGCATCCGCCAGATCGAGGCCAAGGCCCTCCGCAAGCTCCGCCATCCCAGCAGGAGCAAGAAATTGAAAGATTTCCTGAACTAAGGCAGACTGAACACTTGGAAGCGCCATCCCCCGCTGATTTTGGGGGATGGCGCTTTTACCGCCTGTGGAAGCGCGGGGAAATCTTCGCATGTCTTTTCCGGCCGGGCAGCCCGCTCAACGGATGAACCGCGCCAGCGCGTATCCCACGTAGTCCCCGTACCGCACGACATACCAATCCTCATACTGCCCGTATACCCGCACAGCTGCGCCATCCGGGATGCTGGCAATGACGGACGAACTCGTATTGGGGCGGGAGCGGAGATTCAGCGTGCCGCCGCCGGCAGAAACCTGGCCGTCCCAGGGGTCCGTAGGCCAGATGAAGGGGATGTCGAAGTAATCCGTGAGGCTCAGAACGATGTTCCGGGCGATTTCGGTGATGTTCCCCTCGATCCATCTGGCGTCATCCACGTTGTCATGGTATCCGATTTCCAGAAGCACGGCGGGGAACTTGGAGTCCCGGACCTCCCCCAGGGAAGTGGTGGAGCGGGTGACGACCCGGTCAGGCAGGGGATAAATCTCCCGCAGGTTGTTGACAAAGATCTGAGCGGCCCGCTGTCCCTGGGTACTGGTGGGATAGTAGAAGGCGATAATCCCCCGGACATTGCCGTAGTTGCCCTCTCCCGCCGCGTTGGAGTGGAGGGCCAGGTAGAAATCGTACCAGCCCTGGTTGGCCTGGCGGATGGAACTGCCGGCGGTCATGTCGGGAGTGTTGCGGGTGTAGCGGATGCCGCAGCTGTTGAGGTAGGGAATCATGGCGTCCGCCAGCCGGTTCATCCAGTCCTCTTCGCTGCCGGTGCCGGTGACATATAAATTCCGTTCCTGTGTGGATGGGCTCAGGTATATGATAGGCATAGGGCGTACCTCCTGTTTTTGCCATTCTATGCGGCCAGGCCGGGAAGCGTGATACGATTCCTTGATGAAAAGTGCAAACCCGTCACCGTGTGGAAATCCAGGAATTGCAATGCATGTGAGAGCGTACAGATTGTGCAGTGACCGCGCCGAGCGGTCATGCACAATCAATTCTGCACGGCCGCTCGATGTGGCCGATACAGAATTACAAGTTCTTTTTGATACTTTTTTCAAGAAAAAGTATGCCGGCGCGGAGGCGCTTTCCCGCGGCGCTTCCATCCTTTTTTCCAACAATCCCCGTCGTTTCCGCGGCCCGCCCTTGCAAACCGGGAGAGAATCCACTATAATATGTCAGGAAAGCCAAACAGCCGGAAAGGAAAATCATGCCATGAATGAAATTATTCTGCTGAAGCTGGGCGAGGTGGTGCTCAAGGGACTGAACCGCCGGAGCTTTGAGGACAGGCTCAACGCCAACATCCGCCGCCGCCTCCAGCATTACGGCAGCTTCCATGTCTATTCCAAGCAGAGCACCATCTATGTAGAGCCGCGGAATGAGGACTGCGACCTGGAGGGGGCCTACGGGGCCTGTAAGCAGGTATTCGGCGTGATCGCCGCCACCCGCGCCCGCGCCTGTCCCAAGGACAAGGACGCCATTTTCCACTGTGCCCGGAACTATCTGGACGCGGAGCTTCGCGCCGCCAAAACCTTCAAGGTGGAGACCAAGCGGGCGGACAAGCACTTTCCCATGAACAGTATGGAGATCAGCCAATACGTGGGCGGCCTGCTCCACGACGCCTATCCCCACCTGAAGGTGGACGTCCACACGCCGGAACTGTGCGTCCATGTTGAGATCCGCGAGAAAGCGGCCTACGTCCATGGGCCCAGTCAGCCGGGGGCGGGAGGACTGCCCATCGGCATGGGCGGCACGGCGGTGAGCCTTCTCAGCGGCGGCATCGACAGCCCGGTATCCTCCTACATGATCGCCAAGCGGGGGGTACAGCTGGAGCTGGTGCATTTCTATTCTCCGCCTTATACCTCCCCGCAGGCACTGGACAAGGTGGTCCGGCTGGCAAAGGAGCTGACTCCCTGGTGCGGGCGGATGAAGCTGCACATCGTTCCCTTTACGGAGATTCAGGAGGCCATCCGCCGGGATTGCCCGGAGGACCACTTCACGCTGATTATGCGGCGCTTCATGATGCGCCTGGCGGAGGCGGTGGCCCGCCGCACAGGGGCCAGGGCGCTGGTTACGGGGGAGAGCCTGGGCCAGGTGGCCAGCCAGACCATGGACGCGCTGACGGTATCGGACGAGGTATGCACCCTGCCGGTGCTTCGGCCGGTAATTGGCATGGATAAGACGGAGATTATTGCTGTTTCCCGGAGGATCGGGACGTTTGACACCTCGATTCTGCCCTACGAGGATTGCTGCACGGTGTTTACGCCCCGGCATCCCAAGACCCATCCGCATCTGGAGGAGGTGCTGGAGTATGAGAAGGCGCTGGATGTTGATGGATTGATTGAGCGGGCGGCGGCGGGTATCGAGAGAAGAACCATTTCTATGGGAGAATGATCTGTTTCCGCGGTCCTGCGGGCCGCGTCCGCTGCTGATTTTATTTGAGATTTGCCCCTGCCGGGGCGGGGGAGAGGCGAGGGTTTACTTTTCTTGCTTCGCCAAGAAAAGTAACAAAAGAAGGCGACTTAAGAGGCTCCGCCTCTTAAGAATCTCCAATTTGTTTGCTTATTTGCGCTACGACGTACCGGGTTTGGTTCTACCAAAATGCCTGCCCGGATGCGCCGGTGCTTACGTCTACCCACGGGCCCTAGCGATAGCCAGAGGAAGCTAAGCCGCTTCTGGGCTTGGTACCTGGCCACCGCCGGGAGTCCCCGAAGCAATACGGTAGGGTCTGCCGACAACATTCTATAATAGACGCAAGGCAGAGGAAACCACACCCGCAGCCCGGTTTAGATCGGACGGACTACAGGACAAGCGCAAAACAAATCAAAACATGAGGTGCCGCCTCCGGCGACGCTCAAGGGAGTCCAGAACCGTATGGTTCTGGCGCGTTTTTGCCTACTTTTGCCGCGTGGCAAAAGTAGGCCGTCGTCCGGGCGCGGAAGCCCGGAACTTCCGTATCGAAACCACTACCGTCTGCCGACTGGAGATGGCAAAGAAAGGATATTTAAGATGACAGCCGAACTGATTGCCGTAGGAACGGAGCTGCTTCTGGGCAATATTGCCAACACCGATGCCCAGATGCTCTCGGAAAAATTAAGCGCTCTGGGAATCACCGTCCACCACCATACGGTGGTGGGGGACAACCCGCAGCGCCTGGAAGAGGTCCTGAAGACCGCCCGGAGGCGGGCGGATATCATCATTACCACCGGGGGCCTGGGGCCCACCTATGACGACCTGACCAAACAGACGATCTGCAGGACCTTCGGCAGGGAGCTGGAGCTGCACGAGGACATCCTGGAGGAAATCAGGGCATGGTTCCAGACCAAAATGGGGAAGACCATGCCGGAAAATAACGTCCAGCAGGCCATGCTGCCGGTGAACTGCACGGTGTTTGACAACCCCGTGGGCACCGCCCCCGGCTGCGCGTTTGAGGAAAACGGCGTCCATGTGCTGATGCTACCGGGGCCGCCCTTCGAGTGCCGGTACATGTTTGAAAACCGGGCGGCGCGGTATCTGGAAAAGCTGACCGACGGCGTGATCGTCAGCCACGAGATCAAGATTTTCGGCATGGGGGAAAGCTCTGTGGAGGAAGCTCTGCGGGAACCCATGACAACGCTGACCAATCCAACCCTGGCCCCCTATGCCAAGCTGAACGAGTGCATGGTCCGGGCTACCGCCAGGGCGGGTACGAGGGAGGAAGCCGAGGCCATGCTGGCACCGCTGGTGGAGCGGGTGAGGGGGATCCTGGGAGACGTGGTCTACGGCGTGGACGTGGAAAGCTTGGAAGCGGTGGTGTCCGGCCTGCTGCGGGAGCGGGGATTGACCCTCTCCGCCGCCGAAAGCTGCACGGGCGGGCTTGTGGCCAAACGGATGACGGATCTTCCCGGCGCGTCCGGGGTGTTCCGGGGCGGCGTGGTCAGCTATACCAACGGCGTGAAGGCCGGGGTGCTGGGCGTGCCGGAGGAGCTGCTGGAGAGGTTCGGCGCGGTGAGCGAGCCGGTGGCGCGGTCCATGGCGGAATGCTGCCGGAAAATCTGCGGCAGCGACCTGGCGTTGTCTGTCACCGGCGTAGCCGGACCGGACACGGATGACCGCGGCAATGAGGTGGGAACGGTTTTTATCGCCCTGACGGACGGGAACGAGACGATTTGCAGGAAGCTATCCTGCGGCAGGGGGAGGGGCCGGGACCGGGTGCGCTCCGCCGCGGCCGGCAACGCCTTCGATATGATACGCCGCCGGCTGCTGGGACTGCCTGTCTGACGGAAAAACAAGCGAATCATTCGTATGGTCCAATAATCTGAAAAACAGAAAAGCAAATGAGGCCGTTTTGATGGCGGCGTGATTTGAATCTGATGCTCTGGACATAGAAAATACGGGACATAAACCGCCGGTACCGGCGGACCGCTCAGCGCCAAAAGGCAAGGGGACGAGCCCCTCCTGCCGGAGGCGCGGCAAGGAGGAATTTATGTCCAGAGAAAGAATGGCAGAACCGGCCCTGGAAGATATGGCCCAGCTCCGCCGGGTGAACCGGGTCCGGCGCGCCCGGCGGAGGCGCAGGGTGCGGGGACTTCTTTTGGCTGTCTTGCTGATGACCGCGCTGGCCCTCTATGCGGGTTATCGCACGACTCAATGGGCGGCGGCCCGGTCCACGCCCGGACAGGAAAAACAATCTTCTCAGACGCAGCCGCTCCATACGCCGGCGTCCATCCCCGCCGAACCGGCGCCGGCTGCGTCCGGCGGAGATGATGACGAAGGATCCTTCGCAAAGGATCAGCCCTTTACAGACGAGGAGTTTGAAGAGCTGACGGCGGATGTGCTGGATGAGATCGTCTGGGACGGCATGACCCGCCTGGAGCAGGCGCGGGCGGTTTTTGATTATGTCCACGATCATATCATCTATACCGGCCACTCCGACAAGTCGGACTGGAAGACCGGCGCTTACACCGGACTGACCACCGGAAAGGGCGACTGCTTCACCTACTACGCTGTGTCCCGGGCCCTGCTGACAGCTCTGGGGATCGACAACCTGGCAGTGGAACGGGTGGGCGGCGAGACGCGGCATTTCTGGAACCTGGTCAACTGCGGCGACGGGTGGTATCACTTTGATGCCTGCCCCCGCAGCTCGAAGCTGCCGCCCTTCCTCAGTTTTATGTTTACCGACCGGCAGGCGGCGGACTTTACCGCGGAGGCAGGGCGGAATTACTACGATTTTGACGGATCCCTCCTGCCGGAGCGGGCCACCGAGACCGTGACGGAAAACTAGAGCAGTTCCCAGAAATAATGAGAAAAAAGGAAGCGAGGGCAGGGAACGCAGGGCAAGGCGGAGGACACAGACGGGCTGACGCCCGTCAAGGACGACAACGCGGCCATGCGTTTTCTGGACCGCTGAACTTTTCTCAGTATTTTTGGGTGCTGCTCTAATGCCGGGGGTGCTCCTTCACTACCTGGGCGGCCTGTACCAGCGCGGTCCGTATATCGGTCATGTGCTGGATCCGCATGGTATCCGCTTTGCTGATAACGCTGCCGGACTGGGTCACCACATACCGGGGAGGAAGATGATTGAGCGCATAGGCGACCATATCATTCCGGCAAAACTCACATGTGCAGCAATCCAGCTCTGGAAGGACGATATCCAGTGTATCTTCAACCATTGTTTCCATCATATTCTGGTACATTTTCATGATGATCCCTCCTTGCTTTTTTTATACCACCTGAATGAGAAATTGTCAATCCATGATTCTCACGGCATCCGCTCCGCCGCGGAACGGGTGCCGCCGGAGCGGAAAAATCCGGGCAGGCAATTTTTCCGGCCGACATTGATTTACGTGCCGGAAGATGGTATACTGAAACAGAAATAAACGCGGGAGGCGGGGCCATGTCTTTTTCCAGCGATGTAAAAACCGAATTATGCCGGACGGGGCTGGACAGACCGTGCTGCGCCAGGGCGGAGGCGTACGGCGCGCTGCTGTACGGAAACACCTTTACCCCGCAGGAGGTGCGGCTGATTACGGAGAGTGAAAGCTTCGCGGCGCGGCTGCCCGCGCTGCTGGGCCGGGCCTTCGGACTGAAATTTGACCGCATGCCCGGGGAGGGAGAGCGGAAATACATTTTCCAGCTGACCGGCGAAGAGAAAATCCGCCGGATCATTGACGCCTTTGGCTTTGACTCCCGGCAGAGCCCGGTGCTGCATATCAATTTCGGGCTGCTGGAGGAGGAGTGCTGCCGGGCCGCGTTTTTGCGGGGCGCGTTCCTGGCGGGAGGGAGCGTGACGGAACCCAGCAAGCGCTACCACATGGAGCTGGTGACCAGCCATGCCCAGGCCAGCCGGGAGATGCAGGCGCTGTTGACGGACATGGGCCGTCAGCCGGGGCAGACCACCCGGAACGGCAGCCGGGTCACCTATTTCAAGAGCAGCGAGCAGATTGAGGAATTGCTGACCCTTATGGGCGCGCCGGTGTCCGCCATGGCGCTGATGAACACAAAAGCGGAGAAGGAGCTGCGTAACGGCGTGAACCGCCGGGTGAACTGTGAGGCGGCCAACCTGGACAAGGCGGTGGACGCCGCCCAGGAACAGCTGGAGGCCATCCGGCGGCTGTATGAGCTGGACCGGGTGGAGGGACTGTCCGCGCCGCTGAAGGAGACCATCATTCTCCGGGAGACCTATCCGGAGCTGACCCTGAGCCAGCTGGCGGAGGAGTTCGACCCGCCCATCACCAAGAGCTGCCTCAACCACCGGCTCCGGAAGCTGGTGGAGCTGAGCAGGACATAGAGAGAAGGGAACGGCCATGAAAATTACCGCGCTGGTAGAAAACAAATCAGACTGCGATCTGACGCCGGTCCACGGACTGGCCCTGTATATCGAAACGGAGAAGCACAAGCTGCTGTTCGACCTGGGACCGGACGATACCCTGCTGAAAAACGCGGAAAAGCGGGGCATCGACCTGTCGCTGGCGGATACGGTTGTAATATCCCACGGGCATTTCGACCACGGCGGCGCTCTGGCAGCCTTCCTGAAGATCAATCATAGAGCGAAGATCTACATCCAGCGCCGGGCGTTTGAGAAGCACTTCTCCAAGTCGCTGGGGTTCCTCAAGGTCCCGATCGGCCTGGACCGGAAGCTGATGGAGCATCCCCAGGTGGTCCTGCTGGAGGGGGAGCGGCAGATCGACGAGGAGCTGCTGCTGTTCACGGTGACGGATACCTTGAAATGTCATTCCACGGCCAACGACACGCTGTATGATGAAGCTGGACCGGATGCCTTTGCCCATGAGCAGAATCTGGTGATCTTCGGGAAGAAAAACGCGTTGGTCATGGGCTGCGGACACTGCGGCGTGGTCAACATCCTGGAACGGGCGCGGGAGTACGGCCCCGGCGTCTGCGTGGGAGGGTATCATTTGATTGTGCCTGTGACGAAAAAGTCCGTGCCGCAGGATATCCTGGAGGGAATCGCCGGCGAGCTGAAGCGGTACGATATGGATTTCTACACCTGCCACTGTACGGGGGAGGAAGCGTTCCGTTTTCTGGCGGACCGCCTGCCCCGGATGCATTACCTGTCATGCGGGGAAGAAATCGTGATTTAAAAATGTTTCACGTGAAACATATGTTCTAAAATCAAGTGCAACTGGAGTTGCACTTGAAAAGCGGGCGGGACATTCTTTTCCCTTGTGGGAAAAGAATCAAAAGCACCCTCAAGGGGCTTTGGCCCCTTGAGAATCCCCGAATGTTTTGATGATTAACGCTGCGACGTACCGGGTTTGGTTCTACCCAAATGCTTACCCAAATGCGCCGGTGCCTGCGTCTACCCACGAGTTCTAACGGACCCAGAGGAAGCTAAGCCGCTGCTTTAATCGGTGCATACCATCGCCGGGAGTTCCCAAAGCAGTATGGTAGGGGCTGCCGATGACCACACTAAAATAGGTGCAGAAGTGGAACGAAGCGGACGGCAGTACGGCAGACAAAACCAGACTGTGCCACGGGCGCAAAAATAATAATAAAAGTAAGGGATTCCAAAACCGCACGGTTTTGGTGGTTTTTTGCCTACTTTTTGTCCACACAAAAAGTAGGCCGCCGTCCGGGCGCGGGAGCCCGGGCTATCAATAAGAAACGATCGGCCCTGCGCCCGCAGGGCGCATAGAAAGATGAGAGGAAAAGAAATGTCATTTGTCCACCTCCACGTCCATACCGAATACAGCCTTCTGGACGGTTTCTGCAAAATCAACGGCCTGGCGAAAAGAATCAAGGAGCTGGGCCAGACCGCGGTGGCGGTCACGGACCACGGCGTCATGTACGGGGCCGTCGACTTCTACCGTGCCTGTAGGGCCGAGGGCGTCAAGCCCATCATCGGCTGCGAGGTCTATGTGACGCCAACCGGGCGAACCCGGTTCGACCGGGTCCACGAGCTGGACGCGGAAAGCCGTCACTTGGTCCTGCTGTGCCGCAATGAGGAGGGATATAAAAACCTCAGCTATATGGTCAGCAAGGGCTTCGTGGAGGGCTTCTACATCAAGCCCCGGATCGACATGGAACTGCTGAAAAACCACAGCGGCGGGCTCATCGCCCTGTCCGCCTGCCTGGCGGGGGAGATCCCCAGGCGGCTCATCAACGGCGCCTATGACAGCGCGAAAGCCTACGCCCTGGAAATGCGGGATATTTTCGGCCCCGACGGGTTCTACCTGGAGCTTCAGGACCACGGCATCCGGAACCAGGCCATTGTGAATCAGGGATTGCTGCGCATCCACGAGGAGACCGGCATCCCGCTGGTGTGTACCAACGACTGCCACTACCTGGCCCCGGAGGACGCGGAGGCCCACGACGTACTGCTGTGCATCCAGACCGGCAAGATGGTGGAGGACGAGAAGCGGATGCGCTACGAGCCCCGCAATTTCTACGTCCGCTCCACGGAGGAAATGGAGAAATTATTCAGACAGTATCCGGACGCCGTCGAGAACACCGGTCGGATCGCCGGGCTGTGCAATCTGGAATTTACCTTCGGCAAGTACCACCTGCCGGAGTTCAGGGTGCCGGAGGGGGAGACCTCCCAGACCTATATCCGGAAGCTGTGCGAGGAGGGCTTCGCCCGGAAGTACCGGGGACGGCATCCGGAATACCACCAGCAGCTGGACTATGAGCTGAACATGATCGAGACCATGGGCTTTACCGACTATTTCCTCATCGTCTCTGACTTTGTCCGGTATGCCCGCGGGAAGGGAATCCCGGTGGGGCCGGGGCGCGGCTCCGCCGCCGGGAGCATGGTGGCTTACTGTCTGGACATCACCGACGTGGAGCCCATGAAGTACGGCCTGTACTTCGAGCGCTTCCTGAACCCGGAACGGGTGAGTATGCCGGATATCGACATGGACTTCGGCGATACCCGCCGGGACGAGGTCGTCGAGTATGTCCGCCGGAAGTACGGCGACGACCGGGTGGCCCAGATCGTCACCTTCGGCACCATGGCCGCCCGGGGCGCCATCCGGGACGTGGGCCGGGTGCTGAATATGCCCTACGCCGATGTGGACCTGGTGGCCAAGCAGGTGCCCAGCGGCCCCGGCGCGCTGCACATCACGCTGGACGAGGCGCTGCGGCTGAGCAAGCCCCTGAAGGATATGTACGAGGGCGACGAGCGGATCAAAAAGCTCATCGACACCGCCAAGTCGCTGGAGGGCGTGCCCCGTCACGCCTCCACCCACGCCGCCGGGGTGGTCATCACCAAGAATCCGGTGTATACCTATGTCCCGCTGGCCAGAAACGATGAAACCATCGTTTGCCAGTACTCCATGGTCACGCTGGAAGAGCTGGGCCTGCTGAAAATGGACTTTTTGGGCCTTCGCAACCTGACGGTGCTGGACGACGCGGTGGAAATGGTGCGGCGGCGGAATCCGGAGTTCAGCCTGGAGGACGTGCGGGAGGGGGACCAGGCGGTCTATGACATGCTCACCCAGGGAAAAACCAGCGGCGTGTTCCAGATGGAGTCCGCCGGGATGACCGGGGTGTGCGTGGGGCTGAAGCCCCAGTCCATCGAGGACCTGACGGCCATCGTGGCCCTGTACCGTCCGGGGCCTATGGAATCCATCCCGCGGTTCATCGCCTGCAAGCATGACCCGAAGCTGGTGACCTACAAGCACCCGGCCCTGGAACCAATTCTCTCCATTACCTACGGGTGCATCGTCTATCAGGAGCAGGTCATGCAGATTTTCCAGCAGCTGGCGGGCTACTCCCTGGGACAGGCCGACATGGTCCGCCGGGCCATGAGCAAGAAGAAGGCCAAGGATATCGCCAGGGAGCAGGAGGCGTTTCTCCACGGCGATCGGTTGCGGAACATCGCCGGCTGCGTGGCAAACGGCATTCCGGAGGACATTGCCCAGGCCATTTACGATGAAATCTACGATTTCGCCAACTATGCCTTCAACAAGGCCCACGCGGTCTGCTACGCGGTGGTGGCCTATCAGACGGCGTGGTTCAAGTACTACTATCCCAAGGAGTACATGGCATCCCTGCTGACCAGCGTACTGGATGTGTCCGACAAGGTGGCGGAGTATATCGGCGAGTGCCGGGAGATGGGCATTGCCCTGCTGCCGCCGGACGTGAATCAGTCCAGGGACAGCTTCACGGTGGAGGAGGGGGGTATCCGGTTCGGGCTGGTTGCCATCAAGAATATCGGCCGGGGCTTCATTCAGAATGTGGTGAAGGAGAGGGAGGCCAACGGGAGCTTTACCGGCTTTCAGGATTTCTGCCAGCGGATGTATGGAACGGACATGAATAAACGAGCGCTGGAGAATCTGATCCGGGCGGGAGCCTTTGACAGCTTCGGGGCCTTCCGCAGCCAGCTGATTGCCGTCAGCGACAAGCTGCTGGACTCCATCGCCGGGAGCCGCCGGCAGAACGTGGAGGGACAGCTGGACTTTTTTGGCATGAATTCTTCCCAGGAGCGGGCGGCCTCCTTCCATGTCCATCTGCCGGATATCCCGGAATACGCACTGGAGGAGCGGATGCGGCAGGAGCGGGAGGTTACGGGGATGTACCTCTCCGGCCATCCCATGAACGCTTTCCGGGACGCGGTCCGGAAGGCCGGGGCGGTCCATATCGGCTCCATCAACGAGGATTTTTCCCAGGAGGGCGGGCCGACCCTTTATCAGGACGACCAGCGGATCTCCGTCGGGGGCATCGTTACCGCCTACCGCACTCGTACCACGCGCGGCGGCAGCCTGATGGCCTATGCTACGGTGGAGGACGACACCGGGTCCATCGAGCTGCTGTGCTTTTCCAAAACGCTGGAGCGGTTCGGCCGGATGCTGGCGCCGGACAGCGCGGTGCTGGTCCGGGGAAAGCTGTCCGTCCGGGATGAGAAGCCGCCCCAGATCATGTGCGACGAGGTCTATGCCCTCCGGGGCGCCGGGGAGCGGCAGCCTCCGGCCATGGACCCGCCCAGACAGGCGCCGGGCGTTCAAGTGCTGGAGGGGAAGACGCTCTGGCTGCGCCTGCCCTCGGCATCGGCGCCGGTGCTGGCCCATATCAACCGGGTCATCGCCATGTTCCCCGGCGGCACGCCGGCCAGGATCGTTTTTACGGATACCGGGAAACGGATGGGAACCAGCTGCCTGCTGGGCAAGTCCCTGGTGGAGGAGCTGACGGAGGCGCTGGGGAAAGAGAACGTGATCGTACAGTAATACTTTTTTTGAAAAAAGCATCAAGGAGATAGCATATCAATAGGGAGGGAAAAACATGATTACACAATTTTCTTACGGCACCCCTGTCGAAACCTTTGCGGTGGCAGAAGATATTCCGGTCAGCGATCATGAGCGGCTGCGCCGGTTTACCCGGGAAAAAGGGTCGCCGCAGATCTTCTCCTGTCCGCTGGGAGAAGGCGACGCCGTTTATGGCCTGGGCGAGACCATGCGGGGCATCAATAAGCGGGGTGCCCGCTACATCAGCTTTAACTACGATGATCCCAGGCACCGGGACGACATGCCCTCCATGTACGGCGCACATAATTTTGTTGTAGTGGACGGGGAAAGTCCCTTCGGCGCGTTCTTCGACACCCCCGCAAAGGTGGTCTTTGACATCGACGCCAAACGGGACGGCACGCTGACCGTGGCCTGCGAGTCCCAGGATCTCCGGCTGTACCTGATCGAAGGGGAAAGCGCCTATGACGTGGTAAAGCAGTTCCTGGGCGTCATCGGACGGAGCTTCCTGCCTCCCCTCTGGGCCTTTGGCTACGGTCAGAGCCGATGGGGCTATAAAACAAAGCTGGACGTCAGCCGGGTAGCCGCCCGGCACCAGGAAGCGGGCATTCCTCTGGATTACATCTGCATGGACATCGACTACATGGACCGGTATATCGACTTCACGGTCAACCGCCGCCGGTTCCCGAATCTGGAGGATTACTCCGCTAGGATGAAGGAGCGGGGGATCCATCTGGTGCCGATCGTAGACGCCGGAATCAAGATCGAGCCGGGCAATCCCGTCTACGAGGAGGGCGTCCGGAACGGATACTTCTGCAAAAATCGCGAGGGAAAGGACTTCAAGGCGGAGGTCTGGCCCGGCATGACCCATTTCCCGGATTTCCTCCGGGAGGAAGTCCGGAAATGGTTCGGGGAGCAGTACAGGGTCTACACCAGCCTGGGCCTGGAGGGCTTCTGGAACGATATGAACGAGCCCGCCATCTTCTCCACAGAGTATCGGGCCAAGGGAGCGAAGCCTGACGCGGAGCGGGGCGACCCGGATCAGCCGGAGCGCCATACCGCGGATTTCAAGGACTTCTTCCACCGGCTGGACGACGGAAGGGAAAAAAGCAACTATGAGGTTCACAATATCTTCGGAGCCATGATGACCAGGGCCTCCGGAGAAGGGCTGGAGCGTCTGCTGGACAACCGCTACCTGCTGTTCTCCCGGTCCTCCTATATCGGCGCGCACCGGTACGGCGGCATATGGACGGGCGATAACGCCTCTACCTGGGAAATGCTGCGGCAGAACGTGTACCATATGCCTTCCCTCAATATGTGCGGCTTTTTATACAGCGGCGCGGACACCGGCGGCTTTGGCGGAAACAGCAGCCGCGAGCTGATGCTGCGGTGGCTGGCGGTCTCGGTGTTTACGCCGCTGATGCGGAACCACTCCGCCATTTTCACAAAGAAGCAGGAGTGCTTCCGCTTCCGGAATCCGGAGGATTTCCGGACCATCATCACCCTGCGCTACCGGCTGCTGCCGTATCTCTATTCCGAGTTTATGAAGGCCGCCCTGCGGCAGGACATGCTGATCAGACCCCTGGCCTTCGACTATCCCCGGGATGAAAAGGTCCGGCAGATCGAGGACCAGCTGATGGTGGGCGAAAGCGTCATGATCGCGCCGGTCCTGGAGCAGGGGGTCAAGGGCCGGATCGTCTATCTGCCTGAGCCCATGACCGAGGTCCGCTTCAGCAGCGAGGGCTTCACCTGTATGGACGTGTGCGCCGGGGAGCGGACGGTGATGGTCCCGCTGAACCAGGTCGTGTTTTATATCCGGCAGGGAAAGCTGGTCCCCGTGGGAAAGAGCGCGGCCAATACGGCGGAGCTGGATCTGATGGACGTGGAGCTGCTGGGGTCCGGAAAGGACTATGAGCAGTATGTGGACGACGGCTATACCAAGAAATGCGGACTGGACCGCTGCATCGTCCGGCGGAAAGGGGAGAAACTGTAATACTTTTTCTTAAAAAAGTATAAACTGTATTTTTCCATCAGGACGAAACACGGCCCGATGAGGACGCGGGACCTTGCAGAATCCATCTCTGCAAAGTCCGGCATCCTCATCGGGCCGCGCTGCCTGTAAACGGTTTTACCGCAGCAGCGCACTCATGATGGCGTAATAACCCTCGCAGGCCTTTTCCAGCTGGGCGGTTTCCACGTACTCGTCGTCCGTGTGGGCCAGGGACTCCAGAGAGGGTCCGAAGCCGATGGTGGGAATCCCGGCCTCTCCGGCGTAGTGGCTGCCGTTGGTGCAGAAGCTGTACCGGGTTACCACCGGGTCCTGCCCGATGGCCCGCAGTTCCGCCAGGACCGCCTGGACGAAGGGCTCCTCCTCCCGGTACAGCCAGCCGGGGAAGAACCGCTCAGCGCGGATGGTCTCCCCGGTATAGCAGGAGGCTTCGCCCCGGGCGAAGGAGACCTCCGCCCGAAGACCGGGATCCTCCGCCATCAGCTCCTCCAACACAGCCCGGATGGGCGACAGGACGCTCTCCCTGGTCTCTCCCACCAGCAGGCGGCGGTCATAGGTGGCCCGGCAGCGGGAGGGAACCACGGACGCGCCGGGGTAGGGGGTGGATTGGATGTCGGTCAGCTCTAAAATTCCCCTGCCCAGCACCGGATGCGCCGGGACCTCCAGCTTCCGCAGGGCCTCCACTACCCGGCACATGCCGTACACCGCGTTGACGCCCTTCTCCGGATTGGCGGAGTGGGCCGGGACGCCGAAGGTCTCCACCACAATCTCCGCCCGGCCCCGCTGACCGATCTTCAGATCGCACGCCGACGCCTCGCCGATGACCACGCAGTCCGGCTTCACGATTTCGCTGACGCTTCGGGCGGCTACGCCCTCAAAGCACTCCTCGTGGACCACGCCGGCAATCCATATCTCTCCCGGAAAATCCCGGTTCCGGTCCGCCCCGAAGAAACCGGCGGCGGCGGTAAAGGCGGCCACCGCGCCCTTCATATCGCTGGCCCCCCGGCCATAGAGCTTCCCGTCCGACTCCTCCGGCGAGAAGGGGGCGTGCTTCCAGGCGGCGGGGTCCGCCACGGGAACGGTGTCCAGGTGCCCGTCAAACAGGAGCCGTCTGCCGGGCCTGGCGCCCTTGATCCGTCCGACAACGCTGCCGTACCGGTCCGTCTCCACACGGTCAAAGCCGTGGGCGGACAGATACCGCTTCAGCTCCTCCGCCGCCTCCCGTTCCCGGCCGGAACAGCTGGGCCGGGAAACAAGTGCTTTCGCCAGGGCGGCGATTTCCTGCTTTCTCTCCGGAGTCACTATCATGACATTCCCTCCTGAAAAATCATTCTTTCATGGAACGGCCGCGCCGCGGCCCGCGGCCAGTATACCACAGGTTGGCCGGCTTGCCAATATGGATTATCAAAAATAGACAAAAAACGGCCGGTTGTTTTATGGCCAATTAGACAATTTATTGTCGGACCTCTTTACACTGGAGGAAGAATATGGTATGCTGGTCCCAATCTGAGAAAGGAGGCGTGTTCCCGCATATCACGGCTGCACAGAACGGTTTAACCGCTTTGTGAAGATCCGTAAAAGCGAATCAAAACAGGAGTAAGAGAAAAGGAGAAAAGCAATGCAAGTCAATATCGTCGTTACCGCAATTGTTGTGGTCTACCTGCTGATCATGCTGTTCATCGGCTGGTATTCCTCCAAGAAGATTACATCCAACACGGATTTCATGGTGGCCGGACGCCGCCTGGGCCCCTTCCTGATGGCCGGAACCCTGGCCGCTACCGAGATCGGCGGCGGCAGCTCCCTGGGCGTGGTGCAGCAGGGCATGGAGAGTCACGGCATCTCCGCCGCGTGGTACATCATCACCATGGGCTTCGCTTTCGTGATCCTGACCTTCCTGGCCCCCAAGTTCCGGGCCGCCACGGTCAAGACCGTCCCGGAGTACTTCCGCCGCCGCTATGGCAAGAGCGCCGGACTCATCACCGCCGTCATCATGCTCCTGCCGCTGATTGGCGCGACGGCCAGTCAGTTTATCGCCTCTTCGGTCATCCTGTCTACCATGCTGGGCATCAACTATAAGACCGCCGTGCTGATCGTGGCGGTGGTGGTGACGCTGTACTCCATCATGGGCGGTCTGTGGTCCGTGACCCTCACCGACTTCATCCAGGTGTTCCTGATCGTCATCGGCATGATCATTGCCGTGCCCTTCGCCATGAATATGGCGGGCGGCTGGAGCAACGTTGTCGCCAACGTGCCCGCCGAGACCTTCGATATGTTCAAGGGCTACAGCCCCACGGCGGTCATTTCCCTGACCATCATGTATGTGGCCACCTTCACGGTGGGGCAGGAGGCTGTCTCCCGCTACTACGCCGCCCGCGACGGCAAGGCCGCCCGGCAGGGCTCCATCCTGGCCGCGCTGGTGAACTTCATCTACGCGTTCATCCCCGCCATCCTGGGCATCATTACCCTGGCGCTCATCAACATGGGTCAGTTCAGCTCCGCCGAGTTCGCCGACGTGGGCGCGCGCTACGCGCTGCCGGTGCTGGCCATCAAGGTCATGCCCACCGTCATCTGCGGCCTGCTCTTCGCGGGCATCATCTCCGCCACCATGTCCTCCTCGGACTCTGACCTGCTGGGCGCAGGCTCCATTTTCGCCAACGACATTTATCACACCATCATCAAGCCCAATGCCTCCAGTCAGGAGATCATGCGCGTTACCCAGATTACCATGGCCATCTGCGGCGTGGCCGCCATGCTGGTGGCGCTGTTCAACACCGGCAGCATCGT
Source organism: Oscillibacter sp. (assembly GCA_014799925.1). Lineage (GTDB taxonomy): Bacteria > Bacillota > Clostridia > Oscillospirales > Oscillospiraceae > Pelethomonas. The sequence continues at coordinate 75,387 of JAAVHC010000003.1, forward strand.
TTCCCTGCTGATGTTCTGCTTCACCCTCCGCGCCGCCGGGGCTTTCTTCCCCTACGTGCTGGGCCACTACTGGAAGGGCGCTTCCACAGCCGGCACCATCGCCGCGCTGATCTCCGGCACCGTTGTGGTGGTGTACCTGGAGCAAATCTCCAAGGGTATGCTGTTCGGTATGAAGATCAGCCAGCCCATCGTCCCCGGACTGGTCGTGGCGCTGGTGTTCTTCCTGGTGTTTTCCAAGATCTTCCCGCCCAAGAATCCCACCACGGAGCTGGCCTACGAGGAAGACTGATACGATTCCCTGTATCTGACGCAAGGGGGCGGTCCGCAGGGACCGCCCCCATCCTTATTTTATGCCATTTTAGAAGGTGCCGCTATGTTTGATTATCTCATCAAGAACGTGCAAATCCTGGACGGCTCCGGCAGCCCGGCCTTCTCCGGCAGCGTGGCGCTCAGCGAGGGCAAAATTGCCGCCGCGGGGCCGGATGTCGCCGGAGAAAGCGCTCATGTCGTCGACGGCAGGGGCCGGACGCTGACCCCTGGCTTCATTGACATCCACCGCCACGCCGACGCGGCGGTCTTCCGCCCCGGCTTCGGCAGGGCGGAGCTGGCCCAGGGCCTGACCACCATCATCAACGGGAACTGCGGCCTGTCCCTGGCCCCGGTGGCGGGACCGCACCGGGACGCGGTGCTGGACTACCTGGACCCCATCACCGGCAGGGGAGAGGAGGCGTTCCCCACCCTGGCGGACTACCGGGCGCGGGCGGGCCGGACGGGCCTGCCCCTGAACGCCGGGATGCTGGCGGGCATGGGAACCCTGCGGGCCTGCGTTTCAGGCTTTGAGGAAAGGGCGCTGACCGGCGGCGAATACCGCCAGCTCCACGCCGCGCTGGAGCGTGCGCTCTCTGACGGCGCGCTGGGGGCCTCCCTGGGACTGGGCTACGCGCCGGAATGCTTTTACACCACGGACCAGCTGATCCGCGCGCTGGAGCCTCTGCGGCGGAGCGGGCGGGTCGTCACCGTTCACATGCGCCAGGAGGGGGACGGCGTGGCGGACGCCCTGCGGGAGATGCTGGACGTGGCCCGCGCCCTGGAGACGCCGGTGGAAATCAGCCATTTAAAGGCCATCGGCCGCCGGAACTGGCGGAAAGCGGTCCCGGAGATGCTGCGCCTCATTGCCCAGGCCAGGGAGGAGGGACTGGACGTCATGTGCGACGTCTATCCCTATCCCGCCGGATCCACCCAGCTCATCCACGTCCTGCCGCCGGAGTTCCAGGCCGGGGGCATCAATCAGCTGACCGCCGCCCTCCGGGACCCGGCGGACCGGCGGAGGATGCGCCGGAGGATGGAGGAGGACTCGGACTTTGAGAATATCGCGGCCCTGGTGGGCTTCGAGAACATCCGGGCGGCTTCCATGCGCCTGCCGGAGAACGCGGCCTTTGAGGGCTGGTCCATCGCCGAAATCGCGGCGGCGAAGGGGAAGGACCCCTATGACGCGCTCTTCGACCTGCTGGCGGAGGAGCGCTGCGCGGTGTCCATGATCGACTTTATCGCCCACGAATCGGATATCGAGGACATCCTCCGCTCACCGTTTTCCGGCGTTATCTCCGACGCCACCTATCCCGCCGGTCTGGCCCACCCGCGGGTCTGCGGCGCGTTCCCACGGCTGCTGGAGGTCTATGTGGGGGAGCGGGGCGTGCTGACGCTGCCGGAGGCGGTCCGCAAGATTACCCGCCAGCCGGCGGAGCGGTTCCATCTGACCGGAAAAGGCCGCGTCGCGGCCGGGGCGGACGGAGATCTGTGCCTCTTCGACCCGGTGGGCATCCACGAGACCGGCACATGGCGGGAGCCGGACCGGCTGGCGCGGGGGATGGACTGGGTATTCGTGAACGGCGTCCCCGCCATCGCGGAGGGGGCGTTCACCGGCAGCGCCGGCGGAACATGTCTGTGACAGGGAATGGATAAAATTGCCTCCCCCGGCGTAAGCTGTTGGCATGGAGGTGGTCTTTGATGAAAAACCGAAAGGCTCTGATTCTCTGTCTGTTGATCCCGCTGCTGACGGGGGCGCTCTCCGCGTTTCTGACCCGGAACGCCATGGAACGATTTGAATTGCTGAACAAGCCGCCGCTGTCGCCGCCAGGATGGCTGTTCCCGGCCGTATGGACCATCCTGTATCTGATGATGGGAGCCGCCTCGTACCTGGTCCGGAGCTCCGGCGGCCCCCGCCGCGCCGTGAACGAGGCGCTGACGCTGTACGGCGTCCAGCTGGGCTTCAACTTCCTGTGGACGATCCTGTTTTTTAACATGGGCCGCTATCTGTTCGCGTTTTTCTGGCTGGCGGTCCTGTGGGTCCTGATCCTGGCGGCGGCCCTGCGGTTTTATCGCTTATCAAAGCCGGCGGGATACCTGATGGTCCCTTATCTGCTCTGGGCCGCTTTCGCGGGATACCTGAATCTCGGCATCTATCTGATAAACGCCTGACCGCGCCCCGCCCGTCATACCGGTCCGTTTACCGCCAGCCGGGGCGCGGCGCGGCGGTCCAGGCCCTCCGCCGCGCCCCACTCCTCGGCCCGGTGCTTGAAGGTGGTGCGGGATATCCCCAGCTCCTTCCCGGCCCGCGCCGCGCTGACGCGCCCGTACCACCAGTCCTCCGCCAGCTCCTCAAAACGCTCCGGCATGGGAATCCGCGTCCGGCCAAACCGGACGCCCCGCTCCTTGGCCGCCGCGATGCCCTCGGCCTGCCGCTGGCGGATAAAGTCCCGCTCCGTCTGGGCCACGTAGCTGAGAAGCTGGAGCACGATGTCCGCGATCAGGACGCCGGCCAGGTCCCGGTCCGCCCGGGTGTCCAGCAGGGGCATGTCCAGCACCACAATGGCCACGCCCCGCTCCCTGGTCAGCCCGGCCCACTGCTCCAGGATTTCCTCGTAGCTGCGGCCCAGACGGTCGATGCTCTTGACCACCAGCACGTCCCCGCTCTCCAGAATCTGCACCAGCCGGAGATATACCGGGCGGGAAAAATCTTTCCCGGACTGCTTCTCTATCATGATGCAGTCCTCCGGAACCCCAAACTCCCGCATGGCGATCAGCTGACGGTCCTCCTTCTGCCCTTTGGTCGATACGCGGACATAGCCGTATGTTTTTCCTGACATTCCTGTGATCCTCCTAAGAAAAATATATTTATTTTAGCGAAAAACGGGCGATCCGGCTACTACATTTCCGCAAAACAAAAAAGAACCTGTTGAAAGCCATTTCAACAGGTTCTTTTTTTGCACTTTTCGTCCCGTAAACTGTCAAAAAACTATAGTTTTTATTCGATTGAGCGTTTGCTTTGCTCACTATACTAATCGGCAATGTTTTTAAAAAGTTTAGCCTGATTTATAAATTTTTTCCATAAAAATTTTAGCTTATGCGTCCATGCCAGAAAACTATACCTTATTTGCGCACCGGGCGGAGGGGAGGAGAGACGGATGTCCGCCGCGAAACGAACGCATGACCGGGAGGAAACGCGGGCCAGGCTGGACGCGCTGGCGCGGGAAATCTCATCCGACCTCTCCCGGCTGGAAAGCGACGACCGAAAGGAACTGCTGAGCGATTTCGTCTCAAACCTCTTCCTGGCCACCGCGGAACAAACCCGCAGGGAAGAGCGCCGCCAGAAACAGGCCGAGGGCATCGCGGCGGCCAAGGCCAAGGGCGTCCGGTTCGGACGGACCGCAAAGCCCCTGCCCGACAACTTCGACGAGGTCCACCGGGCCTGGCGGGACGGAGAAATCTCCCTCACCCAGGCGGCCGAGGCCTGCGGACTGGTGCGGGGCACCTTTTACGGCATCGCCGTGCGCAGGGAACAGACCGAAAACCATACCCATTAAAACCGGCGGCCCTAAGGACAGGGCCGGAAGAGCAGGGAGAACGCTATGCTGAAATTATCCTTGACCCCAGGCGAATACCTGACCATCGGCGACAACGTGGTCATCCAGCTCCGCCGCTGCGAGGGCGGACGGTCCTATCTCTCCATCGACGCGCCCCGTGAAATCCCCATCCTGCGGGGCACGGTGCTGGAGCGGGAGGGAGGAACAAGACCGGAAGGGCTGGCCCCCGCGCCGCCCAGGGGACATCAGTCCGACTTACCAATTTAGGTTTCCTCCGGTTTTCGCGAGCCGGTCGAAATATTTGTACCGCGCCATTCAGCCGGAGGGCCAAAGGCCACGGCGTTCCGGCGGCGCATCACAGACCTGTGCTTCGGTAAATGGATGCTCCGGAGCACACTAATAGACTGAAAGGAGTCAACACAATGCGTATTCAGCACAATATCATGGCGATGAATTCCTATCGCAACTACAACAACAACACCTCCGCTCTGTCCAAGAACCTGGAGAAGCTGTCCTCCGGCTACAAGATCAACCGCGCCGGCGACGACGCCGCCGGCCTGGCGATTTCCGAGAAGATGCGCGGCCAGATCACCGGCCTGGACGCCGCCCAGAAGAACGTGAAGGACGGCATCTCCCTGGTGAAGACCGCCGAGGGCGCCATGCAGGAGGTCCAGGACATGCTCAAGCGCATGAAGTACCTGGCCACCCAGTCCGCCAACGGCACCTATCAGAACGACGTGGACCGCGAGAACCTCCAGATGGAGGTCGATCAGCTGAAGGAAGAAATCGACCGTATCGGCACCAACGCCAACTTCAACGGCATCTATATGCTGGACGGCACCTATGACGCCGGGAAAGTCAAGCTCAAGAGCGGCAGCTCCAGCGGCGGTGATGATGCCGCCGCCATGGAGGCCACTGCCACTCAGACCGCTCTCGACGGCCTGAATGCCGCCTCCGGTACCTCTGCTTTTGCCTCCGCCGGCGTGACGATCGGCGGCCTGACCGACGCGATCACGAAGGTGAGCATCAATACCGGCGCGCAGGAAGGGAGCGACGACGGCAAGGCAACGGTGACGATTAACAACAAGGGCGAGATGTCCATCACGCTCACCCGCGCTGCGAATACTAAGGCTGAACTTACTGACGCCAAAGTTACCGCCGCAATCAAGAAAGCCATCACGGACTCCAACGATCTGACCGCTGACCAGAAGAAGGCCCTGGAAAACGTCGAGTTCGAGGGCCTGACTGACGCCAGCAAGCTGAAGACTACCGCCGGAACGGCTGTGGATATCACCCCCAAGGCTTCTGAGGCTGCCAAGCAGGCCGACGAGTCCGCCACGAAGAAGGCCGCCTATGAAGCCACGATCGAGAAGGCGGACGGCAAGAATGCGACGGCGCTTGCTGACACTAAGAAGGTCACTATCAACGGCAAGGAATACACGATTGCTAACACAAATATCAAGTACAATAATGCAAACATTCAGGACGGCGGCACTGATGTTACCGCCACCACCCTGGACGCTCAGATGGCTGCTATCGTGAAGCATTACAATGCCAACGCCAACGACAAGAACTACGAGGTTGGCTACGAGGACGGCAAGCTCACCTTCACCAAGAAGGATGGCGCCGATGAGGACGCTGCCGCTCCCACCTTCACGACCGACGATACCAACTACGTGGCCAGTACGCCTGAGGCTGTCGAGGAAGAGGGCGGCACCACCGGCAACGGGAAGGGCCTGACCCTCCAGATCGGCGACAGCTCCACGGAGATTCTGACGATGAGCATCGGCACCATCAACCAGACCGCTCTGGGCATTACCGGTGTTGATATCAGTACTCCCGCGGGCGCGACTGCCGCCATTGACGCCATCAAGGACGCGACCAACTACGTGTCCTCCGTCCGTGGTCTGCTGGGCGCTTACCAGAACCGTCTGGAGCACACCGCCAACAACCTGTCCACCATGGCCGAGAACATCCAGGACGCCGAGTCCACCATCCGCGACACCGACGTGGCCGACGAGATGATGAGCTACGTCAAGAACAACATCCTGGTGCAGTCCGCTCAGGCCATGCTGGCCCAGGCCAACCAGGTTCCCCAGGGCGTTCTCCAGCTGCTGGGCTGATTCATCGCAAACATCTATCGCAGCGTAAACATTTACGTAACAGGGGGGCGGGCTTCGGTCCGCCCCCTTTGTTCGCATAAAAGCAGGGACCCGCGGCAGAAATGCCGCGGGTCCCCTGCCGCTCAGCGGTCGAAGGATGGGTTGGTGAAGTAGACGTTGTTTTTCTCCGACATACGGTCCTTGGCGAGGCGAAGGCCCTCGCCGAAACGCTGGAAGTGTACGATCTCCCGGGCGCGGAGGAAACGAATGGCGTCATTTACATCCGGGTCGTCGCTGAGGCGGAGGATGTTGTCATAGGTAACACGGGCTTTCTGCTCCGCAGCCAGATCCTCGGTCAGGTCGGCAATCGTATCGCCGGTGACCTGCATGGTGGCGGCGCTCCACGGCGCGCCGGACGCGGCCACGGGATAGACGCCGGCAGTATGGTCCACAAAGTACGCATCAAATCCGGCGCTCCGGATCTGCTCCTCGCTGAGGTTCCGGGTCAGCTGATGCACGATGGTGCCCACCATCTCCAGATGTCCCAGCTCCTCGGTGCCTACAAAGGGGTCGAAATGTACCACTTTGGAATCAGAAAAATCCAGTGATTGCAAGGGCTTGCCAACTGGTTACCTTTATACCCTGCCGCCGCTGAAAGCGCCCTTTCGACATCTGAGGACAGGGGAGATGGCCTTTTATAAAATGGACAAGCCTTCCTGGCGGGTGGATGTCTGTGCTGCGCTTCCGGACTGACGGATACCGGGTATCAGAGATGGAAATTTTACCCGTATGGTTAATCTGCGAACCGGGAGTCAAGATTGGGTGCTGGCGTAATACATATCATGATGAAATGCCTGGAGCTCTGCTTGTCCATGCGCTTGCTATAATAAAATGGCCGGATACTATTGACAGTGCGGGAATAGTGTGTTAGCATTTTCTCAAATTGAACAGCGTGGTTATCAAGTGGCTTCCGATTCAAGCGCATATTTTGAGTCGGGAGATAAAAGGGAAGTCGGGTGAGATCCCCGCACGAACGGGTCACTGTGATGCTGAGCAATTCCACAGAAACACCATTGCGGCAAACGCCGTGAGAAGGTATGTGGGAAAGGCGATGAAGCCAGTCAGGAAACCTGCTTGATGACCGGGAAAAGGGCCCCCGTGTCGGCACAAGTATCCGAGTTCTGCAGACGTTAATCTGGCATAGCACGTTTATGTGCTATGCCTGCTGCATATGGAAAAGACCGGGACTGCTCTTTTGGAGGCAGTTCCGGTCCTTATTTTGGAAAAGCAAGAAAAACCTATCATAAATGGGGTGGGACAGTATGAAACGAGGAATCAATGTTGCGATCCAGCGTTTGCCAGGCTACTACCGTTATTTTGATAAATTGCACAGTATGGAGATCCAAGGCGTTTCTTCTGCTGCTCTCAGCAAGAAAATCGGGATCTCGCCATCCCTGGTCAGAAAGGATATTTGTCAATTCGGAGGGTTTGGCCAGACAGCTTATGGGTACAATGTGAAGGAGGTCCGGGCAAAGCTCGGCCATATCCTCGGTGTGGACAATCTTCGCTGTGCTGTTATGATTGGTACTGGATGTATGGGACACGCATTACTCAGATATGTCCGTTTTGATGCTGCGGGTTTTATTGTGGTTGCAGCCGAAAAGGTTTCCGGCCAAACTGGCAGAGAAATCAGCGGTATCCCTGTTCTGAATGTCTCGGAGCTGGACCGGGTCATACAGATACATAGACCTGATATTGCCATACTCACTCCATCCGATATTCCGGTACAGACGATGGCCCGGCAGCTTGCCAAAATGGGCATCCGCGGCTTCTGGAATTTTTCCGGAGAGGAGCTGGCACTTGACGAGCCGGATTGCTTTGTGGAAAACGTCGATCTCGTAGAAAGCTTGCTGCAGCTCAGCTATCGGATCGCACCAGGGGGAGAAGCAATAAAATGAAAGGTATCCGGATGTGTTTTCAGGATCTCCGCAAAATAGGGAAAATGGAAAAATCCACTTGACAGACGGCGTAAACTGTGCTAGCTTTAGGAGCGAAGTTAATAATGTGTCAGCCGCAGCCGTTTCCACGGCACACGGAATGGGGGGAGGTTCCCCGCGAGTCGGTCACTGTGATGTCTCCGAAGAGAGGCTTAGTCAGATACGTGGCGGTTGACTGCATTCTGCCGAAACCGGAATTGCGTGTTCAGTTCGGTCTTGCCATATCAAGGCAAGGCTGTGTGCGTTCTGGGCCTTTTGGCTTGGGGCGCTTTTCTTTTTGCGTTGGGCAACACTGTAAATAAATATATTGCGCACAGGCGCATGGCCATCTGTGCTCTTCACTGCAACGTTTGACCAACACGGTAACGAAATACAGAATCTTATTAAGAAATAGCGTGAAAGGAAGATCGAGAGATGGAACACACTGATCCCCTTGCTTCCACCGGCGGACAGGAACAGATGGAGCCGGCGCCGCTGAAAAGCAATAGGAAGCAAGCTCTTGTTATCACCAGTTTCGGTACCAGCGTACCGGAAGCGCGGATCAGCATTACGGCAGTAGAGGAGGTCCTGACTGCTGCTGCGCAGGGTTATATCTGTGTCCGGGCCTACACCAGCCCTACCATCCGCCGCATTCTGAAAAGCCGGGGAGAAAATGTCCCCAGCCTGACCGAAGCCCTGGAATATCTGGCAGCGGAGGATGTCCAACAGGTGGTTGTCCAGCCTACGCATTTGCTCTACGGCTATGAGTATGACAAGCTGAAGGCCGAGGCGGAAGCTATAGCGGACCGTTTTGCGACTTTGACAGTGGGCCGTCCTTTGCTGTCGGATAACGAGGATATCCAGTGTTTTGCGCGCAATCTTTCCCAAGACCACCCTGTGGAAGACGGGGCTGTTACGATATTTATGGGTCATGGCACGGAGCACTTTGCCAACGCGGCCTATCCTGCTCTTCAGACGGCCCTGCATCTGCTGAATCGGAAAGATCTGTTTGTGGGGACCGTAGAAGGCTGGCCGGGATTGGACGACATTCTGCGCCAACTGGAGCCAAGCCGGAAGATTTATCTGCTGCCGTTGATGTTGGTGGCGGGAGATCACGCCAGAAATGATATGGCAGGGGACTGGAAGTCCCGATTGGAAAATGCGGGACACACCGTTATCTGCTCCTTCACGGGCATGGGTCAACTGTCCTGGGTGCAGGAGATGTATCGGGAACGGCTGGTGAAGCTGCTCTGAGACAATGAGCGGCACAGTTCTATCCAAAAAGCGTTCCCTCGTCAAGAAAATTTTGACAGTCTTGGCTGCGGCAGCCAAAGCTGCCACAGCTTTTGTATTGGGAGGAAGAGTATCATGTACGAAACTGTCAGGCCGATGGACATTGAAGCGCGCAGCTTTGCAATTCTGACCGAGCTGCTGGGGGATACCCGCTGAACCCGGAGAATGAGCTGGTCATCAAACGGGTCATCCACACCACTGCCGACTTCGACTATGCCCAAAATCTCTGCTTCTCGGAGCACGCCGTTTTGCGGGGCATCGAGGCTCTTCGGGAGGGCTGTGACATTGTGACAGACACCCAGATGGCAAAGGCGGGGATCAACAAGACCGTGCTGGGGAAATTGGGCGGCCAGGTCCGCTGTTTCATGTCCGATCCGGATGTGGCAGAGGAGGCGGAGCGCCGGGGTGTCACCCGGGCTGTGGTGTCCATGGAGCGGGCAGCGGCGCTGGAAAAGCCCTGCATTTTTGCCGTTGGCAACGCTCCCACGGCCCTGATTTCGCTGTATGAGCTGATCCGGGCAGGGAAGCTGCACCCGGCGCTGGTCATAGGCGTGCCGGTTGGATTTGTCAATGTGGTGGAGAGCAAGGAGCAGATCATGACCGTCGGCAGCCCCTACATCGTGGCCCGCGGGCGCAAGGGCGGCAGCAACGTGGCCGCGGCCATCTGCAACGCCATGCTTTACCAGATCTCCCGTTGAGCGTACTGCACAGCCGCTTGACGGGCCTCGACCGTAAGGCGATAAACTCATAGGAAAACTCCATACGCTTCAAGTGCCCCTCCCGATGTCAAGTCGTTTGGGGAGAATAGAGAACCGGGTGAGAATCCCGGACGGTACCGCCGCTGTATGCGCTGTGGTCCAGCCCGTTGGTGAAAGCCAGTCACTGGGAAACTGGGAAGGCAGGGTTGGGCCGGAGAAGGAGTCTCCTTCTCACGGTGTAAGTCAGAAGAACTGCTTGAGGAGAACCCCTGCCTGCGAGTTATGGGCGGAGGGGGGATTTGTTGCGGAAAAACGGCCGCGGCAGCACCATGCTGCCGCGGTTTTTCTGTTTTTAAGCAGCCTTGGAAGCGTCGGGGTTTCCAAATATTTTTTCAGGAGGAATCCAAAGATGAAAACACAGACAAAGAAATGGCTGGCACTGCTGCTTGCCCTGGCACTGACTCTGGCACTGACGGCCTGCGGCGGCGGGAACGACAGCAAGCCTAACCAGGACAGTCAGCAGCAGACCCAGGAACCCGCAGAACCCAGTACGCCTCCAGAGAATGCGAACGGCAAGGAGGATGATCAGAATGCCGAAGGTGTGCTGATCAGCGAAGGAATGATGCCGATGGATTATACCGACCGAATTTCCATTGAGCTGTTCCAGGGCGGCTACCGTATGATCAGCGCCGGGACCGGCGGCTATCAGTACCTGGTGGTACCCGAGGGCGCGGCAGTGCCTGAGGGGCTGGATGAGAACGTCAAAGTATTGCAGAGGCCCATCAACCGGGTCTATATGGCCAGCACCGGCATGGAATCCCTGGTGGACGCCATCGGCGGGCTGGAGAACACGCCCCTGGTGGGTACTGACATCAACGGCTGGTATCTGGAGAACGTGATCGCCGCCATGGAAGACGGCAGCATCCAGTTTGGCGGAAAATACTCCGAACCAGATTTTGAAATCCTGACTGACAAAGAGATCCAGCTCCACATCAACACCACCATGATCGACAGCAAACCGGAGATTCTGGAGAAGTTTGATGAACTGGGTATCCCCAGCCTGGTGGAGGATTCCTCCCGGGAGACCCATCCCCTTGCCCGGGTGGAGTGGGTGAAATTATTCGGCGTCCTGTTCGATCTGGAAGATGAAGCCATTCAGTATTTTGAAGAGCAGAAGGCCCTGGTGGAAGGTGCCACCGCCGCAGAGCCTTTAGGGAAGACTGTGGCCATGGGATATCTCTCCACTGCCGGTGACAAATGCTATGCAGTCAACGGCGGCAACTATCATGCCCAGGAAATCGCCCTGGCAGGCGGTACATATGTCTGCGCCGATATGGAGCCGGAGAGCGGCGGCAACAGCAACATGACCTTCGAGGAGTGGTACGCAATCTTTAAGGATGCCGATTACCTCTTCTACATGAATTTTGCTGCCAAGTTCTATACCCTTGAGGAAATGCTTGAGAGCAATCCTCTCTTCGCGGACTTTGCGGCGGTCAAAAACGGTAATGTGTGGATCACCTCTCCGGACTTCACTCAGTCCACCGCAGCCATCGCCTCCATCGTGGTGGATATGAACACCATTCTCTCCAGTGACGACCCTGGCTCCGTAACGACGGACCACCTGATCAAGCTTTCCTGATTGACCTCCGCCTGGCCGGGCAGATAGACCTGTCCGGCCAGGCAAACTGATAGAAAGGCGGATGCGCTATGAAACGCGATCTGCAAGAACGCACTGACGCGGGACGGTTCGCCGCGCTTGTGGCCGTGCTGGCTGTCCTGCTGGCCTGGGGACTGGTGCTGAATGTCAATACCGGACCCGTGGAGATCCCGGCTCCGCAGGTGTTCTCTCTGGTGTGGGCGGCCCTGCGCTATAAGGTGATGGATCTCTTCACCGGAAACTATGCCCAAGAGCTGGAAGCGGTACTGGAGGCTACCACGGAGAGCCGGATCATTTTCAGCATCCGGATGCCCCGGATGCTGCTGGCCGCAATCCTGGGCGGCGCTCTCTCCGTCTCCGGCTTTCTGCTCCAGACCTTCTTCCGCAACCCCATTGCCGGCCCCTTTGTGCTGGGCATCTCTTCGGGAGCGAAAATGGTAGTGGGCATTACCATGATTTTTCTGGCTCCCTATGTCGCCCGTGTCAGCTCGCTCATTATGATTACTGCAGCTTTCGCCGGCTCTCTGTTGATTGTGGGCGTAGTGCTGCTGGTTTCCCAGCGGGTGCAGAATATGTCCATGCTGCTGGTCATCGGCATCATGGTTGGCTACATCTGCACTGCCGCAACGGATTTCTGTATCACCTTTGCCAATGAGGAGCACATTATCAACCTGACCAGCTGGTCTATGGGCAGCTTTGCCGGGGCTACCTGGAACAATGTGGGGGTCTCCCTCTGGCTGTGCTCCGTCTGCCTGGTACTGGCATGGCTGCTGAGCAAGCCTATCGGGGCCTACGCCCTGGGGGAGGGCTACGCCAGAAGCCTGGGGATCAACATCAAGCTCTTCCGGGCGGCACTGATTTTGCTGAGCAGTCTGCTCTCCGCCTGTGTCACCGCCTTTGCCGGACCGATCTCCTTTGTGGGCATTGCAGTGCCCCACATCACCCGCACTCTGCTGAAGACCAACCGGCCCGCCGTGGTGATTCCTATTTCTTATCTCTGCGGCGCGGTGTTCTGTATCTTCTGCGATCTTATCGCCCGGACGGCCTTTTCTCCAAAGGAGATGGCTATCGGCACGGTGACGAGCGCCTTTGGTGCGCCGGTTGTCATTTATATGATGCTCAAGCGCCGCAAGGCGCAGGATTAGGGGGTGCCCATGAGCTATTTTTCCACAAAGGATCTGGCCGTGGGCTACAACGGCTCCGTCCTGATCCACGACATCAACATCAGCGTTGAGCGCGGGCAGATCCTCACCCTGATCGGCCCCAATGGTGCGGGTAAATCCACCATTCTGAAAACGATCACCCGGCAGCTGACGAAGCTGAGTGGGGAGGTCTATCTGGATGGCCGCAGCATCTACGAGTGGAGCAGAAAGGAGCTGGCGAGAAAAGCGGCGGTCATGCTGACTGACCGCATCCGGCCGGAGCTGATGACCTGCCGGGAGGTGGTGGCCCTGGGCCGCTATCCCTACACCAACGCCTTGGGCCGTCTGACGGAACGGGACCGTGCCATTGTAACTGAGGCTCTGGAGCGGGTCCATGCTCTGGAGCTGGCGGCCCGGGACTTCTCCACCCTCTCTGACGGCCAGCGGCAGCGGATTCTGCTGGCCCGGGCCATCTGTCAGGAACCGGAGCTCATCATTCTGGACGAGCCCACGGCCTATCTGGACATCCGGCACAAGATGGAGCTGCTGGACATCCTGCGAGAAATGTCCCACGAAAAGGGCATCACCGTCATCATGTCCCTGCATGAGATCGACCTGGCCACAAAGATTTCGGATAATCTGGTCTGCGTTAAGGGGGACACCATCGCTGCCTTCGGTCCGCCGGAGGACATTTTGCGGGCCGATGCCATCAACCGGCTTTATGACATCCGGCACGGCTCCTACGATCTGCTCTTTGGCAGTGTGGAGCTGGGAATGCCGGAAGGGGAGCCGGAGGTCTTTGTCGTGGCAGGGGCGGGCTTCGGAGCAAACTGTTTCCGGGCACTGCAAAAGCGGCACACACCTTTTGCAGCCGGTATCCTGTTTGAAAATGATGCGGACTGCCGCATTGCCCGGGGATTGAGCCGCCATGTGGTGGCGGCCCCAGCCTTTGAACTTCCGGACAGCGTCCTGGAGGAGCAGGCAGCTGATCTTCTCCGCCGCTGCGGAGCTGTCATCGACGCCGGGACGCCGGTGGGGACCCTCAATCAGTCCAACCGCCGCCTGCTGGAGCTGGCGAAGGAGCAGGGAATCCCGGTCTATCCTACCTGGCAGGAGTGGGCAAAACAGCGAGAGGAGTACAGACATGGAGCATAATTATCCCTTCACCGCAATTGTGGGCCAGGAGCAGATGAAGCTGGCCCTGATTCTGAATCTGATCAATCCTGCCCTGGGCGGCGTGCTCATCCGGGGCGAGAAGGGTACCGCAAAATCCACTGCCGTTCGGGGCCTCACGGACCTTCTGGAGGAGGTTCAGGTTTCGGAGGGGTGTCCCTTCCACTGCCGCCCCGGCCATGGTACGCTCTGTGCGGACTGCCAGGCAAATGCAGAGCTGCGCACCGTGCCCTACACCCGCCGGGTGGTGGAATTGCCGGTGAGCTCTACCGAGGACCGCGTAGTGGGTTCTCTCAGCATGGAGCAGGCCATCAAGCGGGGGGAAAAAGTCTTTGAGCCCGGCCTGCTGGCCCAGGCCAACGGAAATATCCTCTATGTAGACGAGATCAACCTTTTGGACGACCACATCGTGGACGTCCTGCTGGACAGCGCCGCCATGGGCGTCAACACGGTGGAGCGGGAGGGCGTCAGCTACAGCCACCCCGCCCGGTTTGTCCTCATCGGTACGATGAATCCCGAGGAGGGCGATCTCCGTCCGCAGCTGCTGGATCGGTTCGGGCTGGTGGTGGAGATCCGCGGAGAGCAGGAGATTGCTCTGCGGGGTGAACTGATCCGCCGCAGAATGGAGTACGAGAAGGACCCCGCCGCCTTTTGCCGCCAGTGGGAAGGGGAGCAGTCTGCCCTCCGGGAGAAGGTCCGCGCCGCTCAGGAGCGGCTGGACAGCGTCGCCATCCCGGACAGCCTCTATCTGGATGCCGCCAAGACCGGCATCGCCTTACAGGTGGATGGCCACCGTTCGGACATCACACTGCTCAANGCTGCCGCAACNCTGGCGGCCTTCGAGGGCGCAGGGGAAGCCAGCCGGGAGCACCTCATCCGAGTGGCTCCTATGGTCCTGACCCACCGGATGCGCCGCCAGCCCTTTGATACAGCCAGCGGCCTGCCCAGGGACTGGGAAAGCGTGCTGGCATGACGGAAATGCGATACCCCTTCGCCGCTGTAGCGGGGCAGGAGCGGGTAAAAAAGGCGCTGCTCTACGCACTGATTGACCCCCGCGTAGGCGGCGTCCTTCTCTGTGGGGAGAAGGGAACCGCCAAATCCACTATGNTCCGCGCTTTGGCGGATCTGACGGACAAGCAGGTGGTGGAGCTGCCGCTGAATATCACCGAAGATATGCTGGTGGGAGCCATTGACTTTGAGAAGGCGGTCCAGACCGGAGCACGGGCNTTTTCCGGAGGCGTGCTGGAGCGGGCGGACGGGAATATTCTATATGTGGACGAAGTAAACCTGCTGCCGGACAGCGTGGTCAGCACGCTGATCTGNACNGCNGCCAGCGGNGANAACCTGGTGGANCGGGAGGGNGTNTCNNACCGGCACNNCAGCCGCTTTCTCNTCANCGGCTCCATGAANCCGGAGGANGGNAAGCTGCGGCCTCAGTTTCTGGACCGCTTTGGCCTNTATGCGGAGGTANCAGGGGANCAGGACGCGGAGCGCCGCGCNGAGATNATNCGCCGNCGGATNGAGTATGAGCGGGATCCGGCGGNGTTCCGNCGNAAATGGGCNGANGAAACCGAGNNNCTTCGTCAGCGGTTGTCCCGGGCCCGGACGGCGGCNGCGCATATGANCCCCACNGANGCTGTCTGTACGCTGGCCGCANGGTACGNCCAGCAGGCCGGNGCGGAGGGNAACCGCTGCGAGATGATTCTGCTGCGCACAGCNGGCGCGGCGGCAGCCTGGGCCGGGCGGGACTACATNGCNCCGGAGGACTTAAAGGAGGCCGCTTTCTACGTNCTGCCCCANCGCAGGCGGCAGGAGGAGCGCCCACCGGAGGAGGAATCCAGTCCGGAGGAACCCCGGAAGCAGGAGGAANCGCCTTCGCAGCCTCCGCCGGATGGGANCAGCCAGCCGGACGAACNGCNTCCCCCTCCNGAGNTGGAGGANCAGGAGGGAGAGAGCGGTCAGGAGNCCNATCTCCCGCCGCTCCAGAGCGCAGAGGGCACNGCTCCGGAGGAACAGCTGGTGGAGGCAGAGGAGGTTTCCCTGCTCTCTGTTCTGCCGCCGCTTCCCCGGGACCGTCTGTTCCGNATGGGCAGCGGGCGGCGAAGCAANACAAAAAGCGGAGCCAACAAGGGGCGNTATGCNGCGTTTACCCAGCATCCCACGCCCCGCCAGCACGANCTCGCCCTGGACGCCACTCTTCGCGCTGCCGCGCCCTATCAGAAATTCCGGGATCATACGCAGTGCGCCGTGGCCCTGACGGAAAGCGATCTGCGCTATAAGGTCCGGGAAAATCATGTAGGGGCGACCATCNTTTTTGTGGTGGACGCCAGCGGNTCNATGGGGGCCGGGCAGCGGATGAAGGCCGCCAAGGAGGCGATCCTCTCGATGCTGCTGGATTCCTACCAGAAGCGGGACCGTATCGGCCTGGTAGCCTTCCGGAAGGAAGGCGCGCAGACCCTGCTGGACATTACCGCCAGCGTGGACCTGGCGGAGCGGAAGCTGCAGTCCCTTCCCACAGGGGGCCGGACGCCCCTGGCTGCCGGACTGTATCAGGCNTGGCAGCTCCTGCGGGCCCGGAGACTGAAGGACCCGGAGNTGCTTCCTATGGTGGTGCTGGTGACAGACGGCCGGGCCAACCGCTCCCTCTGGACGGAGGACCCGGTGGANGANGCGGTGAAAGCCGCGGAGCTCCTGCGCCAGGACCANATCCANGCCGTGGTGATTGACACGGAGCGGGATTTCATCTCCCTGCACATTGCCCAGCAGATCGCACAGGCGCTGGACGCCGCCTATTACAAGGTGGACCACATCCGGGGCGGAGATCTGCNCGCCATTGTCCGGCACCGCTCCATCCTGGCGGGACTGGACGACTGAGATCCTACAAAGGAGAAACAAATATGCGCATTCTCATCATCGGGGATACCCTGCACCATCCCGCTATGGAGCGNGCTGTCCGGGAAGCGGGGGCGGAGCCCTGCTTCCTCACCTCCCGCGCGGTACGGAGGGACAGCNTGGAAGGGNTTTTTGACGTGCTNCTGGCCGGAAGNGACCATGGGGACCACAGGGCGCTGGCTTGTGATTTTCTGCTGGAGCNGTGCNGGGTGGTGATCCCGCTCAGTGGGGAGAACATTGCCGCCAACCTTACTGCCCTGCCGNCCGCCGAGGTGGAAACGCTCAACGCCTATTTTGCNTACGGCGGGCCAGAGAATCTGCGCAATGCCTTTCAGTACATCCGGCGGCTCCTGGGAGAGGACGCCGNCGGGNTTCAGCCCCCCAGGCCGNTNCCCCTGGATGCCATCTATACCTTTACAGGAGCTCTCTATCCCTCTGCGGCTGACTTTTTCCAGAAGGAGGGCAGGCNGTTCTCTCAATACATCGGCATGATCGGCTANCGAAGCCGGTGGGCCGATGGAGATCTGGCGGTGGAGCAGGCGGTTGCGGAGAGCTTGCAGCGCCGGGGGATCGGCGTCATCTGNGCCTATACCGACGGCTCGCCGGACGCGGAGCTGGGGACGCTGTCCTTCCAGGAAGCGGTCCGCCGTTTCTTCTGCGGGGAGGACGGCAGGCCGCTGATTGGCCTGCTGGTGAACTTCCAGTTTTTCAGCGCCAAGGGCTCCGGACAGCGAAGTATGTTCGACGAGGCGGCGGACTGCTTCGCCGGGCTGGACCTGCCGGTCATCCGTCCAGCGGGACTCACCGGACGTACTGCTGCCCAGTGGCGGGAGGACGTCCGGCCCTACGAGGCGGAGCTCTCCACCAATTTNNTCGTACCGGAATTGCAGGGAATGACCGATCCGGTTCATATCCTCTGTACGGAGCGNGAACACTGCCGCACCCCCATTCCGGAACGGGTGGAGCGGCTGGCGGGCCGCATCCAGAGCTGGCTGGCCCTCCGGCATACGCCCAATGGGGAGAAGCGGATAGCGGTCATACTNCACAATGCCCCATGCTCCGGCGTGGAGGCCACGGTGGGGCAGGCTTCCGGTCTGGACGCCTTTCAGAGTNCGGTGAACCTTCTCCNGCGGATGGCGGCGGAGGGGTACTGGGTGGAGGACATCCCAGCAGATGGCGAGTCCCTGCGGAAACGGATTTTTGAGAAAAAGGCATTCTCGGACTTCCGCTGGACACCTGTAGAGGATATTGCTTCCTGTGGCGGNGTCCTCTATGCGATGCCGGAGANGGAGTACCGGANCTNCTATGATCAGCTCTCCTCCGGCGTCCGGAAACAGATGGAGGATGCCTGGGGCACACCCCCTGGCGAGGCCATGGTGCTGGATAGGAAGCTCATCATTACCGGAATTTCATTTGGAAATGTGCTCCTGATGGTCCAGCCAAAAAGGGGATGCTACGGCGCGAAATGCACGGGCGAGGTGTGTAAAATCCTGCAGGACCCAACCTGTCCGCCGACACATCAGTATTTGGCGACCTATTGGTATCTTCAGCACAATTGGGGGGCTCATGCGGTCNTCCANCTGGGCACCCACGGCTCACTGGAATACCTCCCTGGGAAATCCTGCGGTATGAGCGGGGACTGTTTCCCGGATATCNCCATCGGGGATCTCATCAATCTGTATCCTTACAATGTCTCCACTGTCTCTCAGGCGCTGATTGCCAAACGGCGGAGTTATGCTGTCACCCTCAGTTATCTGCCCGTCCCCGGGAGCGGTCTGGACGATAACCAGAGGCGTTTGCTGGAGCAGTCTGACCAGTATTTTGCCGCCCAGGAGCAAGGGAACGGACAGGCGGAGCTGCTGCGCCGGGAGATCGAGGCAAAAATTGGACAGTCCGCTGCGTTCCAGCCTATATTCCAACGGGAGCCGGATTTTGACGCAGCCCTCCGGGAGCTGCGCTCCATGCTCCGGCGGACGGACACCCGCCGCCGCGGCGGGAGACGGCGCGCCCTGGGTGCGGCACCGGACCGCCAATGGGTCCGGGATTATGTTGTGGAGCTGTGGCGGAACGATCCGGAGGCCAGCCGCTTCTGGCAATCCGCCGGGGAGGAAGCGGAGCAGGCCGCCGCCATGGGACGCTTTGTGGACCGGGTTCTGGATACGCCAGGCGCTCTTTTGGAGGGGCCGCTCCGGACCTTTGCGGAGGATGCCAGGGCGGCAGCAGAGGGACTGGGCCAGGCGGAACACGAAATGGACAACCTGCTCCATGCTCTTTCTGGCGGCTTTACGATGCCCACCTGCGGCGGAGATGCCGCTGTCTCCGGCCGGGAGATCCTGCCCACCGGACGAAACATCCACGGTGGGGAGCAGGACAAAGTGCCCACCCCTGCTGCCTATGAGCGGGGACGGCAGGCTGCGGAGGATCTACTGGACCTCTANCGCCAGGANGCNGGACGCCTGCCGGAAAAAATNGCAATGAATCTGACGTCCCTGGATGTGACCCGCACCGGCGGGGAACAGCTGGGGCAGTTCCTGGCGCTGATGGGTGTGCGGCCCGTCTGGAGCAGCGCCGGACGGGTGGATGGACTGGAATGCGTCCCCCTGCGGGAGTTGGGCCGGGCAAGGGTGGACGTCACCGCCCATATTTCTTCTGTCATGCGGGATGCCTGGCCGGATGTGCTGGCGCTGATGGACCGCGCTGTCCGTCTGGCTGCTGGGCAGGAGGAGCCGGAGGAGCAAAACCATGTCCGCGCCAACAGCCGTGCCATCGCCCAAGAGGGGCAGGAGGGCACGGGGCGCATTTTCGGAGGCAGGCCTGGGACCTACACCTCNGCCGTGGGGCTGGCGCTGAAGGCCAGCGCCTGGAAGGGTGAGGAGGACCTGGCGAAATATTTTATTGACGGCTCCTCCTACCTCTACGGTGAGGGAAAGCAGGGGGTCTCTGCACTGCCCGCCTTCACCGCCAACATCCGGCAGGTGGATGCCACCAGCGANATTACCGTCGCCCGGCGGACNGACGCNATTTCCAGCAGCTACAGCGCCCGGGTCCAGGGCGGCTTCCGCCTGGCGGCCAAAGCTCTGGGAAGCAAAAGAGTGATTCGGCAGTACATGGGCGAGAGCGGTTCCGGCAGAGGTGTCCGGGTGGTTTCCATGGCAGAGCATGTCGCCCGGGCCATCGAGGACACGCTTCTGAATGACGTCTGGCGGGAGCAGGAGATGGCGGAGGGCTATGCCGGAGCGTCGGAGCTGATGGAACGGATGCAGAACCTCTTCGATATTCAATGTATGTGTGAAAATGTGCCGGACAGCACGCTGGATCAGGTGGCGGAGCGGTATTTTCTGGATGAGAATATGCGCCGGTGGTTTCAGGAGAACAATCCCTATGCCCTGGAGGAATCCGCACGGCGCTTTTTGGAGCTGGAGAGCCGGGGCAGGTGGAACGGCGATCCCGCCATCNTGAACCGCCTGCACCGGGCGTATCTGCAGGCGGAGGGCGATCTGGAGGACGGCGTTTCCGGCGAAGGCGAGATGCAGGCCGGCAATGTGGAGATCGTTACCCACAGCCAGGTACCCGGCTGGTCCGGACGGCTGGCCGATGTAGAAAACGAGATCAGGAAATGGACAAAGTGAACTCTCTGGTGCTCCGCATCACGGAGCGGTGCAANCTGAATTGNGCTTACTGCTANGCCGCTGNAAGCGGCTGCCCGCAGGCGGATATGCCGGNGGAGCTGGCTTGNGAAACCGTTGCTCTCTGCTGCCCGGAAGGAGGGAGCCTGCGTATCCAGTTTACCGGAGGGGAGCCGCTGCTCAATCTTCCGGTTATGGAAGCTGTGTACCGGTTCGGCCGGGAGACAGGCCGGAGGCTTCGGCTGGCGGTACAGACCAATGGGACACTCCTCGCACCGGATACTTGCCGCCGCCTGGCGGCAATGAACTGCGCATTGGGCGTCAGCCTGGACGGCCCTGGGGAGGCCAATCGCCTGCGGAGCCGCTCCGATNGTACGCCGTCCTTTACAGATGCAGTCCAGGGAATTCGCAATTGGGGTACGCTGGGCCGGCGATGCAATCTCACAGTGGTGGTCACCCGGATCAACGCTGCCCATCTGGGGCAGCTGGCNGATCTGGCGCTGTGGCTNGGGAATGTCTCCGGCGTGGGGCTGGATCTGTTCCGCCCTTTGGGACGTGGGAGTGGACAGGAGCTGACGCCCGACGGNCCGGATCTGGCGGTGGGNCTGCGGAAACTGATACACCGGACAAAGGAGCTTCAGGCGGCGGGGATTCCCTTCCGGCTGCGGGAGCTGGAGCGGGCGGCAAAGCGGCAGAAAGCCGGAGGATGCGGCGGCGTTTACTGCTATGCCCAGACGGAGCAGTCCCTTGCGGTGGATGGCGCCGGAAACTGCTGGCCCTGTTCCTCCCTCGCCGGAAGGAACAGCTGTCTGCTGGGGAATATCCGGGACGGGCTTCCACACACTGCCCGAAGCACGTGNGGTCTGGACGCACCTGCCGCCTGTACGGACTGCNGGGCGTTTNCCCTNTGCGGCGGGGGCTGTCCGGCGGGCCGTACAGGAGNGACGCCGGACCCGATGGTCTGCGTTATGCACCATATCCTGACAGATGCTCCAGGAGGAGAGGAAGGAGTTTTGTTATGATCCGATTTTTGTGCCTCATTGCCACCGAGGATCGTCTGTGGAACATGCGCCGTGCCCTGCGGCGGCTGAAGGAGGGCCAGCCAGGNCTTTTGGATGGCTCCTGCTGGTCCGTATGGGACCTCTGCGCCGAGCCGGGAAAGNTCTCNGCNATGCTGGAGGAGGCNGCACNNTGCGATTTTGCTGTGATNTACTTCCATGGCGGCGCGCAGATCCTGCCCAATTTCCCCGCTGTATGGGAGCAGATCCGCAGCCGGATGCCGGTCTATTTTGAATCCTCCCTTCCGGAGGAAATTGCGGAGCTGATGCCCGCCTGCGGGCTTACAGCGGCAGAATATCAGGAGATAAGAAAATATTTCCGGCTGGCGAATGAGGAAAATTTTGTCTCGATGCTGCTGCACATTGCAAAAAGCCGCTTTGACGCGGCGTGCGAGGTGCCTCCCCCGGTTCCGCCTGTGGAGGAGGGGTTTTACAGCCGAAACGGTGTTTTGACGGAACAGGAGGCCGCCGCCCTGCGCTGGGAAGCGGCACAGGGCAGGAAATCGGTAGCAGGGCTTCTCATTCACCAGAGTCAGGTCCTCAACCGGAACACCCGTCATATCGATGCCATTCTGGAGCGGTTGGAGGCGCTGGATGTGCTGGCGCTTCCCCTCTTTACGCGGATGGCCAACGATGAGGATGACAAACGGGGCGTTCGCCACGCCATGGAACGCTTTTTTACCTGGGAGGGGAAAAAGCTCCCGGATGTGATTCTGGTCCTCACCGGATTTTCCCTGACCCACATGGGCTGGCCGGGGGATGGGGCGGCGAAGATGCTGGAGAGCCTCTTTGCCGGCTGGGACGTTCCCGCCATTCAGGTCATGACCACCCGGTTTACAGCGGAGGACTATGAGAAGCTGCCCCAGGGAATCGACAGCATGTCCCTCAGTACCTGCATTTTCCAGCCGGAGCTGGATGGGCAGATCATCTCTGTCCCATGTGCCGCCATAGCGCCGCTCCGGGAGGAGGGCGTGGAACGGAAGGTCTTTGTCCCCATCCCGGACCGGGTAGAGCGGATTTGCCGTCTGGCGGCGAACTGGGCGAAGCTGCGCCGGATGCCCCAGGAGGAGAAAAGGATCGCTATTCTCTTCAACACCATGCCTGGCAATGACCGCATCGGCTGCGCTGAGGGCCTGGATACTTTTGAGAGCGTCCACCGCATGGTGCGCCGCCTCCAGGAGGAAGGCGTCCGGACGGACTACGATTTCTTAAACGGGCAGGACATTGCGGACCGCATCACGGCGGGGCTTACCAACGACCTGCGCTGGACCAGCCCGGAAGCGATGGCGCAGCGGGCAGCGGACGTGGTGGAGCCGAAGATCTGGCGGGGCTGGTTCGGCAGGATAAGCGGGAAGATGGACCAAGAACTGACGGATACCTGGGGCGCGGCTCCCGGNGAGGTGATGGTCCAGAATGGCAGGATGTTCATTCCTGGTCTCCGCAACGGCAATATTTTCATCGGCCTCCAGCCCTCCCGTGCCTTCGGGGAGCGGGCCGCCGAGCTGTACCACAGCACCAACTCCACGCCGCCTTACAGTTATCTGGCCTACTACCGCTGGCTGGAGGAGTGNTTCGGNGCAAATGTGGTNGTCCATGTGGGTACCCACGGATCTCTGGAATGGCTTCCCGGAAAGGAGGTGGGGCTGAGCCGGGACTGCTATCCGGANGCCGNGCTGGGNAGCGTGCCCCACCTGTACCCCTACCACATCGGCGTCACTGGAGAGGGTATCCAGGCGAANCGCCGCTCCTGGGCGGTAATTCTGGACCATATGCCGCCCTCTCTGGATGAGGCGGAAGCCTATGAGGCTCTGGCGGTGATTGACGAGGCACTGAAGGAGTACCATCAGGCGAAGCAGGTCCGCCCTGCGCAGGTCATGCAACTTGCCCGCCGGATCTTTGATCTGGCGGTGGAAGCAAAGCTGGCGGACGACCTGCATCTGACAGAAGAGACATTTTCCGGTGATCCGGAGGGGAGTATCGAGAAGCTGCACATCTGGATGGGGGAGCTGAAAAACTCCGCTGTCAAGGATGGTCTTCATATCTTCGGAAAGGTACCGGAGGGAAAGCTGTACGAAAATCTGCTGCGGGTGCTGGTGCGGGTGCGCAATGGGAATATCCCTTCACTAAACGACAGCGTCCTCACCGCCCAGGGATATGCCCCCCAGGAGGTCAAGGACAGCCCTACTGCGGATTTTGACGGTGTTTCGGGACTGGCCGTTTATGATGAAGCCATTGCCGCCGCCCGCCGGATTACTTCCGCCCTGGCCGGGGCAGGGTATGACAGCGGTGCAATTAACGCCATTGTGGAGAAAGAAGTGTTCCCCGGCTCCACCGCGGACCTGAAACGGGTCCTGCGCTACCTCTGCGAGGTCGTAACAGACAAACTGGACCGCATCACGGAGGAGATGGAGCATTTCATTGCCGGAGTCAACGGCCGCTTTGTTCCGCCTGCCCTGGGCGGCAACCCCACCCGGGGCAATGTAGAGATCCTGCCCACCGGACGCAATTTTTACGCCAGCGACCCGGCGCAGATCCCTTCCCGGGCGGCCTGGGAGATCGGCGGGAAGCTGGCCGGACAGATGCTGGCGCAGTACGGGGAAGAAAAGGGCGGATACCCCGAGAGCGTCGCCATGGTGGTCTGGGCGGGCAACACCCTGAAAACATGCGGGGAGGATTTTGCGGAGTGCCTGCGCCTCATGGGGGTGCGGCCCGTCTATCTGGGACAGAGCACACGGGTGGTTGGCGTAGAAGCCATCCCAATGGAGGAGCTGGGACGGCCCCGTATCGACGTGACGCTCCGGGTCTCCGGCCTCTTCCNGGATATGTACCCAAACNTGATCCGGCTGATNGATGAGGCGGTATCCTGCGCCGCCGNGCTGGAGGANCCCGANGAGCTCAACTATATCAAAAAGCACCTNCGGGAGGACATGGAAAAGCTGACGGCGGAGGGCATTCCGGAGGACAAAGCCCTNGACCAGTCCTATATACGGGTCTATGGCTGCGCGCCAGGGACCTACGGCGCAGGTGTGGCCAAGGTGATCGACAGCCGCCAGTGGACGGATTTCCGCGATCTGGCCCAGGTATTTGAGACCTGGAGCTGCTATGGCTACAGTGCCCNNGAGCACGGCGAGAGGCACCCCGAAGCGTTCCGCCGGAGGCTCTCCACGGTGGGGGTCACCATTAAAAACGANAGCACNGTGGAATACGACATGCTGGACAGCGACGATTTCTATGCGTATCACGGNGGCCTGGCGGCGTGCGTCCGGGCAAACTCCGGCAGTATCCCCCTCTCTGTCACCGGCCATACGGATGACCCGGACCGGCCTGTTACCCGGGACATCGCCCGGGAGACCGCCCGGGTGGTGCGCACCCGCATCCTGAATCCCAAATGGCTGGAGGGCCTCAAGCGCCACGGCTTCAANGGGGCGCAGGAGATCTCCGCATCCCTGGACAGTCTCTTTGGCTGGGACGCTACGACGGAGGCAGCAGAGGATTGGATGTATCAGTCCATTGCGGATAAATTCCTCTTTGATGAGGAAACCCGGCAGTGGATGGAATCGGTGAACCGCTGGTCGGTCCATAGCCTCAGCGAGCGGCTGCTGGAGGCNCACCAGCGAGGTATGTGGCAGACGGATGAGGATACGCTTCAAAGGTTGAGAGCCATCTATATGGAGGCAGAAGGTACCATCGAGGAGGTAAGCCTGTGATTGAGATTGACCGTATTACGAAAATATATCCCCATGGAAAAACCAGGGCCCTGGACGGCGTATCCCTGACCATCCAGTCAGGAGAGTTTTTCGGCCTGCTGGGGCCCAACGGGGCGGGCAAGACCACGCTGATCAGCATCCTTGCTACGCTGCTGCTGCCCACAGAGGGAGAGATCCGCATCGANGGCGAGCTGNTGACCCGCCGCCGTGGGGATATCAAGCGNAAGCTGGCTCTNATNACNCAGCANAATTCCCTGCGCAATGATATGAATCTGGAGCAGATCATGGAGCTGCAGGGACGGCTNTANGCCATGCCCAGAGAACGCATCCGCCAGCGGAGCGGGGAACTGCTGTCCTTCTGCGGCCTGGAGCCCCACAAGAAGAAAACCGTCCGCAAGCTCTCCGGAGGNATGAAGCGCAAGCTCATGCTCTGCCGGGCCCTGCTGACGGAGCCGGAAATTCTGATTCTGGATGAGCCCACTATCGGCCTGGACCCGGCTTCCCGGCGGCAGATGTGGGATCTGCTGCGGACTTTGAACCGGCAGGGCCTCACTGTGCTGCTCACCACCCACTATATTGAGGAAGCCCAGTACCTCTGCCAGCGCATCGCCCTGATCGATCAGGGCAGGGTTGCCCGGCTGGATGCTCCTGCCCGACTGATCCAGGCTTTGGGCGAGGTAGCCATTGACGAATTTGACGGCGGACATACCCGCAGCACGTTCTTTCCCGGCAGGGAGGAGGCTCTGGCCTATGCCGCCGGGCTGGAACATCAATTCATGCTGCGCGGCACTACTCTGGAGGATGTGTTTCTCCATGTGGTAGGTCGGGGATTGGAGGCAAAGTGATGGGTGCAAATAGAATGATGCTCCACGCAGTGGGGACCGTGCTGTGGGAAAAGTGGGTGGAGTTCAAGTTTGAGTGGAAGAAGATTACCTCCGCCGCTCTGGTGAGTCCTCTGCTGTATATGATTGCCCTGGGCTGGGGCCTGGGTTCTTCCAGCACGGTAACGGACCGGCCCTATATCGACTTTCTGGTGCCCGGAATCATTGCCCTGACCACCATGAATACCAGCTTTTCCGCCGTAGCCCAGCCCTTGAACGTCCAGCGGCTCTTTGAACACTCCTTCGACCATATCATTATTTCCCCCACTCCAATGCCGGCTTATATTTTCGGACAGATGCTGGGCGGGGCCNTGCGGGGGATGTATGCCGGAGCTTTGATCCTGATACTCTCCATCCCCTTTGGAGCNGCNATGCACNTGAGCNTTGCCTTTTTCCTNGTTATGCTGCTCAATGGCCTGACTTTCGGGGCGTTGGGGGTGCTGGCGGCAATCNTGGCCACNACACATGCGGATATNTCTCGTTTTTCCACCTTTGTCATCCTTCCGATGACGTTCCTCTGCAACACCTTTTTTCCGCTGGAGCGGGTNCCGGGCGTTGTTCAGGTNCTGATTCGGATTTTCCCCCTGACCCACACCAGCGGCTCCCTNCGNGCCATTGCCTATGGCGGATCGCCCAGCCTGATTAGTCTGCTGCTGCTGGNAGCNTATGCGGCTGTCTTTATGGTCATCGCCAATGTTGTGATCGTCCATCGGAAGAATTTGTAAAAAGGGGAGCTTATGAAGTATCGCTGCTCTGGTTGTCAGCTTCGGTACTCCCACCTGGAGACTTTAGAAAAGACCATCTTTACCGCTGCTTTGATGTGGANCTGCTATTGGCAAAAGCCTCTGCCCACCGCTTGCGATATTTCCATTGTGCCACCTCTTGACTTCGTCAATTTTCTTTTGCACATGTTTTTTATCATACCCGTCATTTACGACTGATTCAAATGCTNTCCCAGTTTTTTTGCAATAANTTCNCGCTCTTCAGCATTTCCTGCTCTCGCATATTTTTCTAACGCCTGATCCCGCAGTTCCTCCGCCTCCCGCGCCCAAACCTCAAATTCGGTCCTGGTCATGGTGCCCTTCTTCGTCCTGGCGAAATACTTTTTGTAGGCGCGCTGGTGGATTTGCCAGATCTCGTTATTCCTGACCTTATCCCGAAAGCTGGCTCTGGAGCCGATGTCCCGACAGGTCAGCTCCGTTTCTCCTGGCGCAACCTGACCGCAATAGTTGTAGGTCAGCCCTGGCTCCTGGAGAAACCAGCGTCCACAGTTGGCGCAGCGTTTGGGGACAAACCCTTTTTGCAGTCCCTTCATAAACTCCACATAGATGAAATCCGCCAGATGGTCAAAGTACATCTTCTCCACCAGCTCGTGGGTCTCATCCTCGCGTTCCAAGACTGCGTACTGCACATTGACTTGTGGAGCGTCTATCTCCGAGTCTTTCCCCAGACTGACGCCGCTCACAAGAGCATCCAATCCGCGCGAATAAATCAGCTCGGCCAGAGGTTTTTTCCTCTGGCCTTTTTTCTTTTCCGGCACGGCATCGCCAAAGAGGTCTTCCAGAAACCAGGTGTACCGATCCCGAATCGGTGTAGCGTTTTCACCAGCGGAGAGATACGTCCGCAAAATACTGCCTGGTTTTGGAGCGGCCTTAGCAGTGGGTAGATTCAGCAATTCTGTCAGGGTTGTGCCATACGGGATGACAGCAGGCTCATCCTCTACCCAGTAACCCGTCGCACCAAACTGCACCTTGACGTGTGTGCGTGGCCTGTCAATATCAAAAAGGTCTTTCCCCAGAACGCCCATACTCGTTTCCTCCCAGTAGATGATGTAGTTGCCGCAATAGTGTATGTGTTTTTATGATACAAAACCTATTGACGGATGTCAAGAGAGAATGCTACAATTCGGGAGTGGTGATTGAACTTAAAATTTACAACATCGAAAGGAGAATCAAAAATGAATAAGCTCAACACGATTGACGGCGAGACTCTAATGAGCCGTCCGCTCCAGCCGCTGAACTTTGTGGTGGATACGCTGATCTCCCAGGGCCTGCACATCCTCGCAGGTTCACCGAAGGTAGGGAAGTCCTGGCTGGCACTGTGGTTGGCGGTCACAGTTGCCAAGGGCGAACCTGTCTGGGGAATGCAGGTGAAGCAGGGCACCACGCTGTACCTCTGTTTGGAGGATTCCCAGATCCGTATCCAGAACAGACTGTTCGACGTGACAGAGGAAGCGCCGGCCAGCGTCCACTTCTGCACTGAGAGCCATCTTCTGGGTGACGGACTGACTGAGCAGTTGGAGCAGTTCCTCAGTGAGCATCCCGACACAACCCTCATCATCATCGATACCCTGCAAATGATCCGTGGTACGACCTACGACAACACCTACGCCAATGACTACCGTGACCTGTCTGCACTGAAGCGGCTGGCCGATGCTCACAGAATTGCCATCCTGCTGATCCACCATCTGCGGAAAGAAAAGGCGGACGATGTGTTCAACCGAATCTCCGGTACCACTGCTATCAGCGGCGCAGTAGATGCCAGCTTCACGCTGGTGGAGGAGCATCGTGGCAGCGGCAGGGCACGGCTCAGCTGCATCGGACGGGACATCGAGTATCGGGAGCTGGAGCTGTGCCGCAACGCCGACAACGTGTGGGAGGTGACAGCGGACAGCTACCAGCAGCCGGAACTACTGGGCGGCAAAATCGTTTTTCTCCTCTCTGCCTTACTCAAAGACCGCGCTGCATTTATCGGCACTCCCACCGAGTTGGCACAGCTCATCGACCCTGCTGGCACGGAGGGGATCACACCCAAGAATATCTCCCGCAAAATCCTGCAAAGCGTTGTGGCTCTAAGCGACGCAGGTGTCACGGCAGTCATCCGCCGGAGTAACGGGAAGCGGTTGATCGACCTGCGCCGTGCCGATAGTGCCGACTGTACCGGTGCCAGCACTGCCGACCCTGTTGACCCTGCCGCCGTTCTCCCGCCTCTCCAGCCCTGTGAGGCTCTGTGTGCACCAGATGCGCCGCAAGACGGGAATGTACCCGCACCGCGCATGGTCCCGCCGTATGGGGCGACGGTGGCGGAGCTGGACGGGAGTACTGCGGTCCCGCAGAACAGGGACGCCCCGTTGGGGCGGGAATCCCACCCTCGGGTGGGGCAAGCATAGCGTCCGGCTATACGCCGGCCGCATTCGCCGGGGCGATGCCCCTGCACCCCCTGCCCCTGAAGGGGAGAAAGGAAACGGAAATGCAGAAGAAAACTGAAATCATTACCGCCCGGATGACGCCGAAAGTAAAAGAGCAGCTCCAGCAGCGTGCGCAGGCTGCGAATATGACACTCACAGACTACCTGTGTATCTGTGGTCTCGGGCAGGAAATCGTTCGGGTAGAGGGACTGGATGCTGTCCTCTCTGAACTAAAGGCCCAGGGCCGTAACCTTAACCAGCTCACCACGCTGGCAAACATGGGGCGGCTCACCGTCCTCCGAAGCGATGAACTCATTGACAAGTACGCTGACGTGTGCGCGGCAATCCGCCGATTGACAAAGGAGGTGGGCTGATGGCTACCTTCACCGCTATTCGGAACAAGAAGCAGACTGCTGGTGCTATGCTGGGAGTGCTGTCCTATGTGGTACAGGACAAGAAGACGATACTGGATGGTGCATGGCTGGTCACTGGCAGCAACTGCGTCCCGCGTTCGTCCTACCTGGAGATGATGACAACCAAACAACGGTTCAAGAAAACGGACGGCAGACAGTTTTATCACTTCGTGCAGTCTTTCTCTGAGGACGATGATCTTACACCTCAGGAGGTCAACGCTATTGGCCTGGAGCTGGCGCAGAGAGCGTTCCCAGGTTATGAGGTAGTGATCGCTACCCACATTGATACCAACCGCCTCCACAATCATCTGGTGGTGAACAGCGTCAGCTGTGAGAACGGCAAAAAACTCCACCAGAACCGTGACGCCCTGCTGACCCACCGTCAGCTCAACGATGAGATCTGCGTGGCCCATGGGCTGCGTGTCCTGGAGGAGCCGGAGAAGTATACCAAGAAAAAAAGGATGAAGCCCGGTGAGTATCAGGCCGGTCTCCGCGCCGACAGCTGGAAGCTGGATCTCATCCAGGCCATCAACGAAGCACTGGAGTATGCAACTGACCAGGAGAGCTTTATTGAGAACATGGAGTACGAGGGCTACGAGTTGACCCGGACGGATACCCGGGGGCATATCACGTTCACCTGTCCTAACGGACGCAAGTGCCGTGACAGCAGTCTCCACGATGAGACTTTTCTCAAAGAAAATCTGGAAGCACTGTTCGCCTACCGGCAGGCTGTCGGATTCCGTCCTGGCAGTGTGGAACCAGACGATGGCTGGATGGGTGAGTTGGCAGACAATCTTATTCAGTTGGGCAGGTCGATGGAACGCATTGATGATTTGCCGCCGCTCCCCGCGCCGCCAACGTGGACGGACAGCAAGCAGCGCCGCCGGGAGGCTCTGAAGAAATTGGCCATAGGGCAGAAGTTGAGCGGAGACCAACAGTGGGCGCAGACCATGTAGAAATGCAGGAGGTACAAAATGCAATTTTATCACGATCAAAGAAGCGGACAACTGATGACAAAATAAGAAAGGGGCAAAATTTATCAAAGTAGGCCTGTCCAATGCATACCCTGGAACAAAAGGGGAGAGGCAGAATGGCAGAACAGGCGCGGTTGGTTGCAACCGAAAACGACCGGGAGATCACAAAAGAGAGCGACAGCCAGTTTCTGTTTGAGTATCAGCGGGCCATTCTGCTGGAGCTGAAGGACAAAGGTATATTGAATGAAATGCAGTACCGATACGCAGAGGAAAAGCTGAAAAAGCAGGAGCAGGATATAAGAGGTGACGCCCCATGATAAGCGTAGCATCTTACTGCCGCGTATCCACAGATCGGGATGACCAGGCAAACTCATTTGAGAGTCAGCAGCGGTATTTTAAGGAGTACATCGACCGTCAGCCCGATTGGGAGCTGTACGAGGTCTACGCCGACGAGGGTATCACCGGCACGTCAACGAAGAAACGAGCTGCGTTCAATCGTATGATCAACGACGCCCACCTGGGAAAGTTTCAGCTCATTCTTACGAAGGAGGTCAGCCGGTTTTCCCGGAACATTTTGGACACCATCACCTATACGCGGGAACTGAAAGCTTTGGGAGTTGGCGTCGTGTTCATGAACGACGGGATCAGCACTCTGGAACCGGATGCCGAACTGCGGTTGTCCATCATGGGCTCCCTGGCCCAGGAGGAGAGCCGAAAGACTTCTACCCGTGTGAAGTGGGGACAGACCCGGCGGATGGAGCAGGGGGTGGTTTTCGGAAGATCACTCCTGGGATATGATGTGAAGGGAGGAAGTCTGAGCGTAAATCCAGAGGGCGCGGAGATCGTAAAGCTGATTTTTTACAAGTATGGTGTGGAGAAAAAGGGAACCACAGTCATTGCACGGGAACTACAGGAGGCTGGTTATCGGACCCATAGCGGCAATGTAAAGTGGGCCCCCGGACATATCGTTAAAATCCTGAAGAACGAAAAATATGTGGGAGATTTGGTGCAGAAGAAAACCATCACCCCTGATTATCTGAGCCATGCCAAGAAATACAATCACGGTGAGGAGGAGCTGGTCGTTATCCGGGATCACCACGAACCGATCATCAATCGGGACCTGTGGGAGACTGTCCAGCGGGAGTTAAAAAAGCGGAACCGCAATGGAGAATTGGGAGCGGGACACGCCAACCGGTATGTGTTCAGCGGCAAAATTAAGTGCGGAGAGTGTGGAGCCAGCTTTGTCTCTCGTAAGAAAATCCGTAATGATGGTTCCCTTTACAGGCGCTGGAGCTGCTACACTGCAACGTCTAAGGGACTGAAACGGATAGACGTTCAGGGAAACGAAGTGGGCTGCGACGTGGGTAAGCTCTTGCGGGAGGAATTGGCGATGGACATTCTCCGCCAGTCCCTGGCCGCACTGCGAATGGACCGGGATGGAATCATTCAAAATGTCACTGCGCTGGCACTGGAGGCGATCCAGATGTGCGAGGAGGGAAATGTAGACCGGGTAGAGGAACTGGAGTATGAGATCGGGCAGTTGACACAGAAGAAAGCAGATGTGCTGGACGCATTCTTCTCCAAACAGATCACAAAGGAAGAGATGCAGCTTATCAATCGACGGTATGACGGGGAGCTGGAAGCCCTCCAAAAGCGGCTGGAAGCGGCCCGGCTTAGGGGAGGAGTTACCTACGAGACAGCACGGTTGCAGGAAGATGTACGACGCCAAGTGTCCGATATTGTAAATTGCAAAACAGACAGTGAAATACTGTACAAGAACGTCCTGGATCGTATGGTGGTACATAAGGACCGAAAAGTGGACGTATATCTCAACCTTTTACCTCAAAAATGGACTTTTGTGCTAGAAAATCTACTCAGGTCACAGAACGACCCCTCGGTACCGATATCGGTCAGCAATCCCTTCAGCTCCGGATAGGGCATGGAGAAGCGCTGGCTGAGGTAGCGCAGCGACGCGCCCAGCTCACCGTCCGGCCCCCCGTATGGAAGCAGACTGCGGGGGAGGGGGAAGGTGGAAACGGTAGGTAATGGACAGGGCGGCGGCGGACTTAT
Organism: Oscillibacter sp.; assembly: GCA_014799925.1. Classification (GTDB taxonomy): domain Bacteria; phylum Bacillota; class Clostridia; order Oscillospirales; family Oscillospiraceae; genus Pelethomonas. The sequence goes on from JAAVHC010000003.1 coordinate 108,099, forward strand.
CCAGCACACAGGTCTCAATGACCGCGCAGGCGGCGTTATGCTTTCGCTCCAGGGAGGCTTCGGGCGCGCGCATGGTCTCCAGAGCGGCGGCGATGGCGCGCGGAAGCGTCTGGTTCTCCGTCCCCGGCCTGGCCCTCAGCGCTTCGGCCTCCAGGCGGAGGCGGGCTTCCTGTTTATCCAGCGCCGCCTTGGTCTCGGCAAAGTCAGCCAGCTCCAGCACGCCGGACAGATACGCCTCCCGCAGCCGGGCTTTTTTCGCGCTCACCTGCCGCAGCGCCGCCTCTGCCCGGCTCAGCTCATCCCTTGCATCCGATTCCTGGCGGATGAGCGCGTACGTCAGAGGAGCGGACGCCTCGGCGTCCGCGGCCAGCCGGGACAGGATCGCCTCCTCCAGCAGGTCTGCGCGAATATGCTGGGACTGCCCGCACCGGCCGCGGATGTAGTTGTTGCACTTATAATAATGAGGCTTGACGAAAACCAGCGTGGCGCCGCAGGCGGCGCACCGCGTCAGTCCGGACAGCCAGCTTTTCAGCTCCGGAGCGGGTCTGGCGCGGGGCTTCTCCCGGGCTTTTCGCTCGTCCAGCTGCCGCTGCGCCTTCTCCCAGACATCCGGAGGGACCAGCGGCTGGTGCCCCGCCTCGGCGATGATCAGATTCTCGCTGCGAAAATCCCTCCGGGTATGTCCCTCCGGATTCCATCGCAGCCGGCCGATGTAAACCGGGTTGCGCAGAATATATTCCACAGCCCGGCCCTCGAACCGGTTCCCGCGGTGCGTGCGGACGCCGATGGCGTTCAGCTCCGCCGCTATGGAGAACGGTCCCTTGCCCAGAAGAAAATCCTCAAAAATCTGACGGACCAGCCGGTCCTCCGGCGTTTGCGGCACCAGGCCGCCGTCCTCGACCCGGTAGCCGAAGGGGGCGGCGCATTGAAGCTTACCCCTCTGAGCGTTGACGGACATGCTGCGCTTGACCTCCTGACTGAGACGGATGGAATAAAACTCGTCCATCCACTCAATGATCCGCTCAATCAGGGAGCCAAAGGGACCGGCAATCAGCGGCTCAGTAATACTGCGCACATCCACGCCGCACTTGGAGCGGAGAATGGACTTGTAGAAAATGCTCTCCTCCTGGTTGCGCGCGAAGCGGGAATATTTCCACAGCAAAATCATTTGAAAGGGACAGTTTTTTTCCTTCGCGGCGGCGATCATCCGCATAAACTCCGGACGCCGCTCCGCTTTCTTGCCGGAAATACCGGCGTCTATGTAGATGTGGTCCCGCAGAAGGGTAATGCCTTCCCGTTGGGCATATTTTTCCACCTCCGCCAGCTGGGTTTCCGGGCTGAGCTCCGCCTGGTCCTCCGTTGAGACCCGGATATAGACGGCGGCGCAGGGGGAAGGGGGCGTAATAGCGGTCATTGCATCCCATATAATGAAAACCGGCGTGGCTTTCATTATTTCCTCCTTTCCTGGGAAATGCGGTTTCCCTGCCAATATATGCGCCGGTCGGGCAGGCATAGGACGAGAAGGGCCGCCGTATGATGTTGGATGAATGGGAGGTGGGCACAACGGAGATACAAACAACATCTTACGTTTACGCGGGCGAGACGGCCATACCTGTCCAGGCGCTGGAGGAAGGACAGAGGCGGCAGCTGGCCACATGGCTGAAGGAGCGGTATCTGAGCGCGCTCTTCCAGGGGCAGGCGGAAATTCAGCCAAATGCGACTTAACAAATTGTTAAAATTTTCGTCATAACAAGTTCGTTTTCTTTGGCTATATTAGACAACACTAAAGGAGGATGCCCCATGATGACAAATCAGCCCCGCCTGCGTCAGACGCACTATCAAATTACGCCGGAGGACTACGCCGCGCTGCGCACCCATCTATCCGCCAGAGCAAAGGAGAAGGGGGCCGGCCGCGTGCATACCATGCTTTTTACCAGCTATCGCGACCGGATTTCCTCCGCCTCCACGGAGGAAACCGGGAATTCGGAGGAGTCTTCACCGCAGTTCTTTCTGCACTATTATGATGACGACCCCACCTATCTGCACTTGGAACGCCGGAAGGGCGGACGGCGCGCCAGCGCGATGGTGGCGGAAGCGGAATGCCGCGCGCTGCTGGCGGGGGAGACGGATTGGCTGCTGAACCGGCATAATCCGCTGCTGCTGGATTTCCATAACGAGCTGACGGAGCGGATGCTGCTGCCTCAGATGCTGCTGACGTACCATCGGGAGCTTTATGCGGCCGATGGAATGGATCTTTGCGTCGCGCTGGATACGGACGTCCGCTCCTCCCTGCAGCATATGGATTTTCTGGACCCTCAGCAATTGGAGCGCGACGCGTTGGAGCAGGATGGGCGCATCCTGATGGAGGTCAGCTACAGTGACCGGATCCCTGACCATGTACGATGCCTTCTGGAGGAAAAAGCGCCTCGCCGCCGCCTGCTGCGGAGCGGATACTCTGCATAAAGTCATGTGAAAAGCCCCCGAAGCCACGGCTTCGGGGGCTTTCTGTATGAGAATCCGGGACAGCCGCGGCTTCATACGATCCCTCAACTGAAAAAGTATCAGATATAATTCTCCGCGCACAGCAGCTCCGCCAGCAGCACCGCGCCGCCGGCCGCGCCCCGCAGGGTGTTGTGACTGAGGCAGACAAACTTGTAGTCGTACTGGCTGTCGGGCCGCAGGCGGCCGATGGACACCGCCATGCCGTTCTCCAGCATCCGGTCCAGCCGGGTCTGGGGACGCTCGGGCTCCTCGAAGTAGTGCAGGAACTGCTTGGGGGCGGAGGGGAGGCCCAACTCCTGGGCGCGTCCGGCAAAATTGGCCCAATCGGCCCTGATCTGCTCCTCGGTGGGCCTGCGTCCCTCCCGGAATTTCATGAAGCAGGCCGCCATATGGCCGTCCTGGCAGGCCACCCGGAAGCACTGGGCGGTGATGGCGGGCCCCTGGGCCAGGACCAGCCTGCCGTCCTCCACCTTGCCCCACAGCTTCATGGGCTCTCTCTCGCTCTTCTCCTCCTCGCCGCCGATATAGGGGATGCAGTTGTCCGCCATCTCCGGCCAGCGCTCAAAGGTCTTGCCCGCGCCGGAAATGGCCTGGTAGGTGCAGACCAGGGCCCGGTCCATGCCGTACTTCAGCAGGGGAGTGAGGGCGGGGACGTAGGACTGGAGAGAGCAGTTGGATTTCACGGCCACAAAGCCCCGCCTGGTACCCAGGCGCTTGCGCTGAGCGTCGATGAGGCGGATATGGTCCGCGTTGATCTCCGGCACCACCATGGGCACGTCCTCCGTCCAGCGGTGGGCGGAATTGTTGGACACCACAGGGCACTCCAGCCTGGCGTACTTCTCCTCCAGGGCGCGGATCTCGTCCTTCTTCATGTCCACGGCGCAGAAGACAAAGTCCACCATCCCGGCCAGCTTCTCCGCGTCCGCCTGGGCGTCCAGGACGGTCAGGCCCCTGGCCTCCTCCGGGATGGGCGCGGCCATGGCCCAGCGGCCCGCGACGGCCTCCTCATATGGTTTCCCCGCGCTGCGGCCGCTGGCGGCCAGGGCGGTGAGGCGGAACCAGGGGTGGCCCTCCATCAGAGTGACAAAGCGCTGGCCCACCATGCCGGTGGCGCCGATGATGCCTACACGATATTCCTTCATAATCAAAACCTCCAGATGGGTGATATGATTCCGGTGTTAAACACAGGAACCATATCGTTTGATTGAAACCGTTTTGCCCGCCGCAGCTTACAGCGGCAGCCGAGCCATATCCCGGCAAATCCGTCAGAATCTGGCCGGCCATCCATGACTTGGCAGGGACTGAGATGGGAAAACTGTCGGATATTGGGTTGAAAAATCTCCCGGTCCCGTGTATACTGTACCATAGTATGTGGCTCCCATCAAAGCGTACCGTATCTTCATACCATATTTTTTGTACCCTGTCAACCGTTTTCACCCCTGTTGGAGGTTTCATGAAGAAGTTTTTATACACTTTTTTTCTTTGTATGCTGACCGCGGTCACATTGACCGTATCTGCCCATGCCGCAGAGGACATAATAAAGGTGGGCATTTATTATGGCAGCAGCGCGCTGTATTCCGCCAACCTGCAAAATTATGAGGGTTCCGGCTATCGCCTGGGATGGTTTGACGAGAATACCCGCGATTTTCAGGAGATCGGTTACCTGACCGAGGAGAAAATCTCCATGACCGCCGACGGGACGATCTATATCAGCGACGGAGCCTATTCCTCCAGCCGCCCGGCAAAAACGGACGGCGTAATCGGCGGCTATCACGTTCAGCTGGAGGAGATTTTCCCCTCCTTTGAGGAGGCCGCCTACGCCGCTTCCCAGCTTCCCGGCAGCTTCCCGGCCTTTGTCAACAATCAATACCGGGTCCGTATGGGCTGCTTTTCCTCCAGGGAGGACGCGGAAACCGCCGCCGCCACCTACGCCACCCGCGCGTGGAAGGACCGGTACGGCGTGGACCGCGCCGCCGCCGGCGCGGTGGCCGCCCCCAGCGCCACCGGAGTGGTCGTCACGGTCACCGGCAGCGATACCGTGCTCTTTGCTTTCGACTGCTCCGGCGCGAAAAGCCTGGGCATTCAGCCCGACGCCGGAGCGGGGAAGGCCCAGACCTGGTTCAGGGGCTTCCGCTGGTACGGGAGCTTTGAGTACCGGCGCAGCACCGGGGGAAATATCAACGTGATCAACGTGGTGCCCCTGGATGACTATGTGCGCGGGGTCCTGCCCTATGAAATGAGTCCCGGGTGGCCTCTGGAGGCCCTGAAAGCGCAGGCGGTCTGCGCCCGGACCTATGCCTGCCTGCCCAGTAAGCATTATGCCAGCTACCGCTTCGACTTATGCAGCACCACAGACTGCCAGGTCTACCAGGGCGTCAATCAGGCCAGCGCCATAACGGATCAGGCGGTGGATGAGACGGCGGGAATTGTGGCGCTGTACGGCGGAAAGTACGCGGAAACCTATTACTGCTCCAGCAACGGCGGCGCGTCGGAGGCATCGGAAAACGTGTGGTCCAACCCGCTTCCTTATTTAATCGGGAAGGAGGACCCCTACGAGCAGCTGACCGATATTCCGGATTATCAGTATACCATCCGATACAGCTACACGCAGCTGGCCGATATGCTGAAGGCCCGAGGTTATTCCATCGGCGCCATCAGCTCGGCGTATGTCTCCAGAACGACCCCAACAGGAAACGTGGCGGAAATCACCGTTCAGGACACCTCCGGCAGGACAGTCAAGCTGACAAAAGAAGCCTGCCGGTGGGTTCTGGAGGCAAAAAGCATGCGCTTTACCATTTCCGGCGGAGGCAGCGCCGGAAGCTGGTCTGTCAACCGTGCGGGCGATACCCTCGCCAGCCTCAAGGACGTCTATATGATAGCGGGCGGAGGATGGAAGAGCCTGTTTGGCGGCGGCGACGCCTATGCGATCACCTCCTCCGGAATTTCTCTCCTCCAGCAGCCCGCTGCCTCCTCCGGCGGCAAGGACGGAATTACCATTACCGGCACCGGCTGGGGCCACGGCGTGGGCATGAGCCAGTACGGCGCCAAGGCCATGGCGGAGCAGGGATATACTTACACGGACATCCTGTACTTCTATTTCACCGGAATTACATTGGATCGGGCGGGTACGGTCGCGCAATGACCGCCGTCCGGAAAGGAACGCCATTGAAAACACATGATTTTTATTATGAGCTTCCCCCGGAGCTGATAGCCCAGACGCCTCTGGAGCGCCGGGACGCCTCCCGGCTGCTGACCCTGAACCGGGGGACGGGAGAGTGGGCCCACCGGCATTTTCACGACCTTCCGTCTCTTCTGCGCCCCGGCGACTGCCTGATTATGAACGATTCCCGCGTCCTGCCCGCCCGCCTGCTGGGCAGCCGCGTCCGCGCGGACGGCGCCCTGGGCGGGGCCTGCGAGGTGCTGCTGCTCATCGACCGGGGGGAGAACACCTGGGAGTGCCTGGTCCGTCCGGGAAAGAAGCTGCGCATCGGTGCGCGGGTCTCCTTCGGAGAGACCGGCGAGCTGACGGCGGAGGTCGTGGGCGAGGTGGAGGGCGGCAACCGGCTGGTCCGGTTTACCTATGAGGGCATCTTCCTGGAGGTGCTGGAGCGGCTGGGCCGGATGCCCCTGCCGCCCTACATCAAGGCGGAATTGCAGGACCGGGAGCGGTATCAGACGGTGTACTCCCGCGTGTCCGGCTCCGCCGCCGCCCCCACGGCGGGCCTGCACTTCACAAAGGAACTGATGGAGCAGATCCAGGCCATGGGCGTGAGTATCGGTTATGTGACCCTCCACGTGGGTCTGGGCACCTTCCGGCCGGTGAAGGAGGAGGAAATTACCGATCACGACATGCACAGCGAGTACTGCGTGGTCCCTCAGGAGACGGCGGACCTCATCAACCGCACGAAAGCGGCGGGGGGCCGGGTCGTCTGCGTAGGAACCACCTCCTGCCGGACCATTGAGAGCTGGGCGGACGAGTCCGGACACATGGAGGCCAGGGCCGGGTGGACCAAGATCTTTATCTACCCCGGATACCGGTTTAAGGTGCTGGACGCGCTCATCACCAATTTTCATCTGCCGGAGAGCACTCTCATCATGCTGGTGTCCGCCCTGGCGGGCCGGGAGCATACGCTGGCGGCCTATGAGGAGGCGGTCAGAGAGAGATACCGGTTCTTCTCCTTTGGGGACGCGATGTTTATTTACTGAGGAGGCGCGCTATGCTTTCATTATTAAGAGGCCACGTCAGCGACGCGGCCGCGCCGTTTGTTTTTGTGGTGCTGTTTCTGGTCATTGTAGGAGGAGCCCTGTGGCTGACGCCCCGGCTGGCGAAGTGGCTGGATGAGCGGGAAGCGGGGCACAAAAGCTACTACGACGGGATGCTGACCGAGGACCCCAACGCGTCAAAACCGGAGGACGAGGAAAAAACCGATGGAAAAGCTGACTGATCTGCCCAATATCGGCCCCAGGCTGGCGGAGCATCTCGCAAAAGCGGGCATGGATACGCCGGAGAAGCTGCTGGAGATTGGCGCGGAGGAAGCGTTCCTGCGCATCCGGGCCCAAGTGGATTCTACCGCCTGTCTCCATGAGCTGGAGGCCCTGGCGGGGGCGGTGGAGGGCGTGCGCAAGAGCCTGCTGCCGCCTGAGCGCAAGGCAGAGCTGAAGTCCTGGTTCCGCGCTCTATAAAAAGAGAAGGAGACCGCTATGTTCAAGGTCATCAAACGCGAGGGCCGCGCCCGGCGCGGCCAGTTTTCCTGCGCTCACGGCGGGACGGTACAAACCCCAGTCTTCATGAACGTGGGCACCCAGGGGGCCATCAAGGGGGCGGTCAGCGCCCACGATCTGAAGGACCTCAAGTGCCAGATCGAGCTGTCGAACACCTACCACCTCCACCTCCGTCCCGGCGACGATGTGGTGAAGGCCCTGGGGGGGCTTCATAAGATGATGGACTGGGACGGCCCCATCCTGACGGACTCCGGCGGCTTTCAGGTCTTTTCCCTGGCGGGGCTGCGGAAAATTACCGAGGAGGGCGTCACCTTTGCCTCCCATATCGACGGGCGGCGCATCTTCATGGGGCCGGAGGAGTCCATGCGGATCCAGTCCCATCTGGGCAGCGATATCGCCATGGCCTTTGACGAGTGCGTGGAAAACCCGGCCCCCTACGACTACGTGAAGCAGTCCTGCCAGCGCACCCTGCGCTGGCTCAGGCGGTGCAAGGCGGAGCATGACCGCCTGAACGCTCTGCCGGACTGCGTGAACCCCGGCCAGATGCTCTTTGGCATCAATCAGGGGGGGACCTATGAGGATCTGCGTATCTGGAGCATGCAGGAGAGCGCCAGGGTAGACTGTGAGGGCTACGGCATCGGCGGCCTGGCGGTGGGGGAGGAGACGGAAGTCATGTACCGCATCCTGGATGTGACCCTGCCCTACGCGCCGGAGGACAAGCCCCGGTATCTCATGGGCGTGGGCACGCCCTCCAACATCGTGGAGGCCGTCTGGCGGGGCATTGATTTCTTCGACTGCGTGATGCCCGCCCGGAACGCCCGCCACGGGAAGCTGTTTACATGGAGCGGCAGCCTGAACATCAAGAACGAAAAGTACAAGCTGGACGAGCGGCCCATTGAACCGGGGTGCGGGTGTCCCGCCTGTCGGAGCTTTTCCAGGGCCTATCTGCGCCACCTCTTCAAGGCGGAGGAGATGCTGGCCATGCGTCTGGCGGTCATGCACAATCTGTGGTTCTATAACACGCTTATGGAGCGTATCCGTGACGCGCTGGACGCCGGGGAGTATGAGGCGTTCCGGGCGGAGTACAGCCAGAAGCTGGGGGAGCGGGTCCGGTGAGCGTCTGGTTCAATGGCGCATTCGGCGCAGGGAAAGACGATAAAGGGGAAAATTTAGGACTTGCCAAACGCTGCCAAATCGGATATAATGGGACAAGCGTTTACTTCCGGCAAACGAAAATTTGGGTTGATAAGGAGAAAGGATATGCCATTGTTTTATACCGCCGCCGATGGGGCGGCCGGCATGGGTTCGCTGTTTATTCCTCTGATTCTGATGATCGCGCTGATGTACTTCCTGATGATCCGCCCGGAGAACAAGCGGAAAAAGCAGGCCGAGGAAATGCGCAGCAGCCTGAAAAAGGGCGACCAGATCACCACCATCGGCGGCATTGTGGGCAAGATCGTTCATGTGACCGACGACAACATCGTCATCGAGACCAGCGACGACCGGGTCCGCATGGAGCTGGCCAAGTGGGCCGTATCCACCAACAACAGCAATCCCCCTGAGACCAAAAAGAGCAGGAAGTCCAAGGATTCCGAGGAGGGAGCTCCGCAGATCGAGGAAGGCTCCGCCAAGGAATAAATTTGGCCTGTCCAGCCGAATAATGGGACCTCCCGGTCAATATACTGGTTTATCCAGTCAATGTGAAACCGGGAGGTCTTATTATGTCTAAGGTGGTTATGTCTCTGCCGGAGGGGATGGTGAAAAACTGCCTGATCGGCGGAGGAATTTCACTGCTGTCCTATGTCCTGCTTCAGATGCTGTGCGCGCTGCTGGTGGATCGGGGAATACTGGGGCTGGAGCAAATCTATCCGCTGGTATGCGTGACGGCGGCGCTGGCGTCTTTTCTGGGGTGCGGGTACAGCGTGCTGAAAGGGAAGGGGACGTCCATGCTGCCGGTACCGGTGGTCGTGGTTGTGTTCCTGTGCCTGACGCTGGCCGCCGCCCTGCTGACCACGGACGCGGTGAGCATCGAGAACGGACTGACGGGATTGGGACTTTCCATGGCGGCCGGCGGACTGCTCGCGGCGCTGGTGGGATACAATCTTCCAAAGGGAAACCGTGGGCGAACCGCCCCCCGGCGGAAGCGCCGGAGATAGGCTCCGTCCTGTCAAGATGGAAAATTTACCAAATTCCAAAAAATTTTGGTCAGAACAGGCATCTGTTCAGGCGGGAAGCTGATTACTTATCGTAATCAGCTTCCCGCCTAGATATGGGGGAACATTCCTGCCCGCGCCACAAAATATCCCGGAAAACGGACGTCCACGAGCAGGATTACAGCCGGCCGCGCGCCTGTTTACATAAAATTGTTTACATAAGATTTTGTGATAAATTACAAAATCTTCCGAAGTTCCTTATTTTCTCTTGCGAAATCGCGGAATTTGCACTATATTTATAAGCACATATCTTTCGCCGCCAGTCGAGGGGGTCCACATAATGCAGCCGCGGAGCCCGCTCCATATCTGCTCACGCCGCTTCTAAAACTTGTCCGGGCCGCATAGGCTGTGGCGAGGTGATGGAAAATGCGTGGGCGAATGGTTCTGCGAACGATCCGGCTGAACGGCTGGGATCCGTCCTGGCTGCGGGGCTTTCTGCTGGCCCTGACCTTTCTGGCAGGAGCTCTGGCGGGACATCTGTACGCCGCCGCCTGCGGAGAGGATACCTGGGCGGCGCTCAGCCGGTATCTGGACGATTACTGCCGCCTGTATGACGGCGGGAGCGGGGAGGCGTCCATGCTCAGCTGCGTGGTCATGTACTTCGGCTACGCGGGCGCACTGTTTTTGCTGAGCTTTTCCGCAGCCGGCGTGGCGCTGATTCCGGCGCTGTCCGGCGCGTTTGGCTTTTTTACCATGTATACCGTGTCCTGTTTTGTCCGGTGCTACGGGCGGGCCGGCGTCGCGCTGGCTCTGGGTGCGCTGGCGGTACGGCTGGTGTTTACGCTGCCCTGTTTTCTGGTACTGGCGGGAGCGGCGTGGCCGCTGTCCATGGAGCTGTTCTCTCTCTCCTTCGGGCTGGGAAAACGCTCCTCGCCGGTGCTGTACGGCGGCCGTTACTTTTTGCTTTTTGTGTTGTGTGCTGTTATCCTGGCCATAGGCGTGTTCTGCGAGCGGCTGCTGACGCCGGTGCTGTTCCGTTTGGCGCTGAGGAGCATATAGAATTCGGGAAAGGGGGGATACTGTGACGGACTATATCAAGGCGTTTGCCGGTTATCTGGAGCTGGAAAGAAACGCCTCGGAAAATACCATCGCCTCCTACGTGCGGGATGTTACGCAGTTTTCCCGATATCTGATGGAAGCGGAGGGGATCGAGCTTCCGCAGGGAGAGACGGAGCATATCGAGCGCTACATAGCCTATATGTCGAGGAAGGGAAAGTCGGCCTCCAGCGTGGCCCGCAGCGTGGCTTCCCTCAAATCCTACTACGGTTATTTGCAGAACCGCGGGGTCGTCCGGCGGAATCCGGCAAAGGACGCCGCGCCGGTCAAGGCGGAGCGGAAGCTGCCCCAGATCCTGACCGGCAAGGAGGTGGAGCTGTTTCTGGAGCAGCCCCAGTGCATCGACCCCAAGGGGTATCGGGACCACGCCATGCTGGAGTTGCTGTACGCCACAGGGATCCGCGTCAGCGAGCTGATTGGGCTGAATGTGGAGAATGTCAGCCTGACGGGCGCGTTCATCCGCTGTACCGGCCGCGGCAAGGAGCGGATCATCCCTCTTTACACGACGGCGGTGAAGGCGCTGAGCGACTATGTCCAGGATATCCGGCCCCAGCTGGTGCTGGATCCCCGCGAGCAGGCCCTGTTTGTGAATATGAACGGCGAGCGAATGAGCCGTCAGGGATTCTGGAAGATCGTCAAATATTATCAGGAGAAGGCTCAGATCAGCAAGGATATCACGCCCCATACGCTGCGTCATTCTTTTGCCGCCCATTTGCTTGAAAACGGGGCGGATCTGCGCTCCATTCAGGAAATGCTGGGACACGCGGATATCTCTTCCACTCAGATTTATTCGCATATGGTAAAGCAGAAATTGCAGGACGTCTACCACAAGGCCCATCCGAGGGCGTGAAAAAAGCGTGCCGGAGGGTGCGCTTTTTTCTTTCATGCAGATTTGCCCCTGCCGGGGCAGGAGGGTTTGTTTCTACCGGAGCACTCTCCCAGATGCGCCGGACTTCTTCGTCTGCCCACTTGTTCTGACGAGAGCCAGAGGAAGCTGGAGCAGTTCCCAGAAATACTGAGAAAAGGGAAGCGAGGGCAGGGAACGCAGGGCAAGGCGGAGGACACAGACGGGCTGACGCCCGTCAAGGACGACAACGCGGCCATGCGTTTTCTGGACCGCTGAACTTTTCTCAGTATTTTTGGG
>JAAVHC010000004.1 GCA_014799925.1 Oscillibacter sp.
AATCCGCAGTGCTTGTTCTGATTATATTGCGGGTAGCTACTCCCGCTCTATAACTTTTCCAAGAAAAGAGAAATAATGAAAACCACCCCTTTCAGGATGGTTTTCATTATACGTGCCATATCCAAAGAAATAGGGCGGCGGGCCGAAGTGACAGCCTGCCGCCATAAACTTTCTGAAACCCGTGGTTTACCCATGTCAGTTTGCCAGAGATGCTAATTCTGGAAATGAAACGAGAAATAGCAGAGCTTAGAGATACAGCCTCAGGAGATAAAAGAAATTGACAAATGTTTTTTTGCTTGCTATAATCAGATCAACAAATGCTCTTACATATTTTTGAGCGCTAACCTTTCATAGAACGAGAGTATGAAAATACGCCCTGGAAAAATCTTGAGCATTTTGAAAATACAATAGAGTAAACTTTGGAACTATCGTCTCTACCAAATTCTCGTTGTGAGATTGAGAAAGTAGTTGTGTTTGACTTATAGTAGTCCCCTATTGTTCCAATGCTTTACACCACAAATTCGAGCCAATGAGATTATCGTTGGTCTTGTTTTAGTGCGTGTAAAGCATTATGCGAAAGTGATTGCAACCACGCACAATCAAGAGTGCGTGGTTTTATTTGGCTCAGAAAGGAGGAGAAAATGAGCGCTAAGAAAGTATCAGGAAAAACGCATACGCAGGCGCAACTAGATGATTGGGCCAATCAGCACAATCCAAACAATAGGGCATATAGGGCAAAAATGGATAACCACGCAAAACAATTAAAATCCAAGAAAAAGACCCATAGCCAGATACACAATGCGCAAAGGCGTAATCGAGGTCTACTTATACCTGATTGGGCACCAGACTACCCAGACTATGATGATTAAATGGTCAAATCAACGGCAGGGAAATACTATCGTTGCTACTGAAGTTTGAATCGCTGTCTGTGGTATTTCTGTGGTCAAACGAAAAATCACCGCAGTTTTCACTGCGGTGATTTCCTATTTGGTGGACCCGAAGGGGATCGAACCCTCGAACCTCACGGATGCGAACCGTGCGCTCTCCCAGCTGAGCTACGGGCCCAAATTGGCGGTTTTTACTCGGAAAAAGTTGCGAATTCTGGATTTCTGGATATTCAATTTTCAGGGGAAATTCCAACAAATCGGACAGGAAAACGGGGGACGGAAATTCAGGTCGGATGTGTCTCGCTATGGATGCGAACCGTGCGCTCTCCCAGCTGAGCTACGGGCCCAAATCGGCGATTTTTACTCGAAAAAAGTTGCGAGATTTGGATTTCTGGATATTCAGTTTTTAGGAAAAATTCCAACAAATCGGACAGGAAAACGGGGGACGGGAATTCGGGTCGGACGTGTCTCGCTATGGATGCGAACCGTGCGCTCTCCCAACTACTCCGCAAGACGGGCCTATTTCACATCTATTCATTTTTGTCATGAATTTTCAACATTTCTAATGCCTGTTCAGGGAGCCACACCTGAATGTTCGCACCTTGGTAATCTTTAGGGTTCCTTGTAATAATTCCATCCATTTCACTTTGCAGTGCAACAGAATATTGTACAGAGTCCTCAAAATCAGCCCACGGCAAGCAGAGCGCGTTTTGTATTTCCTGCTCTGAAACGGCGGCAACAGAAACGACCATCAACAGGCGCTTCAGAAGCTCCTTGACGGCTGTGCTGTCCTTCATCTGCCGGTTGGCAATATAGTAGATGTCTGTAATAGCAGAGGCAGATACATACTCCCGGATATCCTCCCGCCGGGTCAGGCTGAGAACATTTGTTGCGGCCTCAGCAAATGGCTCACGCCGCAAGAGAACGTCCAGTATTACGTTTGTATCAATTAGCAGCTTCATACCGTCCCAATCTCTCGTCGCGTAATTCAGATAGTGTCAGCCCAGTATAGGGAATCGCCCCGACCAAGGACTGAACAACATCTTCCACATCCGCTTTCTGCTGCACTGGTGTATCTTCATCCGTAGGCAGGACAATGATCTCCAGTTTTCGATTGCGAAAGGCTTCCGGCAGCGCCATGATGGACATAAGAGCGTTAGCATCAATGAATTTGCGGATTACTTCCATGTCAGCCGCCTCCAATTATCATTTTTTCTATTATATCCGTTTTCAGAGGCTTTTGCAAGTGCCATGTTGTATTTTTTCGGTTTGTCTGCTGCTCTCAGCTTCATGACAGTATTTCTCCAAAGACTTTGTGCAGACACCGTCTGCACAAAGTCTTTACCCAAGGAGGCGGAGGACATGGAGTCCTCTATCCCATGTCCATCCCACCGAGATATTGTGCTTCAGAGATATTGAACTCAATCTGGATGCCGTAGTCTCTTGTCAATGTCACTGCCCTCATCACATACGAAGCAACCATTTTCTTTTCCTCTGGAGAAGCGGTAGCGAACATATCCGCCCAGCTTACCAGCCGCTGATGCTGCTCCATGATCTCCTCCGCTGTTTCCTTGGCTTCGGTAGCTTTGAGTTGGAGTTTCTCAATCTCCTCCGTAAGAATATCCATGGACTGTTGCACTGAATCCATTCGATTTTTGATCTGCTCAGGAGTAAACACGCAGTTTCCTTCGATAGAATCCAGCATCAGTCCTTCCCACTTCGATATCTCCTTGGCGTATTTTGTGTAATCAGTCCTGGCCTGTTTAAGTGCCTGCTGGTATTGAACCGCAGTACACTGCACCTGCTGTTCCACAAACTCCTTCTCATTGATCTTTTTCGCACGCTCAAAAATCCCCATCAGAATGCTTTCAACTATCTGGTCCACCTTTGCTGCTCGGTATGTAGATGGCCCATTGCAGACGGCTTTATGCTGCGTGCGATTATAGCATTTATATATTGGGATTCTTTCAACAGTCTCTTTAGACGTAGGATGATGGCTCTTGCGGGCCGTTGTAGCAAAAATGCGGCCACCACAGTGACCGCAATAAACATTGCCGGACAACAGCGTCCGGCCTATATTTCGTCTTGGGACTGTCCGCGGCGGGTGGTTGACAGAAGATTCTTCCCCGCCAGCATACGAAGGCTCCATCCCCCACGCTGCTGCACATTTTTCTTCGTATGCGGAAGATCTCTGTTCACGGCCATGTTCCACGCGGGCAAATTGTTCTGGGGAGATGATTTGTAGTTCTGGAAAAATTTCTGATTTGGTTTCACCGCTCCGCAGGATACCCTGATACATGATATTCCGAAGAATGTTTTGAATGGATGAATAGTGGAACGGTTCTCCGGTTCGTATATTGATGATGCCTTTGGCTTTCAGCTCAGTAGAAATCCTGCGGCCACCATAGCCGTAACGATCAGAAATATCGAAAATTGCGCGGACAGCCTCTGCTTCAATCGGGTTTATTTCAATATCATATAACTCCCGGTTTTTCTTCCCTATTCTTCCGTTCTTCACTAACTGGTAACCATAGGGGGCGCATCCTCCACGGAAGCGGCCTTCCTGCACAATTTGTCCCAAACGTGTCTTTGTCCGAATGGAAGTTTTAAGGCTCTCACCAGATGCCTGCCAATAGCGCAGATAATTCATCAGCTTGTCCACATGATTATCAAACCGCTGCTGTCCTTCCACCGTACTCCAGACCTCGACGCCATTGCGCACGAACCACTCGACAACAAAAGGAGTTTCATCTTCCTTGCGGCCCAGGCGGTCGAACATAAAGACTAATAGAATATCGAACTTATCCTGTGCAGCGTCTTTTTGAATCTCCTGGATTGCATCACGATCCTTAGCGGACACCTTGAACCCGGATACTCCCTTTTCAGAAAATTCTTTGACGATCTCCCATCCCTTTTCAGCCGCGAATTCATGACAGCGCTGTTTCTGCATGGGAATGTCATCTTTAAGCTCTTTCCAAGCTGCCTCTGGCTTATGTGGTAACCGGCTGATAATATCGTTTGCCGTCCAAAGGCTCTCCAACACATCAGCCAGTTCAGTTTGATTCAACTCAGGCTCATGTGCGATAACAAGAACGCCATCAAGGCAAACAACCTGAATATTGGCATCCTCTGGAATATTGGCCTGATGCAGGAGCTCATTGGGGATAGCAATTCTCTGCTCCTCGCTATGTCCCTGAATTCCTTCAGACGTGATGAGGAATTCTTTGAATGTATTATGCATTCCATCCCCTGTGAGATAAGCGACCCTGACGTGGTCGCCTGGGACGATCCCCATTTCTTTCAGCAAAGGAGCTGGAATTTTGAGGCATCCATTGCGGTTCACCGTGAATGTTACTTCTGAGATTTTCAATATAATCGCCTGCCTTTTCTTTTCTCAAATTTGGGCCCCACATATTCGGAAGATTGTACCGCGATTGGGTGGATTTCGTTCCTGAAGATAACGTCGGCTGATATCAGCGTCTCGCAGCCAAGGGAAAACGCCCACACCGTCCATAGACCAGCGTATCCACTCCAGTGCTTTTCGTACAGGTTGCTGAAAGCTAGTTTTCTCTGTTCTGGCGCTGCAACCATTCTCACAATATTCTTCTGACATATTGCCAGAATGTTTTTGATAAGCATTCTGTGCGATTTCTGTTTCCAAAGTTTGCTTTGACCAACCAAGCCGCTGAACAGCTTGAATGTACCACAGCCTTTCCTGATCGGAATCGCACTTTTCCAAGATTAACGCATTGTGTGTCCAACTAATTTTCAATGCCTCATGCATAAGCATTGAATTGTTTTTATATGCGCGATAAAATTCCCGCATCCGGCGCACACCGCGAGGAGAGAAGCCGGTTATTCCAGGACATATGGTTCTGATATACTCAGATGCCGCAACAGCGGCCCCTTTTTCTTGCCTGCTATCGATTTCTTTTCCAATAGCCAGAAACAGATCCATCTGCGGCAATCCTTTCTGCATGAGGTCATCCAATGCTGAAAACATTTCACTGTAATCTGTGGGTTTTCGAATGTTCATAGCTTCTCCTTTCCTGCGTATATATCTTGAAATTTGATGTTTTTACCATGGGATCTTATCCCGGCCTGATCTCTGCCGGCCACTATTTGGAAACTATTGCGGTGAAGGACTTGTCATCCACCGTATACAGCTTCTATTGTCCGGAGAAGGAGTTCTATTTGGTGTGAATTGGACAAGGCGCACCATGCATCTTCCATGAACCAGATCCCCGGATGCCAGTACATAGTAGCTTTCATCCATACAGACTCCGGTTCCGCAGCAAGCACACTTGCCAACTGTTGCTTCATGGTATTTATCCATCAGATCCGATTTCTCCCGAATCTCCCGGATTAGGCCATAGCATTCATCGTATGTCAGGCAGAAGTGGTGTTTCATGTAACCTCCCGGTTCAATGAGATAGATATGGACCACCTCTCTGGAGATCGTCTGGATCGCATACCGGAATTTTTCACTTCTGTCTCCGCCATCCTCCAGATTGCAATAGTCAAAGGCGGCGGCATCCTGCGAAAAATAGTGATTCCAATATTCTTTGCAGTCTCTATAAAGCATTTTCCCGCATTTGACTGCTCTCTGTAAGCATTTCTTATGAATGACTCTGCCGTCTTTCAGCAGACAAAGGCGATTCTGCCGGATAAATGCCTTCCCACAGAGTTGGCAGCGGTCAACATCCCAACACCTTCCTTCTGCCAAAGCCTTTTCAAGAATATCTGCAAAGCGCCTTGCGTCTTCCGTAGTGACAAAATGGGCGTATGTACGGAGTTGGAATTCATTATTGTTCGCCATGATGATATTTAATTTCCGGCACCTTGTAAAAATGACCTGGTATGCTTTTGACGCAGACATAATGTGGTCAAGTCGGCCCCTCCATGGCTGAAGAAATCAGCAGCCGTGTCAACGAGCGTGTGGAAAATTCCATTGCCAATGACCGGAACAACCTGTCCCAGCGGGAGATCACCGGCTGGCAGGCATCACGGGAACTGGAGGATTATCAGTATAGTGTGAGGGAGCAGGCGGTCAAGATGTTCTTTGATGGAATAGAACCGGATGGACAGTTTCATGGCGGCTATGCTCTGAACGGACTGCCGGAGGCTGCCTTTATCGCCTACATCACCGATCCCGATCTGTTCGTCCAGACAGAAGCGGAGCAGTACATCAAGGGCCATCAGGAGGACTTCCTCCTGCAATTTTTGAAAAATGACGCTCTGCTGGCAGAGTATCAGGAACTGGTGCAGAATACCAGCAACCCCATCCATCGGATGAAATCCATTACGGATGCGGTCAGTGGATGCGGCGCAAAGATGGTAACCGTCACGGTCCGGAAAGATGGAGCAGAATTGTCATTCAAGATGGAAGCTGACTACCTGAAGGGTCACCACAATACCTACAACTCCTACCATATCGCTGCCGCAGACCGCAGAGAGTTCGAGCGGCTGTTTGGACGGCACGCTGACTACAAGGCAGAGGATGTCGTAAAAATCACCTATGGCAGGAATACGATCTATGAGGCCACGCCTGTTCAATCTGAGGAAATGGCGAAGGACGTTGGAATGGGGGGAATGAATTATGCCTGACAGAGATACACCGATCCCCGCGCAGTCGGGAAATGAAAAACGCTATACAGTGGACGAATTCCTCGCACAGATCGAGCCGCAGTACCGGCAGTATAAGGACACCATTCGCAAGTGTATTGCCGGACTGACGGAATGCGCCGCCCAGATGGCGGCACAGCATCAGGAGGAGGATCTCCCTCAGTTCCGCCGCCTCTGCATTGAAATGGCGGAGTTCTGGGGCCTGACCGATGATGACACACCCAAAGGATATCAGAAAATGGCGGAACAGTATGGCAGCGTCTTCGACCAGGCGGTGTCCGCAGCCAGAGAGTCCGGTCAGGCGCCTGAGATGAGTGAGCAGGCCAGGCAAAGCGTTCTGGATGGTCTGGATCTGTACGCGCGGGAAATGCGGGCTAACGATAAGTCATTGGAGGATTGGGCTGTCGAATGCGATGTCCTCGCGGAAGGACTGGAAAGACAGTGGCGGACAGAGAATGCCCTCTCAAAGCTGTCTGATATGCAGATGGGGGAATGTGAAATGAAACAGATTTCGACGGACGAACTGCGGCGGATGGAGGGCCGGGAGGGCCTGGTCCTCCAGGGCTGCGGCGGCGATTTGCAGGAGTGGGTGGACGGCATCAACAATATGTTCACTGAGCAGGGCATCCTCCTCAACGGCTCCAGGTTTGAAAATGTGTTCACATTCCGGCGCGGCAATCTGACAAATTTACTGTTCCCCTTCGATGGGGTGGAGCTGGACCAGGGGCAGCTGGCCGTGTGGCGGCTGATCACTCACAGTGAATTGGGCGGGACATGGCTCAGTGACTATGTGCCGAACCAGCTGGGCGGTTTCACCCAGGAACAGATGCCGCAAGAGCTGGACGCCCCTCATTCCGATGAAAATGGCAATGGATTCAAGATGGAGGAATGCCTCCGCGGCCTGACCATCTATGCCGCCGGTATTGCGGCAAGCGGACAGGATGATAAGCTCTCATGGCTGCGCCGGCTCGTTGAAAATATTCCGGAATTCTGGGGCGCGGAAGATCCGGAGCAGTATCATGGCCGCATTTGAACAGGCGGTATCAGAGGCACACAGTTCCGGGCAGATGGTACTGAGCGAACAGAGCAAGGCGGACATCCTGACCGGGCTGGAGCAGTACACTGATGAGATGCGGGCCAATGATGTGGAACATGAGCCGTGGTTCATTGAATGTGTCAGTTTTATGAATGAATTACGGGAGCAATGGCAGTCCACCCATGCTCAGGGGATAGAAAAGCCGGATTGCGCCCTTATCGGTGAGGATGGCAATATTTATAACCTGTGCGGTATTGCTGCCCGCACCCTGCGGGAAAGTGGACTCCATGAACAGGCGGAGGAACTGCAAAAACGAATTTGGGATGGCGGCTGCGGTGATTATTCCGCCGCGCTGAGGGTGATCAGCGAGTATGTGAATATCACAGGGCCGGAGGAATACGGCATGGAAATGGGAGGAATGTGAATGGAACAGATATCAAAAGAATGGCTGGAATTTCTGCGTCAGCAATACCCGGTGGGCAGTCGGATCAAGCTCAGGGAGATGAAAAATGATCCCTGCCCGGTAGAATCCGGCAATATGGGAACCTTGCAGTGCATCGACGATGTGGGGACCTTTCACGTGAAGTGGGACAATGGCCGGGGCCTCGGTCTGGTGATCGGGCGAAGACAGCTTTACCGTCCTGCCGCCGGAAACCCATCTTCTCAAGCTGTACGCACCCATGACCGCTGACCTCTTCGAGCCTGACGAGTACGGCGGTATGGAGGAAGACCCTATAACATTGGATAGCCGTGATCTGACCGGCTACGAAGACAAGATCATGGCGGCGTTGATCCGGGAGCGGATGCCGGAGGAGGCCGAGCGCGGCATCATGCACTGGTATGGAGAGGATGACGCGATAGACCGCAAGGTCCAGTCCGTTCTGTTCACCGCAGAGGAACGGGATGGCCGACTCTGGGCGGTGGCGGAATGCAAGGTGGCAGGGACGCTGACTCCTATGGAGCTGGACACTCTGACAGATTATCTGAGTGGACAAATGTCGGACGGCTGGGGTGAGAGCTTTGAGCAGCATGAGATCCATGCAGATGATGGCTGTGAACTGTATGTCCACCTGTGGCAGGATAAGAATTGGAGCATCATGACAGAACAGGACCGCTTCGATCCCCACTTCGCTGAGCGATTGCCGGATATGTGCTTCTCTGTCCTGCCCGGCGATGGGTCGCTCGTCTGCATCCAGCGCGGTGAGAGCGGCTATCAGGCGTCGGAGGACAGCAGCGAAAAGCCTGAGCAGAACCGTTACATGGCGGACTACCGCAACCGGTGCCGGGGGATCAGTAAAGCCCAGGAACAGGCCATGCTTGGCGGCGTCCGGTTCGGCTGGGACTCCCCTGCCGCTGATCCCAGCCACTACGCGCAGGAGCAGCTTCCGATAAAAATGAGGGCGCCGTACCAGGAAACGGCGGAGGGCTTGCCGGAGCTGTGCTTCTCCACCCTGTCCAGTACCGGGGCACTCATCTGCATCAAGCGCGGAGAGAGCGGGTACTACCCTTCTGACTGGGACACTGGCGATCCCACTCAGAACAAAGAACTGGCGGACTACAACAACGAGCGGCTCGGCGTCACACAGGCGCAGCGGCTTGCCATGGAGGCAGGGTCCATGCACGGCTGGGACTGCCCTGCGGCAGATCCCAAGACCTATGAGCAGACGCCCATGCTAATGGGAGGTATGTCGTGAACGGTCAGCCCAGGGCATCCTATCAATCCTACTATGACATCAAAGCAGGCCGAAGCGTTCCCATCACCTCCAAGGCTGGACAGGCCCAATTCCTCATGAGCGATTATTTCCCCGGGCATGAGGCGCAGAACGAACAACTGCTTGCCTGCCGCTTCGCCGGAACGATCCATGACGGCAGTGATGACCGGGAGCTTCGTCAGCTTCAGAGGCTTCTCCAATATCTCCAGAATGCCGGATTCGAAAAGCGCCATGGCTTCGTGGACCCTGTGGTTGCCAGAGAGGTGGAGAAGGAAATCGTCCTGCGCAATACGCCTGACTTTGCGGCAGGCTACGATATCACCCCGGCCATGAGGATGCTGGCGGACATGGAGCGCAAGGGCCCTGTTTTCAGCCAGCCTGAGCGCAATCTGCTCCTCCGCTGCATGTTCTGCACCGGGGATCGCGGATGGACAGAGGGAATTGCTGACAGTATGGCGGAGAAAAACTGCCCCACAGAAAAAGTGGCGGATATCTGTAAGGAACTGGAGCGGATAGAGCTGTCCTGGCTCGAAATGGATACGCTGGACGGCCAGCAGTATCCGACCACAAAGCCGCCTGGATTCCGGATGAGCCTTGAAAACTGTGAACTGCCCACTACCCACTATCCGCCCTTCGCCTGTTATCCTTCTGTCACAAGCGGGAATGTCCCATCCATGAGGATGCGCAGCGAGTCTTTGGTCAGATACAGGGTCCTGTGGTCCCTGTCGTATACACCGCAGAACAGCATGCTGCTGTCCCAGGAGATGCTGTTGTCCTGTGCAACTCCGATCCTGTACAGATAGTCCACAGACGGATTTTTCTCCAGTCTGGAGAGCGTGATCACAGCCTTTTCTCCCTGCCATACCGTAAACGGGGCGGTTCCCAGCCCCAGCCACCGCTGGAACTCATCACGGCCAACAGTGCTTTGAAACAGATCGTTCATCAACTCATTCCCCCCATTCCCATCTGCGGCGGTGCCGCCTGCTCCTGCCGCCCGAAAGCAATGCCGCTCACATCCGGCTGCGGCAGGTGGTTCTCCTCACAAAATTGTGCCAGACTGACATGGAAAGCATAGCGCAGGAACTGATCCTGAATCTGGCGGCTTTGATAGCTGGCGCGTATGAGAACGTGCGGGGACAGCACCGTCCCGACATATCCGTTCTCCGGCGCCGTTTTCAGCAGTTTATCTACATTGTAGATATTCCTTCCGGCCAGATGATAGCTGTGCCAACCATC
Organism: Oscillibacter sp.; assembly: GCA_014799925.1. Classification (GTDB taxonomy): domain Bacteria; phylum Bacillota; class Clostridia; order Oscillospirales; family Oscillospiraceae; genus Pelethomonas. The sequence goes on from JAAVHC010000004.1 coordinate 10,497, forward strand.
CGGGATTTGATCGTCAGGAACCGGGTGGTTGAAGATCAGGACCGGCCTGTCCAGCAACCGCCCCCTTTCCAGATGGTCCCAATCCTGACTTCCGAACTTGGTGAAGTGTTCGCTGTAGTCCGCGGTGAAATCACCGTTGAACACCGCGTATTGATCTGGATAATCCATAGCGACACGCTTGGCCAACCGGCAGCACTCCCACACGGAGAACGCATTTTCATTTTGCGTGACCTCCTCCGCATGGATGGCAAGCCCCTGAAGGAGGCTGGGCAAATGGCTCCACACCTATATCCCGCAGGGCCAAGACACGGTGATGCGCTTCTTCCACATCCCGTACCAGCGCATAAGCCCAGAATCTGGAGGGTGAAATGCCCGCTTGTGTGATATGACGTGCATCCACTTGTGGGATGAAGCATTAAATACCGCAGTGCCCTTTTTCCAATCCTGCTATATCAGAGGTTCAAGTCATGTAGGTTTGTCAAAAACCTCGTTTGGCATCTATACACACATTCTTCAAATTTTGGGGTGCAAAAAGCCCGCAAACAGTTGATACTCTAGGGCTTCAGCCCTTGGCATCTATACTGTTTGCGGGTTCTGGTGGACTTGAAGGGATTCGAACCCTCGACCTCTCGGATGCGAACCGAACGCTCTCCCAGCTGAGCTACAAGCCCAAATATAACTTTTTTAGGTTGATTGCGCTAATTTTTCTTGCAAAAAGCGAATTTCTGGAACTTTTTCTTGCTTTTGGTAACGAGAGGCGGTTAACGGGCTGCGATGGCGGCGGCGAAATTTTTGGGGGATTTCGGGCCCGCGTAGCGGATAGCTTGCACTCCCAGCTGAGCTACGGGCCCAAAAGCAGGTATCATTATAACCCACTCCAGCGGATTTGTAAAGCCCTTTTTCACAAATTTCTCAAAATTTGAAAAATTTCTTGACGCGAAGCGGGCCGCCGTCCGGATTTCCGGGCGGCGGCCCTGTCATGACAATTTGTCCTGCCCTTACATCAGGGGATCCATGCCCAGCACGGGATGGCCCTTCTCGGTCAGGTAGTTCATCAGCGCCTCGGCGTCCTCGGTGATGGTCTCGTCGCCAATCATGTCGCAGAAGTTGTCCACGCCATAGAGCTCCTTGGCGGACTGGTTGACCTTCTCGGCCACCTGGTCCTTCAGAGCCTTAGGCATCCAGACGATGCGGCCCAGGCCGCCCTCAGCCTTCATGAACTTCTTGGAGGCGATGAAGTGCTTGCCGTGGCCCATGAAGCCGGGGGTCTGCACGCCGCCGCCGGTCATGGAGGCCATCTCGGAGAAGGTCATGCCCAGGGGGGTCATGCCCGCGTGCTCACGGTTGACGATGACCACGCCGTTGGAAAAGGGCTCGATGCCGCAGATGCACTCGAAGCAGCCGCAGGAGGTCATGGGATCTTCCATAATGGAGTACAGAGTGACGCTCTCCAGCGCGCCCTGGCTGTACTTCTTCACCGCGTCGTTGACCTCTTCCCAGCGGCCGATGTTCTCGTCGATGATGTGATCCTTGGGAACAATCTGGCAGGGGCCGGAGGGATCCAGTTCGTTGGTGGCCTTGGCGTCCAGCCAGCTCACCGCGCCGCACAGGCCCAGACGCTCGGGGGTAACGATGCACACGTGGCTGGGGGAGAAGGACTGGCACATGATGCAGGTGTAGAACTGGTCCACGTTCTCGTCGGTCAGGCTGCCCAGGCGCTCGTCGCGCTTGTCGTAGGCGGGGATGGCAACCTCGTGACGGAACTTCTCGCACTCGGCGGGATCGGTGATAATGGTGACCTCGCACTTGTCGATGACGGCATCATAGTCGCTCTTCAGCTTGGCATACAGCACCTCTGCAAAGTGCTTGGCCCGCACGCCGGCCTCAAAGGCGGCCTTGCTGATACGCACGCGGATGACGTCGCGCTGACCGGTGTGCATGACGCCCTCCATGCAGTTGATGTAGGCGTGGAACTTGCGCTCGAACACGGACTCGAAGTCGCTGTTCATGTTCTTGCCGGCCACGTCGGCGATCATGCAGAAGTCCACCTTGCTGCCAACCTCGAAAGCGTCGAAGTCAGGCCCGATGAGGGTGAAGCGGTGATCCTCCACCTCGGAAAGCTCCTTGGCGCGGACCAGCTCCAGGCCGGTCTTGCGGGAGCCGTCGAACTCCACCTGCATATCGCCGCGGCGGACGATCTCGCCCTCGAAGGCGGAGGAGAAAGCCACGGGGATGTCGATCTTGGTGATCTTGATCTTGATGTCGCGGGCCTCCAGAGAGGTGGCGTTGAACTTGGTGGTGTCCTCCTGGATGATAAGGCTCTTGGGCACCCGGAACATGTTGTTCTCCTCGGTATCGTTGGTGATAACGGGGAAGCCCAGCTGGATGGCGCCGGCGCCGCAGGCCACGGTCATGTCGTCCACGGGGGCGTAGGCGTTGACAAAGGCGAACACGCGGTCCATGGTGTAGCGCCACATGCCGTCGTAGTCGCCGGCCTGGACGGCGCCGAAGATGAACGCCGCGCGCAGGGCCACGCTGACCACGTGGGCCACGCTGCTCAGGTCATAGCCCAGCGCCACGTTACGGACGTTGAAGCCCAGCTTCATGCCCTGCTCCACGCACTGGTCGATGATGCCGCCCACCAGGGTGACGAAGATACCCTGGCTCTGGTACTCCTTGACCAGGTTGGCGCCCTCCTCGGCGGTAGGAGCCGCGCCGATGATGACGGCCACGCCGGGGATGTCGCGGGTGACCAGGGGTACGCCCAGCTCACGGACCTGGGCGTCGGTGAAGTGGCCCATGACGGGATCCTGATAGGGGGTGCCGCCGGCCATGGCGTACTTCATCAGCTCGATCATCTCGGCGGAAAGAGCGGTAGCCACGCCGGAGGTGAAAGCGTCCTTCATGCGGTTGTTGCGGGTCATGAAATCCTTGATCTCGTTCTCCAGAGCGGCCTTGGCCTCACCTACGGTGGCGACCTTCTTGCCGGTCAGGGCGTAGAAGCAGGGCAGGGAGTAGGCGGTGTCGCCGAAGGTGGCGGGGGCGTTGGGGCCCAGCTTGGCCATCGCCTCGTCCACGGCCTGGACGGCCTTGGCATACATCTCGTCGTTGCCGGAGAAAACGCGCTCAAATAATGTTTTCACGTTATCAATTCACTCCTCACGATTGAAGATATTATTTCCAAATCCAGAATTTGGAAATAATTTATTTGATTTGAGCCGTCTTGCTCGCCGCCGCAAGCGGCGGCAGCTGCAAAACATGGCACATATTACCTCCGAGCTTTTAAGTTCAGAAGTAATATTTACTTCTCGTTATCCATTCGATCCTTGATGGCCCGGATCTCCTCCACGGCCTTGTCGCTGTAGTCAAAGGGAGACTGCCCGTTGCGGTCGGCCTCAATGACGTCGGCGTTATAGTGGATGAACCCCAGCAGGTCCTCCGCCGGGATGCGCTCTCGGAGAAACTCCTCGTCCCGCTCATCCCTTACCTTGTTCGCCACCACCCGGACCCGGTGGACGCCGATGTCCGCCGCCAGCTGCTTGATCCGCGCGTAGGTCTGGATGCTCCGCGCGCCGGGCTCGATGACCACGATGAACTGGTCCATCATGGACGCGGTGCCCCGGCCCAGGTGCTCCAGCCCGGCCTCCATGTCCATGACCACCACGTCGTCCTTCCGGAAGACCAGTCTGGACAGGATCGCCTTGAGCATCACGTGCTCAGGGCAGACGCAGCCGCTGCCGCCGGTATCGACGGTGCCCATGACCAGCAGCTTCACGCCGTTGACGTCACGGGAGAGCTTGTCGGGCAGGTCGGAGACCTCGGGGTTGAGCTTGTAGAAGGTGTTGGACTCGTTGGCGGCGGTGCGCTCCTTGGCCAGCTCCTTCATCTTGGAGACGGGGACGATGGAATTGACCTCCTCCTCCGTCAGGCCCAGGGCCAGCCCCAGGTTGGCGTCCGGATCCACGTCGGCGGCGAGGACCGTCCGGCCCTCCGCGGCGTAGAGACGGCAGAGGGTGGAGGCGAAGGTGGTCTTGCCCACCCCGCCCTTGCCGGTGATGGCTACTTTCATAGGGAAAACACCTCCAAGAGGTTGTTCATACTTTTTCTTGAAAGAAAAAGTATCAAAAAGAACTTTTTGTCCGCGAAACTTCGTTTCGCTCCTGGGTTATTTATGGGAAGATGGCGGGTGAAGAGACATTCAAATTTATACCTGCCGCGTAAAACGCAGCACGCTCCTCTGGTCAAAAGACAAAACCATTAAAAAGTTTTTTCTTTTGATACTTTTCTTTTGTTCACAAAAGAAAAGTATGTATGCCGCTTTAGATCCCCAGCGCCGCGCGCTTGGCCTCGATGGCCTCGATCATACGGTCGCCCAGCTTGTTGATGTCCAGCTCGACGGTGTACTTGGCCTCGACCCAGTCCTTGACGCCGTGCTCGCCCTGGAGCAGCTCGGTGACCTCGGTGGAGCCCTTGGTGTAGGGATCGACGCCCAGATAGGTGTCGATGCCGGTAGCCACCACGTAGTTGCCGATGGAGACGGCCTTCTCGCTCATCCACTCGGGGGCGCAGCCCACCAGAGGAATCTGGGAGATGTTCCAGCCGGAATCCTTGGCGATGTCGCTGGCCAGGATCATCATACGGGAGATGTCCACGCAGGAGCCCATGTGCAGTACGGGGGGAATCCCCACCAGCTCGCAGACGCGCTTGAGGCCGTCGCCGCACAGGCTCTTGGCTTCCTTGTCCATCAGGCCGGCCTTGGCGGCGGCCTGGGCGGCGCAGCCGGAGACCACCAGGATGATGTCGTTGGCCAGCATCTTCTTCATCAGCTCGATGTGAGCGGTGTCGGGACGGACCTTGGGGTTGTTGCAGCCGACAAAGGCAATGGCGCCGCGCAGCACGCCGGCCTTGACGCACTCGATGAGGGGCTTGGTGGTGCCGGTGACGTCCACGTGGGTGTTGGTCACGCCGTCCAGGCACTTTTTGATGGCCTCCACGGAGTAGCCCACGGTGGCGTTGGACTTCAGGTCGGGGATGTGAACCAGATCCTGGTTGCGGTTCTTGAAGTTCTCCACGGCCATGCGGACGATGGCCTTGGCGTTCTCACCGGCGGTCTCCTCGCTGAAGTGGATGAACTCGCTGTCCGGCATCCGTGCGATGTCGGAGGTGGTGACGAACTTGGTGTGGAAGCACTTCGACAGGGGGCCCAGGGCGGGGAAGATGCACTGCACGTCCACCACGATGGCCTCGCAGGCGCCGGTGAGGACCACGTTCTCCTGCTGGAGGAAGTTGCCGGCCATGGGGATGCCGTGACGCATGGCGACCTCGTTGGCGGTGCAGCACACGCCGCAGATGTTGATGCCCTTGGCGCCCTGCTCCTTGGCCAGGGCCACCATCTCGGGATCCTGCGCGTAGAAGACGATCATCTCGGACAGGGAGGGGTCATGGCCGTGGACGACGATGTTGACCATGTCCTTCTCCATGACGCCCAGGTTGGCGGTGGTGTCCACCGGCTTGGGGGTGCCGAAGAGGACGTCGGAGAACTCGGTGCCGCACATGGAGCCGCCCCAGCCGTCGCACAGGCCGGCCCGCAGGGACTGGCGGATCAGCGCCTCAGGCAGGGAGGAGCAGCCCATATGGGTCATATGCAGGGACTGGGAGACCTCGCGGTCGATGGCACGGGGCTCAATGCCCGCGTCGTGCCACAGCTTCCGGGTGTGCTCGGGGGCGCGGGAGAGCCAGCGGGAGAGGCCGAAGGGCTTGCCGTACTCCATCAGGGCGGTCTCGGCGACCTCGTGGGCCAGATCGTAGATGTCCCTGCCCTCGGTCTCAATGCCCCACTCGCCGGCGATTCTCTTCAGCTTCTCGGGATCCTTGACGGTGTAGTTGCCGCCTTCTTTCGCCTGGTACAGGGTGTGGCAGATGCTCCGGCCGTGGTCGGAGTGGGTGGCGGCGCCGCCGGCGGTAAAGCGCAGGTAATTGCGGCCTACGATGCCGTGGACGTCGCAGCCGCAGATGCCCCTGGGGGCTTTGGGGGTCACGCGGCAGGGCCCCATGGAGCAGATGCGGCAGCAGACGCCCTCCTCGCCGAATTTACAGTGAGGGGTCTGGTTCTTGACGCGCTGCTGCCAGGAGTCCGCGCCCACCTGACGGCCGGTTTCCAGCAGCCGTTCGGTGGCGGCTTCCATTTGCTCGACAGTGATCAGTTTCATAGTCGGAATGTTGGAAAACACAAGGCTCTTGTGTTTCCGTTGCTCCTTTCTCTCAAATAGATGATCGGGCTGTGGTCGCATTGACACATTTTTCACAATGCAGTGCTTTTATCATAGCAAAAATGCGGACGGAATGCAAGTGTAAAATCCCCCCTCGGGGGACTTTTTTTCGGCTTTTCTGCCAGGTTTTGAAAATTCGGCGGAATGACCAAAATCTCCCGCCGCCGGAAGCTCCTTCGGGAGAAAAGAAGCCTGTCCGGCCTGGAAATTTCTTGTATTTTCGACGTTTTTGGCATAAAAAAGTCCCAATCCGAGGATTGGGACGCGGGGGAGAAGCACCGGCGGGCCGTCCTGGGTTCGCCCCATCAGGGGACGAGGACCTTCTCCAGCCGCAGCAGCGTCTTTTTGATCTCCAGCCCGCCGGCATAGCCCACCAGTTTTCCGTCCGCCCCGATGACCCGGTGGCAGGGCACGATAATGGGAATGGGGTTGCGGCTGTTGGCCTGCCCCACGGCGATGGCCGCGCCGGGCTTCCCGATCCGCCGGGCGAGGTCCCCGTAGCTGACGGTCTCGCCGTAGGGGATGTCCCGCAGCGCCGCCCAGACCTTCCGCTGGAAGTCCGTCCCCGCCGGGGCCAGCGGGACGGTAAAGGTCCGCCGCTTGCCGGCGAAATATTCCTCCAGTTCCCGCGCCGTCTGCGTCAGGAGGGCGGAGGACGGCGCGTCTCCGCCGTCCCCCGCGCCGCCAAAGGCGATTCCCGTCAGCGCGTCCTCCGAGGCGGTCAGGGTCAGCGGCCCCACGGGGCTGCTGATATGCATCTGATATATGGCGGCCATATCAAAAGATCGTCACGGACCAGCGGTTCTCATCCCTCTGGCGGGGCGCCAGGGCAACGAGGTCGAACTGCTGGCTCAGCTCCTCCACCACGCCCTCCCTGGAGGGCAGGCTGACCCAGGGCTCCAGGCACACATAGGGCGCGTCGGTATGGGGCATATGCCAGATGCCCAGATACCGCATCTTCGGGCAGTCCAGCGTGACGCCCCGCGTCCCCTCTCCGGCGGACAGGGTGACGCTGCGGGCAAAATGCTTCAGGATAATGGCGTCCCGGTCAAACAGGTCGTGCCGCAGGGGCAGGGTCACGCCGTTCTCCAGAGGATAGGGGGCCTCATGGCCGCTGATCATATAGCTGTCGCTCATCAGCACCTGCCAGGGCCGGCAGGGCCGGGCGAAGGTGAGGCGGTAGTCGGTGAAGGCCCTGCCCTTCTCCAGAGGCACCCGGAAGCCGGGGTGGCCGCCCTGACCGAAGAACATGGTATCCTGTCCCATGTTTTCCGTGGCGTAGACAATGACCAGCGTATGGCCCTCCAGGATGTAGGAGACGTCGAAGCGGAAGGCAAAGGGATAGATTTTCCGGCTCTCCTCGCTGTCCTCCATGCGCAGGGTGATATGGTCCTCCCCCCGGGTCAGCACGGAGAAGACGGTGAGCTTGGCAAAGCCGTGGCGGGGCATCCGGTATTCCTGCCCGCCGCAGGTGTAGGTATCGTTGGTGAGGCGGCCCACATAGGGGAACAGGTTGGGGGCCCGGCCGCTCCAATAGGCGCTGTCGCCGTTCCAGAGATATTCCGTGCCGTCGGATGCGGTGATGGACTGGAGCTGGGCTCCCAGCTCGTCGATGGTCACGGTCATGGCGCTGTTGCGAATGGTCTGCATGGTGGTTCTCCTCTCTTTGTTGGGATGGTGCAAAAGCCGCGCGATGGGCGATCCGGCGGCTGCCGCCGTTTCCTTCTGCCTGCATGATAGTACACAATTTTCTTTCCGTCAATCTTTCTCCGTTATTTTCCACCATAAAATGACGGTCGTTTTTGACGCGGAAAGGGCGGGGGACCCGGCCGGGTCCCCCGCCCCGCATGGATTGGCGCGGGTTTTCTGTTACGACTTCTCCGCGCGGGCCAGGGCCGCCTGGAAGTCCTTCTGGTCCCTGAAGATCTCCTGCTTGTAGGGATTTCTCTTCTGTTCTTTGGACCGCTTGATGATGATGCCCAGGACCACCACGTTGACCATCAGCGCCAGGACCGCCACCACGCCCTGCATGGTGGGATCGGCGTCGGCGGGCCGCACCGCCGGGTTCATCACGCCGTCAGTATACAGCACCGGCAGCACGGAGAACCGGCTGGCGTCCTGGAACAGGGGGAACACCTGGGCGAACATGCACCACAGCGCCAGGGTATTGGCCCGGTTCTGGATCCAGCCGCCCTTGTTCCACAGGGCGTTGGCGAAGGTGGGGGCCAGCAGCAGGGCAAAGCCGCAGTACCAGGCGTGGGTGGGCAGGTTGTTGTAGGTGTACTCAAAGTTCCACAGGTCGTAGGCCAGGATGAAGAGGAAGGTCATGTCCGGCCAGAGCATATCCCTGTGGTCCCTGGAGGAGTAGATGCCCCACCAGCCGGTCATGCAGAAGATGTTGACGATGCCGGCGATGCCGTTGACCCAGTTCCACCAGCCGCCGTACAGCCATACGTTCTCGCTGGACAGCCACCAGCGGTCGC
>JAAVHC010000005.1:0-20131 GCA_014799925.1 Oscillibacter sp.
AACCCACCAGGGCTTTGCCCCGTGGGCCGCGCTTTGCGCGGCTTAGGGCTGGGGCGGCCTTTGGCCGCCTAATGCCTGGACCCACCGCCCTTTGAAAAGGGCGGCCCTAAACTTTACTGTTTTTGAACTGCGGTTACTATACTGTTCCTCGATTAAAGGCGCAATACTGTCACCGTGCGAAAATTCTGAAATTGCAAAGGTTTGAAGGGCGTTGTTATACGATTCCCCGGCTAGAAGCGCAATATCGTAACCGGGCTGAAATCCAGGAACAGCAAAATGGGCTTAGGCTCGAAATAAAAGTTCTTTGTGATGCTTTTTCAAAAAAGCACTACATTGCTGCCAATCGAAAAAATGAAAACGAGCAGTAAAAGCGGAACCGCCCCGGCCATAGAGGCCGGAGCGGTTCGCACAGCAAAGGAAATTACTTGTTCTCCCCCTCCATCAGCGCCTTGGCGCTGGCGGCAAGGCCGGCGAGACCCTGGATCTCGCTGGGGATAATGATCTTGGTGGCCTTGCCGTCGGCGGCGGCCTGGAAAGCCTCCAGAGCCTTGATTTTCACCACCTGGTCGTTGGGGTTGGCGTCGTTCAGGAGCTTGATGGAGTCCGCAAGGGCCTGCTGAACCTTGAGGATGGCGGCGGCCTGGCCCTCGGCCTCCAGAATGGCGGCCTGTTTGGCGGCGTCGGCCCGGAGGATGGCGGACTGCTTCTCGCCCTCAGCTACCAGGATCTGGCTCTCCTTCTGACCCTGCGCCTGGAGGATGGCCTCACGGCGCTCACGCTCGGCCCGCATCTGCTTCTCCATGGAGTCCTGAATGTCCCGGGGCGGGATGATGTTCTTCAGCTCCACGCGGTTGACCTTGATGCCCCAGGGGTCCGTGGCCTCATCCAGAATGGCCCGCATCTGCGTGTTGATGTGGTCGCGGCTGGTGAGGGACTGGTCCAGCTCCAGATCGCCGATGATGTTCCGGAGGGTGGTGGCGGTCAGGTTCTCAATGGCGCTCATGGGGTGCTCCACGCCGTAGGCGTACAGCTTGGGGTCAATGATCTGGAAGTAGATGACCGTGTCGATCTGCATGGTGACGTTGTCCTTGGTGATAACGGGCTGGGGAGCGAAGTCCACCACCTGCTCCTTCAGGCTGACCCGCTTGGCTACGCGGTCAATGAAGGGCAGCTTGATGTGCAGGCCCACGCCCCAGGTGGTCTGGTAGGCGCCCAGACGCTCCACCACGAAAGCGCGGGACTGCTGGACCACCTGAATATTGGTGACCAGCAGGATCAGGATGATAAGGCCGATAAAGGCTAGAATATAGGGCATCATGGTTGGGTATACCTCCTCTTTCTCAGATGGCTATAGTATAACACAGACAGGAAGCGTTTTCCACCCGTTTTTTCAAACGAGGCGGTCTCTTACAGCGCGAAATTCCCGTCCACGAAAATGGGGACCTCCCGGCCGTCACGGGTCTTCCCGGTGATGCTCAGGTCCGCGGTGCCCACCATGAAGTCCACGTGGGTGATGGAGTCGTTGAGGCCGTGGGCCTTCAGCTCCTCTTTGGTCATGTTCCCGCCGCCCTTGATGCACTCGGCATAGGCCTCGCCGAAGGCCAGATGGCAGGCGGCGTTCTCGTCGAACAGAGTCTCGTAGAACAGCAGCTCCTGGCTGCGGATGGGGCTGTCGTAGGGCACCAGGGCCACCTCGCCGAAGTAGGACGCGCCCTCGTCCAGAGCGGTCTCAGCCTTCAGCTTCTCCTCGCCCACCTCGGCGTGAACCTCCACGATTTTACCTTCTTTAATCACGAAGTGGAACTTGTCCACGATGTCTCCCGCCAGGACCAGGGGCATGGCGGCGTAGACCACGCCGTCGATGCCGTCCCGCAGGGGGGCGGTGAAAATCTCCTCGGTGGGCATGTTGGCGATAAAATGGATGCCGGCCTTGCTGACGCTGTCGCCGCCGCCCCAGACGTGGTCCTCCGGCAGGCGGATAGTCAGGTCCGTACCAAGGCTGTTGGCGTAGTGGAGGCTCTCCAGACGCAGCTCGTTGAGCTTGTCGATGCGGACTTGCAGGGTGTCCAGGTGCTCCTTCCAGCGCCGGACGGCGTTCCCGCTGCCGTCCACCCGGACGGCGGTGAGGACAGCGTTCCACAGCTTCTCCATGGCCTCCTCCTCAGGGCAGTCCGGGAAGACCTTCTTCGCCCAGGCGGGGGTGGGGATGGCCCCCACAGACCAGGGGCAGGCGTTGGACATCTGGAGCTGGCGGTACTCCTTCAGCGCTTCGCCGCTGGCGCGGGAGGAGCGGATCAGACGGTCCTGGTCCACGCCCTTGAGGAGCTCCGGATCGTCGCCCGCAATGTGCAGGAAGGCCGCGCCCTCCCTGGCGTAGTCAGTGTTGAAGCGGACCCGCCACTCCGGGATCGAATCGAATACGTCGTCCGAGGCACGGAAGTATTTTTGTTTTGCCAGGAACTCGTCACCCCAGTTCATAATGACCTCCCGGCAGCCCGCGTCGTAGGCGGCCTTCGCGCACAGCCGCGCAAACCACGCGTTGTCCACCAGGCAGCTGATGATCAGATTCTGACCTTTCTGGATGTTGACGCCTACTTCCACCAGCAGCTTTGCGTACTCTTCAAATTTCTTTTGCATCGTTTCTTCTCCTTTTTATCTGCCGCCCCTGCCGGGGCGGGGGTTGCTTCTGCGGCGGCGCGCCGCGGACGGAAATTGACTGCTTCTAAGCTTGACAAAAGCGCCGCGCCTGCGTATAATCATAACGAGAGGGCTAAGCCAGTCAGCGGTTCAGTCCCACTTGGTTAAGTTTCGCTATAGAAACCGTCACCGTGCGGGGTGGCGGTTTCTGCGTTTCTTAATCATGATCGTGACTGTATAGTCCCCAACATGAAATGTAATACGCATGTGCCTCACCTCCTCCCGGAGGATATGGCTGAACCGCCGACCGTTTTGTGGCATCGCCCTCCCGGCCCCCGTCAGGGGGCTTTCCTATTATATCGGCCCTGCCGCATTTTGTCAATTCCTGTTATTGATTGACCTCCGGATTCTCCGTCCGTCCCAGAAGATAGTCCACCGAACAGCCCAGATAGTCCGCAATCAGGACCAGCTTTTCAGAGGAAATCTTGGAGGTTGGTCTTTCCTTCCATTTGGCAAACAGACTGTTTGAAATACCAGTATCTTTTGTGACCCGATATTCAGTAACCCCTTTTTCCCCAATAACTTTCAAAATCCTTTGTGAATGTTCCATAATCTTTCTCCTGGCTGCTTGTGCAAAACGCTAATATCTGAATTGGCGCAGATATCGCTTGACTATCTAAACAAATTCAGATATAATAATAGTATATTAAGTCTGGAGGTCATTCTATGCAAGACCTATTAAAAAACATTTTCGATGGCATTTACGAGCCGCAAATCGTCCCGCATCCTATGACCAAAGAGGAAAGCGCCGCATGGGAAAGGGCCATCGCGATCCTTGGGGAAAAGATGGTCGACGAAATGGTATCCGCTCAGTGTCACTCCCTGGCAGAGACGGAGTACGAATATTTCCGGCAGGGCTTCCGCCTGGGGGCGCAGCTGATGCTGGAGTTAAGATAGAGGACAATCCCCCGTCTTCCCGCCGCCGGGAGGACCCAAAGCAATACGGTAGGGACTGCCGATAACCATACCGAAACAGACGCAGAAGAGGAGCGAAGCGGACGGCAGTATGGTAGGCAAAACCAAACCGTGCCACGGGCGCAAAACAAATAACCCCCGTAATAATAAGGGATTCTTAAACCGCAGGTTTAAGCGCGCTTTTGCCTACTTTTCCCGTGGGGGAAAAGTAGGCCCGGGGTCCGGGGCTGGGAAAGCCCCGGGGCAGCAAATAGAATCTACTATCTCTTTTTCCACAAGCTGGGAAACAGCAGCAGCAGCAGCGGCATGATCTCCAGCCGCCCCAGCAGCATACTGGCGCTCAGAACGATCTTGCTCACGCCGGAAAGAGAAAAGAAATTACTGGTGGGCCCGAGCACGTCAAAGGCCGGTCCCACGTTGCTGATGCACGTCAGCGACGCGGTAAACGCCGCGGTAAACCCCACGTCGTCCCAGGCTACCACCAGGGTCCCCGCCAGAAGAATAAAAATATACGCAAAGAAAAACAGCGTGATTCCGGAAAGGATGGGCTCGTCCACCCGGTCGCCGTCGCTCTTGATGGTGGTCACCACACGGGGGTGCAGGATCCGCTGGACCTCCCGGCGGAGGTTCTTGAACAGCAGGACCACTCGGATCTGCTTGATGCCGCCGGCGGTGGACCCGGCGCAGCCCCCCGCGAACATCACCAGCACCAGCACCACCTGGGAAAAGGTGGGCCAGAGCACATAGTCATAGGTCATGTACCCCGTGGTGGTCATGAGGGTCACCACCTGGAAGACGCTGTCCGTCACGGTGCGGACGCTGGGCCCGCTGGCGGCGTGGAACGCCAGATCCGCCACGATCAGCGCCGACGCGCCCACGGTCATCAGCGTGTAAGAGCGCAGCTCCTCGCTTTCAAGCACCGCCCGGAAATTCCGCAGGATGGCAAAATACAGCAGAGCGAAGTTGACGCCGGAGAGAAACATAAAAATGATAATGATCCACTCAATAAGCAGGCTGCCGTAGGCGGCGACGCTGGCGTCCCTGACCGAGAAGCCGCCGGTGGAGATGGACGTAAAGGCGTGGATAACGGCGTCATACCAGGGCATCCCCGCCAGCCGCAGACAGATCACCTCCAGCGCCGTCAGGCCGATATAGATGCTGTAAAGAATCTTCGCCGTGTCGCCCAGGCGGGGGGTCAGCTTGCTCTTGATGGGACCGGGGGATTCGGCCCGCATGAGGTACACGCTGCCTTCCCCCAGCTTGGGCACCAGGGCCAGCGCCAGCACCAGAACGCCCATGCCGCCCATCCACTGGGTCTGGGCCCGCCAGAAGAGAATGCCCAGGGGCTGCCCCTCGATGAAGGTAAGCACCGTGGCTCCCGTGGTGGTGAAGCCGGAGACGGTTTCAAACACCGCGTCCACATAATTGGGCAGGGTCCCGGAGAACACGTAGGGCAGAGCCCCGAAGAGGGACAGCACGATCCAGCACAGGGCCACGGCGGCAAAGCCGTCACGGGCCTGCATCTTCATATTTTTTCCCGGCAGCATGACCAGCGCCTGCCCCACCGCCGCGGTAATGGCGGCCGCGTACAGGAAAGCCCGCCCGTCCCCGCCGCCGGTGATGAAGCCAATGATCATGGCGGGCAGCATCAGCGCCGCCTCCACCCGGAGGATCATGCCCAGGATGTGAAATACCAATTTGTAATTCATATTGTCTGTGAAATCCTTCTTTTGTTACCAAGCACAATTTATAATTTCTAACTTGGTGAAGTACTAGGACTCCTGCAAAATCTCGTTCAAGTCCTGAAGGAAGATGCTCTTGGCCATGACGATGACCTTGTCCCCGGCCCGGATGGAGGTGGAGCCGTCGGGGATGATGGTCCTGCCCTCCCGGGCGATGGCGGCCACCAGAATGCCGGGCTTGAGGCGGCGGCCCAGATCCTTCAGAGGCGTGTCCAGGAACTTGGCGGTGGCGGTGGCGGTAAACTCCACGGCCTCCACCGCGCCGCCCAGGGGCTTGTACACGTTCTCCACCGCGCTGCCCTCGCTGCGGGCCATGGCCCGGACGTAGGCGGAGATCTGGTTGGCGGTGATGTCCTTGGGGCTGATGATGCTGTCCACGCCGCTCTCCCGCATCATGTCGATATAGTTGGGGCGGCTCATCTTGGCGATGACCTTCTTCACCCCGTGGCGCTGGGCGGTCATGGCCATCAGCAGGTTCTCCTCGTCCCGGTTGGTCAGGGCGATGAAGGCGTCCGTGTCCAGCAGGCCCTCGCTTTCGATGACGGCGCTGTCGGTGCCGTCGCCGCAGATGATGAGGCTGTCCGGCAGCTTGTCCGACAGCGTCAGGCACTTCTCCGGATTCTGCTCCACGATGCGGACCTTCATGCCTACCTTTTCCACCGCCCAGGTGAGATAAGTGGCGATCTTGCTGCCCCCCAGGACGGTGATCTGCCGGATGCGGTTGCCACCCCGGCCGATGGTCTGGAAGAACTTGACGATCTCCCCCTGGGAGCCCACCACATAGGCTTTGTCCCCCACCTGGGGCACAAAGCGTCCGTTGGGGACGATGGCCTCCCCGCCCCGGACCACCGTACACATCAGCACCCCGTTGGGGTGCTTTTTGCTATACTCAAAAAGACTCATCCCGGCCATGCCGTCGCTCTCCAGAATGGGGAAGCCGATCATCTCCACCAGCCCGCGGGCAAAGCTTTCCACGCTGAAGGCGGAAGGCACCCGCAGCAGCCGGGAAATCTCCTGGGCGGCGGCAGACTCGGGGTTGATGATCATGTTCAGTCCAATCTCCCGCTTGAGGAGGTTCGCCTCCCGGTAGTACTCCGGGGAACGGACGCGGGCCACGGTGTGCCGCGCTCCCAGCTTCTTGGCAATGAGGCAGCAGATGATGTTCAGCTCGTCGGAGCCCATCACCGCCACCACCAGATCCGCGTCCTTCACGCCGGCCTCCCGGAGGATCTGAATGGAAGCGCCGCTGCCCACCACGCACATGAGATCCAAGGTGCTGTCCGCCACCTGCATGGCCTCGGCCCGGTGGTCGATCAGCACCAGATCATGGTTCTCGCCGCTCAGCTGCCTGGCCAGGGTGAAGCCTACCTTGCCGCAGCCGATGATCATAATCTTCATATCGCGTTCTCCCTGGCGGAGGGAGCGTCCGCTTCTCCGCCGATATTTTTTCCGTTTTGCGCTTTCCTCGTCCGCCGGCCCCGGATGGAGGCCAGCACGCCGTTGATCTCCGCGCCCATGATCAGCACCACCGCCGTCAGGTTCAGCCACATCATCAGCACGATCACCGTGCCCAGGGCCCCGTAGATGACGGAATAGTGGGCGAAATTCTCAACGTAGAAGGAAAACGCGGCCGACACCACCATCCAGGCCGCAAGAGCCGCGATGGCGCCGGGGAGCACGTTCCGGGCCGGCTGGCGGCTGTCCTGGGCGGCGGCGTAGAGAAGCCCCACCGCCGCGAACATGACGCCGCCCAGCACCAGGAAGCGCAGCCCCGACCACAGATCAATAAACGCCTCCGGCATCACCACAAAGCGGCCCGCGAACTCCAGGGCCGCGCGGCCCACCGTGGCCAGAGCCAGCGTCAGCGCGATGGTCACCAGAAGGAACACGGTATACAGCAGCACCTTCATCATATAGAAAATCTGATTTTTGGGCCGGGGCAGGTGATAGGCCCGGCGGACGGCGATCATCAGGCAATCCGCCGCCCGCATGGGAAAGTAAATGGTGAAGACCAATCCAAACCACAGCATGGTCCGGCTGGAGGTCCGGCTGACATAGCTGAGATAGCTCTCCACCAGATCCAGCACCCCCGCCGGGAGCAGGGGGGTCAACCCCTGAATGATGCCGGAAATATCCAGCTCCAGCAGGCCCAGAAGGCTGCTGAGGAAAATCATCAGGGGAAACAGCGTAAACAGAAGGTAGTAAGCCAGCGCCGCGGCCTCCTGGGCCACGCCATGGAGAAAATAACGCTCCACCGTCCTGGTCAGGAACCGGCCCGGCCAGCTCTTCGTTACGGATTCCAACCACTTGGGCAAATAAACGCCTCCTTTCAGGGTCATTCGTCACCGCCAGTATAGTCCATCCGTCGGGTCAGTTTACGACGTTTTCTGGCGACCCATTCAGAAAAGCGCGCAGATTGCCCACGGCGATATCCATCAGCCTCTGCCGCGCCTCCAGAGGCGCCCAGGCGATATGGGGCGTGATGACGCAGTTCTTCGCCGTCAGCAAGGGGCTGTCGGCAGGAATGGGCTCCGTTTCCGCTACGTCTACGCCGGCGGCGCGGAGCTTGCCGCTGTTGAGCGCGTCGGCCACGTCCCGCTCCACGATCAGGGGGCCCCGGCTGGTATTCAGCAGAATGGCCCCGTCCTTCATCCGGGCGATGCGCTCCCTGTTGATCAGCCCCCTGGTCTCCGGGAACAGGGGACAGTGGAGACTCACCACGTCGCTCCGCTCCAGCAGCTCCTCCAGCGGAACATAGGGCGCGGGGCGCTCCCCATCCGCCCAGGGATGCGGACCGGTGGCGATCTCCGTCATGCCCAGGGCCCTGGCGATCTCCCCCACGGCACGGCCAATGCTGCCGTATCCCACGATGCCCATGGTCTTCCCGGCCAGCTCAATGAGGGTACCGTCCCAGAAGCAGTAGTCGGCGCAGCCGCTCCAGCGGCCCTGATGGACCGCCTGGTTATGCTGCCCCGCCTTATGACAGATCTCCAGCAGCAGCGCGATGGTCAGCTGCGCCACCGAGGCGGTGCCGTATCCGGGGACGTTGCACACCGGGACGCCCCGCCCGCGGGCCGCCGCGGTATCCACCACGTTATAGCCCGTAGCCAGAATGCCGATATACCGGACCGACGGGCAGCGGTCCAGAATGGCGCGGGTGATGGGCGTCTTGTTGGTCAGAACAATCTCCCCGTCCCCAATGCGGCGGACGATTCCGTCCTCGTCGTCCGTGGGCGTGCGGTCATAGACCGTCACCTCGCCCATGGCCGCAAAGCCGTCCCAGCTCAAATCGCCGGGGTTCAGGCAATAGCCGTCCAGAATCACGATTTTCATAGCAGCCTCCCCAAAGCAAAGGATACAAATCCATATAGTTACTTCCATTTTATACCAAAGCGGCGGTTTAAGCAAGAGGAAGCCGGGATTTTTCCGGGGCATTCACGTAAGCTGCCGCCCTTCCTGTCGAAATCCCCCTTGCAATCTTCCGGAGAATGCGGTACAATTCCGGCAGGAGAGCCCATGGGGAACGGAGTACCGCCCCGCCGGGAAATCATGAACAGAGAGGCTGCAATGATGAAAAAATCTCACAAAATACGCTTTTTGTCCCTGGTCCTCGCCCTTGTCCTGAGTTTTTCCCTCTGTATCCCGGCGCTTGCCGCCGATGGGTTCTCCGACGTGCCGGAGAGCCACTGGGCTTACAGTGACATTATGGCCTGCGCGGAGCAGGGGATCGTCACGGGCTATGAGGACGGGACCTTCCGCCCGGAGGATGAGGTCAGCACCGTCCAGTTCCTGGCTATGATGACCCGGACGTTCTATGCGGATGAGCTGAGCCAGGTGACCACGCCTGCCGGTCAGCCGTGGTACTACGCCAACGTGAAAGCTGCCGAGGATGTGGGCATGTCCAAGAACCTCGCCGCCGTGGACGAAAGCCCCATGAGCCGCTACGATATGGCCATGGCGCTCTACAACACAACCCTCAACTTTTACAAATTCATCACTTCCGCGCAGGGCGATGCTGCCCGGTCCCAGATCAAAGACTGGACAACCATTGCAGCCTCCTACAAAACCTACACAAGCGCTGTAACCAACTGCTACGCCCTCGGCATCCTCACCGGCATGTCCGACGGGACCTTCTCCGGTGACAGCAACATGAACCGGGCGCAGGCCTGCGCGGTGATCGTCCGGATGATGAACCTCATAAACGGCTCCGCTCCCGCCCGGCCGGAACAGCCGACTCAGCCCGAACAGCCCCAGCAGCCCGAACAGCCGGAAGAGACCGGGACCGGCAAGCTGGCTAACGGCAAGGACGCCACCACGGAAAACGTGCTGGAGATTCTGGCTCAGATTCAGGAAGAGTATCCGACCGGCACCGTATGGGATGAAAAAGGAACTGACGGCAACTACTATGCCGCTGGCAACAACAGTACCGACGTAAAAGCCGTTACAAACAAATTCAAAACCAGTAACAACAAAATTACCAGCACTCAGTACGCTTGCGGCGGCTGGGCAGCGATGGTTTCTGACCGCATCTTTGGTCAAACGGGTGCGCCTGCTCGCGAAGTAACCGACCCCAGCAAAGTCCGTGCTGGCGATATTCTCATTAGCCTTAACGGAAAGGGACAGCTCACGCACGTAAGCATCGCCTCTGAAAATGCACACAACCTGAGCGGCAGTTATGTCTTCACCACATGTGATGGCAATAGCAGCGGCGGCTATGTATACTGGAACACAAACAGCTACAGTACCATCGGTACTATAACCAGCAACATTGTGGTCAAAGCCTTCACCCGCTATCCCGAATAAGCAGTAAACAGCACAATCCCGGCAGGCAACGCCTGCCGGGATTCTTTTATTCCACTTCCAGGATATGGCGCTGATCCGCGCTGTATTCCGTCCCGTGAGGTCACGCTGACCATCGACGACGCGGACGATTCCTCACCCGACGCTCAAAGCTCCGTCTCCGGCTCCGTCAGAAGGCACATCAGCGCCGTGCTGTCGCAGGTATTCCTCAAACTCCGGCGTCCGGGACCAGTAACGGATCCCCCAGTGCTCGAAGTCCCACTGCTCCTGATAGCCGTTGCACTCGAAATCAATATAGTACAGCAGTCCCTCCCGAACCACGAAGTTGGTGGGGAAATAGTCGATATTCAGCCCCGCCGGATACAGCAGGCGGCACATCTCCCGGACCTGTTCCACAAATTCAGGGCGCATCCCGTCCCGGCGGACGTAATCAAAGACGGTGTCCCCGGCAATATACTCCTTCACAATGCGCTCCTCGCCCACGTCCGCGTCCAGCAGCGCCGGGATGGGAATCCCCACCTCCCGCAGCCGCCGGTAGTCGTGGAGCTCCGCCTGCAGCTTGTCGCCGAACTGGTAGTAGTCGCAGGGCTCGTGGTGGATCTGCTTGAGCACCACCTCCCGCTCCCCATCCCAGGCCAAGTAGGAATAACCGCCCTTTCCCTTGCCCAGCAGCCGCCGGATGGTATAGGGCTTTCCGTTGACCGTCAGAATGTGATCTTCCATGCTGTTCTCCTTTATACTGTTCCTCAATTAAATAAGCAATATCGTTACCCGTGGGCCGTCCGCCCAGGACCTTTTTCTGTCAATCAGAAGTATCAAGGGTTACCGTGCGGCGGACTGAGCCAAGCCGCGCAGAAAAGAGCGAGGTTGGCCGTCCGCCCAGGACCTTTTCTTTCAGGAAAAAGTATCACTTCCGGATGATCTCCAGCGGACGGCCCTCCCAGCCGCCGTAGAGGGAGAAGCAGTCCTCCAGCCCCTCGGTAACGGCCACGGTCCCGTCCTCGCCCAGGAGGATGAAGTCGAAGTCCTGACGCTCCCGCCAGAAGGCTTCCGCTTTCTCCCGGCCCATGACGAACAGGGCGGTGGATAAACCGTCCCCCCGCACGCCCCGGTCCGCCACGACAGTGACGGAGGCCAGCCCGGACCGGGCCGGACGGCCGTCAGCGGGGTCGATGATATGGATGTACGTCTCGCCGTCCTGCTCAAAGTACCGCTGGTAGCCGCCGGAGGTGATCACCGCCTTGTCCACGATCTCCAGCACCCCGGCATATCCCCCCTCCGGGGCCTGCACCGCCACGCGCCAGGGGGAGCCGTCGGGTTTGGCCCCCAGGGCCTGGACGTTGCCGCCCAGCTCCACGATGGCGGAGGTGACGCCGGAGCCGCGGAACAGCTCCATCAGCCGGTCCCCGGCCCAGCCCTTGGTCACGGCCCCCAGGTCCAGCTCTACGCCCTCCGGCAGGGTGAGCCGGCTGCCGTCCAGGGTCACCTGAGCATAGCCCACCTTTTCCAGCAGCCCGGACAGCTCCGCCTCCTCCGGCACCCGGTAGTCCCCGGTGGTGAAGCCCCAGGCCCGGACCACCGGGTAGATGGTCACGTCCAGCGCGCCCCCCGTGTCCCCGCACAGCGCCAGCGCCTCCGACAGCAGCAGCCGGGTTTCCTCCGACAGGGAAACCGCGTCCCCGCCGCTGTGGTTGACGCGGTAGATCTCGCTGCCCTCATCAGTGACGGACAGCAGACTCTCCAGCTCCCGCAGCAGCTCCCCGCCCTGATGGACGGCCTCCTGGCCGGAGGGCCCGTAAACGGTAAGAGTCATTACGGTGTCCATAGCCAGCAGCTCCTGGCGGCAGAGCGTCTCCTCCGCCGGATCGGCGGGGGCGGCGCAGCCGGGGAGCAGAAACAGCGGCAGCAGAAATAACAGAAACCTAAGTTGCTTCACAGGTTCCACCTCCCATGTTCCGCCCCCATTATAACTGTTTTTTTCGGAAAGGGCAACGCGGAAATCGCATTTTCGGCAGACGTTGGACCGCCCCGCGGGGCGCGGCGTTTTTTGACGTCAAAAATTGATTTCCCTGTTGACAAACACGGAAAATACGTTACAATGGGCTAAAAAAGGCAGGTACATAAAATGGAAACGATAAAGGCCTTCTGCAAGCGCAAAAACATCGTCTTTTCCGCCCGGCGCTACGGCATCGACGCGCTGGGGGCCATGGCCCAGGGACTGTTCTGCTCCCTGCTCATCGGCACCATTATCAAGACCCTGGGTGAACAGGCGGGACTGCCCTTCCTGGTGGACGCGGGCAGCTACGCTTCCGCCATGAGCGGCGCGGCCATGGCGGTGGCCATCGGCTTTGCCCTCCAGGCGCCGCCCCTGGTCCTGTTCTCCCTGGCCACGGTGGGCTATGCCGCCAACGCGCTGGGCAGCACCAGCCTGATTCCCGACCAGACCGGCGCGGGAGGCCCGCTGGCCGTGCTGTTCATTGCCATTATCGCAGCCGAATGCGGCAAGGCGGTCAGCAAGGAAACCCGGATCGACATTCTGGTGACGCCGCTGGCAACCATCCTGGTGGGCATCGCGCTGTCGGCCTGGTGGGCACCGGCCATCGGCACCGCTGCCACCGCGGTGGGCAATATCATCATGTGGGCAACGGATTTGCAGCCTTTCCTGATGGGGATCATTGTCAGCGTGCTGATGGGCATGGCGCTGACGCTGCCTATTTCCTCGGCGGCAATCTGCGCGGCCTTTGGACTCACCGGCCTGGCAGGCGGCGCGGCGGTGGCGGGATGCTGCGCCCAGATGGTGGGCTTCGCCGTCATGAGCTTCCGTGAAAACGGCTGGGGCGGCCTGGTCAGCCAGGGCATCGGCACTTCCATGCTGCAAATGCCCAACATTGTGAAAAATCCCCGGATCTGGCTCCCGCCCACGCTGGCTTCCGCCATCACGGGACCTGTCGCTACATGCGTGTTCAGAATGGAGATGAACGGTCCTCCGGTGTCCTCCGGCATGGGGACCTGCGGGCTGGTGGGGCAGATCGGCGTATGGACCGGCTGGCTGTCCCCCAGCGAGCGGGCGATTGCCAACGGCGCGGCGGCGATCACGCCGGACGTCATGGACTGGATGGGACTCATCCTGATTTCCTTCGTCCTTCCGGCGGTATTGTGCTGGTTGTCTGGAAAATTTTTCCGGCGGATCGGGTGGATCCGGGAGGGGGATCTGACCCTGGCGGAATGACGCGGCGGCCCGGAGGCGAGAAGCCTCCGGGCCTTTCTTTCTGCCGCCGCTGCGCGGCGGCGGTATTTAGATTTGCCCTGCCGGGCGGGGCGTTACTTTTCCCGCGAGGGAAAAGTAACCAAAAGCTCGCGCAAGGGGACTCGCCCCTTGTGTATCCCCGAATGTTTTTATTTATTTGCGCTGCGACCAGGCTGGATTGATTCTACCGGCAGCACCGATCAGAACGCGCCAGACTGTTCGTCCACCCATGGGTCCTTACGATAGCCAGAGGGGCTAAGCCGCTTCTGGTCCGACTGCCCGACCGCCGCCGGGAGTACCCAAAGCAATGCGGTAGGGACTGCCGATAACATCCTGTAATAGACGAAGAGCAGAGGAAACCGCACCCGCAGCCCGGTTTAGACCGGACGGACTACAGGATCAGCGCAAAACAAATCAAAATATGAGGTGTCGCCTGCGGCGACGCCCTGAGGGAGTCCAGAACCGTATGGTTCTGGCGCGTTTTTGCCTACTTTTGCCGCGTGGCAAAAGTAGGCCCGGGGTCCGGGGCTGGGAAAGCCCCGGCCTCTCAAATAGAAATAATCCAGAGAGATCACTCCCCCCCGAAGTAGTACCCCACGCCCCTCCTGGTCAGAATCAACGCAGGATTGGCGGGATCATCCTCAATTTTTTCCCGCAGCCGCCGGACGGTGACGTCCACCGTGCGGACGTCGTCGCCCACGTAGTCGTAGTTCCATACCTGCTCCATCAGGTCGATCCGGGAATACACCTTCCCCGGATGCGCGGCCAGAAAGGTCAGCAGATCATACTCCCGCTGGGTCAGGTCCACAGGCTTCCCGTGCTTGCAGACCTGATAGTTCTCCGCGTGAATGGTCAGGCCGCCCGCCCGCGGCGCGGCGGCGCTCTCCTCATGAGCCTGCCCCATGGCGGTGCGGCGGATGTTCGCCTTGACCCGGGCCATCAGCTCCCGCATGGAGAAGGGCTTGGTAATATAATCGTCCGCGCCGATCTCCAGGCCCAGGACCTTGTCCGCCTCCTCCTCACGGGCGGTGAGGATGATTACCGGCACGTTGTCCCCCTCCTCCCGCAGAATGCGGCACACGTCGAACCCGATCATCTTCGGCAGCATCACATCCAGCAGGATCAGATCCGGCCGGCCGGCGCGGGCGGCGGCCAGCCCCGCCTCGCCGTCATAGGCGGTGAGAACCGCGTAGCCCTCCTTCTCCAAGTTGAAGCGCACAATGTCCACGATGCTCTTTTCGTCCTCTACAATGAGGACGGTTTTTTTCTCGTCCATATCTTCTCCTTTGCCGTCTCCCGGCGGTATATCCGCTACAGTCCCAGCAGCAGCTTCCCCTTCAGCGTGACGGCGATGGTCTTGGCGTCCCGGATCTCGCCGGAGAGCACCTGCTCCACCAGCCGGTCAAAGGGTATCCGCTCCAGGTTCAGAAATTCGTCCTTGTCCAGATGGGTCTCTCCAAAGGTCAGGTCCCTGGCCAGATACATCCGGATGACCTCCCCGCAGTAGCCCGGAGAGGGATACAGCTCCCCCAGGGAGCGGAACTCGCCGGCCACGGCCCCGGTCTCCTCCTCCAGCTCCCGGATGGCGGCCCGGGCAGGGTCCTCGCCGTACTCCAGCTTTCCGGCGGGCACCTCCCGCAGGACCTTCTCATAGGGGTAGCGGAACTGGCTTACCAGCAGCGCCCGGTTCTCCTCGTCCAGCGCCAGCACGCACACGCCGCCGGGGTGGTCCACTACCTCGCGGGTGGCCTCGCCGCCGTCCGGCAGGCGGACGGTGTCCCGGCGGATGTGCAGGATGCGCCCGTCAAAAATTTTCTCGCTGGACAGGGTTTTCTCAATCAAATCCACACCTGTTCCCTTCTTTCTCTGGGATCTTTTATTAGTATACCGTAAATGTTGAATTTTACGGTATACTATGCCGTCTTTTTCGACCGCTCCGACAGGGGCGGGAAAAAGGGCTGAAATCAAATAAACTATCTGCTTTGCAGATAGTTTACCACAGAAGAACGTGAAAGTCTACTGCGATTTCAAGCAGAGGGGCTCAAGCAAAGCGAAGTGGCCCGGCGTCACTCGGGGCTATTTATAGTCAACACACTTAAGAAACAGTATAGTTCTAAGGGTAAAATGAGGAGCAGCGGCGTTGTTGTCTTTGGCGGGCGTCAGCCCGCCTGCATCCTCTGGTGGGCCGCCTAACGCCGCCCTGCTGCTCCTCATTTTCTCTCACTTCCTTTTTACCGCTTCTCAAGTGCGTCGACTATAGCGTCCATAAAGGACGGTGCGGATGGGAAATAGTGGGATAAAGCGTCCTGTTCCGGCGCAGAATAACCCCGGAGGCGATGCAATGGAACAGCAGACCATCACTATGGGCCGGGTCACTTACGAGCTGCAGCGGGTCTTTCAAGGTACGCGTCCCCTCTCTGAGCTGATGGCGGAGCGGCTTGCCCAAAATATTCCAGAGGACCGGCCTGTTGACGGAGGCGACGGCCATGGAGTATAATCAGGTCAGTGGGCCGGTTCACCGGAGGAGGCGAGTATGAAAACCGGCAGATTCACACTGGGATTCGCCTACCTGCGGCTCTCCAACGAGGAGGCCCAGGGCGGGGAATCGTCCAGTATCACCAATCAACGCATGATCGTTGAGAACTATTGCAAGCAAAACGGCATTACCCTCGTCCGGGAATTTGTGGACGACGGCTACTCCGGCGGAAACTTCAACCGCCCCGGCTTCAAGGAGATGCTGAAGCAGCTGGAGCAGGGCAAGGCCAGCCTGGTCATCACCAAGGACCTCAGCCGTCTGGGCCGCGATATGCGGGAGGCCAGCTATTACGCCGAGCAGTTCTTCCCGGAGCATGGCATCCAGTATATCGCTATCGCAGACAACTTCGACACAGAGCACGACAACATCATGGCGCCGTTCCTCTTTGCCATGAACGAGGTCTATCTCAGGGACGGCTCCCGTAAGGTCAAGGACGTGCTGCGCAGCAAACGGGAAAGCGGCCAATACTGCGCCTGTCCGCCCTACGGCTACCGCAAGGATCAGGAGAACAAACACCGCCTGACCCCGGACGAGATGACCGCCCCGGTGGTGGAGCGTATTTTCAAACGGGCAGCGGCGGGGGACTCCTCCCGGAAGATCGCCCAGGACCTAAACGCTGACAACATTATCCCGCCGCTGAAGTACCGGGTGCTGTACCGGGACGAGTTCAGCGAGGAGGGAGCGGCCCGGGCGTCCGACCTGTGGAACTACACCACGGTGAAGCGCATCCTGAAAAATCAGGTGTACCTGGGCCACACCATGCTGGGCAAGAGCCGGAAGGTCAGCGTCAAGTCCAGAAAAAAAGTGGCTGTCCCAAGGGATGACTGGACGGTGACCAATGACACACACCCGCCGCTGGTGGACAAGGCGCTGTTTCAGCGAGCCCAGGAGAATCTGGGCCGGGGCACCCGGAACTATCAGGCCTACGACCATGTGCGCAAAAGCATCTTCGGCGGTGTGGCGGTGTGCGGCAAGTGCGGGCACGCTCTCTGTTCCTGCGGCACGGTATACAAGGGGGAGCGGGAGAAGTACTGGTATCTCTCCTGCACCCACCAGCGACAGGACATCCCGGAGCCCTGCGAGGGGGTGCGTATCCGTTACGCCGACCTGATGGAGCTGGTGCGGCAGGACTTGAACACCCTGCTGGCCCTCAGTAATCAGGAGATTGAAAACCTGGTGCAGGAGGCCATCCAGCGCGTTGGCAGTACAGAAAACCTCAAGGCCCGGGAGATGAAAAAGGAACGGGCAGAGGCCCGGGTGGCTACCATCGACAGGATCGTCACCAAACTATACACCGATAATGCGATGGGTAAACTGGATGATGACCGGCTGAACCGTATGGTGGCCGATTTGGAGAAGGAGTCTGCCGGGCTGCAAGTCACGTTGGAGGAGCTGAGCGTCCCCAGCGCAGCCCAGGCGGCGGCAGAAAATTATGCCTGCTTTTTCAATCTGGCCCGGCAGTACACCCACCTGGAAACGCTGGATCGGGACACACTGCTTACGTTTGTAGACCGCATTGAAATAGGCCCCAAGGTTTACGAGGACGGCAGCCACAGGATGCCCGCTCGCGCCAATCAGCCCTACCGGCAAAGTGTGCGAATTTTCTATAAATTTATCGGCGAATTGGACGCGGACGCCGTAAAGGAAGCAGTTTGAGTTGGAGCAGGTACACCAAGGGAGGTTGGCGTCAACCTGAAAGAGGGCTACAACGGCGACATCAGCGCCCGTGAGGCCGGTTCCGTGGGCGGCCAGATGGTCAAGAAGATGATGCCCGTACGAACTGCGAGGTTTGAGAGGGCGGACAGGACGGCGGCGGGGCATGTACATACAGTAGAGTATCGGGCGGAGCTGCGCCTGTGATACCATAAATGAAGGGCTTTCCGCAGTTACGGGAAGCCCTTGGCTTTATTTCAGAGAGCAGCGTTCCCTCTATCGCAGGATCAATCCGCCGCCTTGAAGTTGTAAATGGGGAGGATCTGCCCGACGATTTCCGCAGCGGGTCCGATCTGGGCCACGATCTCATCCATGCTCTTATAGGCCATGGGCGACTCGTCCAGCGTGTCCGGAAGGACGCAGGTGGTGTAAATGCCCTCCATCTCCTTCCGGAACTCCTCCATGGACAGCGTGGAAAACGCGGCGCGGCGACTCATCAGCCGGCCCGCTCCATGGGGAGCGGAGCAGTTCCAGTCCTCGTTGCCCTTGCCCACGCAGATCAGGCTGCCGTCGCGCATGTTGATAGGGATCAGCAGCTTCTCCCCGGCCTTGGCGGATACGGAGCCCTTGCGCAGGATCATGGCGTCCGTATCAATATAGTTGTGGACCGTGGTGAAGGTCTCCGCCGCGGTCAGGCCCATGCCGGTCATGATCACGTCCACCATGGCCTTGCGGTTGAGCATGGCAAATTGCTGCGTCAGCTTCATGTCGTGGATGTAGTCATCAAAAAGTCTGCCTTCCACATAGGTCAAATCCTGGGGGATATCGAGCTTGTGTTCCTTTTTCAGCGCCTGGATGGTCGTTTGGATCTCCTGGAATCGCCCTTCCTCCTTCAGGCGGGCGATGGTTTCCTGGATCTGGTAGTTGGCACCGCCCCACAAGGCCTTCCGGCCCTCCTCCTGATAGAAATCGGCCACCTCGGTGCCTAAGTGGCGGCTCCCGGAGTGGACCACCAGGAACAGCCTGCCATCATCGGAGCGATCTACCTCAATGAAGTGGTTGCCGCCGCCCAGGGAACCGATGCTGAGCGCGGCGCGGTCGAGATTGACCTGTCCGGCGCAGCGCAGCCGGGTCAGGTCGATCTCCCCGTTCAGCGGGTGGGGCGTGCCGCGGACCTCCCAGCCATAGGGAATTTCCCGCCGGATCAGCGCATCCAGCTTGTCGAAGTCAAGCTCCCACTCCGCCAGCTCCACCGTCTCCATGCCGCAGCCGATGTCCACGCCCACCATGCCGGGCACGATCTTGTCCCGGATGGTCATGGTGGTGCCGATGGTGCAGCCCTTTCCGGCGTGCACGTCGGGCATGATGCGTATCTTGCAGCCGGCAAACTCGGGCCGGTCGCATACCGCATGGATCTGCCGCTCCGCCGCTTCTTCCAGCTGAGGCGCGTAGCAGACAGCGGTATTGTATAAGCCTTGAATGGCGATCATTGCAATTCCCTTCCTGCTATGCGGCGATCGGCGCGTACCGCTCCGAGCCGAGGACGCTCAGCATAAAGGCGTAAGGGGAGAGAATGCCGGCCCTCAGCATGGAGAAAATCCTGGGCGAACAGCCGGACACCAGCGCCACTCCCGCGTCGTTCATCCTGACGGGCTGCTGCCGGTTTCGGCTGGCCACGTTCCAGAATACCACCTCAGGGAGCCGGTAGCCGTGCCGGTCAAAGAGCTTCTGCGCGTACTCGAAGTTGGTCAGCGACCCGTCGGCAACGCAGTGATCGAACTCCATGTCCGAGATGATGTACAGCTTTGCGGGCATATCCTTCTGGGGCACGCGGTTCTTCACGGCGGTATTCAGGATCAGCTCAAACACCCGCTGGANATTGGTGTTGGCCACCTCGTTGAANNGGCGGCAGTANCGAACCTGNTCANAGATNTCCCGGCCCTTGATCTCCACGAGACGGGGATGTCCGGAAAAGGTAANGAAGTGGTTGNGGAATCTGCCGGTATTGCGCTGGGCGTAGTAGATGCCCAGGGACAGCGCCACCTCCGCNGGGAGNGGGTCTCCGCCGCCGTACATNGANCCGGANCCGTCGATGACCACCAGGGCGTTTTCNCCNNCNGTGAANTCCTCCTGNGCGTTCCAGGTGGCGTCNATGGCNAGGCGCTCCTGCTNGNNNATTGCATCCCAGCCTTTNACNAGNGGCTNGATGATCTCATAGGGCGCCAGGGCCCCGGTGTGGAGCNGCTCCGNNCCCTCGGCNACCCGGCCCATGAAGGCGGCGTAGCGTTCGCCGTCGTTGCGCANAAACGCCTTGCGGTACTTGAACATGGCCTTGGNGGGCTGCNTGGCNTAGTCGAAGGTGTAGTCCTTTTCNCGCANNTTGTTTTCNATGATGCGGATNTTTGCCCGCAGGGCGCTGAGCGTCTTGCGGTATNNCNCGTCGTTCATGCCCAGNNCNCGGGCGATGCGNTTGGCCTGCCGNACGGCCTCCCCGTTGGAGGCGTTCACCGAGGGCAGCCACTTGGCCAGCAGGGACACNGG
>JAAVHC010000005.1:20136-37855 GCA_014799925.1 Oscillibacter sp.
CNGCCTCCAGCGCGGCGCGGTCGGCGGCCAGCNGCGNCTTGATGCAGTCCATGGCCGCGGCCTCGCAGGGAGTTCCCATCAGCGTCAGCAGGTCGTCATAGCGGCCGTACTCGGCAATATAGGGAACATTTTTCTCCACGGAACGGGGCTCGTACTCCGCCAGCCACTTGAGGATGGTGCGGAACACCCGGCGCTCGCCAATGCCGCCTCGGATATCCCGGGCGTAGAACAGNGTCTTCATGGCCAGNTCCGCGTTTTCCNCGTAGGCANGGANGAAGCGGNCGGTGATNTCCTCGTCGCNCTCCCTGCGCAGCGCGCCGATGGCGGCGAACAGGTCCAGGCACTGGGACTGGGTGGAGCGATATGTAACAGCGCCGTTCTCGGTATAGGTCTTGTCCGCTTCCCGCTTCAGAAATTCCAACATGATGATCACTCCTCCAGNACGAATTNGAAAAACAAGGCACCGTATTGAAATGGGATTTGAACCCACAAACGGGGGATGGCCCCGAGCTTTACCATTTAAGCAATTCAGGATTTGCTGTTGGTGCCTTTAGAATGGACAAGACGCCGTTTTCGATAACCCAAATATCGTTGAAATTGCTGTTGGCGTCTTTTGACAAAGCACAATTTTNTCATNGCTGGACNGGCNAAGNTTTNGGGTTGCTGTTTGTGCTTTTGTTGANCNNATNATANTNCNGCGGGCNGGGAAAATCACGGAAAAAAAGTTGCGCACACGCGGCTTGCTCGAATTTTATGGCTTCCTGTCCTTTTCNCATGCCATATTCTATGGTAGAATTAGCAGACAGGTCGAAATGGAGGTGGATTTTGTGGCCTACAGTGAGCTTATCAAGAACTTTGCCCGCATCCGCGATTATATGCGCGAGTTTTACGTGTACGGCTTCAAAAGCCGGGANGANTACGATGCCAAAAGCNCCCGCAGCTACGACAACGAGCGGCGCAGGATCGAGAGCTGGCTGGGGGATTANATGGCCTTCCGCCAGGACGCCGCCGGNAAAAACGTGTTCCTGTCCGTTGACAGCAGGCANATNCCCCACAACCCGCTGCACAAGGCGTTCAAGGCNAAAAGNTTCACCAATAAGGACATCACNCTGCACTTTTATNTCCTGGACATCCTNGCCGANGGGNGCGCNCTGTCCTGNCGGGANATCGTGGACCGNATCANCGANGANTACCTGTCCCNCTTCAGCGGCACGTTTTCCCTGGACGAATCCACCGTCCGCAAAAAGCTGAAAGAGTACGAGAACCTGGGCCTTCTCCAGACAAAAAAGATCGGGCGGGAGGTCTTTTATCAGAGAACGGACAGCGAGCCGTTCCCGCTGGGCTCTTGGGCAGACGCGCTGGCCTTCTATTCTGAGGAGAACCCCATGGGCGTGGTGGGCTCCTTTTTAATGGACAAGTTGGATGAGGGACCAGACGTGTTTCGCTTCAAGCACCATTACATCCTCCACGTACTGGACAGCGATATCCTCTGTCAGCTTCTCCAGGCGATCGACGGGCGAAGGAGCGTAGAGCTGACCGCCCGGAATCTGCGCAATGGTTATGAATACCGGCGGACCGTCTGCCCATTGAAGATCTATGTCAGCACCCAGTCCGGACGTCAGTATCTGCTGGGCTATTACCATCGCCGCAGGCGGATGGCCTTCTTTCGCCTGGACGCTATCAAAAAAGTTGTAATCGGCAGCGAAGAAAGGCAATACGATACCTATCTGGGATATCAGGCCAGGTTTGATCAGCACCTCTGGGGGGTATCCACCGGCGCCGGCCGCGGCCTGGAGCATATTGAGATGACGGTTTGTTTCGGTCCCGGCGAGGACTTCATCGTCCAGCGGCTGGAGCGGGAAAAACGCCATGGAACCGTGGAGGTCCTGGACGGCCGCACCTGTCGGTTTACCGCCGATGTCTACGACGCATCGGAGCTGCTGCCCTGGCTGCGCACCTTTATCGGGCGGATCGTGGAGCTGAAGTGCAGCAATCAGCTGGTGACGGATACCTTTTATGAGGATTTGCGGCGCATGAGCGCTCTGTATGAGGGTGACGGCAATACTATTCAGTGAAATTTACGGGAGCTATTTCAACGTGGTGGCCGCTGTCCTGGCGGAGGCCGCGGAGGGCTGCCTGACCGAACAGCGGTTGACCGAGCTGGTACAGAGAAAGGCCTTTGCAGAGAGCATTCTTGCCATTCCAGCGGCGCTGAAAAGCGGGAGCTGGCCGCTGTTGGGTAAAAACTTCGAGCCTGTCATCCGCCATAAGCCCACCATGCCGCTGACTACCCTGCAGAAACGCTGGCTGAAGGCACTGCTGCTGGACCCCAGAATCGCGCTGTTCGCGCCGGACGCCGCCGGGCTGGAGGAGGTGGAACCGCTGTACAGGCCGGAGACCTTCGTCCGATTCGACCAGTACGCCGACGGGGACCCCTATGGGGACGAGGGATATATCCGGTGTTTTCGGACGGTTCTGCAGGCGGTCCGTGAAAAAAGACGGCTGAAAATCCGGTTCCACAGCCGAACCGGTATGCGGCATTCGATCATCTGCACTCCCTACCGGCTGGAGTACTCGGCGAAGGATGACAAGTTCCGCCTCCTGGCGGCGGATACACGGCGGGTCAACGTGATCAATCTTGCGCGGGTGGAATACTGTGAACTGCTGGAGGAGTATGACCCGGACAGCTTCTGCCTGCCCGGGCAGCGCCTGCATGAGCTTGTGTTGCTGCTCCACGATGAGCGCAACGGGCTGGAACGGGTGCTGCTGCACTTCTCCCACTTTGAAAAAGAGACCCGGAAACTGGACGACCGGCTGTATCAGATCACGCTGCGCTACGATCAGGAGGACGAGACGGAGCTGCTGATCCGGGTGCTGTCCTTTGGGCCGGTATTGGAAGTCAAAGCGCCTGCGGAGTTTATCGCCCTGGTCAAGGGGCGTGTAGACTGGCAATTCGCTCATTTTTTACAGGCTAAAATTACGAGAGAAGGTACATCTCGATGAGGGCGCCTTCTACGCTGCCACGGACCAACTCCCTGATCTGTCCCTTGACGATTTCCTCATTTAGCTGTATGATTTTTTTGGACATGGTTTGTAGACTCCTTTCAGAATGGTGTATCGCGACTTCATTCTACCAGAGGTCTGCAAACCGTGTCTCTTTTTATGACCTGCTCATTTTGCACAACTTATTGTACCTTATCTACCGTTCCCCTGTATTTTTAGCGTGCGCTCTAACCACGGATGTAAAGAAAAATGATTCGAATCGGTTAGAATGGTTGGAATCACTGGGCGATATTCCACATCCAAACCATATTCTCTTGCGGTACTTTTTACAGTTGACTATTATACTCCTTTAGGAGTATAATAAAACAGGAGGTGGAACTGCTATGGTCAGAAAACTTTACCACGGTTCACCAAACATCATCGAGCATCCAAAATTTGGATATGGGAAAAGCTATAACGACTATGGCCTGGGCTTTTACTGCACCGACAGCCTGGAGATGGCAAAGGAATGGGGGGCTTCCATTGATCGGAATGGATATGCTAACTGCTATGATCTGGATTGCGCTGGGCTGGAGATCCTGGATCTGAACGGACCAGAGTTCTGCATTCTGCACTGGCTGGCGGTTCTGCTGGAAAACCGGGAGTTTGATGTTCCGTCCGGTCTGGCGCTGGAGGCCAAAGAGTATATCCGTGCAAACTTTGCGGTGGACTACCAAAATTTCGACGCCATCATTGGCTGTCGTGCGGATGACAGTTACTTCTCCTTCGCACAGGACTTTATCAACGGCACCATTTCCTATCGCCAACTGAACAATGCCATGCACTTGGGAAAACTTGGACAACAGTTTGTCCTGAAAAGTGAACGAGCCTTTGAGAGGATTCGGTTTACAGGCTATGAAATTGCGGAAAGTGGAACATGGTACACAAAGAAAATGCTGCGGGATAAGTCCGCCCTCAGGGAGTACTTCAATGTGGAGCGCAATAAACGGCAGCGTGGCGATTTGTATATCATACAGATTATAGATGAGGAGATGAAACCCGGTGACCTGCGCTTACGATAAGGTTTATTTGGATAAGGCGCGAACTGTGCTTGGGCGGATGCTGGATTTTGCGGTATATGACCTCAAATATGACCTTGCAGAGTTTTTCGACTTGTTCCTCACATCCGGCGCGGCTGCCCGGTTTGAGAGGGGCGATTACACTGTGATTACGGGGATGTCCGGTGTAGAGCTCGCTTATACGATCCTGACGTTGGCTGGGGTTCCCACAGACCATATTAAGCCGCAGTATTCCGTTGATCGCAGTGAAGAGTTTTGGACAGGCTGGGCATTGGCCTATTATCAGTGGGAAACTGCGCTGCGTTTTGCGGATATTGTCCGCTATGTGCCAATTAAGACAGTTGCCAGCCTGTATGATCCATATCATGAAATGGATATCCGTCAGTTCTGCGACAGGATGAGCGAACTGCGGCATGCTGCAAAGCCGGAAACCAATCTGAAGCTGTTTCGTCAGAACGCGGGGCTTAGCCAGCGGGAACTGGCTGATCAGTCCGGTGTGCCGCTCCGCACAATCCAACAGTATGAACAGCGGCAGAAAAACATCAACAAAGCGCAGGCGGAATATCTGGTAATGTTGTCACGCGCTTTATGCTGTGGAGTAGAGGATTTGATGGAAAAGATCGGGTGAGCGGCCTCCTCTGCGGGTGCATCTGATTTTTGATTGACTTATTTCCCTGGCACGGCGGCCTTTCTAATACAGCGTCCACCAGTAATCGAAAACCTTGCGGTAGCCGTTCCCCTTTTGGGGGAGGCATGGGTAGGCTCTCACCTTTTTGCTGCTCACTCGTTTGAGCCATTGCTGGCACTTACTGCTTTTGGGATACTTGATATATTTGCCCGTATGCAGGAGGGTTCTGCTATCGAAGCCCCGGTCCACATAACCCCGATGGGGTGCATAGCCGGAAAGTTGGATAATGGCCAGCCGCCGATCCGTCTTTTCCTGCTCTTTCCTGCGGCGATACCGCCGTCCGGTCTGGCGTGGGTGGCCTGGCTCCTTTTCAGAGCTCTCCAAAAGCGCTGCGAGCTGCTCGTTTAATTCGATTTCGGTCATACGCCTTCCCGCTAGGCACGGTGCGCGTGATGGGATTGAGCCCATGCCAGGAACCGCGCTGCGTGGCATGATATTCCTTCTGCGCTTTTTTACTGCGCTTGTTCAGCGGCACCATCTGCTTCATTGGAAATCCTCCCTTCATGTTTTGCTTGCAGCATTCTTTTCCAAGTGTCTGCACAAACACTTAAATAATCTACATTGCCGCAAAGAAGCATCTTTTTTGGCAATTCACTCATGGCAGCACAAAACCGCTCCTTATCCCATCTTCGCACATGGCAGAAAATAATGCGGTATGGGCTATCTGGTTTAACAAATTCATCCCCAAAGTAAACTCTGACCCGATGATTGATAAAGAGCCCGTCGGCTAAATAGTCCTCAGTATCAAGAAAAGCAAAATAGGTATTAAACAGCGAAAATTTGTGTAACAGTTGACAATAATTGGTTTGTTCCATTTCAGTTCCTCTTATATTACTTTTCTATTACGTTTTCATAAAACACCTTGTCAATCCACCCTCATTCTGTTATTCTATGTTACTATTCAGAATGGAGGCGATCATCATGCTTTATCATCAGTTCCCTGTCATCGACCTTCCCGCCACCGGAGCCAACATCCGCCGGCTGCGGCAGACACGGGGCCTCTCTGTCCGGGACCTCCAGCAGTTCTTCGGTTTTGAGGAGCCCCAGGCCATCTACAAATGGCAGCGGGGCCAGAGCCTGCCCACGGTGGACAACCTCTACGCCCTGAGCGCCCTGCTGGATGTGCCCATGAACGACATCCTGGTGGCGGCCAATGCGCCTCAACTCAATATTTGTACCATGAGCGGCAGGCCGGAGCCTGCCGCTCATCCTTTGTTTCAGCCTCCTCGGGCGCGGAGGGCATGGCGAAATTTCAAAGCCGCTTAGGCCCTTATCCGCCGCGTCCGGCCCGTCCAGCACCCCGCGGGGCGCCGGAGCAGCCCGGACTTGGCGACTTGTTATCCCATGTCGGTCCAGAGGTCAACGCCCAAGGACCGAGGTAGAAATAGAGAAGCGTAAGGGCGGTTTTTCATTTTGCGTATTGGGAAGGGAGCAAAAATGTGTTTGCGGGGAACGTAGAGAAAAGCGTCTGTCGATTTTTCCCATACAGCATTTTGCAGATGCTCTCCAGTATGTTCTTCACGATGTGCGGCATCATCATTCATCCGCACTTGAACCGGCCGTCACAGATTCTCCATTCCGCCATGCCCGCCGCGCCCGAGGCTGGGGATCACGCGGACTGCCGCTGGATGAAATCCGACAGGATCACGTCGAAACTGTCGTTCATCTCAAAGGGGAGGGTGTAGTCTACCTCGGTATTCACGATGCACTGGTCCAGCTTCGCAGACACCTCGTCGGCCTTGCGGCCCAGCTCTGTGGCCATTCCCCGGATCTTGCTGCGGTCAAAGTTAATGGTAGTCACCCGCTTTGCGTCGCAGCGGTAACTTACCTGGTTGCCCTCACCGTTAAATCGGTAGCCGCTGCCGCCGTTGGCAATCACTACCTCACTGTTGCGCAGGACAGCCATACGGCGGAAAGTGTCGGCCAGGTTCTGCCGGGCCCGGTTCAGACCGGTTTCGCTGTCCATGTCCAGGGGCAGCCTGGATTTGGCGGCGCAAATGGCGGCGCTGAGCTTCTCCCGCTCCGACAGCATAGCCATCAGGAAAGCGGCTACCTGGTTGATGTGCTCCGCGTACTCGCTGGGGGCAGCGCCCTCGGTCACGGCATCCTGGGCCTCCGGCATGACCTTGCTGCGCAGATGGGTGGTGGTAACTTTCAGGGTGTTGTCCTGGTCCTGGAGGATGTAACTGGCCTCGTCCATGAGGGCCTGCAGCTTGTTCTGGGCACGAAAGGCGTCTTTCAGATTCATGGTGATCCACTCCTTTGCTCTGTCGTTGTGTCCCTATCATACAGGCAATAGAGCGGTTTGTCATTGAACCAGTGGTTTAATTTGGGCGGCGAAAAGAAGTTCCCCCGGACGCTGGGCGTCCGGGGGATGTTGTCGTTTTGCTTTTAGGGATACCAAAATTCCTGCCGCATACCGATCAATTGTCTTTTGCGGTGGTGTACCGCTGCCTTGGACTCCTGGGGCGGTCCGGCAGAGACAGCACAATCAATCCCTGCTCCACCAATGGTATGATATGGGACTTGATTGCGTAGGGAACGGATTTAATGCCCAAAAATGCGGCAATCTCCTGACGTGTACGGGGAACCGTGCAGAATTGGAGCAGCTTCGCTTCCTGGGTATCGCTGCTATATGGTGTATGAGGATCAGTTTTTGGAATTTCTGCCGCTTTCCGGAAGCAGACCACAAAGGTCCCATGCTCATTCCGGAACTCCGGCTCCGCCATCCCAGCCCGTTCCAATTCTCTGCGCATGGTGGGGATACCGGTGTAGCGGTTTTCTGTCTCGCCAAGGACCTCCATTGCCACTGCCAGCACCGGATTGCGGGTATCCGGCTGCACTTTCCCCAGTTGGTCGATCCGCAGCCGCCCATACAGGCCACCAGGGCTGCGCACCTCGAAACGGTCCTCAAACAACAGTATCTGAATAGGCATCCCCTCGGTGTGGATACTGTAGTCTCGGTGAATAAGTGCGTTTAAGATCGCTTCGCGAACAGCAGTCAGAGGATAATCCTCCCGGTCGGCGCGCTTGCCGGTCTCCGGGTCAATAATCGTTTTGATTCGGATATTCTTCCGCACAAAAGACAGGGCATCCTCCAACATCTGGGATAGTGTTCCTTCAATGCGCCGATTATCCAAAAAGCGTTCACCCTCTGGACCGAGTACGCCAACTTCCGGCCCCGGAACAGAAACCGCTGTGACACACATCTGAGGGAAATAAGCCTGGGGAAAGAGGCCGAATAGCTGGACAGCGGCCATAGTCGGGACGCCGTCTCGTGTTATGCCCATCAGCTCACAGATTTCGTCAGTTTTCAGTTGGGATAAGTGCGGGCGTCCGGCTTTCAGTTTGATAAGATACTGCTCCAGGAGGTCTGTTTGCAATGTACGCAGAGTGGCCTGCTCTATTGGACGAATATCATCCTGGTACTTACGGCGGAAGGCCTCATAGCTGTAAATTTCGTATTCTGTCATGGGTTGGTCAGCGTCACCCACACGGATATAGGAGCCCTTCAACCGTCCCTTGCCGGCATAGAAGCAAGGACGGTCTGCTATATCAATGCCGGGAATCTCTGCTGACACAAAGGCTTTCCCGTCTTTTAGCAAAGTTGTGAACACCGGGCGGACGACAGGCGTCATCTGACCGCATTGCTCTGTCACACGCTTCATCAGGTCCTGGGCGTCGTAAACGCCCACTGGGGAAAAGGCGTTTTGCTCATCCACGCCGAACAGGATCGTCCCACCCTCGTCCTGGTTGGAAAAACTGGACAACGTATCATAGAGGCGGGTAGGACAGCCTTGGGCGGCGGCCTTCAGTTCCAGCGTCTGGGTCTCAGCTTTTAGGGCTTGCACATGGTCAATCAAGTTCTCTAACTCAAGTGGTGTCATTAGTATCACCTCAGTTTCTAAAAAAGAAATTAAATATGTTGCAGTTGCTTTTCACTTTTTACGGCCGGATTTTATTTCTTTTGGATTTTTTAACTTCCCACTTCACTTTCTGTAGTATAACTCAAAACAAGTGTAGATACAAGTAAAAAGTGTCGGATTGAGATACAACGTAAAAAAGACTGTCCTCCCCCCGTTTGTCATTTTTGGACCAGTGCAAAAGAATTGCTTGACATCATATAGAAAGTCTGCTATACTGCGCTTATGATGTAATTTGCAGGAATATCTTATAGCTAAAATGTCATTTATTATCCAGGACAGGTGAAACAACAAATGAAGTTGGGAGATTATGTATCCATTCGCAGTGGTTTAGTGCTATCGCGAAAGCATGCTAAGGAAATGCCTGTGCATAGCTATCCACTGCTGACCCTCCGGTCAATACAGCCCGATGGTAGAATTGATTTGAGCAAAATCGAATCGTTCGATTCCGCAGAATTTTTGCAATCAGAGTATTTGTCACAAATTGGGGACGTAATTGTCCGTTTGACGGAGCCCTATACGGCCGTCTTGATCGAGCAGGACACGGCGGACATGGTAGTTACCTCCAATTTCTTGATAATCCGCACGAATCCAAAATGGTTTTTACCAGAATATCTCTTCTGGTTTCTGAATTCAAACGAGATGCGGCAAAAAATCGCGAAAAATAGTTCCAGCAACGTTTTACGAGCAGTGAACGCTTCTTATTTTTCTGCCCTTGAGTGTCCTCTTTTGCCGATTTCCTCGCAAAAGAAACTGGCGGAATTACATCTGCTGGCACGAAAGGAGCAACAACTTTTGATAAGGCTGGCTACGGAAAAAGAGGTATTGTATGACAGACTGCTTACACAAGCATTTGAACGAGAGAAAGAGGTGGTGCTAAGATGACAACACGCAACGATATCGAGCGAACCCTGTGGAATGCCTGCGACAGCTTTCGCGGCAAAATTGACAGCTCGAGATATAAAGACTATGTCCTTTCTATGCTCTTTGTAAAATATTTAAGCGATGTTTCTAAAGAGAAACGCGAACAGTACATGAAGCAATATGCCGGTGATGAGCGCCGGGTGGAGCGGGCCATGAGCCGCGAGCGGTTCACAATGGATAAAGAGTCCACGTTCGATTTTCTGTATGCCAACCGGGGCGATAGTGAGATTGGACAGAAAATCAATGTCGCTCTATCTCAAATTGAGGAGCACAACAGCGGTAAGCTCCGCAACGTATTTCGTGCTATTGACTTTAATTCTCAGGTGGATTTTGGCGACGTGAGGGAGAAAAACGCCACGCTCCGCAATCTGCTGGAGGATTTCCATGACCTCGACCTCCGACCAGAGCAGCTTGGCTCCGCTGATATTATTGGAGATGCCTATGAATACATGATAGCAAATTTTGCATCCGATGCGGGCAAGAAGGGCGGAGAGTTCTTCACCCCAAGCCAAGTCTCCGCATTGGTTGCAGCTTTGGTGAAACCCAAAGAAAACGACCGTATTTACGATCCTACCTGCGGCAGCGGCGGATTGCTCCTGAAAGCCTACCGCAGGGTATCCAGCGGTAAAGTAGCAATCTACGGGCAGGAGCTGAATGCCCAAACCTGGGCGCTGTGTACAATGAATATGTTCCTTCATGGAGTGGATGATGCCCGCATCTGGCAGGGAGATACGCTTTCTAACCCACAGAATATCGAAGAGGACAAACTGATGAGGTTTCAGGTGGTAGTAGCGAACCCACCATTCAGCCTGGATAAGTGGGACAGCGGCTTTTTATCCAACGCGGGATTGGATGCAAAGGGGAAAAAAGTGGAGAAGATGACAGCTTCTCTGGATTCTTATAAGCGATTTGATTGGGGTGTGCCGCCCTCCTCCAAAGGTGATTACGCTTTCGTTCTGCATATGTTGAGCAGTCTGGATGCCGAGAATGGCCGTATGGCGGTAGTTCTGCCGCACGGCGTCCTGTTCCGGGGTGCCAGCGAAGGAAAAATCCGCCGGCAGCTGGTAGAGTTGAATCTGCTGGATGCTGTGATCGGGCTGCCTGCCAATCTGTTCTACGGCACTGGGATTCCTGCGTGTATCCTGATATTCAAGAAAAACCGGACACGGCGGGATGTGTTGTTCATTGATGCCTCCGGCGAGGGAAACTTTGAGAAAGGGAAAAATCAGAATATTCTCCGGGACAGCGATATTGCCCGGATCGTCAGTACCTACGAGAGTAGAGAGACGGTGGACAAGTATAGCTATCAGGCCAGCTTTGATGAAATCAAGGAGAATGACTTCAACCTGAATATCCCACGGTATGTGGATACCTTCGAGGAAGAGGAACTGGTGGATATTGACGAGGTAAAGCGGAATATTGCAGATATTGAGTTGGAGTTGGCGCAGGTACAGGAGCGGATGGCGAAGTATTTGGAAGAATTAGGACTTTAAATATAAGGAGATGCTAACAATGACATTTGAAGAAATTAAATGCAAAATTGAGAACTGTACATCACTTTCAATTGTGGAGATCAGGGAAATCCAGTATGGTAAATGTATTTGTCTGAGTAATGGTGGAAAAATAAACTGCTTTAACACCGGAAAGTATAGCGTACAGGGGAAAGCACAGGATGAGGTCCGAGCTGTCTTGGAAGGTAAACCGCAAAATGACAATCGAAAAATATTTGTCGTATATGGACACGACGATATTGCACGTACACAATTGGAAGCCCTTCTTCGACGTTGGGATTTGGAACCTATCATTCTTGATCAGCAGGCTTCCGGGGGGCAGACTATTATTGAGAAGCTTGAAGAATATGGGGCTGATGTTGGCTACGCTATTATCTTGGCCACTCCAGATGATGAAGGTAAGGCGAAAACTGAAACTTCATACAAAGCCCGTGTGCGTCAGAATGTTGTTCTGGAGCTAGGGATGTTTTTAGCTAAACTTGGCAGAGAACGAGTAGCGATTTTGTTAAAAGAAGCGACTGACTTTGAAAAGCCCTCTGACATCCATGGATTGGTTTATATTCCATTCCAGAATAAGGTCGATGAGGTTTCAATTAATCTAATCCGTGAGTTGAGTCGACAGGGATACATGATTGATCCGACAAGAATTTAGTGGTGACAGCTATGACACCAGAAATCAAAAACCGCATTGATCAGATTC
This sequence comes from Oscillibacter sp., assembly GCA_014799925.1. Taxonomy (GTDB): domain Bacteria; phylum Bacillota; class Clostridia; order Oscillospirales; family Oscillospiraceae; genus Pelethomonas. The sequence continues at coordinate 31,944 of JAAVHC010000005.1, forward strand.
GGCGAGGGCAGGTGCCGGAGGGGTATAGAAAAACACAGTTCGGTATCTTACCTATTGGTTGGAAAATAATAACAATCAAAAATTGCATTGAAGAATATAACAGGCTATCCAATGATATTGACTCCATTCCTGTCTACTCTTCTTCACGCAATGGCCTTATTTTGCAGTCTGAATACTATGACCAAAAAGCAGCATCCAAAACTAATATTGGTTATAAAGTAGTCCCGCCAGGTTATGCAACATATCGCCATATGAGCGATGACAATATTTTTCATTTTAACATTAACAATACAAGTATGGAAGTGCTTGTTAGTAGTGAATATCCCGTTTTTACATCCTCAGATCAAGCTGTTCTTGGATTTTTAATCTCTGTACTAAATGAAACTGACCGCTTTCGTTATTTTTGTCGAACTCAAAAATTGGGTGGAACTCGAACACGACTCTATTTGAGTAATTTACAAAAATACAGATTTGGAGTTCCGCTTATTCGGGAGCAGCAAAAAATCGCCGAAATCCTTGCCACGCAAGACAAAATCATCGAACTGAAAGGAGAGCTGATTGCCGAAAAGCAACGGCAGAAAAAATATCTGATGCAACAGCTTTTGACGGGGAGAAAGCGGTTAGCTGGCTACAGTAAGAAATGGTATGCAGTTAAGCTGAAAAGTATAGCTAAAAAAGAAAAGCTTAAAAATACTGATTTTACATATTCTCTCGTTCTTTCAAACAGCGCGCAGCATGGCATCATACCACAAGAAGAGCAGTTCGACAAAGAAATTGCCAGTACAGATAGAATTGATGAATATTATATTGTTAAAAACGGATATTTTGTCTACAATCCGAGGATTTCAACAACGGCTCCCTGCGGACCAATCAACATAAATGAAACAGGGAATACAGGTGTAATGTCTCCATTGTATACTGTTTTCTCGATTGATTGTGATTACATCGATAATTCATACATGAAACAATATTTCAAATCTACATGCTGGTTCCGGCATATGAAGAGTGTGGCAAATTATGGAGCGCGCCATGACCGGATGAGCATTACAGACGATGATTTCTTTGCTATGCCTATAGCTGTTCCCGAGTTGGAAGAACAGCAAGCGATTTCCGCTGTTTTCGCTGTTGCCGATAAAGAGATTAGTCTGCTCCAGCAATCTCTGGAGCAAGAAAAACAAAAGAAAAAAGCCTTGATGCAGCTTCTGCTGACGGGGATTGTGAGGGTGAGCTTATGAATGCAGATATGCCGGATATTGGAATTATTTATCTTAAAGACAGTTTTAATGATTCAGAATTAGAAACACTTGTGAATGAACTAGCGGCTCATAACCTGAGGCTGGCTGCAAAGGAGCGTTCACCATATATTAACGCTTCCATAGATATATTCGTTCCATTTCTCCAAATTATGCTTTCACCCGAAATGGTAGCTGCTCTTTCTCAAGGATTACTAACAAACGCCACTTATGATGCAATCAAAATGCTGCTTGCATTTGTACGGAAAAAGTTTCATCATCACCCTATATGTATAATTCAAAGTGGCAAAGTGACCGAAGAAACTGCAAATATTCATTTTGTTGTTGGAAATAATTTGCTCATTTTGCCTATTGATGTTGACGATAAAAAGTACCAGTATACTGTTGATAGGTTTTTGGAATTATCGGCGAGTACATCGCCTGAAAAAACCATCTATTCTTTTTATTCTGAGGAGAAAGACCAAATTATACGAAAAACTGAAGAAGAAATAATCAGAGAAGAATACGAGAAGTGGAAAAAAGATAACCAGCATTTGTGATTAGCGAGGCGGATCACTCCGCCCCGCTCTTCCCATTTTATCGAGTACCCAGTAAGGAGGTAAAACCATGGATAAAAACGCCTATCTGGAGCGCAGNGCCAGCCAGCAGCCNGCCATTGATCTGNTGCAAGCCATGGGGTACATCTACATTTCGCCGGAGGACTGNNCCTTGCAGCGGGGCAGCAGCTATCANGTGCTGCTGAAGGANATCCTCCGGGGNCAGCTCCGCAGGCTCAACCGNTACGCCTANGCNGGNGCNGAAAANGAGTTNTCNGCNGCNAACATAGAGCGGGCCATTGAGGATTTAGACGAGCCGCTNACGGATGGNNTGGTGCGNACCAGNGAAAAAATATANGATGCGCTGCTGCTGGGGAAGAGNTACCAGGAAGCNGTGGGAGNGGGAAAGCTGCTCAGCTTCAATCTNAAGTATATTGACTGGGAACACCCAGAATACAATCTGTTCCATGTGACCGAAGAATTCACTGTAGAAAGTCAGGACAAGCAGCACAATGCGCGCCCGGATATTGTGCTGTTTATCAATGGCATCCCCTTTGCTGTCATAGAGTGCAAAGCGCCCCACATCCCGGTGGAGCAGGCCGTGGAGCAGATGTGCCGCAATCAGCAGNCGGAGTACATCCCNCANNTGTTTAAATTTGCGCAGATTGTTCTGGCTACGAACAAAAATGCNGTCAAATATGCAACAACAAATACGCCAAAGAAATTTTGGAATATCTGGCGGGAACAGGACACNGCGTTTCTTNATNNGGAACTGGAGCGTCTGATTCCGGANCGTACCGCTACCGAGCAGGACCGAAATTTGCTNTCGNTGCTCANNCCNNTGCGCNNNATGGAATTGATTCGCTATTTCATNCTGTTTGATGCTAATGTAAAGAAAATCTGCCGNTATCAACAGTATTTTGCNGTTAANGAGATTANAAAAACGATTNGNCAGACGGATGAGCNGGGCAGGCGAAAAAGNGGAGTCATCTGGCACACGCAGGGAAGCGGCAAAAGTCTGACCATGGTCATGCTGGCGAAGTATATCTTAATGGANATGGCGTCCTGTCACCCCAGGGTAGTGATCGTCACAGACCGCAGGGAACTGGATGTGCAGATTGCCAGCACCTTTACCCATACCAGACTCAATCCGGCCCGNGCTACCAGCGGCCNTCATTTGGTGGAACTGGTAGACAGCAAAAAGGCGGATGTCATTACCACGATNATCAATAANTTTAACACTGCTGAGCGCTTGGATGNGAAGAATCTTTCAGCAGAGATATTNGTTTTGGTAGATGAGAGCCATCGCTCTAATTACGGCTTGATGGCAACCAAAATGCGCAGTGTNTTTCCNAATGCCTGCTATATTGGNTTCACAGGTACTCCGCTGATGAANTCNGAAAAGAATACCATGGCCAANTTTGGTGGNCTGATNCANAAATACACCATCAAAGATGGGGTGGAGGACGGAGCNATCGTGCCTNTGATNTACGAGGGGCGCTTTGTGGANCAGCGTGTAGACGAAGAAAATATTGATCTATGGTTTAAACAGACNACNAAACGNCTTACNGAAGCCCAACGGGAGGATTTGCGGAAGAAATGGAGCAGNATTCGACNTTTGACTTCCACNGANGCACGAATCAANAGAATTGCNTTGGATATCAGTGNACACTTCATAGANGGATACAAAAATACNGGNTTCAAGGCCATGCTGGCTACCAACTATAAGAGGGATGCTGTTCGNTATTTGGAGTGNTTTGAACNATTTGGNGANTTGCGCTGTGCGGTAGTCATTTCNCCGCCTGATATACGGGAAAGTGTTGATGATGCGGATGAAGGAACAGATGATAAAGTTATCGCCTATTGGAATAAAATGATGAGGCAATATGNCGATGCGGATCGCTACGAGGAGGCGATGAAAAATAAATTCTGCGATGGGGATATTGATATCCTTATCGTTTGCAGCAAGCTCCTTACAGGCTTTGATGCTCCTATCTGTCAGGTACTGTATGTTGATAAAGAGCTGAAAGAACACGGTCTTTTGCAGGCNATTGCCCGTACCAANCGCCTGTACGAAGGAAAAGACTACGGTTTAATNGTGGATTACCGNGGNCTNATTGAGAAACTTGATGCCGCTATGGATCTATANAGCGGTGCNGGNTTGGAGAATTTTGATGNCGGAGACTTGAGGGGTGTTGTNGTCGACGTTATGTCCTCCATTGGCAGNCTGCGNGANGCATATTCACNTCTGGTTGAATTGTTTACACCNGTAGCAAANATGGAAGATACTGAAGCAGTGGAAGTATTCCTGGCAGACGAGAAGNGAAGAGANTNGTTCTATGNGCTTCTCTGCGCCTTTGGACGTGCTTTGAACCTGGTATTGAATGCAGAGNAGGCATATAATGCACTGCCNAAAGAGGAACGGAAAAANTATCANGATACNTTTANCTTTTTTGCGAAAGTNCGNCGCAGTNTAAAAATNAGNTACTGTGATGCCATAGATAACCGCGNGTATGAACCNTTGATGCAGAATCTGTTGGATACCCACTTGTCTGTTGCAGGTCTGAAACAGCTCACNGCTCCNATNGATATTTTNAANAAGGANGATTTTGANAAGGAATTGNANGAACTTGGNTCNCTGCGGGCTAAAGCNGATGCGATTACCAGCAGNCTTTCAAAGAGCATCAGCGAAAANCGTGANGAAAACCCTGCTTATTATGACAGNTTTTCCAAGCGAATCANGGANGCNTTGGAACAGTATAAAGAAAAAGTCATTACGGAGGCGGAATATCTTGCAAAAATGCGGACAATTATGGAGGATTATCATGCAGGGAAAAGTACCGTNAGTTATCCCGAATCCATCAAAAATAACGTCCACGCCCAGGCNTTTTATGGTGTGCTGACAGCTATTTTTGAGGAGGAANCTGAAGTTAATATTTTCCCGGATTTTATAGCGNAAATTGCAGTGGAGATTANAAAAATTGTNGCAAAGCATAGTCAAGTAGACTGGACAAATAGCAAGACCATTCACAACCGCATTTCACAGGATATTGATGATTTGTTTTACGAATATGAAAAAAGTCGGGGCCTGACACTTTCGTTTGATACTGTTGANAAAATCATTGAGAATGTAAAGACGGTTGCGCTTCGGAGGTTCTGATGAACACNGANAGANTGACTCAACAGANGATTNNCATTNATGGTAGAGANATANATTATTNTNTGGANAGAAAANCNGTNAAAAATTTAAACCTGCGAATCCACAAAGATGGTAANNTCTANGTATCCGCAGNTGAAANGGTCCCATTAGCTGAAATCGAGNCATTTATGATTCGTAAAGGACAATATATCCTGCGAACCATAGATCAGNTTGCGGAGCAGAGNCNNTATCAGCCNCAGCCCAAGCAATTTGTAAGTGGNGANACATTTTATATCCAAGGGCGTGGACTGCGGNTGCANGTATCTCANGCAGNAAAGGAAANGATTTCATCGGACGGTGTGTATCTTTACCTCAGAGTAAANGATACTGGAGATTATTCTCGGAAGCAGCGCATGGTAACAAGATATTTGAAACANCAATGTAAGATCGTATTTGAAGANGTNCTANNCCAGCAATATCCTCCGTTTCAAAAATATGGGGTAAATTATCCAATACTGAGAATCCGAAGTATGGACACATGGTGGGGGTCCTGTTTGGCATCAAAAGGAATCGTTGCTCTGAACAACCGGCTTTTAGAAGCGCCGCGGGATTGTATTGAGTATGTGGTTACACATGAATTGTGCCATTTTGTTCACCCAAATCATTCTAAGCAATTCTATAGCTTTTTGTCCATGCTCATGCCAGATTGGAAGGAACGAAAGTCCGTATTAGATAAAATTGCATTGTACTGGTTGTGATATTGCAGGACTCCCCCCTTTACAATCTGAGGAGATTTCCTGTCATTTTATACCGGCATACCCCAAATTCCATCCCGTCCCGCACCATAATCGTCTCTGGGATCGCTCGCAGATACTTCTTGCTGAAGCTGGTCCCACCGAAGTAGGCATCAAAATTTGCCACAGGCAGCACAACCCAATCGCTGTCCTCCGGCTTGTTGGCGATGTAGTAGGCAGCAAGCATTTG
>JAAVHC010000006.1 GCA_014799925.1 Oscillibacter sp.
ATGTCTGTCATAAGGCATTCCTCTTTTGGTTTGTGGTCTTGTGGTGACTCGTCATCCCACATTTTACCACTTCCGCTGAGGTTTGCCTTTGTTTATTTTTCTGATTTGCTCATTTAGAGGTCAGAATAAGATTGCATCTAAAAAATGGCTTAAAGCTGTCATCCAATGTTGTGATAAACATGGCAATAGAGGATTGTTTAAACCTTTATACAGATTGGCTAAAAAAATTGAAAAACACTCTGCCAAATATACACCATTAAGATTTTTCTATTTGCTCCGCGATGATATTTTTGATACGAAGGATCGAACAAAGTTTTTTGATTATATCGTTCCCGTAGTACCTGTTAGGGGTAGACAAGCCGAAGAAGCCGTAAGGGGTATGATTAGGGGTAGAAACCCCCTGGACAAAGCAGAAACCCTGAAACCGCAACGGTTTCAGGGTTTCAAAATGGCGGAGATGGAGAGATTCGAACTCTCGATACCCTTTTGAGGTATACACGATTTCCAAGGAGAACTGAAATGCCATATGGTTTTATTTTTGTATGTATAGTTACATTTATTACGGAAAAAGAGCCTCTCCAATGAAGAAATTCACATTTTTTCACTTGGGAGGACTCCTTTTCTCATAGAGGTTTATCTTCGCTTAGGCACCATTTCGGCACCACTATCCAGATAAATCTCATGCACTTTTTTGGAGGGTTCAAAGCTTTCCCCATTTTCTTACAGCTAAACGGCATTTCCGTAATATCAACTACCTCTACTGCCCAATGCTTCCCAGCATATCCAGATATTGGGGACGGTCTTTTTCTGCAACTTGCAGCGCAGTCATAGCCTGCTCAACGGACATTCCGGTTGTTTCAATCAGGCTTTTAATGGCACGAAACAGGCCCTTTATTTCACCTTCCTGACGGGCATCTCGTCTATCCAACTCCCAAACTTGTTCCTGACTAAACAGCATTTCCATAATATCAATAACCTCCTTCTGTCTGGCTGTCAGGAACGGCACCAGAATCCCCCGTTCCAGACAAATACGAATGGTTTCTTGAATGGCCTTCTTGGTTAGGCCATATAACGCTCTTTGCTCGTCAGCAATCTTACAGAACTCCACATACTGCCCGACGATGCTGCTGTCGCCGCCCCGCAAAACTTTGACTGTAACTTCAATGCTGCCCTCACCGCCGCAAAGGTCGGAGAGGCGCAGGACCTCGGGTACATCCTTCTTGTTACCGGAATATACCATATACAGCTCCGCTTTTGGCAGCGTCACAGCTTTTGTAGAGTACAGGTTCAGCTTATGCGCATCAATATAATCCTTGTATTCCTGGGCCATATACAGGAATATCCGTATTGGCAAGTTTGGAGAAAACGTACTCTGCGCTTCCGCCAATATAATCAACGTGTCCCGAATCAGAAGACCCAAATCGTTATACTGCCCATTGGAAAGGATATTCTGGATCGTCACCAGCTTGCAATCTGCTTCTGTTACACTGGTATCCTCCGGGTGGAGATACAGGTACAGCTCGCGGGCGTATGTGGGATCGCTGAACAGGTACGTGAATACGCTATCCTTGACAGTGCGTTTCATTTCCGGCATAGTTTACTCTCCTTTTCTATCTTATTATATGATAATTCCCCTGTAAAATCAAGAGCTTCTATAGCAAAAGATCAGCGCCCCATGGTTCACAGGAGCTATCCCACTGAACCATGGGGCGCACATTTTAGTTTTCGAGTATATAGACGCCTTGGAACTCCAAATCTATAGCCGGATAAATACCAATCTGTGATATTTCTATCGTGGAGCAGTCATCGCTCAAATTGAAGAGGATGCTTCTTGCGTCATTCCAGTGTGCAAAATATTGAGTGTGCCCATCTGGTCCAAACTCTACAACGATGTCCAGGCTGTCTTCCCTGCCGTCTTCGTATACATGATACATGTTGATTGACAGAGTAGAATCCAGGTTTTGGGTTACGGACAGCGTTTTCGTACCGTCCGGGCCGTCACTTGTGCAGGTATATACGCCATCCCAAAGGCGGTGACCAGGTTCCGGCATATCGGCTTCATACAGTTGACTATCGCTCGGAATGTAGACCCCTATCAGCGCCGGATAAGGAAACTCTGCTATCTCGATTTCCACCCGTCCGCTCACGGGGTCTTCCCAGACACCAAAAGTGATCCGTCCGATATCCGTGTCATAGGCGAGCCATCCCGGTTCACCATCGCCAAGCGGATAGGGAAGCGGAATTATTTCGGAATAGCGTGTACCATTTTCTTCTGCCAGGCAATCAAATATAAAGCAGTCGTCATAACTAGGATGCTTACGTATAGATAGCCGCGCAGGATGGGAACCTTTTTCCATGACCATATAAGGAAGCAGTGTATATTCACCAAAATAGTCTGAAAGCCATTTGTTTGGAGTCTGCGCGACGACTGCCTCCTCCTTGGCTTCCTCTACCTCATCGCTCATTTGCTCCCATGTGTCCGGATCAACATATGTTCCGGAAAACCAGAGAGGCATATCGCCATATCCATTTTCCTGTACGACCTCCAGGGTATGAGATTTGGGATCTGCTGTTATGGTCAGCGTAATGTGATAGGCTTCATCCGTGCAGGTAAACGTATTTCCTTTCGGAATCTCAGTTTCCATGCTTAAGTGCTGAGAATCTCTACTCCCCGCCGCCAGCGCATATCCACTCAAACCCATTTTTCCGTCTTTCTGATCATTTCCTCCTGATATAGTGAGCGTTACTTCGGCATCTCCTCCATCAAGCAAGGATGTATTGTAATATGTCCCATAAAATCCTGGATCCTTTTCTTTTGGAGTAAACAAATCCCCGATCAGTTCAAATCCCCCAAAGACAATTACCACGGCGATAAGAAAGCAGATCGCAAATTCCCGGAATATAGCGGTCACGGCATCGAAGTAGACAACACGGAACATCTTGTGGTATAAATTCCGCAAAGTAAACATCAAAATGATTACAAGTATCATTTTTATCGCGCTCATACTGTCCTCCTGGTTTCATACGATTTTTTGTTTCTGGCAGCTTACACAAGAACTCCTCTGAAATAATCTATAAAGTCACAAAGCTTCTGATATGTTTCCGGATCACTGTTGGTCCGATATTGTTCGCGCATAGCTGGGGTATGCACATCCATATCGGATGTAAATACATGAATATGCGCATCGTAAATTTCTACGAGGGTATAGTCCCAGTGAATATAGTCTTCGCCGTTCGGAAAGGAGTGGATGTCTGTATAAAATTCCTCACAGCCCTCCGGGATGATACCAAGATAGAGCGTATTTTTGTCAGGATAGTAATACCATTTCTTCAGTTCGTACTTTAGCCCTGCATAAGTATCCTCTGTGATCTGCCGCTGTTCTCCGGTCGTTGCAGATACAAATATCGAATCCGCGCCAAACCACGCATCGCGGCAGGATTCCGGGATTGTACTCCAGTCAACAGGGCCGTCATTCCACAGATCGGCACTATTGATGATCTTATTGATCTCTAAATCATTTTGCGTTCTTGTAATATAGTAATCGTAAACAAAGAAGTTGAAACACTCGACTTCTTTGCCATAACCATCATAATAGTACCCGCCAGAAGTCATTTCTCCCCAGAGCAGCATGTGTTCGTTTTCAGCGAAAATGAACTCCTTGTCAAGAATGCACTGGATTTCACGATCAGCACCTATATCAAATAAGAAAATCGTCTGTCCATTCCGCTTTTCCTGCCATGTAACGTGTCCGTTGAGCTTGGCATAATCCCACTCCCAACCATTTTCCGCCCATGCGTTGAGTTCATCAACGTAACTGCCGGGTACTTGGAGTGTATCAGTATACCGCTCGGCATCACATCTGATCCGGTACGCAGCTCTTGAATCGTTCATTTCGTCCCCCAACTCCCAGTAATACAGCCAACTATTTTCAAGGTAGGGATCTTCTCCATCAGCTTTGACTCCGGCGATACTGGGATCAAAGTTGCCGTCTTCATCTGTGGGATCGCTGACATAATCACCGTCTTCTGTCATGTAATAGTCATAATCCTGGCTTTCCACTTCATCAGGAGCAGAAAGTGTAGGATCAACTGTATTTGTTGGAGGTTCTGCTTCTTCGCTGCCCTTGCTTCCACAAGCGGACAGCAGAATGATAGATGCAAGTAAAATCGTAAATGTTCTTTTCATATGGGTATCCCTTTCCTTAAATTCAAAAAATTGTCGGTCATATTTTATAAAGTCAATATGATCTTAAAAACCATTATATCACGAGCGTTTTGACTTTACAATATAGAAAACGTTTCGTGAGGTATTTTATGGAGATTGATTATGTGGCTATTGGCCGCAGGATTCGGCAGTACCGTTTAGCGCACGGTCTATCCCAGGAAGTACTGTCTGAGCGGTCGGACGTGACCCCTGCTCATTTTAGCCACATAGAACGCGGCAACACCAAGCCGAGCCTGCCGACATTGATCCGCATTGCCAATGCCCTGGAAATCACCATAGACGATCTGCTGTGTGACAATGTGGAAAAATCCCGCCATGTCAGAGTCCGGGACGTGGACCGTCTGCTGGAGGACTGTACGCCGCAGGAGATCAAGGCTCTGACGGAAATCCTGTCCGCGGCTAAAAAAGCATTACGGAACCTGTCATAAATCAGGTGGAGCTTTGCGGGACTGCAAAGCTCCACCTGTTGTCTTTTCGCGGCAGAACGCTCAATAGGTTTCTTCCCTAATTGTAAGATCATCCCTGCTCGGCTGCGGAATTTCGATGTGCAGCGGCTGACTAATTTTATTGTGATCCTGTCTTTCGTTCACCTCAAACTGGGGCTGACTGGTGTTGGACAGTTCAGCGATCTGCTGCCCGTAGGCACTGGAAAACTGTGCTGTCGCGTCATCCGCGAGGACTGCGCCGACCCGCAGGCCACAGGAACCGGGCAGAAATTTGTCGGTCCCAAGTTTCATGTGCAGATTGGTTTTTATCAGATACCTCATGATAGATTCTCCTTCGTTTGCCGTATTTTTCGATAGAATGTGCTGGGCTTCATGTCCAGGCGCTTCATTGCCTCCGCAGCGGTGATCTGTCCAGATTTCCAGAGAGTAACTATTTGATTGAAATTACCTCGCTCAATCGGCTTTCGGCCCCGGTAGATGCCCTGCTCTTTGGCAATGGCGATACCCTCTTTTTGCCGCTGTAAAATGTATTCCCGCTCCAGCTCTGCCACGGCCCCAAACACAGTCAGCATGAATTTGCCCGTTGGTGTGGTCGTATCAATAGCTTCCTTTTTAGAAACAAACTCCACTTGCTTTGCGGTCAGCTGCTCCACCAGCTCCAGCAAGTCACGGGTATTCCGGGCAAAGCGGCTAATGCTCTCCACAATCACAGTATCACCCTCACGGACATAGCTCATCATCCGCTTCAGCTCCGGCCTGTCACGCGCTTTGCCGCTCATGCGGTCAATGTAAATCTGGTCTACACCCAGGCTCTGCATAAGGACTTCCTGACGGGCTGTGTTCTGCTCTTGGGTGCTGACACGTACATAGCCTATTTTCAAGTTACCTACCTCCGACTGCCAATAGGGTTGGTTTCAGGAATGGCACATGTCAAAATCCTGAAACCGACCCTATTGGCATACTTTTTTGATGTGCCAATAGAGTACACCCTAACGGCACACAATTACGCTGTCTCCGACAGGACCCCGTACACATCGTCAACGTAGTAAGCCCCGGTGAAGAAGTTGAAGATTGCTGTGCAGCGAACGCCGTTGACTTCAGCCAGATAGCGGTTATCGCCAATGCACCGGATAATCTCAGCCTCGCCCAACACATGACGATCATACTCTTTATCTTTCAGACTATGGATGTATGCTTTGACCTTCATAGATAAACCTCCATTTCAGTTAATAGTCGCTCTGGCTCGGCAGCAAAAGCTCTCCATGCAGTTTACCGCAGCGGCCTTCGGTATCCTTAGAAGCTGTGCAGCCTCACGCAGCACAAAGCCATCTATCAAAAGGTTGATGATCCTGGCCTCCTGCGGGGTGGCTGCACTCACCGCCTGCTCCAGAAGGGCCTTGCCCTCGACTTGCCGTTCCGTATCTTGCCTGGGGTCTGTAATCGTACTCCCGAAATCATCCAGCCCTACGGTGGTACCAGAACGCTTCGCGCGGGTACGGTACTCACCATCCCGGAGGATGGAATCCCTCATAGCCCGGACCGCCATAGCCTCGAATGTCACGCCCGCAGGCGGATCACGGAAATACTGCTGCACAGCGGAAAGATAGCCAAAGATCACAATGTCATAGAAATCATCCATCGGAAGATATTTGCGGCGGAGATAGTCAATCACCAGATCATGCTTCTGCTCCGCAAACTCCCGCTCCTCCTGTGTCATAGGGCGCAAAGCCCTCATTATGTTCAGCTCCCTTCATATTTAAGATAAAATGCAGTGGGGGCAGTCACCTGCCCCACTGCTATTGCCTAATCCAGCCATATACTCAAATTCGCGTTCAGACAGGGCCGTGATCCCCAGCAGCCGAGCCTTATCCAGCTTGCTGCCGGGCTTTGCTCCAACGATCAGGTAGCTGGTCCGCTTGCTCACTTTGGATATGGGCTTGGCTCCCAACTCCAGTAACCTGGCCTGGATGCTGTCACGGGTATAGTTGTCCAGCTTGCCAGTGACAGCTACAGATTTTCCGTAGAATGGATTGTCAGGTGTCATGTCTTAATCCACCTCCAATGGCAGACATACGATGTGACCATTCATTCCCCAGAACATTTCTGGCGTGTGGAACCGTTCCTCGTATCGCTTGATCTGCTCCGGGGTCAGGCTGGCAAAGTAGTCACTGTCACCAGGAACACCACACAGGAAGAACGTCCCGCACACAATATCGCATACCCGTCCATCTTCATCCCGCAAGCCCCGGTTGGCTGGCAGATTCATCAACTTCCCCTCGTCATTGCAGACCAGGGCAACAGGATCATCGAACGGATACACAGGCTGAATCAAGCCGCCCACGATCTCCTGCATAGATTCCAGAGAACCGTCGATTTCCCGCAACTCCGGTCTACATTCAGGTTCTACAACCAAAATACGCATATCTATCCTGCCTCCTTGCTCAACTGCTGTTCCAGCAGGGTACAGTAACCACATATCCGATCAATAGTCAGATCCACCCACTTGCCATCAACCATCTGGTTTCCAGCCAACGGCTCCAGTCGGATTTTCCCGCCCTCATTGGTTTCAAGAACCCGAATACAGGTGCTGCTGCTGCCGAAGCCATAACAGATCGTGTCTTCCTCCAGCTCGATCCGGGTGAGATCGCAGATTGCTTCTGCATCTCGCATTTTCTCCAGGATGTAACAGTCTTCTACCTTCCAGCCGCCAGGATTGCCTTCCTCCGCCATCAGCCAGTCCAACCGGACCCCCTGATCGGAAGTCACGTCCAGGCAGTAGGCGAAGATGGAGTTGCTGAACATATGAGGATAGAAGCCCTTGTTGTCACTGCTGACAAGATAGGTGCGGCTCAACAGAGGGTAGGGCCTGTCAAAGCTGTCTTCTGTGAAGATGATGTGCGCCGTCAAATTCTCTCTTGGCGAAGTACGTTTCAGCTCCTGGAAAATCTTTTTCAATTCGCTATAATTCATGCTAATTCCTCCAAAAGTAAATGGCCCGGTGCTCCTGCTCTGCGGCAGGAGCACCGGGCCATCATAGCGTGTTTTATCTTAGCTGGCTTCTGCCAGTTCCGGCACCATCTGGGCGGCGTTCACGATTTCCATGAACTGCCTGGCGTAAGCCCTGGCGTGATCGGATTCCTCCGGAGTGAGGGTACTGACCGCCTCGAAATTAAACAATGCGTAAGGTTTCCCGCCCTTACTGGTGGCCTTTTCCAGCGTGATCTTCGTAACCACGCTGCTGATCGGCGTCAGGGGGCTCAACAGCCGGGTGGAGTATTTCAGGAACCGGGGCTTGCTGGTCACAGGGACACGCACCAGCAGAGGGATGATGTTGTCAGGCCGCAGGAGGAACAACAGCACCGATTCCTTACAAGCCTTGGCATTGCTCTCTCCGTCCTTGGAGCCAAAGTCGTTGTAAGGGCAGTGCGCACAGGCTTTCCCATCGTTGGAAATAATGCTGTTCTGACTGAGACACACAGGCGGCGTACCCTCCACCGGGTCGGGAGAGTCCCAGTATGCCCTCGGCGTCGTGTAATCAAGCACAATGCCCATCAGTTCCTTTGCGGGTTCATCCCCGGCCAGCCCCGGTACAGAGAACACCGTGGAGCCACCGGACGGCGACTTCACGATGTCAAACAAATCCAGCGTCAACGGCTGGCTTTTCAAGTTGGCCCGGATCAGGTCAAGGGCATTGTTCGTCAGGGCCAGATAAGCGGAGTTCACAGGGGCCAGCGAAGTATCGGCGGTGGTATTCATCACTTCCACGGGTTTCTGCAACTCCTGGACCTTATCGCTCATGCGGGATTTGAGTTTCGAGTTATCCATGATAGACCTCCATTCAGCTTGCTGCCTTGATCTCAAAGCGGCGATATGATGTTTTATTGGTGTACTTCTTACAGAGGGCAGGATGCTCAACCTTCAAGGTCTTGCTGTCAAGCCGCTCCTGGGACACGCTCTTCCAGGTGACGATACGATCACCGGCAGTCCCAACCTCATTCTCGCCCATCATCTCCTTCAGAAGATTCTCGGCCCGCTGCTTCCGCTCGGTGACGGCTTCCAGTTCTTCGCAGGCTTCATCGTACTGGGCCAGCAGATCAGCGGCGGTGTCAGGCAGAATGATTTGCGACTTAGGTTTGCTGTCATGGAACCGCTCAGCCAGGAATTTGGCCGAAGCCTTGGAGCCATCCAGCGGCGGAGGAGTACAATCCTGCACATGGTCCCAGAAAGCCGATTCCAGCTCAATGAGCATAGAAATCAGTTCCTCGTCTCGCTCCACAAACTTCCAGCGGAAGGAATTGCCGCCAATTAGAACGGCGATATAGGTTCCGGCATACCCGGTGACTGCCATGTAATGCTGCACCTGGAGCATATATTCATCGGGGATCGTATCCTCCCACTCGCCAGCCTTGTAAGCGGAAGCGGTCTTGGCCTCAAAGATACAGGTGCCAATGTCAGGGACCTCACAGATGCCGTCCAGATTCGCCAGCATGAACGGGTATTCCTCACTCTGGAGGAGCTGGTTGACGGTCCTTACCTCGATCCCGGTACGCTTGGTGAACTCGGCCCGGACAAAGGGTTCAAGCTGTGTACCCCAATAGGCAGCTTCTCCGGCCTCCTGGGGCGGGAGCTGACCCGTCTTATCCAGCCACAGCTCCACAGGGGACTTGTAGCGGCTGATACCGCAGACCACGGACGCGTCAGAGCCGCCGATGCCCTGTTTCCGGTACTCTAACCATTCCAAATAGGGCATGTTTTCCGTAGATACCAATACTTTTGCAGACATAAAACCGCCTCCTTTACGCCGCCGCCAGGACCATTTTGTACGCCTTGTCGATCATGGGATTGCCCTCGATGGTACGCAGGAACAGGTTTTCGTTGTAGTTCTTGGTCTTGCGGATGGGGTCAGCGTGGGTGGCAAAGTCACTGATGGCGTTGACGAAACGATAGCCGTTCTTCCCGACGTTGGACAGGTCAGGGGCATCCCAGTACCGGGCCTTCATGTTATCCAGCATCCGCAAATTATTCTTGCGCTGAACATCCGGCATGTCCAAAGCAACAGGGAAGAACTCATTCATGAACTCCATGACCTTCTTATCGGTGAGCCTGATCTTAGACAGAGTATCAATACCACGGCCCAGCTCACCCATGTACTTCTCTGCCAGCCCCAGGGTTTCCTCGGCTTCATGGACACGGAGCATGACGTTCTCGGTATGCTTGGTGGTCCAGATGCGCTTGGCGCTATCCAGAGCCAGGTTGAGGGTGTTCTGGCACACAACACGGATCGGGGTCATTGCAACTTTTATTCCGGAGCTGCCATCATGGCTGTTCATCACCACCAGATACGGAGCAATTTCGTCCCCGGCAATGATATAGCGGTGGGGCATCCGGGCCAGCATCCAGACCTTCCGGCCGCCCTGCAAAGCCCCGGCAGTCTCATAGGTCACGCCAGCGCCCAGCAGGTCGTCGGTGAACTGAAATGCGTCCTCGTTCTGCACCACCTTGTATCTGTCTGACACGATACCCAGAGGGGCATCATCGGTACTGCGGGTGTTGACCTTATAGCCAGCGATCAGGGAGCCATCCTCGGTGTAGACGTTCTTCTGAATGACCTCCCAATCCAGGCCAGCGTAGATCAGGGCATCGGCGGAGGTGGGGGCCTCCATGACTTTCGTACCCAGGCCGTGCCAGGGTTTCTCACGGACATAGAACATGGTTTCTACGTTTGCGGACATATTGGTTTCCTCCTTCAAATTTTGATGTGTTTGGTATAGCAGGTTTCGCAGTAGCCGGGGGCATTGTCAGATGGATACCGCAGAGCCTCCATCTTCACCAGCCGCCCGCAGTCAGCGCAATGGCTGTAGTGGTATTCTTCGCAGTACTCGCAGAGCGGTGTGGAACTGTCACCCAGCGCATCGCCCTTCCAGATACGCTTGCCGCAGCAGTGACAGAGCAAAGTTTCCGTTTCCAGGCATTTATGACAGAAGTATTCGCCCTCAAACACTGCCATTCTGGCAGCCGGAAACACTTTTCTACAGACTGCACAGGGAAACAAAGCAGGTTCCAACCGTCAGTTCTCCTTCTTGAGCAGATAGTCAATAGCTGCGCACAGTGCCGCTGAAGCCGCCGCCAGGAGAACTCCCAGCAGCTTTTCTGTCACCTTGCCTACTTTGTCATTCATACAGCCACACCATACTGACAGAGCAGAACACGGGCCAGTGTGACAAGTACCGTGCGAATAGCGGAAAGCAGAGATTTCAGCATGGCTATGCCTCCTTCCTCTTAAAAATAATGAGACATCGGAAAGTATCCAAGGGCCGTAAACCCCGGTACTTTCCGATGTTTCACTAAAATGATATATTTTTGAAGAGGACAGGAAAATCAAACAAGGTGTTAAATAATCAATAGGAGGTTTTGATTATGTCAAGTGAAAATTACAATGAATTGCATGAGCAAAAGTTGGAGCAGCTGCCAGTATTGTTTACTTCCGCTGAGGCCATGGAGGTTTTGGGGGTAGGGAAGAACACCATATACCGTCTGCTGAACTCTGGAGAATTGCCAGCAATCCGGATCGGACGGAGTTGGCGTATTCCATGGGATTCGCTGGAAGATTATCTTTTGGCGGGCATAGCAAATAGCCCATTCAACATTGGAACGATTTCCACCTAGCGGTAAAAATGGAGTAGCGAGTTTCTAACTCGCTACTCCATTTTTTGTTTTGTATAATAGTCATACAATCGTTGGCTATGTTCAATACATTCTTTCCTAGAAATCTCTACCATGCTTTCTTTGCGGGCAACATCTGAAATGATAGTACACCACTGCTTAAAAACATCATCTAAAATCACTTTATATCTTATACCGCGCTCTGCCTTTACACCAGCACTGCTAAAAGAGACTGCTGGCCGATCATCAGCCGCATCGTACATCGGCGGTATTAAGGCTTTTGCATGTTGTTTAAGGCTAAAAATATTGACGAATTTCTTTATCTTTTCCCTGATTTTAGCAGCCTCATCGGGGGAAATATGATCTGACTCAAATATCCTTGGAAGGAAAAAATCACCCTTGAGGGTCTCATAGAAAAAGCGGCTATCCCACGAGTTAAATACATAGCCAGTTAATAAATACGGCAACAATGTGCTTACAACCGGATTATTTACATTCAACATCTGGGGAAGATAATATAATTCTAACCTTTTGCCCAAATTTATTTTAGCGGGTTCCTCGGATTCTTTTGCAGCATCCTGCATTTTTTCACATAAAGCATTAAATAGTCCATCAAATTCCTTCTCCTGCTCTTCCGTAAATCCATATGTATCTTTAATTTCCATATACCATAGCTTAAATTCCTCAAAACAGTCAACCCAAAACACATTTCTGGCATTACCAAACCCAATATCCGGGACATCAGTAAGTGTGTCCGAATAATCACGAAATTCAGCTATACAAGCATCCCAAAAAGATTTCTCTCTTTCTGTGATGCGTGGACGCTGCTTTTCGGCGCGCTCTGCGGCTGTCTTGCGAGTATACTCCACTCGTCCATCTAGGGCCTTAATCATGTATTGGGATATTGCTATCATTGCATCCTCTTCAAATTTTAGTTCTAATAATTCTATCATTCCTCTATCCTCCAAACAATCCCAGCAGACTTCATTTCAGAAAATTTTTGCGTTGCTTTGGGGGTTGACAAGGGAACTTGAAAACATTTTGTTGAGAATTTTTAGCATTTCGGAGATTTTTAAGGGAGTTTCGGAAGCTTTTGTACAAAAGGCAGAAAATTCTGCAAGGATACCTTGAAACGAAAAACAGTGTTAAACTCTTAGTGAGCTGGCCAGCTACATCATGAAAGGAGAATTTCAGAATGTGCTAGAAGTAAATCCATACCAGTATTTGCGGGAGTTGACTGACAAATATAGCGACGCTGATGAAGGACCTACTAGCCTCGTTAGCGCTCTGAAGGAGGAGTTGGAGAAAGAACAGTGGCACCAGTCCGTGGGTATACCGTCCATCCCAGAAGAGAAGCGCCCTGGCACACGGGCGCGATACTTGAGCGAGTTGGCTGCCCGGGTCACTGAGAGCGGACGATTGCTTATCACAGAGGAAACAGATCAGCCGTTTGCTTACTGTGAAACGCTTGGGTGTTATCGTCCAGTACGGAAACTCCAAGCATACCTAAACAGCTTCTTCCAACCGGAGGTCGCAGCCAGCATACCTGTCCGGGAATACCGCGACATTTGTGAGCGTCTCACCTGGGAACCTAAGACCAGATGCACATTCGATGAACTTAACCCGTATCCGGACTGGGTCAATCTATCGAATGGCGTTTACAACCTTGTGACAGGTGAGTTGGTGGAGCACAGCAAGGACTTTCGCTTCAATTACTGCATCAATGCAGAGTACCTGAGCGACTGGAACCCTGAATGTGAGGGAGATTCCTCCTGCGAAGCATTCAACAAGTTCTGTCAGTCCTCTCTGGAAAACGACCCGCTTAAACGTCGGCTCCTGTTGGAATTTATTGGGTACATTTGTTCAGATCAGACAGAAGGGAAGTGCGCTCTATTCCTCAAGGGTCTTCCCGACAGCGGTAAGAGCGTCGTCAGCAAGTTCGCTGCGCAGCTGTTTGATCCGAATTTAGTCTCCAATGTGTTTCTGCATGAGCTTGGGGACAAGTTTCTCCGTGCGGAGCTTGTGGGCAGGAAACTCAACGTTGCCGGCGAAATAGCTGGCAAACCACTTTCGGACATCTCCCAGTTCAAGTCCGTCACCGGTGGGGATCGTGTTGAGGGTCAGTTCAAACACAAAGATCCGTTTTACTTTTCCCCCAAATGCAAGCTGTTGTTCGCTGGGAACACCCTCCCGCTTACTACGGATGCCGATGCAACGGCGGCTTACGCGAATCGGCTTCGCGTACTCCTCTTCAATTCCAGTGTTAAGCCGGAGGAGCAAGACAAGGACCTGCTAAAGAAACTCTGGGATGAGCGTAATTGCATCGTAACAATGGCCCTACACGCTGTCAGAGAGCTAATCGAGCGGAATTATAAATTCACCGAGCCTGCGGATTCCAGAGAATTTTTGGCCTCTTTCGCGCTGCGAGGTAACGTCATTGGCTCGTTCCTCGACGAGTGTTGTATCCTTTCGCCAAAGGCAAAGGTATTTAACACAGATCTGTGTGCTGCCTTCGAGCAGTTTTGTCATCGCAATGGGCTTGAGCCGATGACTCGGAACAGGTTTTATGCGTTGCTGTCTGGCATCCCGCATGTGTTCGCCAAGCGGCTTAGAATTGGCAACGAGAACCGGCAGGGACATAGCGGCATCACCCTAAAAGATCCGTTCCGCTCTGGAACATTGGAACAGAAGTCGTGAATCCATTGCGCAGCAAGGCGTTTCACTGTTCCAGAAGATTTGACCACATATCATTACTATAGAAGGAGGCCTACCTATGAAAAAAGAAATGTCAACACAGTATCCGCTATTTTTGACCCCGGAGCAGGCGGCAAAAGTCAGCGGATTGGGCGTGAATCGCATCCGGCAGCTGATGGACGAGGGCAACCTGGAATACTTGCCCGTCGGAAATCGACGGTTGCTGACCATCCAGGCGCTCACCGATTATTATCAACGCGCAAAAGTGCCAGCTCAGTAATTTTAGCACAACTACCCCGAAAAATCAAGAGCCGCGCGGATTGTTTTACAATCCGCGCGGCCCACCAGGCAGAAAGGCAGGAAAAAAGCATGGCAATCACGGAAAGAAAAGTAAAAAACAAACGCAACTCCGCCGGAGAACTGACCGGCAAACCTGGCACCGTATACGATGTGAACATCAAGTACAGGGCTGATGGAACCGCCAAGACCTATTCACGCAAGGGGTTTCCCACTAAAAAGGAAGCCCTCAAGCATGAAGCGGAGATGAAGGCAAAGCTGACAAATCCGTCCTACACCCCGCCCACAGCGGCCCAGCGCAAGCAGACCGTCCAGGAGTATATGACGGAGTGGCTTGAGCGACACGGAGAAGCCAACCTCAGACCCAGCACAAAGGCAGGTTATCAGAATAATATGAAGAACCACATTTTCCCGTATATCGGCAATGTGTTTCTGAATCAGCTGTCCCCAGCCATGCTGGACGATCTGTACCGTCAGCTCTCTGAGAAGGGGTTATCGCCCACCTCTGTTAAATATGTGCATCGGGTTTTAAGCGTTTCATTGGAACATGCCCGGAAGTATCACTACATCAGCAGTAACCCCGCCAAGGACATCCTCACCAGATTTGGCAAGCAAGGGAAGACCCCTGAACCTTATACCATTGAGCAAATGCGCAG
This sequence comes from Oscillibacter sp., assembly GCA_014799925.1. Classification (GTDB taxonomy): domain Bacteria; phylum Bacillota; class Clostridia; order Oscillospirales; family Oscillospiraceae; genus Pelethomonas. Next base: position 14,982 of record JAAVHC010000006.1, read on the forward strand.
CCTGCTGACGGATGTGGCGGGAACGCCATGGGAGCTTGTGGTCGTGCTGGGAGGACTGTATGGGCTGCGGATGAGCGAAATCCTGGGCCTTCGTTGGCGCAATGTAGATTTGGAAAATGGCGCTTTTTCTGTAGTTGAACAGCTGCCCTTCAGGCTTCCGGCTTCAACCACTACGATTATGGAAATGGCTCCCGTAAAGTCTGGCGAACGTACTCTGCCCATAACGGAGATCACCCGCCCCTATTTTGAGCGGCAGTTGGCTCTTCAAGCTGAGCAGAAACAGCGTACCATATCCGCTGGACAGACCTACTATGATAATGACCTGGTTATTGCCAGGGCCAATGGTACACCTGAAGGGCGTGAGCGGCTTTCATCTAACTTCAAGAAGGCCATCGAGCGTATGGATATGCCCCATATACGCTTCCACGATTTACGTCACAGCGCGGCCACCAACATCCACCAGCTCACCGGCGACTTCTACACGGCAGGACAGATCCTGGGCCACAGTCTTAAAGGTATCGGCATCCAGCTCCAGCTGTCCACAAACCTGGAAGCTGTAACGGCGCAGTACGTCAATGTCCGCCTGGATCGAAAGCTGGTTGTCCTGGACACCTATCACGAAGCTGTCTTAATGGGAAGCGATCCCCAGTGAACCGCGAATTATGGCACCGCGCCTTGTGCGCGGTGCCATAATTCGCGGTTGCCGCAGCGTCGCAACGCTGCGTACCCCCCAGCTGATTGACTGGCTTGGAGAGATGTACGCTATGTATCTGGTTATATTTTTTTAAGCGCCATTTTATGGTGCCGGGCACCATTTCGGCACCATAAAAGAAAAATATACGCATATAAAGAGCAAATGCCTTTGATATGCGTACAAATCGAACAATAGATTGCGCTCCCACGCTAGCTTGGCCCCGGCTTCTAATCGCGCTAAAGCAAGCAAAAAATTCTAAAACAACGAAAAAACTGGTCAAATCTTAATGATTTGACCAGTTTTTCTTTGGCGGAGATGGAGAGATTCGAACTCTCGATACCCTTTTGAGGTATACACGATTTCCAATCGTGCGCGCTCGACCAGCTACGCGACATCTCCACATAGTTGCCCAGCTTACATCAGCCTATGCAATTGTTCGCTTAACAGCAACAGTTATTATACCTGTTTCCAAATGCAAAGTCAAGAGGTTTTCCATAATTTTTAAAATTTTTTGCGAGCCGCAGGAACTGCCCTCCCATATCCCGGCAGCCTGCGGCTTTCCGGCGGCGCGGCTAAACGACGTGGCAAATATTACATCCGAATTTCAGATTCGGATGTAATATTTTGCTCGCATGTTGTCAGGAAATATGGTAGAATAGCCGCAGAGCGGCTATTCTATTTTATTCAGGCCCTTTTTCTCGCCCCTGACGGGGCAACCGAAAAAGATGGCGTATTATACCATAAAATCTGACAATTTTATGGTATAATAGTTTCAGGCCGCGATAAAGTACGGTTAGAGGAAGGAGAAGGAATGGAAACCGGCCCCTTTCAGGAAGGTTTCCATGATGCTTGGAGTTATGAAGCACATATTCATCATCAACCCCACGGCGGGGAAACAAAACTGCACCGCGCAGATGATGGAGACGGCCAAATCCCTGGCCGCCCGTCACAGCTTGGACCTGGACTGCATCCTCACAAAGCGTTCCGGCCACGCCATGGAGACCGTCAGAACCCTGGCCCAGTCCGGTCAGGAGGTGCGCGTCTACGCCTGCGGCGGCGACGGCACCATGAATGAGGTGGCAAACGGCGTCGCCGGATTTGCCAACGCCGCCATGACCTGCATCCCCGTAGGCACGGGCAACGACTTCCTGAAAAACTTCGGGGACAAGGCCGCCCTCTTCGCCGATCCGGAGAATCTGTGGAACGGCCCGGAGCTGATCCTGGACGCCATCGACTGCGGCGGGCGGCTGGCCATGACGGTGGCCTGTTCCGGCTTTGACGCCCAGGTGGCGGATGACGTCCATAAATTCGGGGATATCCCCCTGCTGAAGGGCCAGGGCAGCTATATCCTCTCTCTGGGGATAAATTTCCTGCTCCGCAGCCTGGGGCACCCGTGGACCATCACCATGGACGGGACGGCCATGCCCGGCGAATACGCCCTGGCCGCCGTATGCAACGGTCGGTACTACGGCGGGGGCTTCATGCCTGTGGCGGAGGCGCGGATGGACGACGGAGTGCTCAACACCCTGGTGGTCCGGAAGGTCAGCCGCGCCGCCTTCCTCCGGTTCGTGGGCGCCTACTCCAAGGGCCTTTACTATACGCTGCCGCAGGTGGCCAGATGCTACACCGCCAGGGAGATCTGCATCGAATCACCGGATCAGGACATTGTAACGTGCCTGGACGGAGAGATTGTGCGCAGCCGGAAGGTGACGCTGCGGCTGTCGGAGAAAAAGGTGCGTTTCTTTGGCCCGGCGGGATGCGACCCCAACGCGACCAGCGTACCGCTGCCGGAAATTACATAAAGCGCGCCGCCCCGGAATAAGAGCCTATCCGTAAATAGGGCGTGCGCAGATTGCGCCGTCAGATTTTTCGACAAACAGCGTCAAAATTTCACAGGCAGGCTGTGTGCGGACTATTTGCGGATAGGCTCTGAGATGAAGCGGCGGAGAGCCGTACTCTCCGCCGCTTCCGCAGATATGTAGCTTACTTCTCCTCCACAGCGAGGATGCCCATGGGGCACGCCTTGGCGCAGATGCCGCAGGCAATGCACTTGCTGGGCCTGGCGTCCTCGCCGGCGGGCATGACCATCACCTGCATGGGGCACGCCTTGACGCACTCGCCGCAGCCAACGCACTTGCGCTTGTCGATCATGTAGACGCCCTTGGCATTCTGGGAGATCGCGCCCTCCGGGCAGGTGCGGGCGCATTTGCCGCACATGATGCAGTTCTGGACCTTGGGCTCTCCGTCGGGCTTGGCGATGATGCGGATACAGCTGAGGTCGGGGTCAAACTTCTTGTAGAACGCTTCGGAGCAGGCCCGGACACAGCTGAGACACGCCTTGCAGGGATCTGATTTGCTGACAACCAACTTCTTCATATGAGGATGGCCTCCTGTTATGAAATGATTACTTCTCTATCCTACCAGATATATTGTTAAAATGCAAACTATATTTTTAGGAAATGGCAGGAAATAGAAGGAGTTTTCCGGGCGGGCGCATGGCGGCCGGCCGTCAGGCCGGCGTATCCGGGGGACAGAGAGGATGAAAAAAGCCGCCGGACGGCATTTGGGTATTTGACAAGCGGGAAAAAATATGTATAATAGAGATAGTCCGGCCCCATCAGGGATGCCGGCGGCACATCCGGGATTAGCGCAGTTGGTAGCGCGGGTGGTTTGGGACCATCAGGCCGGGAGTTCGAGTCTCCCATCTCGGACCAGGAAATCGACAAATTTCGACAGAAATTTGTCGATTTCCCCTCTTTGGAGATTCCTCATGAGGAAGGCACGCTTCGGCGCGCCTTCCTTTTTGGGTTCCGGCGGTCCATAGCCGCGGGATGTCCCTGTGGGCGGCAGGGCCGTTTTGAGTCGTTTCCATAAATTTCTGCTCCAAGATATTAAAAATTTATGAATTTATTTTTCCATCCCCCATTGCTTTTATATAAAAATCTGGTATACTATTTTAGTATCTGTGATTATGTCCACTGATTACCGTGTTTTCCGGTATGAAGTGTTGCGGCCTGGGTAAACTGTACCTGATAGGCCCCTATATCGCGGCCGCTCCCGGCGCATTGCCGGTAGAAGCCCGGCCGCCTCCATATATGAATAAAGAGGTGCGATTCTTTGACCAAGTATATTGTCGAGGGCGGACGGCCCTTGTTTGGTGAGATTCAGATCAGCGGCGCGAAGAACGCCGCCGTTGCCATCATTCCCGCTGCCCTGATGGTCAGCGGTCCCTGCCGGATCGAGAACATGCCCCAGATCAGCGATGTGACCATCCTGCTGAACATTTTGCAGGATCTGGGCGCGAGGGTGCGTTATGTCAACTCCCATACGGTGGAGATCGACAGCTCCGCCCTCCGCAACGGCCGGGTGCCCTACGAGGCCGCCCGCCGGTGCCGGGGCTCCTACTACATGCTGGGCGCGCTGCTGGGCCGGTTCGGCCTGGCGGACGTGGCGCTGCCCGGCGGCTGTGATTTCGGCGGCGCCCGTCCCATTGACCAGCATCTGAAGGGGTTTCGCGCCCTGGGGGCCCAGGTGGACACCCAGAGCGGATTTGTCATGGCCGAGGCCGCCGGGGGACGGGTAAAGGGGGCCAACATCTTCTTTGACAAGGTCTCCGTAGGGGCTACCATCAATATCATGCTGGCTGCCGCCATGGCCGACGGTATGAGCGTCATCGAGAACGCCGCCAAGGAGCCCCATGTGGTGGACGTGGCCAACTTCCTCAACTCCATGGGGGCCAATATCATGGGCGCGGGCACCGACGTCATCAAGGTCCGGGGCGTGGACTGTCTGCGGGGCGGCAGCTACACCATCATTCCCGACCAGATCGAGGCGGGCACCTATATGGCCGCCGTGGCGGCCTGCGGCGGCGAGGTGAAGCTGTGCAACATTATCCCTAAGCACATGGACTGTATTTCCGCCAAGATGGCGGAGATGGGGGTGGAGATCCACGAGGTGGACGACAGCCTGATGGTCAGCCGCATCGGCCCTCTGATGAAGGCCAATATCAAGACCATGCCTTATCCCGGCTTCCCCACCGATATGCAGCCCCAGGTGGCTGTGGCCCTCTGTCTGGCCCGGGGCACCAGCATTATTATGGACAGCGTATGGAATACCCGCTTCCGTTATACGGACCAGTTTGTCCGCATGGGGGCCCAGATCCAGGTGGATGGCAGCCTGGCCATCATTGAGGGTGTGGAGCGCCTGACGGGAGCGCAGCTGGAGGCCTGTGACCTCCGGGCGGGCGCGGCCATGCTCATTGCCGCGCTGGCGGCCCACGGCATCAGCGAGATCACCAACGTCCAGTACATCGAGCGGGGCTATGAGGACGTGATCGGCAAGATTCGCGGCGTGGGCGGACGCATCCGGGCCGTGGAGGTTCCGGAGGAGGATCTGATGATCAGCAACGTGAGCTGACCTGTTCATACAGAACCAGTACAGCCCGGAGGCCGCGTTTTTGTGAGGCTCCGGGCTGTTGTATGACCGGCGGAGGCAGCTTCCCGTTTACCGCCGGCGAAGTTGGGAAAGGGTAAAAAGGAGGAGGCGTTCTGTCCATGATGACCGCTGACGCTTATCTGCGGTTCCGCAACAAAATCGACCCCATCATCCGCTCGTGTTCCGTCTCGGACGCGGACCGGACCTATCTTCCCCAGGGGGACCTGGCCGCCTACCGGGGGGTGACCACCTTTACCAGGGGGAACATCTACTACTACAGCACCAGCCGCGCCCGGTCCTACCAGCGGGAGATGCTGGCCATCTGCCGGGATCTGCCAAAGCTGGATGACACCTTCCCGGGCACCGCCTGCGCCATCACCTCCCTGGCCCTCGTCAGGCGCAACACCAACCAGGCCATGCTGCCCGCTCAGATCGAGGCGGCGGAACAGTTCTTCATCCTGCTGACTCTGGCGGACGCCGCCACCTACCGCGCCTTCAAGTCCAAGTCCGGCATCAGCTATCTGAACGCCTACATCGCCTACGACTTCAAGAGCATTGTCGCGCCCTGAGAGACTGCGTTCACAGAGAGGTACATACACCATGACCACCATTCGTACCCTGGCCAGCGGGTCGTCCGGCAACGCCGCTCTGTTCTCCCGCGGGGAGACCCATCTGCTCATCGACATGGGCGTCTCCTGCCGGAGGATCTGCCAGTCCCTGAGGGCCCTGGGCCTGACGCCGGAATCCCTGGACGGCGTGTTCATCACCCATGAGCACGGAGACCATATCGGCGGCCTGGCCACCTACATCAAAAAATACCGCACGCCCATTTACTGCACCCCCGCCGTGTCCCGGCAGCTGAGCTACCGGCTGGCGGGGATTGAGCCGCTTCTGCGGCCTGTGGAGCCGGGGGAGCGCGTCTCCTTCGGCGAAGCGGAAATGGACGTTCTGCCCACCAGCCACGACTGCCGGGACAGCGCCGCCTGCCACTTCCGGACGCCTGAGGGCCGGGTGGGTTATCTCACGGATACCGGGTATATCCCGGAGGAGACCGGAGAGAGGCTGCTGGGGGCGGACGTCCTGGTGCTGGAGAGCAACCACGACAGGGACATGCTGCTGGCCGGACCGTATCCCTACCCGCTGAAAAAGCGCATCCTGGGGACGGAGGGCCATCTCAGCAATGACGCTGCGGCGGAATTCGCCGTGGAGAGCGTCCGGGCGGGGACCCGGACCATCCTGCTGGCCCATCTCAGCGCGGAGAACAACACGCCGGAGCTGGCGCTGCTGACGGTGGGAAACGCGCTGCGGGCGGCGGGGCTGACGGCGGAGCTGTCCGTCGCGCCCAGAGGCGCCATGAGCGGGGCGCTGACGCTGGAGGGGGCAGTATGCAGAGAATAACCGTCATCTGCGTGGGGAAGCTGAAGGAAAAATTTTACCTGGAGGCGGCGGCGGAGTACGCCAGGCGGCTGGGCCGGTACTGCAGGCTGGAGATCGTGGAGCTGCCGGAGCAGCGTCTGCCGGAGGATCCCTCCCCGGCGGAGATTGAGCGGGCCCTGGCCAGGGAGGCGGAGGCCATCCGGGCAAAAATCCCCGCCGGGACCAGCCTGGCGGCGCTGTGCGTCGAGGGGGAGCCGCGCTCCAGCGAGGAGCTGGCCGCCCTGCTGGCGCGTCAGGCGGGAGCTGGAGAAAAAGGTCTGGCCTTTGTCATCGGCGGATCCTTCGGGCTGCATCCCTCCATCAAGAGCGGGGCCTGGCTGCGCCTGAGCATGTCGCCCATGACCTTCCCCCACCATCTGGCCCGGGTGATGCTGCTGGAGCAGCTCTACCGCAGCTTCCAGATCCGGGAGGGCGGGAAGTATCATAAATAATCGTTTTGTCCGATTGACATTTTTCAGGGGATATGATACGCTCTATCTCAGGATAAACTGCAAAAAATGCCTGCACAGCAAGGAGGTAACACCATGCGCGGTATTCCGTCCCTGATCACAGACATTCGCAAAAAGGTATTCACCGAGGTGGCCCGGATGGCCTATGAAGGCGGCGATTACACCAAGGCCGAGGATCTGCCCTACATCATCGTTCCCGGCGACAAGGCCCTGCACCGGGAGTCCATCTTCCTGGAGCGCGCCATCGCCGGCGAGCGGGTACGCGTGGCCATGGGCCTGTCCGTCCAGCCCATCCACTCCCGGAACCTCATCACCGAGGGCATGGACCAGGCGGCCATCGCCGAGTCCTACTACGAGCCCCCCCTCATCAACATCATCCCCTACGCCTGCCATGCCTGCCCCACCAAGCAGTACAAGGTCTCCCAGTTCTGCCAGAACTGTCTGGCGGCTTCCTGCCAGAAGGTGTGCCCCAAGGGGGCCATCTCCTTTGTCAACGGCAAGAGCCGGATCGACCTGGACAAGTGCATCCGCTGCGGCAAGTGTACGAAGGCCTGCCCCTACAACGCCATCGTCTACATGGAGCGTCCCTGCGCTGCCGCCTGCGGCATGGACGCCATCGTCTCCGACGACAACGGCCGGGCCGTCATCAACCAGGACAAGTGCGTGGCCTGCGGCCAGTGCCTGGTGAGCTGCCCCTTCGGGGCCATCGTGGACAAGGGCCAGATTTTCCAGGTGGTCCGCTCTATCGTGGAGAAGGAGAAGGTGGTCGCCATCGTGGCCCCGGCCTTCATCGGCCAGTTCGGCAAGGACTCCACGCCGGAGAAGTTCACCACCGCCATGAAGATGCTGGGCTTCGACCGGGTGGTGGAGGTGGCCGTGGGCGCGGACATGTGTACCATCGAGGAGGCGGAGGACTTCCTCATGAAGGTGCCCGCCGAGCAGGACTTCATGGCAACCTCCTGCTGCCCCGCGTGGCACGCTATGGTGGAGAAGCTGTTCCCCGCCCAGTTTGAGAACGTGTCCATGACCCTGACGCCCATGGTCTTCACCGCCCGGCTGGTGAAGAAGCAGGACCCGGACTGCAAGGTGGTTTTCGTAGGCCCCTGCGCCGCCAAGAAGCTGGAGGCCATCCGGGAGAATATCCGGTCCGACGTGGACTTTGTGCTGACCTTTGAGGAGCTCCAGGGCATGTTCGAGGCCAAGGGCGTTGATTTCGCCTCCATCCCCGAGGGTGAGTCCATGCGGGAGGGAAGTTCTGCGGGCCGGGGCTTCGCCGTCTCCGGCGGCGTGGCCGGCGCGGTGACCGACGTTATCCACCAGACCGACCCCAAGCTGGAGGTCAAGACCGCCCGGGCCGAGGGCCTCCGGGAGTGCCGGAAGCTGATGACCATGGCCCGTGCCGGGAAGTACAACGGCTATCTGCTGGAGGGCATGGCCTGCCCCGGCGGATGCGTGGCCGGCGCGGGGACCCTGCTGCCGGTGGAGCTGGCCTCCACCGTGGTGGGCCGCTACCAGAAGGAGGCCGACCAGGCCAGCCCCCTGAACAGCCCCTACCGGCACGCGGGAAAAGACCTGGACTGATACTTTTTCTTGAAAGAAAAAGTATCAAAAAGAACTTTTAGTTCGAGACTAAACCCATTGCTGTTCCTAGATTTCAGCCCGGTGACGGTATTGCGCTTTTAATCGAGAAATATAGTAACCGCAGTTCAAAATTAGTAAAGTTTAGGGCCGCCCTTTTCAAAGGGCGGTGGGTCCAGGGCAAAGCCCTGGTGGGTTTGGGCGAAGCCCAACACTTACTCGTTCTCAACCTCGTCGACTATAGTATAAAAGCGGAAGCCAATAAACGCAATAAAGGACGCGCGGAAGCAGATTATCCATCGCTTCCGCGCGTCCTTTTATAGTGGCCGCAGATCAGAAACAGTAAAGTTTAGGGCCGCCCCAGCCCTAAGCCGCGCAAAGCGCGGCCCACGGGGCAAAGCCCTGGTGGGTTTGGGCAAAGCCCAACATTTACTCGTTCTCAACCGTGCTGACTATGACTTTCAGGAAAAAGGATCAGATCCGCCCGTACATCCTGGTGTACTGATACAGCTTTTTTGCCAGAGCGGGGCTGGCCTCGCCGGGCAGCAGCCGCCACTGCCAGTTGCCGTCAGGCTTGCCGGGGGTGTTCATCCGTCCCTCGGCGCCCAGGCCCAGGCAGTCCTGCATCTGGACCACGAAGGTATCCGCCACGGAGGACATGCCGCCGCGGATCATGCCCCAGTTGAACCCCTCCGCTTCGCTGAGGCCCAGGTACTTCCGGGCCATGGTAATACTGTTGCGGTCCGCCTGGTTCCGCCACTGCATGACGGTCTCGTTGTCATGGGTGCCCACGTAGCAGATGCAGCGCCGGTCATAGGTGTGGGGCAGGTAATTGCTGGGCTCGCGGGTGTCGAAGGCGAACTCCAGGACCTTCATTCCCGGCAGTCCGGACGCGTCCAGCAGCTCGCGGACGGCGGGGGTGAGATAGCCCAGATCCTCGGCAATGAATTGCAGATCATGGAACCACCGGGTCAGCACGCCCACCAGGTCCATGCCGGGCCCCTTCCGCCAGCGTCCGTTTTTGGCGGTGGTTTCCCCATAGGGTACCGCCCAATAGCTCTCCATGCCCCGGAAATGGTCGATGCGGATCACATCGAAGAGGCGGCCCGCGCCCTCCACCCGGCGGATCCACCAGCCGTATCCGTCCTTCTTCATCCGGTCATAGTCGTAGAGGGGATTGCCCCACAGCTGGCCGTCGGCGGTGAAATAGTCCGGCGGCACGCCGGAGACCTCGGTAGGCACCAGGTCCTCTCCCAGCTGGAAAAATTCCGGCTCCGCCCATACGTCGGCGGAATCCATCGCCACATAGATGGGCAGATCGCCGATGATCTGGATCTTCAGGGAGTGGATATACTCCCGCAGGGCGTCCCACTGCCGGTAGAAGAGATACTGGAGATAGGAGAAAAACTCGATTTCCTCCGCCAGCTCTTTGCGATAGCGCCGCACAGCCTCCGGCTTTCTCAGGCGGATATCCTCATCCGGCCAGTCCAGCCAGCTCTTCATGCCGAAATGGCCCTTTACCGCCATATAGAAGGCGTAATTATCCAGCCAGGGCGTTTCCTTCCGGAACGCTTCCACCGCTTCGCGGTCGCGGGGATAACCCGCGCGGAACGCCTTTCGCAGCACGGCAAATCGGGACGCGTAGATTTTCCCATAATCCACGTAACGGGGGTTGCCGCCCCAATCGGCGGCGTCCACGTCCGCCCGCTCCAGCAGGCCGTCCTCCGCCAGCAGGTCCAGGTCAATGAAATAGGGGCTTCCGGCAAAGGTGGAGAAGCTTTGATAGGGGCTGTCTCCATAGCTGGTGGGTCCCAAAGGGAGCAGCTGCCAGTACTTCTGTCCGGCGGCATGGAGAAAATCGGCAAAGGCGTAAGCTTCCCGGCCCAGGGTGCCGATCCCGTGGGGGGAAGGGAGGGAAGAAATAGGCAGGAGGATGCCGCTGCTGCGGTCCATAGCGATCACTCTTTCTGTTTCGATTTAAAGCCTATCCGTAAACAGGACGTGCGCAGATTGGCTCTTGATACGGGAATCACCCATGTCTATCATCTTACCATTACAGCCGCTCTGTGTAAAGGGAGAAAAAGAGGGAAAGAAGAAAAATTTCCGGGAGGAATCCGCCCTGTGGCGCTTCGGCGGCGCAGCACCCCGGAAAAGCATCCCGGCAGGCGACGCCTGCCGGGATTGTGCTGTCCGCGTGTTATTCGGGGTAGCGGGTGTAGGCGCGAGCGCAGCTGCCGATGCCGTAGACGTTACCTGGATAGGTCCAGCTGCCGTTCCAGTTTACTTTTCCTCCGTTGTTGTCCTCACATACGGTAAACCCGTAGTTTCCGTTAATATTGTGCGGATTTTCGGAAGCGATTTCTGCGTGTGCAAGCTGTCCTTTGGCGTTAAAGCAGAGGATGATATCACCGGCACGGACTTTGCTTCCATTCTCCGGAAGATTACAAACGCTGTGGTGGAAGAGTGTGTTATTGACCTGCGGGAAGTGTTCCCTGCATAGAGGCACAGAAAGGGCCGGGGAGTGTATCCCCGGCCCTCTGGTTTTGACCCTTATTTTGACCCCTTTTATTAACACGGAAAATCTCTTATCTGATTGACATTGGTACTCGGTCCGCTCTTTTTGTTATTACGTTGGCAATTAAATAATCGCCAACGCAATAATACTGTTTCTTAGTAAAACGCTTTAAATAATGCCATATTGCAGCACCGGACGCATGAATCTGTTTTTACAGGAATTGTCTAAATACGGTCGTGCCTGGATTATAAAACTTTTTATTGAGAAATAGTATTAGCTCACCGCGCAAAATGCCGATATAGAAAACAAGAAGATATTTTGATCAAGGGAGCTATGGGTATGAACGTATCAAATCTGTCAAATCTCTTCCGGCAAAACAGCGTTTTCCAGCAGAATCAGGCGCTGGGACAGAAACTTCGCCAGCCGGCCGCCAATGACGCCCTCCAGCAGCTGTCGGAAAATCTTCTTTCGGCCAGAAGCCAGGAAAAGGATCTGAAATCCCGTTTTGATATCGTGGAACTAACGGAAAGGGACCAAAAGGCGGACTCTCCTCTTGCTGAGATGCCCAGTGAGCTGCTGAATCTCTACCTGAATCAGTATAAGGCGGCTGGATACGTGAGCGCGCAGTCCGAGGCGTCGCTGATGGAATTCCGGGACCGTCTGACCGCCTTTGACCAGACCATCCAGGGATATCAGGATATCCTGGACGGCAAGGCGGAGCTGAACAAAATGATGACCATGGAGGACGTCTCCAATCTGCTGGAGCGGACCAGAGCGGCCCGGGAAGCGTTTTTGCAGAAGGGGATGGAGAATCTGAACCGCGCCGGGGAGGACGGCCTCAGCGTGAGCGATCGGGCTTACCGCCTGGTGGCGGATGAAGGGGACCAGAGCGACTTCTCCTGGAAGATTGACGCCTCTGCAAAGGACATTTACGCGGAAATTGACCGCGCCCGGGATGCCGCCCATCAGGCGACGTCCTTCTACCGTAAGGGCGCTTCCCGCATTGTGGCCGAATTGAACCGCCGGGGCGAGGCAAACAGGCCCTATCACCAGCTGGATTTCGCCGCGGAGGACACCGCCGCCAGGGAGCGGGTGCGGTCAGATTTTGATTTCCTCTATAGCAGGGATATTGAGGGCCTGCTCCGGTATGGATTGGAGAAGGACGAATAATTCCAGGAATTTCCACTGATTCCTGTTTTGGGATCCCGGTCGGGGCGCGGCGAAACCGCCGCGCCCCGATATTTTTGCGCAGAATACTCTTTCTCGCCGCCATAAAACGATTGCATCGTTTTATGCGGAATTAGTATAACATTAAAACAGGATCACAGCTGGACGATCCAGCCCATGTCGTCGGCGACCACGCCTGTCTGCATGCCGTAGATCTGGTCGTAGAGCTTCTGGCTCACGGGCCCCACGCCGCCGCCGTGGATGACGATGTCCCGGTCCATGTAGCGCAGATAGCCGATGGGGGAGATCACGCAGGCGGTGCCGGTGGCCCAGGCCTCCTGGAGGGTGCCGTCCTTGCTGGCGGCCTCGATCTCCTGGATGGAGAGGCGGCGCTCGCTGACCTTGTAGCCCCACTTGCGCAGCATGGTGATGGTGCTGTCGCGGGTGACGCCGGGGAGGATGGAGCCGCCCAGGGGGGCGGTGATGACCTCGTCGCCGATCATGAAGAAGGCGTTGGAGGTGCCCACCTCTTCCACGTACTTGTGCTCATGGGCGTCCAGCCACAGGACCTCCTTGCAGCCGTTTTCCAGGGCCTTCCGGGTGGCGCGCATACCGCCGGCGTAGTTGCCGCCCACCTTGGCGAAGCCGGTGCCGCCCACGGCGGCGCGGATATACTCATCCTCCACGTAAATGTGGCTGCCGGTGAGGCCGCCCCGGTTGATGTCGTAGTAGGCGCCCACGGCGCACAGGATGATGATGAAGTGATAGTGCTTGGCGGGCTCCACGGAGAAGCTCACCTCGTCGGAGATGATATAGGGCCGGATATAGAGGGCGGTGCCGGGCTCGGAGGGGATCCAGTCCGCGTCCACCTTTACGGTGGCCTTCACGGCCGCGATAAACAGCTCCTCGTCCATGGGGGGGATGCACATACGCTCGTTGGTGCGGTTGAGGCGCTTGGCGTTCATGTCCGGGCGGAAGAGGTTGATCTTCCTGTCCGGGGTGAGGTACGCCTTCATGCCCTCGAACATCATCTGGGCGTAGTGGAGGACGCAGCTGGCGGGGTCCAGGCTGATGGGGCCGTAGGGGACGATCCTGCCGTCGTGCCAGCCCTGGCCCTCGTCATAGTCCATGATGAACATGTGGTCGGTGAAGTACTTGCCGAAGCCCAGGTTTGTCTGGTCCGGCTTGGGCTTGGGATTGCTGGTGCGGGTCACGGGAAATTGGTAGGACATGGAGGTTGCCACCTTTCATTTTTATTGATAATTTTTATCAGGAAAAAGTATGATACAGCTCCGGCCTTCTGTCCCGGAACACGTTGATGGAGGACCGGATACCCTCGATGACAGAAAAGTCTGCCGTGCCGGTAATGATTTCCTCGCCGTCCCCGGCTTTTGCCAGGTACTCGCCCCAGGGGTCGATGACGGCGCTGCGGCCGCCGCAGCGGGTCTCCCCGGCGGCGCCTACGCTGTTGCACAGAGCCAGGAACATCTGGTTCTCAATCGCCCTGGCCCGGGCCAGGGTCTCCAGGTGCATGGTCCGTATGGAAGGCCACTGGGCCACCACGAAGAGGAGGTCCACCCCCTCCAGGGTCATGGTCCGGGTCAGCTCCGGGAACCGGATGTCGTAGCAGATGATGAGGCCGCAGCGTCTGCCGTCCAGCTCGAACCGGCAGGTATGCCACCCGCACTGGAACGCCTCGTGCTCCCCGGAGGGGGTGAAGAGGTGGGTCTTGTCGTACTCCGCCACAACTTCCCCGCTCCGGTCGAACACATAGGCCGTATTGAAAAAGCCCTCTGTCCGCCGGTTGGCCACGCTGCCGCAGACGATGTTGACGTTCAGCTCACGCGCCAGGGCGGAGAAGACGGCCCTGGTGCGCTCCCCGTCCCGGTCGGCGCAGGGGGCCAGGTCCTTGGGGAAAAAGCCGGTATTCCAGGTCTCCGGCAGGACCACCGTGTCCGGGCGCTCCGTATCCACGGCTTCCCGGACCAGCTTTTCGGCGCGGGCAAAGTTCCAGTCCGCCTCCCCCAGGCGCATGTCCATCTGGATACAGGAAATTTTCATAGGCTTACCCCTCGTAATCCCGTCCCGCCTGGAGGGCCTTCATATTCAGCTCCACCAGCTGTGCCTTTGCCGGCGGCACCAGCCTGGCGACGGTGGCTTCGGTGCCGTCGAAGGTCAGCTCCGGGTTGTTCTTCAGCACATGGCCCATCATCACCATGTTGGCCAGGGTGGGCACTCCCGCGTCATTGGCCATCTGGGTGGCGGGGATGCAGTAGACCTCCACGTCGGCCCGTTCCACCTTCTCGCCGATCAGGGTGGAATCCACGTAGATCTGCCCGCCGGGGACCACGGCGTCCACGTACTTCTGCAGGCTTGGCAGGTTCATGGCAATCAGCACGTCCGGGTCCGTAATAATGGGGGACCCAACAGGGTCGTCGGAGAGGATCACGTTGCAGTTGGCCGTGCCGCCCCGCATCTCCGGGCCGTAGGAGGGCAGCCAGCTCACCTGCAGATCCTCCAGCAGGCCCTTATAGGCCAGGAACTTTCCGGCAAACAGGATGCCCTGTCCGCCGAAGCCGGCAATCAGAATCTGGGTGGTTTTCATTTCGACTCACCCTCCTTTGCCGCGCTTCTGTCCTTGTAGACTCCCAGGGGGTAGTAGGGGATCATGTCGCTCTCCACCCACTCCAGGGCCTTCTGGGGCGTCATGCCCCAGTTGGTGGGGCAGGCGGAGACCACCTCCACCAGGGAGAAGCCCTTCCGGTCCATCTGGTTCCGGAACGCCTTCTGGATGGCCTTTCCGGCGGCCTTCACGTTTTTTACGTTGTTCACCGCCACGCGGTGAACGTACTCCGGGCCCTCCAGGGTGGCCAGCATCTCGCAGACCCGGATGGGCCAGCCGCAGTGGTTCACGTCCCGGCCGTAGGGGCTGGTCTGGGTCACCTGGCCCGGCAGGGAGGTGGGAGCCATCTGGCCGCCGGTCATGCCGTAGATGGCGTTATTGACGAAAATCACGGTGATGTTCTCGTTCCGGGCGGCGGCGTGGACCGTCTCCGCCATGCCGATGGAGGCCAGGTCGCCGTCCCCCTGATAGGTGAAGACGATGTTGTCCGGGCGGCAGCGCTTGATGCCGGTGGCCGTGGCGGGCGCCCGGCCGTGGGCGGCCTCGATCATATCGCAGTTGAAGTAATCGTAGGCCATGACCGCGCAGCCCACGGGAGCCACGCCGATGGCCTCACCCTCGATGCCCAGATGGTCGATGGCTTCCGCCACCAGCCGGTGGATGATACCGTGGGGACAGCCGGGGCAGTAGTGGAGCACCGCGTCCGTCAGGGCGTGGGGCTTCTGGAATACGACGGCCATAATCAGTTCACTCCTTTCTGGGCCGGGGACGTCATTTGCCCTTCGGGCAAACGACCGTCCCGGCAGCCTGCGGCTGCCTGAATGGAAGCAAGCACCTGGTCCGGGCTGGGGATCATGCCGCCCACCCGGCAGCACAGGCTCACGGGCCGGGTACACTCGATGGCGAGCCGGATGTCCTCGATCATCTGGCCCATGTTCAGCTCCACGGAGACGAAGGCCTTCACCTGGTCCGCGGCCTGACGCAGGGCGGAGCTGGGGAAGGGCCAGAGGGTGATGGGCCGGATCAGTCCCGCTTTAATGCCCTCCTGCCGGGCCTTCGCCACGGCGTTCTTCGCCACACGGGAGGCGATGCCGAAGGCCACCACGCAGATCTCCGCGTCCTCCATCCTGTACGCCTCGTACAGGACCTCGTTCTCCTCTACAGTCCTGTAGCGCTCATACCGCTCGAAGTTTTTGCGCTCCAGCTCGTCCGGCTGGAGGTACAGGGAGTTGACGATGTTGTGCCTGCGCTGCATCCCGGTGCCTGTCAGGGCCCAGGGCTTGTCACAGGTTTCCACCTGCGCGTCCTCGAAGGTGATGGGCTCCATCATCTGTCCGATGGTGCCGTCGGCCAGGATCATGGCGGTCATGCGGTACTTGTCCGCCAGGTTGAAGCCCCTGACGGTGAGGCTGGCCATCTCCTGCACGGAGGCGGGTGCCAGAACGATGTTGCGGTAGTCGCCGTGTCCGCCGCCCTTGGTGGACTGGAAGTAGTCGGACTGGCTGGGCTGGATGCCGCCCAGGCCGGGGCCCCCCCGCTGGACGTTGACCACGAAGGCGGGCACGTCGGAGCCGGCTATGTAGCTCAGGCCCTCGCTCTTCAGGGAGATGCCGGGGCTGGAGGAGGAGGTCATGACCCGGAAGCCCGCGGCGGCGGCGCCGTAGACCATGTTGATGGAGGCGATCTCGCTCTCCGCCTGGAGGAACACGCCGCCGATCCTGGGCATCTTTTTTGCCATGTAGGCGGCGACCTCCGTCTGGGGGGTAATGGGGTAGCCGAAGTAGTGGCGGCAGCCCGCCCGGATGGCGGCCTCCGCGATGGCTTCGTTGCCCTTCATTAAAACTCTTTCTGCCATAGTAGTCTCCTTTATTTTACTATGTTTCGTTACCGTGCGGCGGGTGTGGAGGCCCTCTGCGCTTCAGGGCGCATTGGCCGTCCGCCTAGGACTCCACGGTGATGATGCAGTCCGGGCACATGGTGGCGCAGAACGCGCAGGCGATGCACTCCTCCTGGTTGGTCATCACCGCGGGGGAGTAGCCCTTTTTATTGATCTGGTCCCTGGCGATGGCCAGGATGTGCTTGGGACAGGCGTTGACGCAAAGGCCGCAGCCCTTGCAGAGGTCTGTCTGGAAGGTGACTTTTGCCATGATCTATGCTCCTTTCTTCGCCGCCGGGCAGTGGCGCAAAGCGACACTGCCGGGACAGTTGTTTAGACGCCGAAAGCGGCTAAATGACGTCCCTGGGGCGGTAAGTTTAGATTATTCTTTGCTGATGCCCCGGGCTCCCGCGCCCGGACGGCGGCCTGCTTTTTGTATGGACAAAAAGCAGGCAAAAAGCCACTTAAACCTGACGGTTTAAGAATCCCTTATTTTGTATTTTGTTTGCGCCCGTGGCACAGTCCGGTTTTGTCTGCCGTACTGCCGTCCGCTTCGTTCCTCTTCCGCGTCTGTTTCAGTATGGCCGTCGGCAGCCCCTGCCGTATCGCTTCGGATCCTCCCGGCGGTGGTGAGCAGCCCGTCCAGCAGCAGCCGAGCCTCTCTGGGTACGTTAGAATCCGTGGGTAGACGAACAATATGGCGCGTTTTGATCGGTGCTAAGGGAAAAGCAACGCCCCGCCACCCCTGCGTCAAGCCGGCAATCAAAAAATGCGTTGTATATAGCATATAGCCGGCTGCTGCGTCTGTCAATGGCTTTTTCTGCCGAATTTCTCGATTTACTCCAAAAAAGAATTGTACTTCACACCGTTCAATAATCGGAAACGTCAAACTCCCGGTCCTTATAGTAATACTTCCGGTCGTCCTCCGTGATTTTCCGGACTGCCTTACAGGGGTTCCCGGCGGCGATCACCCACTCCGGCACGTCCTTCGTCACTACGCTTCCCGCGCCGATAATGGAGTTGCTCCCGATGGTCACGCCGGGCAGGATCACCACGTCCCCGCCGATCCACACGTTGTCCCCGATGGTCACGGGGATGCCGTACTCATACCCGGAATTGCGGCTGTCCGGATGGACGGGGTGGCCCGCCGTATAGATGGAGACGTTGGGGGCGATCTGGACGTTGTTCCCGATGACCACCTTTGCCACATCCAGAATGGTCAGATTGTAGTTGGCAAAGAAGTTATCCCCCACCTCGATGTTGTAGCCGTAATCGCAGTGGAAGGGGGCGTTGATCCAGGCGTCCTTCCCGGCCTTGCCCAGCAGGGCGTGGATCATCTCCTCCGCCCGGTCCTCCTCCTCCGGCGGCAGCAGGTTAAAGGCGTGGATCTGCTTTTTGCAGGCCATCCGCTCCTCGCTCAGTCCGTCCAGCCACGCCTTATAGGGCAGGCCCGACAGCATCCGTTCTTTCTGATTCACAGCCTTCCTCCTTCTTCAGCCGAACAGCGGCCCTGCTTTCGGCGGTCTGGGACCGTCGTTGGGCTGATGCCCGGCGGCCGGTCCGGCATCCCAGGGTCTGCCCTGCTCCGGCAGGTCAAAATATTTCGCTTGCAGCTTCATGGCCAGCAGGCCGGGGACCTTGCCCTCCAGCTCCACGGCGACATGCTCTTCCGCGCTGGTCATCCAGACGGGCAGGCCGCTCAGTTCGCTTAATTTTTCCATATAGGGGAGCGCCGACAGCACCGTCTCCGGCGTGGTCTCATGGGCCAGATTGGCGTTATTGACGATGGCGGTAAAGGGCAGTCCCCCCGCCGCCTCGATTTCCCGCATGACCTCCAGGGCTTCCTCCGGGGTGCGGGTCAGGGGCCGGTACGGGTTGGCCACAAAGGCCATGCGGTAGCCGCCCTCCTCCAGCAGAAAGGGGGTATACCGTCCCAGGGCGTAGGCCCCCCGGTCGTCGCCGCCGATGTCCATGACGGCGTAAAGGCTCCTGTCCTCCACCAGGCGGTACGCCTCGGCGGGCAGGGCGGGCAGATCCACGTTGGAGTTGGCGAACCGGGGGGAGATCAGGTCCACCCCGGCCTCCGCCAGCTCGGAGGCGCTGTCCTTGGTTCGGAAATAGGGGTTCACAATGTCCAGGTCGGCGATGGCCGTCCGCCTGCCCTCCCGCGAAAGCAGGAGGGCATAGTTGACGGCGATGTTGGTCTTGCCGGAGCCGTAATGCCCGGCGAATAAGGTAACGCGTTTGTGGTCCATACCAAAATCCTTCCACAATACGACAGTTGTTTTGATTCGTTACTCCGGGCCTCCGCGGCCCGGACCCGCGGTACCTTTTCCCTCGTGGGAAAAGGTACCACGATTTTGCAACGGCCACTCGATGTGGCCGCTGCAGAATCCCGGGGGCGCGAAGCCCCCGGACTGAAAGACAGAAGATGCTTACAGCTTGTTCCGCATGATCTTCCCGCTGATGGTCTTGGGCAGCTCGTCCTTGAAGACCACGATGCGGGGATACTTATAGGGCGCGGTATGCTTCTTGACGTAGTCCTGGATCTCCTTTTTCAGCTCGTCGGTGCCCTCCTTGCCCTTGACCAGGACGATGCTGGCCTTGACCACCTGGCCGCGGATCTCGTCCGGCTCGGCGGACACGCCGCACTCCAGCACGTAGGGCAGCTCCATGATGACGCTCTCAATCTCAAAGGGCCCGATGCGGTAGCCGGAGGACTTGATGACGTCGTCCCGGCGTCCCACGTACCAGAGGTAGCCGTCCTCGTCCTGCCACGCCACGTCTCTGGTGTGGTACAGTCCGTCGTGCCAGACCTCCGCCGTCTGCTCCTCGTCCCGGTAGTAGCCGGAGAACAGGCCCGGCAGGCCCGCGCCCTCCTTGGCGCGGATGCAGATCTCGCCGTTTTCGCCGGGGGCCACGGGCTGGTCGTTCTCGTCCACCAGCACCAGGTCATAGGTGGGGATGGGCTTGCCCATGGAACCGATCTTCTGCTTGTTGCCGATGAGGTTGCCGATGCAGAGGGTGGTCTCCGTCTGACCGAAGCCCTCGTAGATCTGGAGGCCGGTCTGGGCCTCGAACTGGCGGAAGACCTCCGGGTTCAGGGCCTCGCCGGCGGTGGTGGCGTGCCTGATGCTGCTCAGGTCGTACCTGCTCAGGTCGTCCTTGATGAACATGCGGTACATGGTGGGCGGCGCGCAGAAGGTGGTGATGTTATATTTCGCGAACATGGGCAGAATATCCGCCGCGTCGAACCGGTCGAAGTCATAGGTGAACACCGCGCCCTCGCACAGCCACTGGCCGTACAGCTTGCCCCACAGGGCCTTGCCCCAGCCGGTCTCGCTGATGGTGAAGTGGAGGCCGTCGGCGTGGACGCAGTGCCAGTACTTCGCGGTGATGAAGTGCCCCAGGGCGTACTGGTAGCTCTGGGCGGCGATTTTGGGGTAGCCGGTGGTGCCGGAGGTGAAGAACATCAACATGATGTCCCTGCCGCAGGGGGCGTCCTCCGTCCGGGGGAAGGAGGAGCGGTACATCATATATTCCTCGTCGAAGTCGTGCCAGCCCTCGCGCCTGCCGCCCACCATGACCTTCAGCTTCAGACTGGGACTGTCCTTCTCCGCCAGGTCCACCTGATGGGCCGCGTCGCCGTCAGAGGTGCAGAGGATGGCGCTGACCCCGGCGGCGTTGAAGCGGTAGGTGAAGTCGTGCTCCTGGAGCTGGTTGGTGGCCGGGATGGCGATGGCGCCCAGCTTGTGGAGGCCCAGAATGGCGAACCAGAACTGATAGTGCCGCTTCAGCACCAGCATGACCCGGTCGCCCCGCCTGATGCCCAGGGCCTTGAAGTAGTTGGCCGCCCGGCTGGAGGCCTTGGACATGTCCTCAAAGGTGAAGCGGCGCTCGTTCTTCTCCCGGTCCAGGTGCAGCATGGCAAGCTTGTCGGGATACCTGGCGGCGATGGCGTCCACACAGTCAAAGGCAAAGTTGAATTTGTCCGCGTTGGGGAAGGTCATGGACTGGAGGACGCCGTGCTCATTCTCCTTAATGTCGAAGAAGCTCTTGCAGACGTAGTCCTCGCTGGAGCGGGCCTGGACAATGGACTGTCGGACCGCCTTCTCATCGGTCTTTTCGCCGGAGATGACCACCGCGCAAAACACGCAGGGCCTGCCGCCCACGGCGATCATACCGTGGGGAGCGGAGGAGTTGTAGAGGATGCTGTCGCCCTCGCTGAGGATCTCCGTGTGCTCGCCCACCTGGACCTTCAGCTGGCCGGAGAGGACAATGTCGAACTCCTGGCCGGAGTGGGTGGTGAGGTGGATAGGCATGTGCTGCTGGGACTCGTCGTAGTCGTAGGTGACGTAGTAGGGCTCCGCCAGCTTGTTGCGGAAGAAGGGGGCCAGGTTGGAAATCTCAATGCCCGGCTCCCTGGCGGTCTGCTGGCCCTGCCCCTTGCGGGTGACGGTGTAGCTGCTGAGGTGGGCGCTGTGGCCTTCCAGCAGGTCGGTCAGTCCCACGCCGAAGGCCAAAGAGCACTTGTGGATGAAGGTGAAGGGCAGGTCGGCCCTGCCGCCCTCATAGGCCCGGTATTCCTCGGGGGTGGTGTCGGTCTTCCGGGCCATCTCGGCCTCGGAGAAACCGCAGATGCCCCGCATCTCCCGGATGCGGAAGGCCACTTCCATCAGCTGGCTGTTGACATGCGTTGTGTCCATGGGCAGATTCCTCCATGAGAATAGAATTGTGAAATAAGAAAAGATTTCCCAAAACGCAAAACAAAACCCGTCTCAAAGCATTTCCTTTGAGACGAGTTCATAAACAAGTCATGTACCCGCGGTACCACTCAAATTGCGTCCGCAATGGACGCCCCTTCAGGCTCCAGCAAGCCCTATGCACTGACGCGGCAGTCACGGGAGACGTCTACTTGCCCGGCGCTCCGGGTGTTCGGGCCTCCAGCTCGGAAGGGATGGGACATTGGGGCATCCTGCCGCCGGGCTTCCACCGCCGCCCGGCTCTCTGTGGACAGAGGACCCCGTCCGTCTTCGTCATCGCTTTTCTTATTCACTTGCGGTGTATTTTACATGATTCTTTCCCCTTTGTCAAGAGGCTTGCCCGCTTTTTCATCAAAAAGGCGGTTCCGCGGCCTCGCAGCAAACGAAAATCCTGCTGAATATGCGGTATCCTCGCACACAAGCCCCCGGCGGAGCAGCGGCTCCGCCGGGGGCTTTTTTGACAGCCAAAGCTGAACCGCAAGGCCTTTTTGCCGTGCCGGACAGGCTCCAGGTTGCCTTACATTACCCGTTATTGGACTGCCCGCCGTGCGCCTTGAGCACCACGTCATGATAGCCGCCCTCGACAATCGACGTGGCGGACACCAGAGTGAGCCGGGCGTTCCGCTGGAGGGCGGGAATGGAGGTAACGCCGCAGTTGCACATGGTGGATTTCACCTTGTAAAGGCTCTTGGCCACGTTCTCCTTCAGGGGGCCGGCGTAGGTGACGTAGGAATCCACGCCCTCCTCGAAGGCCAGTCCCCGGCCGCCGCCCAGATCATACCGCTGCCAGTTCCGGGCCCGGTTGGAGCCCTCGCCCCAGTATTCCTTCATGTACTGCCCATTCACCAGCACCCGGTTGGTGGGGCTCTCGTCAAAGCGGGCAAAATACCGGCCCAGCATCAGGAAATCCGCGCCCATGGCCAGGGCCAGCGTCATATGGTAGTCATGGACAATGCCGCCGTCAGAGCAGATGGGCACGTACACGCCGGTCTCCCTGAAATACTCGTCCCGGGCCGCCGCCACCTCGATCAGGGCCGTGGCCTGGCCACGGCCAATGCCCTTGGTCTCCCGGGTGATGCAGATGGAGCCGCCGCCGATGCCCACCTTCACAAAGTCCGCACCCGCCTCAGCCAGGAAGCGGAAGCCGTCCCTGTCCACTACGTTGCCCGCGCCCACCTTGACCGTATCGCCGTACCGCTCCCGGATGAAGGCCAGTGTCTTCGCCTGCCAGCAGGAGTAGCCCTCGGAGGAGTCGATGCACAGCACATCCGCCCCCGCGTCCACCAGGGCGGGGACCCGGCTCTCGTAGTCCTTTGTATTGATGCCCGCGCCCACCATGAAGCGCTTATGCTCATCCAGCAGCTCGTCCGGATTTGCCTTGTGCCGCTCATAGTCCTTGCGGAAAACAAAGTACAGCAGCCGCCCGTCGTCGCTGACAATGGGCAGGGAGTTGAGCTTGTGATCCCAGATGATGTCGTTGGCTTCCTTCAGGCTGGTGCCCTCCGGGGCGGTAATCAGCTTCTCCCGGGGTGTCATGAACTGCGAAACCGGAACGGTGGGGTCCATGCGGCTGACGCGGTAGTCCCTGCTGGTAACGATGCCCAGCAGCCTGCCCTGGCTGGTGCCGTCGGAGGTGATCGCCACGGTGGAGTGACCGTTGCGGACCTTCAGATCCAAGACATCCTGAAGCGTCGCCTCGGGGGGGAGATTGGAGTCGCTGGGGACAAAGCCGGCCTTATAGCCCTTCACGCGGGCCACCATAGCGGCCTCGTCCTCCACGGACTGGGAGCCGTAGATGAAGGAAAGTCCGCCCTCCCGGGCCAGCGCCACGGCCAGCGTGTCATTGGACACGGACTGCATAATGGCGGACACCAGGGGAATGGACAGGCACAGGGGACAGTCCTCCTCCCCCTTGCGGAACCTGACCAGCGGAGTGCGGAGAGACACGTTGGCGGGAACGCAGTCGGGAGAGGTATAGCCGGGCACCAGCAGGTACTCGCTGAAGGTATGGGAGGGCTCTGGATAGTAGTAGGCCATGGGGGCGCACGCTCCTTTTCTGTAGTTTGCCAATAAAAGGCGGACGGGCTTGATTAACTTTTTATTATACTGCGGACAGGAGCGTTTGTCA
Organism: Oscillibacter sp.; assembly: GCA_014799925.1. Classification (GTDB taxonomy): domain Bacteria; phylum Bacillota; class Clostridia; order Oscillospirales; family Oscillospiraceae; genus Pelethomonas. Next base: position 38,646 of record JAAVHC010000006.1, read on the forward strand.
AGATGCCGCGTTGATGAAACACAGAAATCAATTTTGCAAAAGAGGGATGAGGATGCTATAATAAGAAATATGGGAAAGCAGAAATTAGTAGAATATTTCGAGGAAGTCGAAACGAATGAGGAATACAACGGATATTTTTGCAGTATCCCAGAAGCAATCAGTATAGTGGTACTCGGAAGTATATGCGGGCTGCGCAATACAAGTCAAATACACCAATGGGCGGAGAGTGAGAAAGTAGCCGGATTTCTGAAGGAGAAGTTCGGAATAGATCACATACCGTGCTATCGTATTACTCTCGCCGATTTGCAGCAGTGCGCTGCTAACATAGTCCGTATAGTAGTTGCGGCAATGAACTGATGTGCTTCAAGTCGGCAATTGTTTTTTACCGAAAAATTAGGTCTATAGTCAGAACGGTTGAGAACGAGTAAATGTTGGGCAAAGCCCAACATTTACTCGTTCTCAACCGCGTCGATTATAGTTTCAGAAAATGTTTCACGTGAAACATCTGTTCTTTTTAAAACATCTCTGCCTGCCGGATCCCTCTGGATGCACAAAAGCGCTACCCAACGGGCAGCGCCTTTGAAAGCTTTTTTGGTGTTCGCGTTACATCATTTTCGTAGTGTAGTACACCAGCTCCGCGAACAGCAGCACCCCCAGCGCCCACATGAGATAGTAGGTGATGGCGGGCGCCACCGCCGCCAGCAGCACACTCAGCGCCGCTACGGCCAGCACCGCGAATACGATGCGGTAGTCGCACTCCAGGGAGAAAACCCGGATGCCCCAGAGCTTACCCTCGTCCTGACGGGCCTTGTTGGTCAGCAGCATCGCGGCGGCCAGCCCCAGCACGACCACCACGCAGCCCACAATCACCGGGACGCGCCAGTAACTGGAGTAGGCGGAAGCGCCCCGGAGCCATACGCTGAACATCGCGCCGCTCAGCACAACCGTGCTCAGCGCGCACTCGTGCTGATAGAGCAGATAGACCAACGCCAGTACCGCGAGGATGGGGACAATGATGCACATGGCGGTGATGCCGGCGCTGTTGGTAAAGAAACGGGTGATAATCCAGCTGGACACGAAAAAGAATGCGCCCACGCCGCCGACCCAGCACATGATGGTCCGTATTTTCCGGTCCCGCCGCTTGAGGTATCCGGCCACGACGCCCCCGACAAGCATGGCCAGCCCCAGCCAGGTAGCCGCGGTCAGGATCTTGTGCCAGGCCAGCATGGAATTGACGGTGCCCCAGGCGTAGCCCTGGTAGACCATGAACAGGTAGCACTCGGCCGCCAGGCCCAGAAGGAACACATAGTAAACACGGCTGAGCGTGCGGTTTTCCGCCTGCTCCTTATCCGCGCGTTTCTGACTGATCGGTTTCTTTGTAGAAGACATGTATCATAACCTCCAACGGATCGTATTCCGGTGCTGCGACACAGAAATACTACTATTTGATTCAAGCCGCCCTGCCTGCCGCTCAGGGACGATCATCCGGTCTTTGGCCGAACGACTGTCCGGCGGCAGCCGCAAAACATGGCAGCCATTCCTTCCAAAATGCAGATTCGGAAGAAATCGCAGGACCGCGACAGCGCGGGGAAATCCTGTCGGCAGACAGGACGCTGCATTATTTTAGCAGATTCCTGCCGCTTTTGCAAGGGGAAAAGAAATTTTTGTTAAATTACCGGGAAACGGAGGGGATTCCGCCCCTCAGTTGACCTGCCGCCGGCGGGAGAGGTTGATGGTGCCCTCCTGCATGTCGGTGATCATGTCCAGGCTCCGGCCCGTGCCCTCGGCCACGCAGGCAATGGCGTTCTCCGCCACGGACGTGGCGATGCCGGTGCGGGAGGTGATGAGCTTGTCAAAGCCGGAAATCAGGCTGCCGCCGCCGGTCATCATGATGCCGTTGGTGGACACGTCCGCCACCAGCTCCGGCGGCGTGCGCTCCAGCACGGCGTGGATGCTTTCCAGTATGGCCTCCGTGGGCTCCTTGAACGCCTCCATCATCTCCGCCGAGGAGACGGTGATGGTCTTGGGCAGTCCCGTGAGCAGGCAGCGGCCCTTCACGTCCATGAAGGTCTCCTCCTCCTTGGGATACACGCAGCCAATGGCGATCTTCATCTTCTCCGCCGTGCTGTCGCCCACCAGGACGTTGTGGTTGCGGCGCATATACTTGACCACGGCCTCGTTGAACTGGTCGCCGGCCACCTTGATGGAGTCGGACTCCACCACGCCGCCCAGGGAGATGACGGCAATGTCGGCGGTGCCGCCGCCGATGTCCACCACCATGTGCCCGTCGGGCTTCATAATGTCGATGCCCGCGCCGATGGCGGCGGCGATGGGCTCCTCGATGAGGTATACCCGGCGGCAGCCGGACTGGATGCCGGCGTCCACCACGGCGCGCTCCTCCACCTCGGTGATGCCGGAGGGGACGCAGATGATGACCCGGGGCTTGAAGACCATGAAGCCCGCCACCTTGCGGAGGAACTCCTTCAGCATCCGCTCGGTCATGTCGTAGTCGGAGATGACGCCCTCCCGCAGGGGACGGATGGCAACTATGTTGCCGGGGGTGCGGCCCAGCATCTGGCGGGCCTCCTCGCCCACCTTCAGAAGCTTGCCGGTGTTCTTGTCCATGGCCACCACGGAGGGCTCGTTGAGAACAATGCCTTTATTTTTCACGTATACCAATACGGAAGCAGTACCCAGATCAATACCGATATCCTTTGCAAACGCGCACATACTTTCCACCTCATCAGTCGTCCATTCTATTTTGAGCAATTTCATTGCTGATACTCTAAAAAATCATTATACTAAGCCCGTCCAAATTTTGCAAGCCATTGGAAGACTTTCTTTCTTAAAATTTTCCAAATTCATCCAGCGTCCGGCGGGAAGCCCCGGCGTCCGCCGGCCAGCGCGGCGCAGACAACCCGCTCCGCTCCCGCCGCCAGCAGGGCGTCCGCCGCCGCGGCCATGGTGCTTCCGGTGGTGCATACGTCGTCAATGAGCAGGAAGCGGCGGCCCCGCACCCGGTCCGGACGGGGGACGGCGTAGGCGCCGCGCACGTTCCGCTCCCGCCGGGCGGGGTCTGTCAGAAGGGACTGGGCCCTTGTATGGCGGACCTTCCTTAAAACCGGTTCCGCCTTTACGCCCCAGATGCCGGCGGTCTCCTCCGCCAGCAGGCGGGCCTGGTCAAAGCCCCTCTCAAAGTTCCGGAGAAGGCTGACGGGAACGAAGGTCACCGCGTCAAATTCCCCGCCCAGCCGCTCCGCCGCCGCCTGGGCGATATAGCGGGCGAACACCTTCGCCCGCCAGGATTTTCCGCCGAACTTCAGGGCCTTGATCCCATCCTCCGCCACGCCGTCGTAATAAAACGCCACCGCGCAGAGGAAGCCGTTGTCCCCGATGAGCCGGGTCATATTTTCCTCCTCCCGGAAGGGGAGGGATTTTTCGCAGGCTTCACAGACGTCTCCCTTTTCCACCAGCCTGCCGCAGAAGGCGCACCTGGGAGGAAAGAGGAGGTCAAGAATGACGGAAACCGCTTTCTCCTTCATATATCCGCACCTCATTTCCGCCTGTTCCGCGGATAGGGGCGGGGATCGTCGGTCAGGCGGAGAAGATAGTCCACGCTCGTCTGGTAGAAATCCGCCAGACGCACCAGCAATTCGTCAGGCCATTGCTGCCTGCCTGTTTCCAGGTAGCTGTATTTGCGCTGCGTAATGCCGATCGCTTCCGCAACCTGCATCTGATTCAAATCATGATCCGTGCGAAGATCTTTGATGCGTGTTCTCATTATTTATCACCCGGATGAAATTTATCTAAACATATGCGGAAGCTGCCGCCCTGCAGGCGGCAGGGAAGTTTTTTCTCTACGAAGTTCCGGGCTTCCGCGCCCGGACGACGGCCTGCTTTTGCCGCGCGGCAAAAGCAGGCAAAAACGCGCTTAAACCTACGGTTTAAGAATCCCTTATGATTACGGGGGTTATTTGTTTTGCGCTCATGGCTCGGTCTGTCTTGTCTACCCGACTGCCGTCCGCTTATGGGGCTCCGGGTCCTCTTTTAGTGTGTCCTATCGACAGTCTTCGACTGGCACCGGGGATCGCGGATAGGGGCGCTTCTCATCGGTCAAACCTGCCAAATAATCCATGCTGGTATCCAATGCCAGGGCAATACGGCGCAATTGCTCGTAGGTGTAATACCGTTTTCCGGTTTCCAGCTTGGAATAATCGCTTTGGTCAATCCCCGTCAGCATCTGCATTTTGATTTGCGTGTAGCCGCGTTCTTCACGCAGGGCTCGTAATCTGGTCATAACATCACCAAATCTATTATGGCAATTTGACCTATTTCTTTTAGGGTGATTTTGACCTAAAGAAAAACCACCCTGGAAAAGCCATGGTGGTTCTCAATATACGCGCCGGGAGGACCCGAAGCAAGACGGTAGGGGCTCCCGATGGCCACACTGAAATAGACGCGGAAGAGGAACAAAGCGGACGGCAGTACGGCAGACAAAACCAGACTGAGCCACGGGCGCAAAAACAAAACAAATCATGAGGTGTCGCCTCCGGCGACGCCCAAAGGAGTCCCGAAACCGGATATGCGTATCTTCAGAGCATGAAGAATCTGAACATCGAGGGTACGAGCAGGTTCCAGGGAAAAGGGAGGCTCCTCCCATTTTGTGAACTTTTTGTAAAAGCGGGAAATTTTTCTCAAAACCCCCTTGCAATATGCATGGGAATGATGTAAGATAGGCACCGTTAGCACTCCGAAACTTCGAGTGCTAACGGCGTCACAATTTGTTTCAAAAAATATTGATATAGGAGGAACCCCATTATGAAACTCGTACCCTTAGCGGACCGCGTGGTCCTCAAGCCCATGGAGGCCGAGGAGACCACCAAGGGCGGCATCATCCTCACCTCTACCGCCAAGGAGAAGCCCTCCGTGGCGGAGGTCGTCTCCGTGGGCCCCGGCGGCATGGTGGACGGCAAGGAGGTCGTTATGTCCGTGAAGCCCGGCGACAAGGTCATCACCGATAAGTATTCCGGCTCCAATGTGAAGATCGGCGATGAGGAGTACACCATCGTGCGCCAGGGGGATATTCTGGCGATTGTGGAGTAAGCGTCCGACCCCGCGCCGCCGGGAAAACCCGAAAACAAAGGGGTCCGGCCCCGGCGGGGGCAAAGCTGAAGCAGGAAATTTTTCCGCCCGCGCCCGCAGGGCGCGTGCAAAGATTTAATTTGGAGGTAATGCAATCATGGCTAAGCTAATCAAGCGCGGCGAGGAAGCCCGCAAAGCTCTGGAAACCGGCGTCAACCAGCTGGCGGACACCGTTAAGGTCACCCTGGGCCCCAAGGGCCGCAACGTGGTACTGGACAAGAAGTTCGGCGCTCCCCTCATCACCAACGACGGCGTGACCATCGCCAAGGAGATCGAGCTGGACGACCCCTTTGAGAACATGGGCGCGCAGCTGGTGAAGGAAGTCTCCACCAAGACCAACGACGTGGCCGGCGACGGCACCACCACCGCCACCCTGCTGGCCCAGGCCATCGTGGGCGAGGGCCTCAAAAACCTGGCCGCCGGGGCCAACCCCATCGTCATGAAGAAGGGCATCGCCAAGGCCGTGGAGACCGCCGTGGCCTCTATCAAGGAGGACTCCCAGAAGGTCAACGGCACCGACGACATCGCCCGCGTGGGCGCTGTTTCCTCCGGCGACGCCGAGATCGGCAAGCTGATCGCCGAGGCCATGGAGAAGGTCTCCGCCGACGGCGTCATCACCATCGAGGAATCCAAGACCAGCGAGACCTACAGCGAGGTGGTCGAGGGCATGATGTTCGACCGCGGCTATATCTCCCCCTATATGGCCACCGACATGGAGAAGATGGAAGCCGTCGTGGACGACGCTTATATCCTCATCACCGATAAGAAGATCTCCGTCATCGCCGACATCCTGCCCCTGCTGGAGCAGATGGTCCAGTCCGGCAAGAAGATGGTCATCATCGCCGAGGACGTGGAGGGTGAGGCCCTGTCCACCCTGCTGGTGAACCGTCTGCGCGGCACTCTGAACGTGGTGTGCGTCAAGGCCCCCGGCTTCGGCGACCGCCGCAAGGAGATGCTCCAGGATATCGCCATCCTCACCGGCGGCCAGGTCATCAGCGAAGAGCTGGGCTATGAGCTGAAGACCGCCGACCTGTCCATGCTGGGCCGCGCCCGTCAGGTCAAGGTCACCAAGGAGAACACCGTCATCGTGGACGGCGCGGGCGACAGCCAGGCCATCAAGGACCGCGTGGCCCAGATCCGCAGCCAGATCGGCGTGACCACCTCCGACTACGACAAGGAGAAGCTCCAGGAGCGTCTGGCCAAGATGGCCGGCGGCGTGGCCGTCATCAAGGTGGGCGCCGCTACCGAGACCGAGATGAAGGAGAAGAAGCTCCGCATCGAGGACGCGCTCAACGCCACCAAGGCTGCCGTGGAAGAGGGCATCGTGTCCGGCGGCGGCACCGTGTTCGTCAACGCCATCCCCGCCGTGGAGAAGCTGGTGGAGGAGCTGGAGGGCGACGAGAAGACCGGCGCCCGCATCATCGCCAAGGCTCTGGAGGCCCCCATCCGTCAGATCGCCGCCAACGCGGGCCTGGACGGCTCCGTGGTGCTGGAGAACGTGAAGAAGGCCGACAAGGGCACCGGCTTCGACGCCTACAAGGAGGAGTACGTGGACATGATCGCCGCCGGCATCGTGGACCCCGCCAAGGTCACCCGCTCCGCTCTGGAGAACGCCGCCTCCGTGGCCGCCATGGTTCTGACCACCGAGTCCCTGGTGGCCGACAAGCCCGAGCCCCCCGCTCCCCCGGCTCCCGGCGGAGACATGGGCATGGGCGGCATGTATTGATAAACCGTTAAAGCGCAGTAAACTCAGGAGCTCCCGCCGGGCAAACCCGGCGGGAGCTTTTTGCTTTGCGGCCTTTGCCGGAGAAGCAAAAAACAATTGTAAAAAATATGTGAAGAGGCAGAATTTTTCTGGCGGTTGTGGTATGATAAGAAAAACGTCAAACTGTGGGAGGAAACAGCCATGAACGATGACCGGCCCGAACTGGAGCAGAACGAACGGCAGACGTATCCGCCGGGAGAGGCGGGCCAGAGACAGCGGCAGACATCGCCCGACCGCGCCCGGCAGCAGCCCGGCCGGATCAGGCTGAGCGTGCTGTCCCTGGTGATCTCCGTGATCGCGCTCATCACCGCGGCAGCGGCGCTGGCCGTCGCGCTGCGGGGGAACCGGGAAACGGAGCTTCCTCCTGCCGCCTCCGAACCTCCGGCGGAGGAGCCGGTCACCTTCCGGTTCGGCGGCAAGACGCTGACGCCCATCGAGGGGATGCCCCTCAATCCCTATGACAGGGAGGCCTTCGGCCTGGACGGGAAGGGCCGGGTCACCTATGAGGCGGACGGCCTCCGGGCCAGAACGGGCGTCGATGTGTCCACACATCAGAAGGAGATCGACTGGCAGGCGGCGGCGGAAGACGGCATCAGCTTTGCCATCCTCCGGCTGGGCCGCCGGGGCTATACCGAGGGCGGCCTGTTTCTGGATGAGACCTTTGAGCAGAACCTTCAGGGAGCGCTGGACGCGGGACTGGAGGTGGGCGTGTACTTCTTCTCCCAGGCCGTCACCCCGGAGGAGGCGGAGGAGGAAGCGGACTATGTCCTGCGTATTCTGGACGGACGGGAGCTGGCTCTCCCGGTGGCTTTCGACTGGGAGACCATCTCCGGAGACCAGGCCCGCACCGACGGTATGGACGGCGCGGCAATGACCCGCTGCGCCGCCGCCTTCTGCAAGCGGATCAGGGACGGGGGCTACCGTCCGGCAGTCTATTTCAATCAGACCCAGGGCTATCTCCACTACGACCTGCGGGAGCTGGCGGAATATGCTCTGTGGCTGGCGGAGTACGACGCCGTGCCGGATTTCTACTACCACTTTGACCTGTGGCAGTACTCCCACAGCGGCCATGTGGACGGCATAGAGGGAGACGTGGACCTGGACCTGGCGTTTTGGTAATAAGGAATCGCATGGAAAACCAGCGCCGGCCGGAGAATCCGGCCGGCGCTGGTTTTCGGTTATCCGACGGTTTCGTTGGAGAGCATCCGCCATCCGCCGGCCCCGTCCGGCGCCATTGCGGCGCACATAGGCTGTCCCCAAAGCAGGCCCAGTTCACCGCTGCCGTCATACTCCCACAGGTCGGTGGTGTAGTAGAGACGCACCACGCCGTCCGCGTCCCGCTCGCCCCGGTCAAACTCATATCCGGCCATCATGGTGTCACCGTGGACCAGATAGAAAGCGTCGTACTCCTCCAGATAGAGCGTCCGTTCCGTGATCCGGGTCCAATAGGAGTCGAAGTCGTCCATGCCCATATCAAAGAAATCAAAGTTTTCATAGAAGAAGTCCCAGACCATCTGCCGCGTCACCTTACCGCAGTCCGTGTCGGGCCATTCCCCGTCAAAATATTTCTCCGACAGGGCTTTCCATTCTTCCTTATCCGTCACGCTGCCGCCCATGTCATAGAGGATGATCGTCAGATAGGGCGTGATGTCATCGAAATCTCGATAGGCCGCCCGCAGCAGGCCGTTGTGCCGGACCGCGTTGAAGTAGTCGGTGATGGAGGCCAGCTCATCTGCCGTCAGCGCCCCCGGCCGAGCGCCGCTATCCGGTTCGTCCGGCTCCATCGGATGGATGGCCGGCACAGGCTCGCCCGGCTCCCATTTCACGCCCACCACCTGCCAGAAGGTCATGGTGGTGTTCCAGACCTCCACGGGATAATTGACATTGGCCAGCAGCAGCGTGGCGGTGCGGTCTCCGCAGACCGCCCGGACCAGCACGGCCTCGTCGTGAGCGTTCCAGTCCGGGTCCGCCCGGAAGGTCCGCAGGCTGTCGACGCCGCCGTCCGCGTAAAGGTCATACAGACTGTTCAGATAGGAGAGGGCAACATCCAGCCAGTCGGTGGCCCAGGTGTCGTGGCCGTCCCGGAGGGATTCCAGGAACGGGGTGGTCAGCTCCGGCCAGCCGCCCAGAATGCCGTACATCTCGTCCATGCCCAGGCAGAGGTGGCAGCAGATATACTCCTCCCAGGTATAGCCCGCCTCGCCGATGCTGCCGCTCCAGGTCTGCTCCTCCAGAACAATATTGCCGTCTGCATCAACGCTGGCAATCAGGATGGGGTCTCCCATGGAGGACGACGACGTCACCCAGCCGTTTTCCTCGCTCATGCCGCCGGCAAACATGACCTTGCTCATGTCGTCGGGCTTCATGCGGTAGTACAGTTCCCAGACGTAGTAGGTCTTGCCGTCAAAGGTCATGCTCTCCGAGCAGAAAAGGCTGGTGATATGCTTTTCCACAAATTCCGGCGGGTTCTCATTGGAATAGGAAGCAATGGCTGCCGCATCGTTCTCCATCAGCTGCCGCGCCGCCGTCTCCACGGCGGTATAAAGCGGGGTGGTAAAGCTGACAGGCTCGCCATCCACCAGCGTCAGGGTCCCGGTGGGCAGGCGGGGGGCAAACTCTCCCTCAATCTCCAGCGTCACCGTATCGCCATTCCTGGTCCCGCTGAGGACCTTGGGGTTGATATCCGGATGGCCGAGAACTACCACGCTCTCCGGGACGGGGAACATCTCGTCCAGCTTTTCTTCCGACGGCAGATAGGACACATCGGAGTACATCCTGTAAAGATAGTGGTCCATCTCCGGGCTTTCCACCTTTTCCTGCCACGCCGCCAGCTCCTCTGCGCTCAGCGCGCCGTCGGCGGAGGGCTTCACGCCGAAGGTACACGCCGCCGCCACCGTTGCCAGCAGGGCCAGCGCCAGGGCCAGTCCGCCCCATTTCCTCCCACGCTTGCCCAGGATGTTGCGGAACCGCTCCATCATGACCTCTTTCCCACCGTAAAAGTGGGTGGACAGCACCGCACGGCTGAGGCCCTTCTGCCGGTGGATGGAGCCCAGCAGCGCCTCGCTGTAGGCCCGGCGCTCCAGGTCGTCCCGTCCGGCCACCACCGCGTCGTCGCAGGTCAGCTCCAGATCCCGCTCCGCCTCCCGGCGCAGAAGCCAGACCAGGGGGTTGAACCAGTGCATCCCGTTGGCCGCCAGCAGAGCCAGCTTATACCACAGGTCCCGCCGCCGGTAGTGGGTCAGCTCGTGGCGGAGGACAAAGGTCAATTCCTGTTCCGTGAAGTCCTCCCCCGGCAGCAGCAGGCAGGGCCGGAACAGACCGATGACCATGGGGGAATCCACCACGGCGCTGAAGCGCAGGGGCGGCGCCTTTTTCAGCGGCATCTCCCGCCATACGGCCTCATAGGTCCGCAGCGTGCCGTCCCCGGCCTGCCGGCTCCACCGCCGGGCCCGCCGGTTGAAATACCAGGTCCCAAAGAGGTGGTACACAAAAAACAGCCCCATTCCCGTGAGCCACATCCCTGCCAAAACCTTCTCCAGCGGGAAAACCGCCGCGCTCTTCGCCGCCGGAACCGCCGTCCCGCCGGGCCGGGAAGCCGCCGCGGCCGCGGGCCGCCGGAGGGACAGGCCCTCCTGCCGGCTGACGGATACCTCCATCTCCGGCACCTCAATGACCACCGGCGGCGTCACGGCTTCCTCCGGCGCCAGCGCCTCCCACCGGATCGGGGCCAGCAGCAGGAACGCCGCCATCGCCAGCCACACGCCGTACCGCCACTTCGCGCTGTACCGTTTGTCCAGCAGGGGCTTCAGCAGCGTCAGCGCCAGCGCCGCCGCCCCCACGATGACGCTCCACTTCAGCGTATCCAGTAAAAGCTCCATTTATTTTTCCTCCAACGTGTCTAAGTATTGCCGCAGCTCGGCCAGATCATCCCTGCCGATGGCCCGCCCGTTGTAAAGGGAGGCCACCATGCCGGTGAAGCTGCTGCCGTAGAGGCGGTCAATGATGCCCCGGCCCTCTGCGGCCTTGTACTCGTTTTCGCTGATCAGCGGACGGTACCAGTTGCTTTTCCCACGCTTCTCACAGGCCAGAAACCCCTTCTCCACCAGACGGCTCAGGGAGGTGAGAATGGCCGGAAGGGCCCAGTCCCTGCTGCCCCGCAGCTTTTCCTGCACATAAGATGACGGCACCGGCTCCCCGGCGGCCCAGATGGAGAGCATGATCTCCAGCTCCGCATCGCCCAGCTTTTTCATAGGACTCACTCCTTTTTATGAATATGTTATGCGGTTGTATAACTTGACGGTATTATACGACTGTATATAACAAAACGCAAGTTACAATCCGGTTACAGAAACCCCCGCGCGGATCAAATGATCCGCGCGGGGGTTTCTCATACTTTTTCTTATTACGTTGGCAATTAAATAATCGCCAACGTAATAAAATTAAATTTAACGCCGTTTTGCTCGCCCCTTGCGGGGCAGCCGCAAAACAGGGCGCATATTACTTCCGACCTTTTCGCCCGGAAGTAATATTCCATGAAAAGGAAACACATCAGGGCAGGGGCGGCTCATCCGGCAGCGGCGGTTCCTCCGACTGATCGGACGGTTCCCCGCTGGGCTGGTCGTCGACAGACGGGGCCTCAACGGGATCGGAGGGCTCGCCCGGCCCGGTCTGCTGGCCGGAGTCCGGATTCTCCTGTCCGTAGCCGGGCAGAACGCTGTTGGGGTCAAAGGGGCCTACCGGCCACTGATAACCCGGGTCGCCCGGCAGAGGCTCGCCCTCGTTCTCCTCCGGCAGAGGGGCCTCGGGCACATAGTTCTCGTCGTGAATGGGGCAGGGGTCTTTGGCGGAGAAATAGGACCAATGGGCGTCGCTGTCCTCCGCCAGGATGATGGACTCGTCGGGCCGGTTCAGGTGCTCGCGGCCGGAGAGCATCACCCGCGTGGTGACCGTGTCCTCCGGGCAGAAAAGTCCCGCCGGGTAGATCTCGCCGGTGGCGGGATCGGTGCAGATCTGCACCTCGATATGGCAGGCGCAGGTTTCCTTGGGGGCGGCGCTGGACTGGATCTCCACGGAGATGACCCGGCTGCCCCGGTAGTCCTCAGAGCAGAGCTCGCCGGGCTTCAGGCCGCAGTCGGCGCAGACCTGCACGGTGGTGATGCCCTCGGGCCTGTCCGGGAAGGACTTGTTCTCCAGCCCCTCGTGGAGAGGCTCCATGACCTTGTTCCAGATGACGGCGGCGGGGTTGCCCCTGGCCGTGATCTTCTCGTCCTTGTCCCGGTAGCCGATCCAGACGGCGGCGGTGTAGTAGGGGGTGTAGCCCACGAAATAGCGGTCAAAGTTGTTGGAGGTGGTGCCGGTCTTGCCGGCGATGGTCATGCCGTCAAACCGGGCGGCGGTGCCGGTGCCCTCGGTGACCACGCTGCGCAGCATCTTGTTCATCAGGTACGCGGTGGTCTCCTTCATGGCGGGCCAGGAGCGCACGCCGGAGTCGTTGTCCACCACCACCTCGGTGCGGTCGTTGTTCCAGATCCTGGTGACCAGGCGGGGCTTGGTGTAGATGCCCTGGTTGACGAAGGCGCTGTAGGCCGCCGCCATCTCCACCGTGGTCACGCCGTAGGTCAGGCCGCCCATGGCCAGGGGGCCCGCGTCAATGTCCGCGGGGTCCAGATCAAAGCCCAGGTTGCTCTCCATGAACTCGAAGGACCGGGCGTAGGTGAGCTTTTGCAGCGTCCGGACGGATATGGTGTTCAGGGACTTGGTCACGGCGAAGCTCACCGGGCGGTAGCCGGAGTAGCCGCCGGGCGTATTGGTGCCAACCTCGGAGTTGCGGGGCCATCCGTTGTCCCGGAGGACGGTGTTGACGGGATAGTCGTCAACAATGCTGCCGGGGGAAATCACGTCATAGTCGATGGCGGGAGCATAGACGCTGACGGGCTTGATGGCGCTGCCGGGCTTCCGGCGGGAGGTGGCCAGATTCAGCTCCCGGTTCGCGGTCTTCTGCCCCACGCCGCCGGCCATGGCCTTCACGTCCCCGGTGTAGGGGTCGATGATGGTAATGGCGGAGGCCAGGGGCGTGCCTTCATTGGAGGGATAGTCAAAATTGGAGAGGTCCTGGTAGACGTTGTCCACCGCGGCCTGGACAGCGGGGTCGAAGGTGGTCTCAATGTGATACCCCATGCGGTAGAGGAACTTGGAGGCGTCCTCGCGGCTGTAGCCCTTCTGCTCCACCAGCAGGTCGATGGCCTCGTTGATGGCCGCGTCCTGGAACCAGGTGTTGAACCTGCTGGCGGCGGCCTGCTCCTCCGCGCCGCCCTCCGCGCCGCTCTCCTCGCCCTCCTCTTCACCCTCCGGGTCCGGATCGGGTTCGGGGACCTCCAGGCCGTGGATGGCCTTATATTCGTCGGTGTCGGTGAAGAGGAGCTTTTCCGCCTTGGCGGCCTTGTAGGTGTCCTCGTCGATCATCTCCTGGTCCAGCATTGCCTTCAGGATGATCTCCTGGCGTTCCTTATTGAAGTCCCGGGGAGTCTTGATGGTGCCGTCCTTCTGCGTCCACTCCGCCTTATGGAAGGGGTCGTAGAGGGAGGGGTTGTTGGTGATGCCGATGATGCAGGCGCTCTCCGCCAGATCCAGCTCGGACACGTCCTTGCCGAAGAAGGTCTTGGCGGCGGTCTGGATGCCGGAGCAGCCCGCGCCGAAGTAGACCCGGTTGAGGTAATCGGTGATGATGTCCTCCTTGCTGGTGTACTTCTCGTACTCCAGGGCACGGAAGATCTCGCGGAATTTCCGCTTGACGGTGACCTCGGTGTCCTGATACTTATCCCGCAGCACCTGCTGGGTGATGGTGGAGCCGCCACGGGTATTTCCTCTGAACAGGGTGTCCCGGATGGAGGCGGCGGTGCCGATCCAGTCCACGCCGCTGTGCGTCCAGAAGCGCTTGTCCTCAATGGCCACCAGGGCCTGCACCAGATGTTCGGGCAGGTCCTCGTACTCGATGAGCTCCCGGTTGCCGCCGCCGGTCTCCTCGCTGTTGTCGTAGAGGGTCAGCATGGCGTTTCCGTTGGCGTCGTACATGGTGGACGCCAGGGCCAGCTGCCGCTCCTCCGCCGAGACAAAGCCCAGGGAGGGGATGAGGGTCGTGTCCACGTAGGTCATGAAGATCTTGAAGAAGATGCCCGTGGTCAGCACGCCGATGACGCACAGGGTGAACAGCGTCAGAAAGATCCAGCCGATGGTCTTGGCAATGATCCGGCCGACGGAGACCTTTTTCTTCTTTTTTTGCCGGATGGGCACCACGCTGCCGCCGTCCGGCGTCTGTCCGGCCGACATCCCATTATAATTGTAATCCATAACAGGGATTTACCTCCTTTTCCAGGTATAAGGATACGCGCGGTATACAGCAGGAAGGCAAAAACAACCCATACGATATACCAATTTATAGTATAACACAGCTTGTCAACCGGAGAAAGGGGAAAATTTCGGGGAAATACGTCAAATTTCTGCGGCGGATGACAAATTTCTTCATAAAATACAAAAAGGAAGGGAGGAAATCGTCAAAATGTCATAGCGAAACCCTCTTGCAATTTTGCGCAAAAACGGTTACACTATAGAAGCAGGCGGGAGACCGCTCCCGCCGGAGAACAGAGCAGGGGAGGAAGCGGCTATGAGCGACGAATACGGTCCCGATTTTATCACCGTGACGGATGAGGACGGCAACGACATAGAACTGGAGCTGCTGGACGTATTGGAGCACAACGGGCAAACCTATCTGGCCTTCTTCCCCGCCGTGCCGGAGGAGGCCGACGAAGACAGCGATGAGTACGGCATGGTGATCCTGAAGTCCATTACGGAGAACGGCGAGGAGCTGCTCTCCACCCTGGACAGCGAGGAGGAGCTGACGGAGGTGTACGACCTGTTCATGGAGATGCTGTTCCAGGACGAGGAGTGACCGCCTCCGGACGGAAATCAATCGTAAATAGAGTGCCCTGCGGGGTGCGTGATGAGTCTTTCATTAACCCACATTTTGTTATAAGGGACGCTGGTTCATTGTCTGGTTTGCAGGCCTCCCGGCTGCCACTCTCGCGGTTGGAAGTTGGAAGCAGTAAAGGGCAATGCAGGCGACCCACCTGCCTTATATGTGCAGGTTATAACAAGGCTCACACGGCCGCTGCGGGGCTACTTTTTTCTCGAAGGGAAGCGGCGGGCCGCTTCCCTTCAAAATGGGAGAAAAATTATGATGCTGACATATGCGATTCCCTGCCTGTTCGGGCTGGAGGGCCTGGTGGGCGACGAGGTCCGGCGGCTGAGACTGACGGACGTGCAGGTGGAAAACGGCCGGGTGCTGTGCCGCGGCGCACAGGCCGACCTGCCAAGACTGAATGTGAATCTGCGCTGCGGGGAGCGGGTGCTCCTGGTCCTTGCCTCCTTCCCCGCCAGGAGCTTCGAGGCCCTGTTTCAGGGGACGGCGGCGGCGCCCTGGGAGGAATTCGTGCCCCGGGACGGCCAGTTCCCGGTGAAGGGACATGCCCTGGATTCCCAGCTGCACTCCGTGCCCGACTGCCAGAAGATCATCAAGAAGGCGGCGGCGGAGCGGCTGGGCCGGGCATACGGGCTGAACCGCCTGCCTGAAACCGGCGCGAAATATCAGATCCAGTTCGCCATTATGAAGGACCAGTGTACGCTGTATCTGGACACCAGCGGCCCCGGCCTGCACAAGCGGGGCTACCGCGCGGCAGGGGTGGAAGCCCCCCTGCGGGAGACGCTGGCGGCGGCCATGGTGACCCTCAGCCGCTACCGGGGAAAGGACCCCTTCCGGGACCCCTTCTGCGGGTCCGGCACCATCGCCATCGAGGCGGCGCTGATCGCAAGAAACCGGGCCCCCGGCCTGGATCGGGCCTTCGACGCCCAGAAGTGGGCCTGGCTGGACGGCAGATACTGGCTGGACGCCGCCGGCGAGGCGATGGATCGGGAATTTGACGGGACCTACGACATCCGGGGCGGGGACATCGACCCCAGGGCGGTGCGCATTGCCAGAGAAAACGCGGCGAAGGCCGGGGTGGACGATATCGTCCGGTTTGACGCATCGGACGTGAAAGACTTCCGCTGCGCCGGCGAATACGGGCAGATCGTGACCAATCCGCCCTACGGCGAGCGGCTGCTGGAAAAGGAAGAGGCGGAAGCGCTGTACCGCGCTTTTGGGGAAGTCTATCGTCATGTGCCGCCGAAGTGGCGGACGCTGGTGATCACCAGCCACCCGGAGTTTGAACGCTTTTTTGGCCGGAAGGCGGAGAAGAGGCGGAAGCTCTATAATGGGATGATCAAATGTGAGCTGTATCAGTTCGCGAGATGATTCCCGCCGGCCGCGCGGCGGAACCGGCTTGCTTCTGCATGATAGACCGGGGCTACGCGTCCCGGAGCCCGCAGGTACTTTTTGTGTGAACAAAAAGTACCCAAAAAATCACTTAAACCTACGGTTTAAGAATCCCTTATTTTTATTTTGTTTGCGCCCGCGGCTCGGCCTGTCTGGTCTACCACACTGCCGGCCGCTGCGCTCCTCTCCCGCGTCTATTTCAGTGTGGTTGTCGGCAAACCCTACCGTATTGCTTCGGGGACTCCCGGCGATGGTGTGCACCGATTGGAGCGGCAGCTTAGCTCCCTCTGACTATCGTTAGGACCCGTGGGTAGACGAACAAACCGGCGCGTTCTGATACGCACGACCAGGAGAATCAACGCACCGCGTTGTGCTAATAAGCAAAAACATTCGGGGATTCTCAAGGGGTCCTGACCCCTTGAGCGTGCTTTTGGATACTTTTCCCACGAGGGAAAAGTATCACCCCGCCCCCCAGGGGCAAAGGAGGATAGAAAACAATGGCAAGCAATCGAATCGGAAGAATCAACGAAGAAATCCAAAGAGAACTGGCAAACCTTCTGCGGACCGTCAAGGACCCACGCCTTCAGAGCGGGCTGGTGACCATCACCCACGTGGACACCACCAGCGACCTCCGCTACGCGAAAATCTATATCAGCGCGCTGAACAAGGAGCAGGAGAAGGATATGATGAAGGGGCTGAAATCCGCCTCCGGCTATCTCCGCCGGGAGCTGGGGGCCGCCCTGCGGCTCCGCTATACCCCGGAGCTCCAGTTTGCCGCGGACGACTCCATTCAGCAGGGAGCCCATATCCTGGAGATGCTCCGGGACCCCAACGTGGTCAAGCCCGCCAATCCCGCCAACGAGCATATCATTCTGGAGGACGAGCCATGAGCCGGATCACCGTCCAGGAGGCCGCCGCCCTGCTGCGGCGGCAGGACAATGTGCTGATTCTGACCCACCGCCGCCCCGACGGGGACACCATCGGCTGCGCGGCGGCGCTGTGCCGGTCTCTGCGGCAGCTGGGAAAAAGGGCCTTTCTGCTGCGGAATCCGGACGTTACGGCGGTCAACGCCGTGTACGCCGGGGAACTGTGGGCGGAGGACGGCTGGACGCCGGATTTTGTCGTGTCGGTGGACATCGCCGCAAAGAGCCTGTTTTTCCCGGCGGCGGAGACATATTTCGACCAGATCGGTCTGGCGGTGGACCACCATCCGTCTTTTGAGGGGTTCGGGCGAGACCAGTGCGTGGACGCCTCGCGGGCGGCCTGCGGGGAGATCGTATACGAAATCTGCCGGGAGCTGGGGGAGATCACCCCGAAGATCGCCCTGCCCCTGTACGCCGCCGTATCTACGGATACGGGCTGCTTCGCCTATGCCAACACCACCGCCAACACCCACCGGGTGGCCGCGGCGCTGCTGGAGACCGGCATTGACTATTTTTCGGTGAACAAGCGGCATTTCCGCACCAAAAGCCGCAGGCGCATCGCCATCGAGGCGGAGCTGATGGGCAGCGCGGAATTCTTCCACGAGGGCCGGGGCGTATTCCTTGCCGTGCCGCTGTCCATGATGGAGCGGACGGGCGCCACGGAGGACGACCTGGAGGACATCTCCTCCCTGGCGGGCATCATCGAGGGCGTGGACTGCGGCGCGGTGCTGCGGGAGCTGCGTCCGGATGAGTGGAAGCTGAGCCTCCGCACCGGAGCCGGCGGGCGGGTCAACGCGACCCGGGTCTGCGCCCTGCTGGGCGGCGGCGGACATGCCATGGCCGCCGGAGCCACGCTGAAAGGAACCCTGGAGCAGGTCAAGGCCCGGACGCTGGCGGCAGTGGATCAGGTCAAGCGGGATTGACCGGGAACAGGAAAATACCAGTTGTCATATTGCGGCGGATGTGGTAAGATAAGCAAAACAGGGTGAGAGGATCAGAGAAAACTATGGACAATCATATTTTTCGCAGCGCGGCGTTGGGATTCAACCGTCAGGATGTCATGGAGTATATCGAGAAAACCCAGAAAGAGGCGGAGGCCAATGCCGCGGACCTGTCGCAGAAATTGGACGAGGCCCTGAACGAGCTGGCGGACCTGCGCCTTCGGCTGGAAGAGCGGTCCGGGGAAGCGGACCGGCTGAGCCACGAGCTGGAGGAGAGCCGCCGGCAGTATGAGGAGACGCTGGAGGCCCGGGAAGCCCTGGAACAGGACGCGGCCCGGCAAAGTGAGAGCGTCCGGACGCTGACCGAAGAGCGGGACCGGCTGGCCGGTCAGGTGAGCGGACTCACCTGTCAGAGCGAGGCCCTGCGCCAGGAGAAGGAGAAGCTGGCCCAGCTGCAGCTGGATGCCCACCGTCAGGCGGACGAGCTGCTGGCCCGGACCCAGGCGGAAGTGGACCTGCGCCTGGCCGAGGCCCAGAGCCGCGCCGAGGGATTGATCAGCGCCGCCAGCGCCCAGGCGTCCGATACCGTCGCCGAAGCGGAGGCCAGACGGGATGAGCTGCTGCGGGAGATGGAGGCGCGGATCAACCGCTCCGTGCAGCACTGCGGCGAACTGTTCGATATCTGCCAGCGCACCTCCTCCCGCGTTATCAGCGAGCTGCAAAAGATGAGTTCAGCCAATTCCGAACTGCCCGCCAGCCTGAACAGCCTCCAGAGCAGTTTGGCGGAGCTGCTGGAAAAGGCAAAAGAGCGTTAAGACCGCCTGCGCATCGCAGTTGGGAATTGACAAACGCCGGACTATCCGGTATAATACATACCCGGGGGGCGGCACACGCCGCCCCGCCATCTCCCTGCGCAGTTCATCAGGATGGAGTGTCCGCCTCCTAAGCGGTAGCAGGAACGCTTCCCCAAAATCGAATAACCAGTGCATACAAGTGAATAAGCCTCCGTAGCTCAGCAGGATAGAGCGTTCGCCTCCTAAGCACACATAGGTTCATCCGCTTTTTTCGTTGGATGCGGATTGCCGCTGGTTCAAGTTCAGTCGTACAAGTCAATAAGCCCTGATAGCTCAGATGGATAGAGCGACCGCCTCCTAAGCGGTAGGCCGCTGGTTCGAATCCAGTTCAGGGTGCCAGAGTAAGCGTCAATTTTGTTTGATTTTCGGCTTGGAAATCAAGAAATTGGCGCTTTTTCTTTTTTGAAAATCTATTGGCATTTTGGAGGAAACCTGCACTTTGACGATAAGGCTTATTAGCAAGCCTATTAGCAGACTTCACCCAACCCATATGCGTATCAAAAAAGAGCAAGTCCTCTCTGTTCTGCCACAAATACCTGTTTCCGGCTCCCTGCTAATAAAATTAGCAGGGATTTTGCTTTTTCGGGGTAAAAAATCACCCTCCTGCTAATTCGAGAAAAAAGTACCCCCTTGATTTTGCTAATCTCAAATGCGGATGATTTGAGTTCAACATTGTAGACAAGCGCAAATAGCCCAAGAGAGTTGTCGGTGATGGCAACTCTTTTTTTGCGCCTTGAAAAAAATTTTTTAAGAATTTTCAATTTCAACCCCTACACCCCCCTGTTTTCAGTGCATTAGGTGAAAGGCAACGGAAAGCCCTTCACCCGTTCCCCGCTTGCGCGGTGGATGGGTTTGCACTTTGAAAACTTCATATCCATTCATCAGGCACATTCCCATTGCCGTGAGCTGTTTTGCCGCTGCGCCAGGATGTGCCGGATAGGACCGACTGAAAGCTACTTTATGAATTGTGGTTCGAGGTCTGTTTTGTCCGGCACGGAGCGAGAACCAGTGGCGATCACTTCCGGGTGGCTCCCGGTAGGCCATGACCGGCAATGGGGCGATACTCCTGTTCAGTCACAGTCCGAGCGTGATAGCGTTTTCCAGCGTGAAGCCGTCGCAGGCAATGAGAGCAGCCGACAGAGAACCTGCCGGGGGTGAGATTCCCGTGGAGCTGGTATGCCGCCAGCCGCCTGATGATTTCCCGATAGCAGGCCGGGGTGCCGAGGGCAAATAGGCTTGCTTTGAATATAGGCCGGGCAGTGTGACGTTTTGATTGAAACAGGAGCGTTTATGCTTCGCCAACCTCAATGACTGAACCATGCTGTCCGGCCCTCTACATATTATTAGGTGACGGGAATTGACCCTCTGCATGGGTATTGGCCCATTTACATAGCCGTCTGTATCGTAAGATATAGGCGGCTATTATTATGCGAGAAAGGAGGAAGAATCCCATGGAAAAATGCAAGGTCATTGCCGTCACCAACCAGAAGGGCGGCGTCGGTAAGACCACCACCACGGTCAACCTGGGCGTAGGGCTGGCCCAACAGGGGAAAAAGGTGCTGCTTGTGGACACTGACCCCCAAGGGAGCCTTACGGTGAGCCTGGGCGTGAAGAACCCGGACGAACTGGACACGACCATCTCCGACCTGATGCAAGTCGTTGTGGACAACGGCAACCTCTCGCCGCGGGACAATGGCATTCTGAAAGACATTGAAGGTGTCGATCTTGTCCCGTCCAACATCGGCCTGTCCAGCTTTGAGGTAAGCCTTGTGAACACCATGAGCCGGGAGTTTGTGCTGCGCAGCTACCTGGGCGCGGTCAAGCGGGACTATGATTACGTTCTTATTGACTGTATGCCCTCGCTGGGTATGCTGACCATCAACGCCCTGGCAGCGGCAGACAGCGTACTCATTCCCTGTCAAGCTAACTACCTCTCCACGAAAGGGCTGAAATTGCTGATGGGATCAGTTGCCAAGGTCAGACGGCAGATCAACCCGGCACTGAAAATCGACGGTATTCTGCTGACCATGGTGGACAGCCGCACCAACAATGCCAAAAGCATTATCGCCGCCCTGCGGCAGACCGGAAGCAATCTCAGGGTATTGGATACGGAGATACCCTTTTCTGTCCGGGCGGCAGAGTGCAGCGTGGAGGGCAAGAGCATTTTTGCCCATGACGGCAAGGGAAAAGTAGCGGCGGCATACGCCGCGCTGGTGGAGGAGGTGAGCGCCATTGAGCAAAGGAGCCGGAATCGACCTGGGGCTGAACGAGGCCTATAACGACCTGTTTTCTACCCAGGAAGAACGGGATAATGCTGGGCGCACCTTTGTAATTGACCTTGACCCCGCAAAAATCAGCGACTTTCCTAACCATCCGTTCCATGTAAGGATGGATGAAGAAATGGAGCGGTTGGTGGAGAGTGTGAAAGAGCGGGGCGTTCTCTCACCCGTGCTGGTGCGTCCTATGCCAGATGGCGGCTATCAGATGGTGTCGGGCCACCGACGCAAGCGGGCGGCGGAGTTGGCGGAACAGCCCACACTGTCCTGCATTGTTCGGGAACTGACGGATGATGAAGCTGTCATTATCATGGTGGACAGCAATCTCCAGCGTGAACAGGTCTTGCCCTCGGAGAAAGCCTTTGCTTACCGGATGAAGCTGGACGCTATGAAACGGCAAGGACAACGGGGGGATTTAACTTCGTCCCCGGTGGGGACGAAGTTGGGAATACGCTCAAATCAAGAACTTGCTGAACAATCCCCTGACGGTAAAACTCAAATTCATCGTTATATCCGTCTGACCAACCTTATCCCGGAATTGCTGGACATGGTGGACAATTCTGTGCTGAAAGAGAAGGACAAGTTGCAGATGGCTTTACGCCCTGCCGTGGAACTGTCCTATCTGACCGAGGATGAGCAACGGGCCTTACTGGAAACCATGACCATTGACGACTGCACACCCTCCCACGCCCAGGCTATCAAAATGCGTGACTTTTCCGAGAAAGGGAAGTTGAACGCAGATGTGATCCTCTCCATCATGCAAGAGGAAAAGCCCAACCAGGTGGAGCAATTCAAAATGCCCAAGAGCCGCATCGCCAAGTATTTTCCTGCGGGGACGCCCGCGCAGAAGATCGAGGATACCATTGTCAAGGCTTTGGAGATGTACCGCAAACGGCAGAGGGAGATGGAACGATGAACGCTACACCCAGGGGGCAGTCTGCCCTTACGCGGCCCTGGCAGTTTCCACGCCCTCCCCCTCTCACACTCTCCCCCTCCAAACCTGCTGTACTGGCTGAAAAAAGGAACTCTGCGATACTTGTGGTTCACACCTTTGCGAAAGTTGGCCCCATACCTTAAAATGGGGCCAAAGGAGGTAAACACCATGAAAAAAGTATTGTGGAGTATCGCGGCGGCAACGCTCATCATCCTGACGGGCTGTTCAAACGCAGTTACGCCGATTCAAACAGAAGATCGTCCGCCCCTGCCGGTAGTGGAAAATGTGCCGGAACCTGTTGGGCCTGTTGAGCGTGAAGCTGTTTCTTTGTCAGCCAGTAATGACCGGTTTGTAGACAGCGTGATTGTCGAGGATGATACGGAGGTCAACGCAGCGCCGGAACCCCAGGCAGAAGAACCCCCAGTAGCTCAACAGCCGCAGGAATCCGAACCCCAAACGACTGTAAAAGCAGAGGTTCAAAAAGAATCGGCGGAAAGCCCCGCTCCCGCGCCCAGCGAACCCACGCAGGCCCCGGAGCCGGAACCTACGCCAAGTCCCGCTCCACCCGTTGAACCGGAGCAGCCCACGGAACCTGATCCGCCCGTCGTCAGTGAACCAGTTGAGCCAGCGTTCAGTATCGACTACTGGATCAGCTACGCGCAGGAATACGCCAGGAACGCGGGACTGAATCTGGACGCCACCGCCGTTGACTGCTGGGACAATCCTATCACCGCAGGCGCACACTGTACCTGTCTGGAGCGGGACATCGAAAGCCGTCTGAACCGCTACGCCAAGGACGAAACCATCCTGGACGTGTGGGTGTGGGCCGAAAGCCGCGCCGATGGGAACTACAATCTGTATATCGGTTACGCATAAAACTCAATATTCCAACCAGACGCACCCGTCAACGCATGAGTTTCAAGCAGAGTTTGTTGGGGTGCTGGATGCTCTGCGCTATGATAAGCGGTGCTGCGGGGTACTCAGGGATCGCAAGGCTTTGACAGCTTACTGCAGGGCATCCTCGTTTGCCACGTACCAATAAGGAAGTAAGGAACGACAACTAGAACCGGGCAGACGGGCAAGTGGTAAACGAACAGGGGAACGGCTGAAAAAGGCCGCTCCCCTGTCGTTGTTTTGTTGGATATTTCTCAAGATTTTTGAAAGTGCATTTTCAAAAACAAAAGCGCGGTCCAAAGGCTCAAAACCGCGCAAAAAACCTATTGCAATTTTAGAAGGTTTCGTGTAGAATGGGGTCACGAGATGGCAGAAGCCAAAGGCAGGACGCGAGGGAGGTCCAGTCCCCCGCGTCCCTATGCAGGATGATCAGGCATCCCACACAGCAGAGTATATGCTGCGCCCAAAACTCATTTTATCAGCTTTCCCCGCATTTTACAAGAGGGGAATGGAGTGAGCGTGTGCGAAACTTCCAGCGGTGTAGGGACAATCTCCCTGCGCCGTTTTTTGCCGTCTCGGCAGGAAAGCCAAGCGGGGCGGAGCTGTGAGGGTTCCCTCCGCCCCCTTGGTTAGTACTGCCGAGAAAATTTATGGAGGAAAGAACACATGAGAGCACTCAAAAAGCTGTTATCCCTGACCCTGGCTCTGGCGATGAGCCTGTCCCTTCTGTGCGTGTCCGCACAGGCCGCGAATCCCGTTACCATCACTACAGAGAAAATGTATAACCTTGCCGGAGACAAAGTTACCTTAAGCGATGTGATTTCCGAGGAGGATATTACCGATTCCCGGAACAAAACCTACCACATCTATCACCTTCCTACAGATGCTATCATCACGTTTGAGAGCAGTCCTATCGATTCCCTGCCGGAGGATTCTGCATATAGGATGTATCATGCCTATTACCACGTCTACGGGCTGAAGTGGTCAGAGGAAAGTCAGGAATATGAATGGACGGGGAAGTCTATATCCGGTAACAAAGTGGGGGAATCCACCAGCGTGACTCTGGCGGATATCAAAGCGGAAATCCCTGAATTTGATTTGCTGTCGGTCGGCATTGGTCATGGTGACGCGGGCGACCCTACGGGCGCGTATGTTACGTTTGATGGCGAATCATCCGCCGCGCCCAACACCCCCAGCACCTCCGCCGAGCCTGCCGCTGAGGGAAGCTGTTTCACCTTCTCTAATGAGCCCGTCGGCTATGCGCTTATAACCACAGGCAACAACTCTGAAAGATGGACCTGCTTAACAATGATTGTTCCCGACGGAACCACCTGCACGGTGATTGTCCCCAAAGGAGCTTCTCTTGAATACACCGATTCGGAGATTGTGGACAATTTACAGGGAGTTGACGGCGGTTTTGCGTCTATTGACGGAAAACTTATTCGTGAGGTTGAAGAACCCACAACAGTGGAAATTAGTAATGGCAGATCCCACTGTAGCTATACCGCGTATTCAGGCGGACATATACTGGAGCACGCAAATTTTGTAACGCAATCTGTGCTGGATACAATCATGGCTGAAAGCCCGTCAGATGTTGAAATGGTATCCACTATCGAATGCATGACATCAAAGACGATGCAGCTTGTGGACAAGTGGGCGTTGGAATCTGTAGACAGAGCAGTCGGCTTAACGCCCCCCTATCTTGCATACAAAGACCTGCGCACGAATATTACCCGCAGTGACTTCGCTGCTGTGGCTGTCGAGCTGTACGAGGTTATGAGCGGAGAATCTGCCCCTAAACAAGAGGAAAACCCATTTTCCGATGTTGAGAGCTATGGTTCCGGATATATGATTTTGCAAGCCTATGCGCTGGGTATTGTAAATTGCACCAACGCCGAGGGGACGCTCTTCAACCCGGACGGCCTCGTCACCCGCGAGCAGGCGGCGGTGATGCTCTCCCGTGTTTATGAGAAGTTGGGCGGGACCATCCCGTCCACCAGCGCGACCACGTTCTCGGATGACGGCAAGGTGAGCGGCTACGCAAAAAGCGCGGTGGCGTTCATGGCAGACAAGGGTATTGTCGGCGGCGTGGGCGATAACCAGTTCAATCCCCAGGGCAACGCAAAGTGTGAAGAAGCTCTGGTCATCGCCCTGCGTATGCTGGAAACGCTGAAATAAACCGGACAGCGGCACCAACTCCCCGGCACAGCAAAAAATTCAATCATTTTGAAAATGCACATTCAAAAATGTGGATTTTCAAAACACCTTTTAACGGCGCGAGAGCGGCCCAGGGAAGCACCTGGACCGCTCTTTTTCTTATGCCTCAACCATCTTTTCCATGCAATCCCCACAAAGGATATTGACGGCGCGTGTGGCTCTGACGCTCTGACCGCAGCAGGGACAAATCAGCTTGCGGGTGCTGCTGGGCTTGGGTGTGGTAGTGCT
>JAAVHC010000041.1 GCA_014799925.1 Oscillibacter sp.
GAAAACGCATGGCCGCGTTGTCGTCCTTGACGGGCGTCAGCCCGTCTGTGTCCTCCGCCTTGCCCTGCGTTCCCTGCCCTCGCTTCCTTTTTTCTCATTATTTCTGGGAACTGCTCTAAATAATCCAAAAGCTTGCTGCGTCTATAGATTGCCGAAGGAATCATTGCCATGTTTTGCGGCTGCCCCGCAAGGGGCGAGCAAAACGGCATTAAATTTAATGTGAATACGTTGGCGATTATTTAATCGCCAACGTATTCAGTAGTTTTTCAATTTCTGATTTTCCATATTACTCCCTTTCCGCCCGGCGAAACTTCCACCCAACCTCCAGAAAGCTTTGCGCCGCAAGGAGGTTGGGTGGTTGATTTCTTTATCTTTCCCCAGGAAAAAGTATTACAGCAGATGGATCTGCCCCAGCACGGGAACTTCCTTCTCCACGCCCTGGATGGCGTTGACGATGCCGATGAACCAGCACAGCGCGCAGAAGATGCTCACTACGATGCGCACCAGCCATCCAAACAGGGGAATCCATCCGGCCACAATGCCGACGATGGTCGCCACCAGCCAGATGACCAGTGACTGGTTCAAGTGAAACCGGCTGGCGTACCGGTCGCCCGCCAGGAATGCGATGAGCAGTCCCGGCCAGGAGAGATAAGCTACAATATCAGTCAGTTGCTTATTCATGTTTTTACCCTCTTACATCGTTATCTTTGGT
Organism: Oscillibacter sp.; assembly: GCA_014799925.1. Taxonomy (GTDB): domain Bacteria; phylum Bacillota; class Clostridia; order Oscillospirales; family Oscillospiraceae; genus Pelethomonas. The sequence continues at coordinate 713 of JAAVHC010000041.1, forward strand.
GTTATTTTTCCCGCCTTTTTGTGCCCACAAAGCACAGCGGGCATATCAGGGCCGCCGCTATCGCGATCCAAACAGCCATAGCCTGCGCCTCACTGCTGACACAGATTGATGTCCCCGCTGATGCTGGACATGCGGAAGGTCCGCCCGCCGCCGTCCAGATAGATGGCCTCGCCGGACCGCTTGCCGATGGGCCCCACCAGCTGGAAGTCGCTCTCCAGCTCGCCGGAGACCGTGCTGAACTGGAGGGTGAAGCCCTCGCCGTCGGGCATGGCGATCTCGCAGTCACCGGACTTGGAGGACATCTCCAGTTTCTCCGGCACCTGATCCACCCGGGCGGTCACGTCGCCGCTGGCGGTATTGCAGCGCAGCTCGCGGGCGCTGCCTTCCAGCTCGATCTCGCCGCTGGCGGTGCCGGCCCGCACGGTGTCAAACCGGCCGGTGAGCTGGACGTCGCCGCTGGCGGTTTCCGCCTGGACGGCGCGGCCATTCAAATCGCCGGTATCCAGGTCGCCGCTGGCGGACTTGAAGATCAGTTCCTGGAACTCCAGACCGTTGATCTGCGCATCGCCGCTGGCGGTCCTGATGGACAGCTGGCCCACCTCCAGGCCCTCATCCACGTCCACATCGCCGTTGATGGTGGAGATCTGGAGGAAGTCCCAGAACCGCCGGGGCAGGGTCAGCTTCAGGTCCACCGAGGCCAGGCCCCGCAGGAAGAAGAAGGAGGAGGTGGCGGTATTTCCCTGGCGGATGGACAGCACGCCGTCGTCGCTGATCCGGGTCTCCAGACTCTCCACATCGCCGTCCAGGACGATATCGCCCTCCGGGTCGCTGTCCAGCCGGATGTCCACGTCGCCGTTGATCTGGATATCCACGCCCTTGAGGCCCTGAGACGGCAGGGTCGTGCCCTCCACCTTGCGGACCCGGCTGTTCTCACAGAAGAAGCCGCCCCGGTTCTTGTTGTAGCCCAGGGAGAAGGACCATCCCTTCTCACGATCCGCTTCCGTCCCGGCTCCGGCCTGTTGTTCCCGCTCCGCCGGTTCCGCGTCATGGACCTCCTGAGCGGACCGGGCGGCCTCCGCCTCGCAGTCCTCGTCCCCATCGAAGCGGACGTAGACCTTGCCCTTGAAGCCGTCGGGATATTTTTCCCTCAGCTTCTGCTCCACGTCCCGGATGATGGACTTGGCCTGCTCCATGGCGTCTTTGGTCTGGTGCATGGTCTCCCGGACCACGTCCTCCACGCCGTGGAACAGCTCGCTGGCGAAGTCCCTGCCGGTGCTCTCCTGCCTGGGCAGCTCTCCCTCGGGACCAAGGCTGTCCAGATAGGCCAGCAGCTCGTCCACGTTGCCCAGATCCTCCAGAGCCTTGCTGTACGCCTCGCTCTCGCTCATGCCGCCGGCCACCAGATCCTGCCAGCGGCTGTAGAGGTTCTCGCTCAGCTCCTCGATGAGATCCACCTTGGCGTCGCTGTCGGCGGCGGCGGAAAGGCGGCCCGTCACCGCGATCACAAATCTTGTCCTCATGTTATCCATTGTGTCAGTCCTCCTCCAAAGAAATCAGGGCGTCCAGCAGGGCCCTGGTATTTTTCCATTCTTTGCTGTTTTCCTCCCAGCGCTTTTTGCCTTCCTCGGTAATCGAGTAGTACCGCCGCCGCGCTCCGGGTCCGTCCTCGCCCCAGTAGGAGGAGATGAGCCCAGCGCTCTCCAGGCGCTTGAAAGCAGTATAGAGGGTGGCCTCCTTGAAGCCGTATTCGCCGCCGGTTCTCTGCTGGATGGTCTTGTTGATCTCGTAGCCGTAGTTGTCCCCCCGCATCAGCTGGGTCAGGATAATGGTATCCGTATGGCCCCGCAGGGTGTCCGCAGAAATGGACAATCCAAACACTCCTTTCGCCGGACCGCCGGAGGCGATCCTTAAGTTGGCCTCATCATACCAGGAAGTACCTCGTTTGTCAAGGTACTTCTTTCAAAAAAGTATTAAAGATTTTTTAAGACGGGACGGACAGCGCCGGCAAACCTGGATGAGTGAAGAAAAACGGAGCTTACCCGGCGCAAAACCGGACAAGCTCCGTTTGATCAGTTTTTTCAATAAGCGGCGATGATGCCGCCGTCATCGGCGTACACCGTGGAGATACCGCCGGTGGGTACGATCAGGATTTCTCCAAAGCGGCACTTCTTCCGGACCATCTCCCGCAGGATATCCGCCCGCTCCGGGCAGTTGCAGTGAGCGATCATCAGCCGCCGGTCCGCGTGGTCCGGGTCCTCCGCCATCCGGGAGACCATCTTCGCCAGGGTCTGCCGGATGGAAAGCCCCTGGCCCAGTTTCAGGATTTCACCCTCCGGCGTGGACCCGCACAGCAGCTTCACCCGCAGCGCGCCCGTCACCAGGGACTGCATCTTTGTCAGCCGCCCGTTCTTCCGCAGATTATCCAGATTTTCCAGTACAAAGAGAGTTTTCATCCGGCCGATATAGGCCTCCACCCGCTCCACGATCTGGGCGAAGGGCAAATTCCGGGCCGTCAGCTCCCGAACCAGCAGGACGATCTGGGCCTGCCCGACGGAGGCGGAGCGGGAGTTGAACACATGTACATTCCCTTTGCCGCCCTCCTCCCGGTAGATGGCCCGGGCCTGCATAGCCGCGTTATAGGAGCCGGAGAGCTGGCCGGACAGAGTCACCACGTAGTTGTCCCCATCCTCGATGAACTGCTCCAGGTACAGGGAGGGGGCGGGGCAGGCCGTTTTGGGCGCGTCGGGCCAGGCCCGCATTTTTTGCAGGAGCTCGCCCTGATGGAAGTCCTCTCCGTCCACCACGGTCTCCGGGCCAATCTGAATGGTCAGAGGGACGCTTTTCACGCAAGGATCCGTTTTCAATTCCAGGGGAAGGTCGGTGCAGCTGTCGCCGATCAATCTATATGTCATTTCAAAAACCGCCTAAAGTAATATGGTTAATTAGATTATATCGTATTATGGAAAAATGTCAAGCCTCTATCCATCGAAAGACAGTTTCCGCGACAGATTATGACCGTTACACATACTGCTGCTTTGCCACGTCGATGACGCCGCGTGTGGTGAGGCGCAGGGTGGGGATCACCGGCAGGGACATGAAGCTGAGGGTCATGAAGGGATCAATGTCCCGGCTGACGCCCAGAGCGAAGGCCGCGTCTTTTGCCGCCTCCAGATCCCGGTTCACGTTTTCCAGGGTGTCGTCGCTCATGAGCCCGGCGATGGCCAGAACCACCTCGCCGCGGAGCTCGCCGTCCTCCATCACCACGATGCCGCCTTTGTTCTCCGCCACCCGGTTGGCGGCGGCGGCCATGTCCTCCTCGCTGGCCCCCACTACGATGATGTTGTGGGAGTCGTGGGATACGCTGGTCGCTACCGCGCCCCGCTTCAGGCCATAGCCCTGCAAATAGCCGATGCCGATATGACGGGTATTCTTGTGCCGCTCGACAACGGCGATTTTCAGAATATCCCATTCCGGGTCAATATGGTCGGAGTAGCCCTGGTCCACGGTGATGATCTCGCCGGGAATCATGCCGATGATGCCCCTGGGCCGCCGCTCGGAGAAATCCTGCGCGGTGAGCCGGGCCACATGGAAGGTGTCGTGGGCCTTCTCCGCGAGGTAGGGATCAATCTTCGGGGCGGGGAAGTCCCGGACCTCCGTTCCGTCGTACATCTCCACGCCCTTTTTGAACACCTGGAGGATGTTGAAGTCCTGGAAGTTGTCGATGATCACGAAGTCCGCCAGATAGCCGGGGGCGATGGCGCCCCGGTTGTTCAGCAGGAAATACCGGGCCGCGTGGTGACAGGCCACCTTCACCGCCAGAATGGGGTCCACGCCCTGGCGGACAGCCTCCCGGATGTTGTAGTCGATATGTCCCTTTTCCAGCAGGTCGCTGGGATGCTTGTCGTCGCAGCAGAACATGCACCGGTCGGCGTATTTTTCCGTCAGAAGGGGAAGCAGGGATTTCAGATTTCGGGCGGCGGTGCCCTCCCGGATCATGATGAACTGCCCCCGCTCCAGCTTGGCGATGGCGTCGGCGGGATCGGAGCACTCGTGGTCGGAGTAAACCCCGGCGGCGATGTAGGCGTTGAGATCGTTGCCCTGGAGGCCGGGGGCGTGGCCGTCGATTTTCTTGTGGTGGGCCTGGGCGGCCACGATTTTCTCAATGACCTGGCTGTCCGCGCCGATGACGCCGGGGTAATTCATCATTTCTGCCAGCCCCTGGACGCGGGGATGCTCATAGAAGGAGTCGATGGTCCGGTAGTCCAGCACCGCTCCGCTCTCGTCCATGGGCGTGGCGGGGACGCAGGAGGGCAGCATGAACCGCACGTCCACCGGCAGGCCCTCGGTGGCCTGGAGCATGTACTCCACACCGTCGGCGCCCATGACGTTGGCGATTTCATGAGGATCGGTGATAACGGTGGTGGTGCCATGGGGCAGGACGGCCTTGACGAACTCCCTGGGGGAGACCATGGCGCTTTCCAGATGAATATGAGCGTCGATGAAGCCGGGGAGGACCAGCTTTCCGGACATGTCGATTTCCTTCTCCCCGCTGTAGTCGCCCATGCCCACGATCAGCCCCTCCGCCACGGCAATGTCCCCATGGCAGAGCTCGCTGGAGAAAACGTTGACGTAATCGGCGTTTTTCAGCACCAGATCGGCCTTCTCCCGTCCTGCGGCCACCTCCACGATCCGCAGCTTTTTGCTCAGCTTGCGGTTGATCCGGCCGGTATAGCTTTCAGCTCCCATAAACGATCCTCCTCTTTATGTTTTTGTGTGCGGCTGGGTAAAAAGAAAGCAGACCACATATGGTCCCGCCGCCTTTCGGCTATTGTACCATACATGGTCCGCTTTGTCTACTGAAATTTGGTCAGGCTGACAGAAAACGATCAGTCCGGGAGGATGACGGGCGCGCCGGAGGCCAGGGAGGCGGGGACGTCGATGACCCGCTGATTCCTGCTGCCCCGCCAGGGGAGGGACAGGGTCCGCTGGTCCAGAAGAAAAGGACCGTCAACCAGCGCGTCCAGTTCCGACAGCAGGGCTTTCTGCGCCCCGGTGCCCTGGTCCCGAAGGTATTCAAAGGTCCAGCCGGAGTAGGCCCAGACGTTCAGACGGTGCTCGTGTGCGATTTTTGCCAGAGCGAGGCAGTCCTCCGGCTGGGCGAAGGGATCGCCGCCGGAGAGGGTGAGGCCGTCGGTGAGGGGATTTTTCAGAAGCTCCCCGGCCACCTCGTCCACGGTCATTTCCTTTCCGCCGTCCGGGTCGTGGCTGTCCGGGTTGTGGCAGCCGGGACAGTGGTGGGGGCAGCCCTGAACAAAGCAGGAAAAGCGGAAGCCGGGACCGTCAACGATCGAGTCCTGGACAAGGCCGTAAATTCGCATGGAACGTTCCTCCTTTTTCTTGACAGCATCATATTGCAGGGGCACAGCCCATTATGGATCGCTGCCCGGCAAATTGAACTTTATATCTCCAACTCATACAACGCCATAGAGCGTCCATTGGGGTAATCAATAATATCCACAATTTTAAATCCTAATTTTAAATATATCTTTCTTACAATTTTTTCATCAAGCGCTGTATCCAACCGTATATACCGGATTCCCTCCTTTTGGCAAAGCCGCTTGATTGCTTCTATAATGAAACGGGTCATGTTTTTACCGGCAAATTCACGTCTTACACAAAGCTTGTGCAAATACACAGCTTCATTTTTCGCATCAGCCCAGTACTCTGAGTCCCTCCATTGTAAAATAAACGCACAGACTGCAACCCCATCCATTTTACCAATATAAAAATTCTCCGGCTGCGCGTCTATTGTAATCAGCTCTTCCTTTGTCAGCCATTCATCTGGCCATATGCGAAAGCCCTTATTTCGCCCCCACGCAGCAACTTCCCTCATAATCCTGATTGCTTCATCAATCTGATTTGAATAAATCTCCATATGGTCCTCCGCAAGTCCCGATTTGCCGCGTTGAATGATATCACCATCCAATCTTCAGCTTGTAGTTGGTGAAAGCCCGGGTCCATCAGCATATAAGGGAAAGCGGCAATGGACGGGACCAGCGCCGGCGCTAACCGATCCAGTATACCGGATAAGGGTGGGCGCGGTGATACCCCAGCTTTTCCGCCAGGGCCACGCTCCGCAGGTCGATGGCGTCCCAGCTGGGGTACAGTCCCCGGTCCAGACACTCCAGGATCAGCTTCGCGCCGCAGGCTGTGGCAAGTCCCCGACCGCGGTGATCCTTCCGCGTGTCGATTTCAATCTCAATGCCGCCTTGATAGACGCAGTAGGACCCCGCTCCCGCCACGGGAACGCCCTCCCACAGGGCGGCCACGCCGAGCCCTCGCTTACAGCAGTCGGCGGGACTGTCAAAGGCGGCGCAGAAATCCCTGGACCAGGCTTCCGAGAGCAGGACGGGGACCATGGCCTCGTCAATGGGCCGCAGCTCATACCCGGCGGGAAGGGCGGCGGCAAAGGCCTCCAGCTTCTCCCGGTCAAAAACCTCCGGCTCCTTCCGGATGGCGTAGCGCAGCTCCCGGACGGCGCGGGGGCCGTAAAAGGCCTCAATCAGGGGATGCCAGTCCGGACTCCGGGGGACCAGAATGGGGCCGGGAGCCCGCTTCAGCAGTTCTGCGTCCGGTCGTCCCGCCAGGAAAGTAAAGTCCTGATTGCAGATCATCCCGGCAGTACCGTCCCCGTTGCTTTCCAGCCTGCCCATGACGCCCTGAAGGCAGGACCAGACCATGGTTTCCTCCCAGCCGGCGAAAAGAGAAGCCGCCCGCTCTACATCCGTCATAGGTCCTCCCCCAAAAATTCTTCTCTGGTATACAGAATGTTGACCGCTTCCAGCAGGGCGTTGGCGGTCATGCGTTCCGGCAGGTCCAGCTTTTTCAGCAGCGCACTCCGCCTCGCGGCGCTGTCCGGTCCGCCGGTGAGGCCGAGGGCGTAGAAATCCGCCTTGGTAATGGGACGGCGCTCCGCAGACAATGTATCGTCCTCAAAGGTGGCTCCCGCCCGTTCCAGGGCCGCCAGCAGAATCTGAGGAGGCATGCCCTCCACGCCCAGCTTGCCCTCCCGGCCGGGAGCGGTTTTCCGGCGCTCCTTGCCGTGGATATCGGGAATATAAGCCTGCTTCAGCCGGCTTTTCGGAATGGCGCCCTTGAGAAAATTCCGGATGACAAACCCCGCCCCGTCGCTGTCGGTGAGCAGGATCAGCCCCCGCTCCGCCGCCAGACGGCGCAGCAGGGCCAGCCGCTCCCTGTCATTGAATACGCCAAAGCCACGGGTTTCCACCACGGTGGCGTCCACAACCTGCTTGAGGGCGTTCTTGTCGTAGCGGCCCTCCACGACGATGACTTCCCGGATTTTCCTCATGCCTTCTATCCTCCCAGTACCCGGCCGCCGCCACCGGGCGGCAGGCCAGGTTCGGCCGCCGCAGCCCAGTCTCGCATTGGCCGTCCGCCCAGGACCGCCTAGGACCGGGCCCCCTGGGCCAGCTCCATGAGCAGCAGCTTCAATTCATTCGCTCCGTCCACGCCGCTCACGCTCTTGATCCGCAGGTCCGCCTCATAGCATCGCCTGACCCCGTTGGCACACCACTGGCGGCTGACCTGCCGGGCGTTATCCAGCAGCAGCCGGGCGGGGTAGTCCGAGCGCATGTTCCACCGCTCCATCAGCCAGAACCTGTCCCGTCCGGTATCCAGGGCGATGCGGGCGGTGTGGAGCTTGCGCAGCTCCTTGCCGATGAGGGCCAGGAGCATAAAGGGCTCCTCCTGGAGCTTCAGCAGGGTCCCCAGCACCCCGGCGGCCCGGTCGAAATCTCCCTTGGAGACGGCGCCCGTCATCTCGAACACCTGGGCCTCCAGCACAGGGGCGGCCACCGCGTCGATATCGGCCCTGGTCACGCGCTCCCCCTTGGCATAGGCGGCGATCTTGCCGATCTCCGGGATCAGGCCGTTCATCAGGCTGCCGCAGGTGAACAGCAGGTGCTCCGCCGTGGGGGCGTCAATGGTGTGGCCCGCGGCCTTGAACCGGCGGGAGACCCACTTGAGGATCTCGTTCTGACTCTGCTCCTCAAACTTCACCGCCTGGGCGTGCCCTTCCAGGGCGGCGTACAGCTTCTTATAGGTTTTATTGGGCTTGTACTCTGTCTGATCGTAGACGATCACCAGGCAGCAGTAGGGCGGAAAGTCCTCCAGCAGGGCGATGAGGCCGTTTCTCTGCTCCTCGCTGAGCTTATAGAGGTCCCAGTCCACCACCTGCACCATGGTCCGCGGGGACATCATAGGCATGGCCTCCACGGTTTCCGTCAGGGTCTGGACCGTCAGCGCTTTCCCCTCCAGCTTATGGTAGTTGAAGCTCTCAAACCCGGTCACCAGCTGCTTTTTCATCTCCGAGAGATAGAACTCCCGCAGATAGCTCTCTACGCCGTGGAAGATGTATACGGTCCCCAGCTCTCCCGCGGAGAGGGCTTCCTTCAGCCTGGCCAGACCGCCGTCAGGGGCTTTTTTCTTCACTGCCATAGCTTTGATTCATCCTCCGGTCAATATAATCCGTAAATCTGATTATACCAGATAGCGGGGCGGGGCGCAAGTCTTTACAACTCTTGTCCAGGGCAACAGCATTTAAAATTCAGCAAAGAGGATGGCAAGGAAATCGTTGCAGAAATTGCAGAGAAAAACTGATGGAACCGGCCTTTCCTGCAATCAAAAGAAAAAGCACCGCCTTATGAGGGCGATGCGGTAAAAATAGAGCGGGCGACGGGGTTCAAACTCTGCCCGCCTCGGATTGAAAACGCCGTCGGCGCTGGGTGGAGGCAGCGGGTTCGAGCGCTCTCCGCGCAAAAAGAGAGGGGAGCAACTTGCTTCTCCCCTCTCCATCTGGAGCGGGCGACGGGGCTCGAACCCGCTACCTCCACCTTGGCAAGGTGGCGCTCTACCAGATGAGCTACGCCCGCAGAACATGATGTAGTATAGCAGACATCTCCTTGTCTGTCAAGAGAAAATTTTGCATTTTTCCTCTTTTTTCCGGCGGCCCCAAAGGGGCCGCCGGCTTTTCGCCATTTCGACGCGTCAGATGGCCGTGACGTTCACCGCGCGCAGCTTGCTGCTGTTCTTGGGGTCCGGTTCCACGTCATACGTGACCTTCTGCCCCTCGGTGAGGGTACGATAGCCGGTTCCCTGGATGGCAGAAAAATGGACGAATACGTCGCCGCTTCCGTCATCGTTGGAGATAAAGCCATAGCCCTTCTCCGCGTTGAACCATTTTACAGTACCGTTATTCATGCTGATTGCCTCCTAAAGAATTGAAATAAATGCAAAGAAGCCTACTGCGGCAAAGCCGGAAGACGGACTGGTTTCGCCTGACGGTGACTAATTTGTACATTTTTGAACACACCGTAAGCATACCATCCGGTGAAGAAAATGTCAAGTAAAGATTGAGGCAAATTTTCCTGTTCTTCCGGCCCCCACGAAATATGCAAGAAACCAATTGACAGATCCTCCGTCTGCCTATATGATGATGGAAGACAGCAAGGCTTTACAGACAGGAGACATTATGAACGATTATTTCAACATCACGCTCAGTGAGGACGAGATCCGGGGCATCAGCAGCATTGGCCTGGCCCATCTGGGGGACGCGGTGTACGAGCTGCTGGTGCGCGCATGGCTGTGCGCCCACGGCAAGGCCACCGGCAAAGGGCTCCACCGGGCCGCGGTGGAGCTGGTCCGGGCCCGGGCGCAGGCGGAACGGGGGGAGCGCGTCCTGCCTCTGCTGACGGAGGAGGAGCTGGCGGTCTACAAACGGGGGCGCAACGCCCACGTCCATACCATCCCCCATAACGCCAGCCGTTCGGAGTATTTGAAGGCCACCGCTCTGGAGTGCCTGTTCGGGTGGCTGTATCTGCGCGGCGAGCGGGAACGGATCAGCCGGCTGTTTGCCGCGATGATGGAGGAGGATGACCATGCCGCTTGACGCCGTATGCCTGATAGGCGTAGTAAAGGAATTGCGGGAGGCCCTGCTGGGCCTGCGGATCGAGAAGGTGCAGCAGCCCGCGCGGGATCAGGTGATCCTCACCTTCCGGGGGAATCAGAAGCTGCTGCTGTGCGCCGGAGCCAGTCAGGCCCGGATCCATCTCACCGGGATTTCCAGGGAAAACCCTGCCGCGCCGCCCATGTTCTGCATGCTCCTGCGCAAGCATCTGGGGGGCGGACGGCTCACCGCCGTTGACCAGCCCGCTCTGGAGCGGGCGGTGATCCTGACGGTGGAGATCGTTGACGAGCTGGGCGAGCCGGGGGTCCGGAAGCTGGCGGCGGAGTGCATGGGACGGTATTCCAACCTGATTCTGCTGGACGGGGAGGACCGCATTATCGACTGCCTCCGCCGGGTGGATATGGAGATGAGCGAGCGGCGGCAGGTGCTGCCGGGGCTGTTCTACCGTCTGCCTCCCGCCCAGGAGAAGGCGGACCCGCTGGCGATCGACGCGGACGGCTTCGCCCGTCTTCTGGCGGACGCCAACCCGGAGCGGGAAACCGGCGCGTTCCTGCTGGACAGCTTTTTCGGTCTGTCGCCCCTGGTGTGTCGGGAGATTGCCCGGCGCGCGGGCGGAGACCGGATGGCGGGGGACGCTCCCAACGCTTTGCGGGAGGCGTTTTTCGCCTGGCAGGAGCGGGTAAAGAATGAGGAGTTCCGGCCCTATATGCTCATAAAGGACGGTAAGCCGTCGGATTTCTCCTATCTGCCCATCGCCCAGTACGGGGACAGCATGGAGGGCCGGACGTGGGACGCTTTTTCCCCCATGCTGGATGCTTTCTATGAGACCCGGGAGCAGATCGAGCGGGTGCGCCAGCGGGGTCAGGACCTCCAGAGAGCCGCCGCCAACGCCCGTGACCGGGCCCGCCGGAAGCTGGCCCTTCAGGAGAAGGAGTATGCCGAGACCCAGGGCCGGGACCGCCTGCGGCTCTGCGGCGAGTTGATTACCGCCAACCTGTACCGGATGGAGCGTGGCTCCGGCGTTCTGCGGGCGGAGAACTATTATGAGGAGGGCTGTCCGGAGGTGGAGATTCCTCTGGACCCCCTGCTGACGCCCCAGCAGAACGCGGCGAAATATTTCAAGCGGTACAACAAGGCCAAGACGGCGGAGGCGTATCTCACGGTGCAGATGGACCTGGCCCGGAAGGAGCGGGACTGGCTGGAGAGCGTGCTGGACGAGCTGAGCCGGGCGGAGACGGAGCAGGACTTCAACGACATCCGCCGGGAGCTGCGGGAGGCGGGGCATCTGAAGGGTCCGGCCCCAGGGAAAAGGGAGCCCAAACGGGGACCCGGCCGTCCCCGGACCTTCCGGTCCAGCGGGGGCTTCCGCATCCTCGTGGGGCGGAGCAATACGCAGAACGACCAGCTGGTCAGGGAGGCGTTCAAGTCGGACTACTGGTTCCATACCCAGCGGATCCACGGGTCTCATGTGATTCTATGCGCGGAGGGCCGGGAGCCGGACGGGCGGTCCCTGACGGAGGCCGCCACGCTGGCGGCATGGTTCTCCCAGGGCCGGGAGGGGGGCCAGGTGGCGGTGGACTACACTCAGGTGAAAAACGTCCGCAAGCCCAATGGGGCCCGGCCCGGCATGGTGGTCTACGACCCCTATCAAACGGCGTACGTGACGCCGTCTGAAGAGCTGGCGAAAGAACTGGAGGAGAAATAGGAGAGGGCCGCCCCGCTGGGCGGCCCTCTCCTCTGCTTCCTGCGGAGGCGGAGCGGCGGTTTTCACTTGACAGACCGGGCTCCCGCGCCCGGATGGCAGCCTATTGCGAATTCTGCGCGGCCTTAATGATCGTGACGCTCCCACTGACATGGGCCAGCGCGCCGCCCTCCGTGTGAAGGAATAAACGGTACTCCCCCGGATCAACGGGGGATTTCCACATCATGGTCTCGGTCCTGACCTCCAGCTTTCCATCGGTTCTCCGGCAGGAAACCATATAGTAACGGACCTCCGGACTGGTCTGTCCCGGCTTGGCAAAGCCCACGTCCAACTGTTCCCCGCTTTCCGCGGAAACATTGTAGCAGACCCGGTCGCCCTCGTTCAGAGTATAGGTTCCCAGCCAGACGTATTCGCCGTCCTTCACCTTTTCAATACCCACGGGGACGGAGACGATCTCGCTGTTATCCCAGGCTTCATCCGGGCTGTCCCAGCCTTTATCCCGGGCTTCGCCCTCCGGAGCCTCCATATCGCCCAGCAGACTGGCTGCTTCCGCATCCGTCATACAGGCAGCGCCTGTAATCTTGTCGTCCGCGCTGCGGGTGATCCTGACGTTGACGGTTCCCTTGGGGTTCATGTCCAGTACATAGAAGGAGCCTCCCTTTCGGACGTCCAGGAAAATATTGACCAGCTGTCCCTGGTAGTAATAATTCTTGCCGTCCATCGTAACGCCTGCGGCCTGGTACTCCGCCCTCTGCGCCGCTTCCCATTCCTTTTCCCGCTGTTCTTCCAGTTCATCAAATTCATCATTCCGGTCCAGCTTATTGAACAGCATGGACTGGAAACTCCATTTTCCATCCTCCAGGGCCCTGTCCAGCCAGCGCTCCAGATCCGCTTTGTCCATGCAGTCCGTCAGGGTGGAGAAAAACGCGATTTCTCCGTCCCCGTAGGCCCGTTCCGCGAAGGCGGCGATGAGCGGGTCGTCCCCGTCCAGTATTCTCACAGCGACGGAGAAGAAGGCAAAATCGTCTCCGGCGTAGAGCTTTTCCAGCCACTCCCCCTGCGCGGTCCCGTCCAGCCGGGAGAACGCGATTTGAAACAGCGGCAGACTGTCCGCCTCATAGTACCGTGCCGCCTCTGACAGGGGCGCTCCCGTGGTCTGGTCCTGCGTTATATCTTCACCCGTTTCTTTTGGATAGACGAAATTATCATAGGAACGGCTCCCCTGGCCGATCGCAAGGACTGCTCCAACGGATTTCCCCTGAATATTTCCGCCCGCGCCTGCGATATCGTAATCCCGCATCGTGACATTATAAATATGCGCATTTTTGGCAACGCCGAACAGTCCAACGATCTCCGCGTCCGGGTCAGTCATGGTAAGCCCGATGATTTCAAAGCCGTTGCCGTTAAACGTGCCCGTAAACGGAGCGTCCCATGTCCCAATGGGCGCCCATTCATCCGTGGATAACCGAATATCCGCCTGCTGCATATAATTCCGATCCATACCATACTCGCCTGTGCCGATCGCTCTGAGCTGGGCTTCGTTATGAACTAAAAAGAATGTTTTCCCGTTGACATCCAGCGTTTCCATTGCTGGCGATTCCTCTGCCGCCGGAGAATGACCGGACTGTACCGGCAGCGGCTTTTCCGCGTTCGCCGGGTCGGACGCATCCGCCGCCGAGGCGGGATAAACGCCCACAAAAACCGCGCAGAAGACCACGCACAGCGTCAGCGCGCCCGTTAAACACCGTGTCGCGGTTGACTTCTTTCTGAAATTCATAATTGCGCTTAACCTCTCTTTCAATAGCCGCTTATTTTCGCTTAACGTGACAGCGCCGGGATTTTCCCTGTACTTTCCCACCGCCGCCATCGCGTCCAGCAGAGTTTGTCCATAGTCCTGCGCATGGTCGTGCCCCATTTTTGCGAGGACTGCCTCGTCACAGGAAAATTCACAGGCGCTGGTGATTTCCCGGTTCATAAGATGCACCAGGGGATTGAACCAGTGCAGACAGACCGTAATCTGCGCCAGCCATTTGTAAAACATATCCCGCCGCCGGTAGTGCGTCAGCTCATGCAGCGCGATATACTGGAAATCCGTTTCGGGAATATCCGCGCCCGGCAGCACGATACACGGATGGAAAAAGCCAATCAGCAGCGGCGAAGAGACCAGCGGATTGACGCAAAGCTCCACCGGCGCCCGAACCCCTGCCCGCTCCGCGGCGGCGGAAAGGCGGTCCAGCATATCCACGTCGGAAACGGGGACCATCCCGGCGTGGATATATCGCACAAACCCCTGATAAATCGTTATTTTTCGTATCAGAAGACCCAGAGCGGCGGCCGGCCAAATCAGCCAGATGTGATCCGTCAGCCATGCCCCAATATCCTGACGCGGGGGAGCGGCTGTCAAGTTCTGTGCCGGGAGATTCGCCGATTCCTCCCCCTGCTCCGGACCGACGGACGAGACATGCGCGCCTTCCGGACCGGCAAGCGGGTTCTCCTGCCGCGTCGGAGGAGCGGCCCGGGTGATCGCCTGATCGACCGCCTGATAGGCTTTCCCCATCAGGCTTATTTCCGGGCTGAAGGGGAGCAGCAGCCGCAGAATGACAAGGAGCCAGATGTAATACTGCCATTGCCGGCTGATCTTGTCCTTTAAAAACCGCTTTCCCAAAAGCAGCGTCAGGATAAGCAAGCCGCCGGAAAAGGACATGGACAGGAATGTCTTCAAAATGGTGCTCATGACTCCTCCGACCCTTTCTTCAGCAGGCTTTTCAGCTCCTCGTACTCCTCGTCTGACAGCAAATCGTCCAGAATCAGATTGGAAACCAGACCTTTCGCACTTCCCTCATAGATTTTTGCCAGGAAGTGCTTCGTCTGCGCCGTCTGGTATTCCGATTCTGAAACGAGGGCGGTATATTCATTGCGCCGGCCGATTTTCCTGGCGCTCAGAAAGCCCTTGTGAACCAGCCGGGACAAAAGCACAATCAGGGTATTCTTCTGACACGGTTTGCCCCTGGCCGCCAGAGCGTCCATGATGTAGGGAAACAGCGTTACCTCCGACTGGCTGCCCCATACGATTTTCATAATTTCCAGTTCGGCGTCAGAGATTTGCTGCGGCATGGCGGTTCCTCCTTGATGTATAACATGATGTTGACATTCAAAATATAACACAGCGTTGTACTTTTGTCAAGCCCTGTTTTGGGCTGCTCCAGGCGCTTTGCCCATAAATTCAGGGCCGAGAATCTGCTGTCAGATTCCCGGCCCTGATCTCACCATTATGTTTTTGCGGCATAGCAGGGGCCGCCCTCAACCCAGCATGGGAAGGATAAAACTCGCCAGCATGGTAAGTACCAGAATCCCGATGATCACGCGGGAAAGGATTTTCACCCATTTCTGACTCATGTCTGCGCCTCCTGACTCAAGATTTTTTTGATGGCCTTTTCCGCCTTGCTCCGGGGGAGCATCAGCTCGTGCCCGCAGGTCTCGCACCTGAGCTTGATGTCCATCCCCAGCCGTCCGATCACCCACGTTTTGCCGCCGCAGGGATGCGGCTTCTTCAGCTCCACCCGGTCATTCAATTTCAAATCCAACAAGAAATCACCTTATCCTTTCACCGGTCAAGCACTGCGCCGCATACACTGTCCTATCTGAAAAAACAAGGACGGTGCGGCATATGCGTAGGAATGAATATTTACCAGAGGGCGTGGGCCCCCTGTTTCCGGAAGATCAGCCCCTGAGCGTCCTCCGCGACGCTATGGAGAACCAGACGGTGCTGGAGGGCATGGCCATCCGCTGCGATGGACGGAGGGACCTGACGGTCCGCTTCGGCGGCTATGAGGGAACCATTCCCCGTCAGGACGTCATCCATCCCGCCATCAGCGGCGCGGAGCGGGACATCGCGGTCCTCTCCCGCGTGGGCAAGCCGACCTGCTTTACCGTTACCGGCATGGAGGTGGACGGCGGCGGGAGGCCCCATTTTACCCTTTCCCGCCGCTCGGCCCAGGAGCAGGCCATCGCGTATCTGCTGGAGCACAGCGCTCCCGGCGGCATCCTTCCCGCCAGGGTCACTCATCTGGAGAGCTTCGGGGCCTTTGTAGACCTGGGGTGCGGGGTCACGTCGCTGATCCCGCTGGAGAATATCTCCGTCTCCCGTATCCCCCATCCCTCCGCGCGGCTCCGGGTGGGGCAGGATGTCCTGGTCATGGTCACCGGCATTGACTCCACCGCCTGCCGGTTCTATCTGTCCCACAAGGAGCTGCTGGGGACGTGGCTGGAGAACGCCGCGGCTTTCTCTCCAGGAGACGCTGTCCCCGGCATTGTCCGGGGCGTCAAGGAGTACGGGATTTTCATCGAGCTGACGCCCAACCTGTCCGGGCTGGCGGAATGGCGGGGGGACGCGGCCCCCGGCGACGCGGTTTCGGTATACATAAAGTCCATCCGGCCTGATACACGGAAGATCAAGCTCCAGATCATCCAGAATCTGGGACCCGCCGGAAAGCCGCCGGAGATCCAATACTTTATAACAGACGGACAGATTTGCGATTGGGCGTATTAAGGAGATTCCCCCTTGATCTTGTCCCAGTAAGCCTTTGCCGCCTGCTCGGTCTTGTTGTCGCCGTACTGGTAGTAGGTTACGCCTGTCAGCTCGTCGGGCAGATACTGTTGCTTCACCCAGTGGCCGGGGAACTCGTGGGGATACAGATACCCCTGCTCCCGTTCCTGGCCGGTGGTGTCGGCATGGACGTTCTGCAATTCCCTTGGGACGGACCCGGTCCGTCCCTTTTTTACGTCCGCCCAGGCTGCGCCGATGGCGCTCACCACACTGTTGGACTTGGGCGCGGTGGCCAGCAGGACGGCCGCCTGGGCCAGAGGAAGCTGTGCCTCCGGAAGCCCCAGCTGCATGGCGTTGTCCACGCAGGCCTTCACGATGGCGACGGCCTGGGGGTAGGCCATCCCCACGTCCTCGCTGGCGGAGCAGAGAAGGCGGCGGCAGGGAGTAATGAGGTCCCCCGCCTCCAGGAACCGGGCCAGATAGTGCAGGGCCGCGTCCGGGTCGCTGCCCCGGAGGGACTTCATCAGAGCCGACGCCAGATCGTACATGGCGTCGCCGCCCCGGTCGTAGCGCATGGCGCTGCGCTGGCTCACCTGCTCCGCGTCCGCCACGGTCAGCAGCAGCTTTCCGCCCTCCGCCGGAGCCGCCTCGTACAGCAGCTCCACCGCGTTCATGGCCTTGCGCACGTCCCCGCCGCAGGCGTAGGCGATGTAGTCCGGTACGCCCTCCTCCCAGGAAAGGGGGAGAGGGCTCTCCTTTTGTACCAGCGCCAGGGCCCGCTCCACGGCGGGGCGGACGTCGCCGGCGGTGACGGGCTTGAACTCAAACACCGTGCTCCGGCTGAGAAGGGCGGCGTAAACATAGAAATAGGGGTTCTCCGTGGTGGAGGCGATGAGGGTGATGGACCCGTTCTCCATGAACTCCAGGAGGGACTGCTGCTGCTTCTTGTTGAAGTACTGGATCTCGTCCAGGTACAGCAGCGCCCCGCCGGGAGCCATCAGCGTTCCCACGTCCCCGATGATGGCCTTCACGTCCTGGAGGGACGCGGTGGTGGCGTTGAGGCGGTACAGGGTCCGGTGGGTGCGCCTGGCGATGATGTTGGCGATGGTGGTCTTGCCGGTGCCGGAGGGACCGTAAAAGACCATGTTGGCGTCGGTGCCCTTTTCAATGAACCGGCGCAGCAGGGCGCTGGGGCCCAGCAGGTGCGTTTGGCCGACGACCTCATCCAGCGATTGGGGCCGGATGCGGTCCGCTAACGGTTGGTCCATGGGCGGTCACGCTCCTTTCCTTTTTTGCGGGGGATGTTCTTTTCTTTGTGAGCAGAGAAAAGAACCAAAAGAAAAACTTTTTTCGGCAAAACTACGTTTTGCCTTTGCTTTGCCTCTTACAGTTTTTACAGGTCCAGCTCGTACCTGTAGTCGACAAACTCCCTGCCGCCGCCCCGCTTTTTCTGGATAAGCGTCTCCGCAATGCGGAAGCCAAACTTTTGGGCGATGGCGTTGGAGCCGGGGTTCTCGCTGCTGATGACGGCGGTGATCTTCTTCGCGCCCCGGCTCCTGGCATAGCCGATCATTCCGCCCGCCATCTCTGTGGCGTAGCCCTGCCGCCAGAACCTTTTATGGACGCAGTAAGCGATGTCGTACACGCCGTCCGCAGGGATGAAGCTGCATGTCCCAATGCGCTCGCCGGTGAACTTGTCCTCGGCGATGAGGTAGCAGCACTCCGGGTCCTCCCCCAGGGCCTGGATCTGGCGGAAATATTCATCGCTGACGGCCTCCATTGTCTCGTCCAGGAGGTATTCGCCCATCTCCGGGTCGTTCCAGATGCTTATGGCGAAGGAGGCGTCCGCCGGGGCGAAGCCCCGCAGATAGAGGCGGGGGGTCTCGATATGTTCGATCTTCATTTCAATTTCTCCTGCACTCAACACTCTCCCGTCACCGTGCGGCTGAGTGGATCGATCCGCGCAGCAAAGAGCGAGTTTGGCCGTCCGCCTAGGACCGCCTGCACTTCTCCGCGTCGATGGCAAGGACCACCATCAGGGCGCACAGGGCGTTGCCGGGGTCCTCCACGTCAATCACATAGGTGTCGGTCCACTGGAACAGCTCCTTGCCGATGGCGGCCACCAGTCCCTGGCCGGGGCTGGTGATAGAGTAATCCCACTCGGTCCAGCTGCCCTCTACCTGCCAGTCGCTGCAATCAAAGACGAACCGGGGGGTGAAAAGGGTAAATTCCTTTTTCAGGCACCCCAGATACTCGCCGTAGGCGTACAGCTCGAACTGGGGCAGGAAGGTCATCACCCGCTCCTGGACGGTGCCGATATGCTGGCCGTTGGCGTCCAGAATGTGGAGGCAGTGGCCCCAGCTGAGCTTGCCCTCCACGGTGAAGAGGGTGTTTCCGGCTTCATCGTAGATGTCATAGCTGTCGAACCAGGAGAACATGCGCTGTTTAAATAGCATTTTCATGGTGCTTCCTCATACTGTTTTCGTTTACAATGTTGTAATTCGTTACCGGGCGGAAATCTAGGAATAGCAATGGGTTTAGGCTCGGAATAAAAGCTTTTTTGATACTTTTTCTTTCAATTATAGGTATCAAGGGTTACCGTGCGGCGGATTGAGCCAAACTGCGCAGAAAAGAGCGGATTTGGCCGTCCGCCCAGGACCTTTTTCTTTCAAGAAAAAGTATCGCTTTTCCGGCCCTGCCGCTGGACAGGAGGGCCGGACCAAGCACAGATGATATATTATTTCTGAACATAAAGTTCGGAAATAATATCATTTGATCAGAGCCGTTTTGCTCGCCGCCATAAACGGCGGCAACCGCAAAACATGGCACATATTACTTCCGGCCTTTCCGTTCGGAAGTAATAAATATTAGTGTATCATATTTTTGTCCGGACTGCAACCTGGTTGCCGCGCAAAAAAACTGTGGAATTTTTCATTTTTCCTATTGACAATTTCCATCTCCTGTTGTATGGTTAGTTACATAAGTAATGAACCACTTGACCGATGGACCAAAGTAGAAAGGAGAGAAGCTTTTGAATGAGCGACTGACGGAGCAGAAATCCATCTACCTCCAGATCAGCGAGATGATCGAGACCGATATCTTACGAGAAATCCTGCTGGAGGAGGAGCAGGTGCCCAGCACCAACGAGCTGGCGAAGCTCTACACCATCAACCCCGCCACCGCCGCCAAGGGCGTGGGTCTGCTGGTGGACGAGGGCATCCTTTACAAACGGAGAGGAATCGGCATGTTCGTCTCCAGGGGAGCGAGAGAAAAGATCCTTGCCAAGCGCAGGGCCGCGTTCGCGGAAAACCACGTGGTCCCCCTGCTGGCGGAGGCCAGGAGCCTGGGGATCTCCAAGGAAGAATTACTGACTATGATAGGGGAGAGAAACATATGAGCCTGCATTGCGAGAACATCATAAAGACTTACAGCGGCAAGGACGTGCTGCAAGACGTGACCCTGGACCTTCAGCCCGGGAAGATCTACGGCCTCATCGGCCGCAACGGCGCGGGAAAAACCACCCTGCTCTCCATTCTTTCCGCCCAGAACCCCGCCAGCAGGGGAACCGTCACACTGGACGGAGAGCCTGTGTGGGAGCACCGGAAGAGCCTGGCGAAAATCTGCTTTTCCCGGGAACTGAACGCCAACGCCGAGAGCGGCCTGGCCTCCATGAAAGCCAAGGAGTACCTGCGTATCGCGTCTACTTACTACGAGGACTGGGACAAGGCTCTGGAGGAGCGGCTGGTGAAGCTGTTCGACCTGAACGTGAAGAAGAAGTTCGGCAAGATGAACAAGGGACTGCTGTCCATGATCACCATCATCGTGGCCCTGTGCTCCAAGGCGCCCTACACTTTTCTGGACGAGCCGGTGGCGGGGCTGGACGTGGTGGCCCGTGAGCGGTTCTACAAGCTGCTGCTGGAGGAGTATACCGGCTCCGGACGGACCTTTGTGGTCTCCACCCACATCATCGAGGAGGCCGCCGACGTGCTGGAGGAGGTCATCATCCTCCACGAGGGCAGGATCCTCATTGAGGCCGATACCCAGGCGTTTGTGGACAGCGCCGTCCACGTCAGCGGAAAGGCCGAAGAGGTGGACGCCGCTACCGCCGGCCTGGAGGCCCACCATCCGGAGACCGTGGGCCGCAGCAAGGGCGTGACCGTGTTTCTCAAGCCCGGACAGAGCGTGGACGAGAGTTACGACGTGTCCGTCCAGCCGGTGAGCCTCCAGCGGGCCTTTGTGGCCCTGTGCGGGGAGGAGGAGGCCAAGTGAAGCGCAACCTGAGATTTTGGACCCGGTATACCTGGGAGAGCGCGGGAGCGACCCTGAGCTGTGCGGCGGTCCTGGCGGTCATCGCTCTGTTCGGCGCGGAGGGGCTGGATTTCGGCACGTTTGCCACCGTGATGCCTTACTTCCTGCTCGTTTCCGCCATCCTCATGATGCTGATGATCAACACCGGATGCCAGACGCTGTATGTACCCCTGCTGCTGTCCATGGGAGAGACCAGGCGGAACGTACTGCTGGGCTTCCACTACTACCGGGCGCTCATCATCGCCGTGACGCTGGCGGCGTGCGCCCTGATCTGGCTGCTGGCGCCGGGCGAGGTGTCCGCCATCGGCCTGCGGAGCATCCCGACGCTCCTGTGCGTACTGATTATCGCCTCCGCGGCGGGGAGCGTTATGGGGACATTGTTTGTAAAATGGAAATGGCTGGGTATGGTCGTCATTATCCTGCTCTGCGGTGTCGCAGGAGGCACGGTGGGCTTTGCCGGAGCGGCGGCCGGCGATGGGCTGTCCATCGCAAAGACCGCTGACATTGTGGCACATCTCATCAAGCTGCCCTGGTGGCTGCTGGCGGCGGCGCCGGTATCGCTGGGACTGGACATCGGGTTCCAGTGGCTGCTGCTGCGGCGGCAGGAAGTGAAGCTGTAAGGAGGGAGAGCGCGTGAACTTCTTTATCAAACATCTGAAGGTGAACCGGAGCGGCGTGCTGATTATGCTGATTTTCCAGGCGGCTCTGTTCCTGACGGGCTTTCTGATCGTGGTGTGCATCAACGCCTTTGTCAACCAGGACCGGGACTATGCGGCCATCGGCTCCATGATGGCGCTGATGGCCACCGTTTTCGGCGGCCTGGTCCGGGGCAACGGCGGGGCGCACCGCTACCATATGGCGGTCTCCATGGGCCGGACCCGGCGGTCCTATATGCTGGCGGACCCCATCCTTACGGTAATGAACTGTGTGATAGGCGTTGCTTTCGCGTGGGTGCTGAACAAGTTTGAGCTGTGGGTCTATACCCTGCTGTATCCCGGCTGGGAGCTGGATTTTGACCTGCACAGCGAGATGAAGTGGTGGTTCTATGTGATCTTCATCGCGGGCATCTGCGTCGCGGATTTCTGCTTCGGGGCTTTGCAGCTGAGATTCGGCGCCAAGGGCTTCGCCGCCATCTGGTTTCCCTGCTGCTTCGCGCCCATGATCATCAGCAACGCGGTACACGCGGCCCAGGAGGAAGGGACCAGTCTGCTGGCCCAGATCGGGCGGGGCATCCTGTTCCTGGCGGGGCTGCTCAGTCCGGCCATTTGGGCGGCGGCGGGCATCGTGCTCCTGCTGGGATTGATCGTCCTGAGCGTCATATGCTACCGGACGGCGGAGGCGAAGATGTAGCGGGGCTTTTGAACGGAGGGAGACTTTTGAGACCGGTATATTGGATGCTTGCGGCGTTCTGGTTCCTGTTTCTCTTTGTGCTTCTTCCACAGAGAGGGAAGAGGAACGCGGCGGTCATACGTCACATCAGACGAAAAGGAAAAAAGGAGAGGGAAGCAATGGAGACTCTGGCAAAGCAGTTTATCGGCAAGGAGTGCATTATTTATACCATTACGTCCAACGACGGCAGCGTGCAGGGCACCATCAGGGAGGTCGGCGGCGGGGGGATGGTCCTTGAGGACGCCCAGGGGCAGATACAGGCGGTCAATCTGGAATATGTGACCAGGATACGGGAATACCCAAGGAACAAAAAGGGGAAGAAGAAATCGGTCGTGCTGGACTGAACTGGAGAGAAATTCTGCTTGACAAATATGTCTCCGCACGGTATTGTGATAAAGAGAAAACTTCAATACTGTGGAGGATAACGCAATGAAAAAGTTGACCGCGCTGCTGCTGGCTCTTGCCATGCTGATGAGCCTGACGGCCTGTTCCCTGCCGTTCCTCGATAAGGCAGAGCCGGACGCCAAGGAGGACCCGGACGCCGGACTCCCGCAGGAGTCTCCCGCTGCGCCGGATATCCCTTCTGTCGAGCCGGAGATCCCCTCCGATACGCCGGACACCCTCCTTCCTGCCCCGGATAAGGACGACGGCGATATTTCCGGCCCGCCCGTCAGCAGTGATGAGTACGTCATTCGCGCCAGCCATACCGATGTGACACTGTTCTACGCCGGGGAAACCTTCCGCTTTACCGTTTGGGACAGCAACGGAAACGACCCCGACGCCTGTACATACACCTCCGCCGACCCGGCTGTGGCGGCTGTGGATGAAGCCGGCGGCGAGATCACCGCCGTAGCGCCCGGTACCACCAAAATCACGGCCCATACGGAATTCGGCGGCAAGGAGCAGGATTTTGACTGCATCGTCCGGTGCAGATGGGAGGAGGGGGCCGGCGCCGGCGAGGAGAGCATCACGGCCAGCCATACGGATATCACCCTGCTCCATGCCGGAGAAACCTTTACTCTGTCCGCCCAGGGCGTGAGCGGCATTTACGCCAGTACCTTCACCTCCGCCGATCCCGGAGTTGCCGTGGCAGACTGGGTGACCGGCGTTGTCACCGCCGTGGCTCCCGGCACGACGACCGTGACCATGCACGTGGAGTGCGAGGCGGGGCAGTATGATTTTCCGTGCACCGTCCGGTGCCAGTGGACGGCGGAGAGCGGGACCGCGCCCGGCGCGGCGGCGGCGCCGTCGCTCAGCGAGTTCTTCGCCACCCTGCAGAGCAGATATGAGGGTCTGGGCATGATGATGGTCATGGAGGGCGATCTGCTGGAAAACTACTATTCCGGCCTCAGCGGTATCGCCTCCGTAGAGGAGATCCTGATTCAGGAGCCTATGATCAGCGTTTCCAACGTGGCCGTGGGCCTGGTGAAGCTGTCTGACAGCGCCTCTTCGGACGATATTGCCGCCGTGAAGAGCATTCTTCAGGACCGCATCACCACCCAGGCCGAGGGCGGCGCGTGGTATCCGGAGTCCTGCGAAACCTGGGAGAAGGGCGTGATCACCTCTGCCTCCAACGTGGTGGCCATGTTCGTCCATCCCAGCGACGCCCAGGCTATGGCGAACCTGTTTACGAGCTCCTTTGGCAATTAATACTTTTTCTTGAAAGAAAAAGGTCCTGGGCGGACGGCCAAATCCGCTCTTTTCTGCGCAGTTTGGCTCAATCCGCCGCACGGTAACCCTTGATACCTATAATTGAAAGAAAAAGTATCAGAAAGAACTTTTCATGCGAGCCTATACCCATTGCAAATCCCAGATTTTTGCCCGGTGACGATATTGCGCTTTTAATCAGGGAATAGTATAAGAATAAAGGGGAGGGCACAGATTCGTGCCCTCCCTTCTCCATACGCAGACCTTACTTTACAGCAGTTCTCCGAAATCCGAGATATACTGGTCGCACAGCTCCCGCATGTCCGCCTCGGCCCCGGTGAAATAACCGTCCCGGATGCCCACCACGGTCATGCCCGCGGCCTTGGCCCCCTTGCAGGCGGTGAGGGAATCGTCGAAGAACACGCACTCCCTGGGCTTCACCCCCAGCAGCGCCGCCGCCTGCCGGAAGATGGCCGGGGACTTCTTGTCCTCCCCCAGCTCCTGGGCGTAGATGATCCTCTCGAAATAGGCGTCCAGTCCGTGGTTCCTTACCGCCGCCTGACAGTGCTCCGGGACGCAGGCGGTAAAAATGGCCATCCGGTGACCCGCCTCCTTACAGCGGTCCAGGTATTCCCGGACGTGGGGCTTGAGAGGGACCGTATCGTAGGAATTCCGGGCCAGCTCCATCCACTCCGCGATGATCTCCTCACAGGATTCCTCCATCTGAAAATGATTTTTTGTAAAAATGGCGCAGTTTCGCAGAATGGAGTGGGCCACGCCGTCGTGGTATTCCTGGCTGTATTCATAGCCGTGGCGGGCGAGGAAGACCTTGTCCACCTCCAGCCACACGCCGTTGGAGTCGATCAGGGTGCCGTCCAGGTCGAATAATAACATAAAGCGTCTCCTGTTTCGATTTGTCAGAAAGAGTTGGTTATTGTGGGGAAACCGGATAAAAGGTGTTGTATGGGGCGCGCTGGCCGCGCGCTTAGCACCAGAACCGCCAGGGGAAGTCGATGGCTTCCTCGGCATAGTCGATGCCGATCCGCTTCCCGGTGTGAAAGGGCAGGTCGTCCGGCCGGCGCTCCAGGCCCAGCTCCGGAAGATCGTGGGCCAGATACAGCGCGCCGCTGCCCAGCGGCAGGGCGTTCAGCTCCCTGGTAACAGACAACCCCCTGCACAGCTTCCCCGGCCCGTTCATGAAGTTTTTCCGCTGATAGGCGCTCATCTCCGCCGCCGCCACGCCGAACCGCCGCCGGGCCACGGCGTCCGCGTTATATACCGGCGTACCACTCCGGATCAGGACGGCGGAGGCTGCCCCCTCCTGTCCGGTGACGAAGTTGAGACAGCTGTACATGCCGTAAATCAGGTAAACATAGGCGGTGCCGGGGGCGGCGTAGAGGGTCTCGGTGCGCTTGGTCCGCCTGCCGCCGTAGGCGTGGCAGGCCTTGTCGATGGCGCCGATATAAGCCTCTGTCTCCGTGATCCGGCAGACCATGGTTTCGCCGCCGTCCACCCGGACCAGATAGCGGCCCAGCAGCTCCTGGGCGGCGGTCACGGTGTCCTGAAGGAAAAATTTCTCGTCAAGTCTTGCCATTTTCGTACCTCTCTGGTAGGATAACATTTCAGCACTATTGTATCATATGCCGGCACACTATTGCAAGAGCGAGGTAAGACGCCATGAGCGAACATATGATGAGAAAATTGGCCAAGCCCATGCTGTTTCTGGCGGCGTTCATCTGGGGCAGCTCTTTCTTTATTATGAAGGACGCTCTGGACCAGCTGCCGGTGCAGTATCTGCTGGCCATCCGGTTTACTTCCGGCGCGGTGCTGCTGGGGCTGTTCTGCTGGAAGAAATGGCGGATTTTCACAACCGACTATCTCTGGCGGGGAGCCGTGATCGGGACCATGCTGTATCTGGGCTACTCCATCCAGACCTACGGTCTGGCCCTGACCACGCCGTCCAAAAACGCCTTTCTGACCTCTGTGTACTGCGTGTTGGTGCCGTTTTTGTACTGGATTTTCGCGAAAAGCAAGCCGGACCGGTACAACGTGCTGGCGGCGGTGCTGTGCGTGGCGGGGGTAGGGCTGGTGAGCCTCACCGGAGACCTGACGGTGAACACCGGGGATGGCCTGACCCTGATCTGCGCGGTGTTCTACGCCATGCACATCGTGACGGTATCCAAGCTTTCCGCAGGGAAGGACGTTTCCCTCCTGACTGTGTTCCAGTTCATTTTCGCGGCCCTGTACGCCTGGGCCGGCGGCGTGCTGGCGGAGACCTTTCCCGCCCGGGCGCTGGCAAATCCGGAGGTCCTGCTGCCCCTGGCTTATCTGGCGGTGATAGCCACCACGGTGGCCCTGCTGTTCCAGAACGTGGGCCAGGTGTGGTCCGACCCGGCGTCGGCGTCGGTGATTTTATCGCTGGAGTCAGTGTTCGGGGTGCTGTGCTCGGTGGCGTTTGCCGGGGATCAGGTGAGCAGGCGGATGCTGGCGGGATTCGCGCTGATTTTCGCTGCGGTGGTTTGCAGCGAGACAAAGTTTTCGTTTCTGAGGAAAAATAAGGGGGAAGAATAGAAGCGGACGCTTGGCCGCCCGGGTGGACAAGCAGATAAAATTGTGCTATACTGGGAAAAACAACCTTTGAATCAGAAGGAGAAAAAGCGGTGCAGGTAAATGTATTAGGCGTGGGCTTTGACAATATCACCATGGAGGAGGCGGTGACGGAAGGCGTGCGCCTGCTGAGCGCGGAGGGCGCCCACTACGCGGTCACCCCCAACCCGGAGATTGTGGAGGTCTGCCGGGAGGACCGGTCGGCCCTGGAGGCCGTCAACGGCGCGGACCTGGTGCTGGCCGACGGCATCGGGGTGATTTACGGCGCGAAGATGCTGGGCACGCCCCTGAAGGGCCGGGTCACCGGCATCGGCTTCGCCCAGGGGCTCATGGAGCGGATGGCGGAGAATGGGAAATCCCTCTATCTGCTGGGAGCCAGGCCCGGCGTGGCGGAAAAGGCGGCGGAAAACCTGAAGACCCAGTATCCTGGGCTGCGGATTGCCGGAACCCGCGACGGCTATTTCCAGGAGGACGGCCCGGTGATCGAGGCTATCCGGGCCAGCGGCGCGGACGCGGTGTTCGTCTGTTTGGGCGCGCCTAAACAGGAAAAATGGATGCGGAAAAACGGCGAGGCCACCGGCGCTCATCTGCTGGTGGGGCTGGGCGGCTGCCTGGACGTGTTCTCCGGCGAGGTCCAGCGGGCTCCGGAGGTGTTCCAGAAGCTGGGACTGGAGTGGCTTCACCGGCTGGCGAAGAATCCCAGCCGCATTGGCCGGATGATGAAGCTGCCCATGTTTCTGGTCCATGTAGCGGGGGAGAAGGGAAAGAAGAAATGAGCGGAAAACTGATTGTTCTGGAGGGCACCGACGGCGCGGGCAAGACCACCCAGACCCGTCTCATGGCCCGGCGGCTGGAGCGGGAGGGCGTCGGCTTCCGGGAGATCGACTTCCCCCGGTACGGAAGTCCCTTCGCAAAGCCCGTGGAGATGTATTTGCAGGGCGCGCTGGGCGCAAAGCCCGGCGACGTCAGCGCCTGCGCCGCCTCCACTCTGTACGCCGTGGACCGCTATGGCGCGTATAAAGAGGATTGGGGCGCGGACTACGAGAGCGGCAGGCTGATCCTGGCCAACCGCTACACCACCTCCAACGCCGTCCATCAGGCCCCCAAGCTGCCCCCGGAGGAGCGCTGGGCTTATCTGGACTGGCTCTTTGACCTGGAATATAACCGCCTGGCTCTGCCAAAGCCGGATCTGGTAATTTATCTGGACCTCCCGGTGGAGGTTTCCGCCCAGCTTCTCCGCCGCCGGCAGGAGGCCACCCACACCAGGGCCGATATCCATGAGCAGGATGAGGCCTACCTCCGCTCCTGCCGGGAGAGTTCCCGGGAGATCGTGAAGCGCCTGGGCTGGCGGCGGGTGGACTGCGCCAGGGATGGGGCCGTCCGTACACCGGATGACATCCATCAGGAGCTGTGGGAGATCGTCCGGCCGCTGGCCGGGAAGTAAACGGCCCGGATCCTCCGGGGTGCGCGAGCTTTGTCAAAAGGGAGTCTGAGAGCCATCATGGACAGCCGGATCATTGACGATGCAATAGAATATGTAAGGGGAATCTTTGCGCACGACTATGGCGGCCATGACTTTTTTCATACCATCAGAGTATTCAAAATGGCGGCGGCGATCGCGAAGCGGGAAGGGGCGGAGCTGCTGACCGTCCAATTAGCCGCGCTGCTGCACGATGTGGATGATGTCAAGCTGTCGCCGAAGACGCACAGGAACAGGGAGAGGGCGGTCAGCTTTTTGAGCAGATATGATATTCCGCAGGAAACCATAGCGGAGATCTGCGATATAATCGACACGGTTTCCTTTGCCGGAACAGATACCGTCACTCCAAAATCGCTGGAAGGCAAGTGCGTGCAGGATGCGGACAGGCTGGACGCTATGGGCGCGATTGGGATCGCAAGAGCATTTGCTTACGGCGGCAGCCACAACAGAGCGATCCATGACCCTGGTATTCCTTTTCAGGAAGAAATGAACAGGGAGGAATACCGGAACAGTCTTTCCACCACCATCAACCATTTTTATGAAAAGCTGCTGCGGCTCCATGCGCTTATGAATACGGACACGGCGAAGGCGATATCGAAAGAGAGAGACGCGTATATGAGATCATATCTTTCAGAATTCCTCGCGGAATGGGAGGGCGTTCGATAGCTTCCGATATGCTGCTGCGGCTCTGTTGTGTGTGGACAGACGCCTGCAAAAAAGACGAGGGCGCTTTCGCGCCCCCGTCCCTGCCCGGGTATGTAGCCTCATCAGCAGCAACTGCAGTTGCTGCCGCAGGTGCAGCCGCAATTGCAGCTGTTGCAGCCGCAGTTACAGCCGCAGCTGCAGTTGTTGCTGCCGCATCCGCTGCCATTGCCGCAGCCGAACAGCAGGATGATGATCAAAATGATCCACAGGTAACCGAAATCGTTGCCGTTGTTCCACATGTTTTGTTTCACCTCACTTATCAATCTGGACCATACTATGCCGGAAAAGGCCGGAAGGCAGCTTGACCGGGAAAAATTCTTTGAGGAAACAGAAAAATGTTCCATTCTATCACCCTTGCCCTGGATATGAAGGGCTGTCCCAACCGCTGCAAGCACTGCTGGATGGGCTGGAGCCCCAACGGGGACATGCCGGAAGGGGATCTGGCCGCGGCGGCGGCGGACTTCGCCCCCTTCGCCGAAACTCTGGAAATTGACGATTGGGACCGGGAGCCGGACTACTCGGACCGCTACCGGGAACGCTGGGAGCTGTGCTGTCAACTGTCCGGCCCCAGGCCCCGCCAGCCCCACTTCGAGCTGGCCAGTGTCTGGCGGCTGGTCCGGGACGAGGACTACGCCCCATGGCTGGCCGGACTGGGGGTGCGGGCCGTGCAGCTGACGCTCTTCGGCGGCGAGGAGACCACCGACTGGTACACCGGACGGAGGGGCGCCTACCGGGAAATTCTGCAATCTATGGATATTCTGCTGAAAAACGGCATTGCTCCCCGCGTTCAGGTGTTTGTCAGCAAGCGGAACCTGGCCGAGCTGCCTCTGGTGGAGGCGCTGATCAAAAAACTGGACCTGGACCGCCGCTGCCGGGAAATCGGGCGGGAGTTCTCCTGTTTTGTCCACCAGGGCAGCTGCGACGGCGGGAACCGGCAGTTTTACGACGAGTGGGTCACGCCGGAGGACCTGGACAGGATTCCGGAGCGCCTGGCGACGGGAACCCTGAACCACTTCCGGGCCGGGACGCTTTTGGAGGTTTTTGGCCGGACGGAGGGCGAGCTCTGCCGGGAGCTGCTGGCGGACGAATCCACTTTCCGCTATGTATCCGACGACCCGGTATTCTTTATCGACAGCAGCTATGACGTCTACCCCAATATCACCACCCCCTCGCCCATCTGGCGGCTGGGGAACTGGAAGCGGGACGGGGCCAAGGCCGTGCTGGACGCCTATGTTGACAGCCGCTCCATCGCTCAGCGGACCCGGCTGACCGTGCCGGTCCGCCGGCTGGCGGAGGCCCACGGCAACCCGGACAGCCGGCGGCTTTTTGGCCGGGACGAGTATATCGAGCTTTTGCTGCACCGGTATTGTACCGCCGCCGGGCAGCCACAGACTGCCGGGACAGTCGTTCGGCCAAAGGCCGAATGACCGCCCCTGAGCAGCGGGCGGAACGGCTCAAATCAGATGGTATGATTCCAGCCGTTTAACGCGGGAACCATATCCGCAAGGAAGGATGTAACGCCATGAATCAGGACGACCGCTATAAAACCACCAGTTGGGACAGCAGCGAGGTGGCCCGCCAGGCCGAACGCGGCGAGCCCTCCCGTTCCGCTGAGGCAGACCGCCGGCCCCGCTCCGCCGGAGGGGGACAGGAGCGCTCCCAGCCCGCCGGGACCGCAAAGAAGAAGAAAAAGCGGAAAAAGAAGCGCACCAATCCGCTGCTGGCAATTCTCCTCTGGGTGGTGATCGTGGCCTCCTCCTCCGCCATCTGCGCGGGGGTGGGCTGGATGCTGGCCAATGACTTCGCCGCGCTGAACAAGCCCTCCAGGGAGGACACGATTCAGATTACTGAGGATTATATCGCCGAAGTGTCACGGGAGAGGCAGGAGGACGGTTCTATCAAAGAGGTTACCCACTATAACATGGAGCGGGTGGCCGGAGAGCTGAAGGAGAAGGGCATTATCGAGTACGACTGGTTCTTCCGGCTCTTCTGCAAGTTCTACCACGCGGATACCAAGCTGACCCAGGGAACCTTCACCCTGAATACGGATATGGACTATATGGCCCTGATCCGGGGGATGCGCACCACCGGCGGCAAGGCGGAAACGGTGACCCTCACGATTCCGGAGGGCTATACGGTCAGCCAGATCATTGACCTGCTGGCGGAGAACAAGGTGGCCACCGTGGAGAAATTGACGGATACCGCCGCCAATTACGTCTTTGAAAAGTATTCCTTCGTGGACAACGAGAATCTGGGCGATATCAGCCGTCTGGAGGGCTATCTGTTCCCGGACACCTACAATTTCTATGTAGGCGCGCGCCCGGAGCTGGCCTTCGGCTCCATGCTCTCCAACTTCCAGAACAAGGTCTATACCAACGAGGATCTGGCGGACCTCTTCGCCGAGTCCGACTACAGCATCCGGGAGATCATCACCATGGCATCCCTCATCGAGCGGGAAACCGACGGCTCCGACCGCCGGAGCATCTCCTCCGTGATCCATAACCGTCTGGAGAAGGGCGGAGAGGCCGGCCATCTGCTGCAAATCGACGCGGCCTTGGTGTACGCCGCCGGGCGTCCCATTACCCAGGAGGACTATACGGGCCTGGACAGCCCCTATAACCTGTACCAGCACGCCGGTCTGCCCCCCACGCCCATTGCCAATCCGGGCCTTGCCTCTATCCAGGCGGCCCTGAACCCGGCGGATACCAATTACTATTACTACGTCCTGGTGGGCGAAAAGCATGTGTTCAGCGAGACCCTGGCCGAGCACAACCGGAACGTAGCCGCTGCGGCGGCCGCGGCAGCACAAGCCGGAGAATGAGTATGAGCGGAAGAAGGAAGCCGGAGCTCCTGGCCCCCGCGGGGGACATGGAGCGGCTGCGAATGGCGGTGCTGTACGGCGCGGACGCGGTGTATCTGGCGGGAGAGAGCTTCGGGATGCGCTCCTTCGCGGGAAATTTTTCCCGTGAGGAGCTGCCCAGGGCGACGGCCTTTGCCCATGCCCACGGCGTCCGGGTCCATGTGACCGTCAACACGATGCCCCGGAACGGGGAGGTTGAGGCCCTGCCGGAATGGCTGGAGCTGCTGGACGACGCCGGTGTGGACGCGCTGATCGCGGCGGACCTGGGGACCTTTACCCTGGCGGGGAAATACGCTCCCCGCTGCGAGCGGCACGTGTCCACCCAGGTAAGCGTGGCCAACTACGCCTCCGCGGCCGCCTGGTATGAGGCGGGGGCGAAGCGGGTGATTCTGGCCCGCGAGCTGAGTCTGGAGGAGATCCGGGAGATCCGGGCAAAAACGCCGCCGGAGCTGGAACTGGAGGCGTTCGTCCATGGGGCCATGTGCGTCAGCTACAGCGGTCGGTGCCTGCTCTCCAATTATATGACCGGCCGGGACAGCAACCGGGGCGCCTGCGCCCAGCCCTGTCGGTATCAGTACTACCTCATGGAGGAAAAACGGCCTGGGGAGTACTTTCCCGTCTTCGAGGATGAGGCGGGGACCTACATCATGAATTCCCGTGACATGTGCATGATTGACCACGTGGACGACCTGATCGACGCCGGTCTCTCCAGTCTGAAGATCGAGGGCCGGGCCAAAAGCGCCTACTACGCCGCCATCGTAACAGGAGCCTACCGCCATGTCATTGACGACGTGTTCGCCGGCCGGCCCGTGGATCCGGTTTGGCGGAACGAGGTGGAAAAGGTCAGCCACCGGCATTACGCCACGGGATTCTACTATGGCCCGCCAGGGCAGTATACCGACAATGCCCGGTACATCCGGGAGTGGCAGGTGGTGGCCCTGGTGACGGAGTGCGGTGAGGACGGCAGCGCCATTCTGACGCTCCGCAACAAGATCACCGCCGGGGAGCCCCTGGAGCTGGTTGGCCCGGACTGCAAGCCGGAGACCCTTACGGCGGAGGGCATGGAGGATATGGACGGCGTCCCGCTGACGGAACTGAAGAATCCGCAGATGCTGTTTAAAATGAAGCTGCCCCGGGCCGTTCCGGCCTGGAGCATCCTGCGAGCCGCCAGGGACCTGTCGGCCAAATCCTAGGCGGACGGCCGCCTTCCCCCTTTGCTGCCTGCCATATCCAAACCTGCCGCACGGCAGCGAATGAAAGCATTTCATCGAAAATAAGATGGGAGGAAGCTGAATATGAGAAGGAGAGACCGCGAAAGAGACGCCGTATTTGCCTGGGAGGTCTTTGACCGGGCATCCTTTGGCGTATTGAGCCTGCGGGACGGAGAGGGCGGCTACGGCGTACCCGTCAGCCCCGCCCGGATCGGGGAAACCGTGTACTTCCACTGTGCGCAAAAGGGGAAGAAGCTGGACTGCATCGCCCAGTGGCCTCAGGCCAGTCTGACTGTGTGCGAGGCCATGGGAACCGATTACTTTTCGTGTAAATACCGATCCGCTATACTCTCCGGAGAGATTTCCCTGGTGGAGGATGAGGCGGAGAAGACCGAGGCCCTGCGGGCCATCTCCCGGCGGTACTGCCCGGGAGACATGCCGGACTTTGACCAGTATCTCGTGCCCCGGCTGAAAGTTACCGCTGTCTGTCGTATAGATGTAACGGAAATCACCGGAAAGGAGCGGATGCCGGAATGAAAAAGAAGCGTTTGCCTCTGAAAATCTGTCTGGGCGCACTGGCGCTGCTGCTGGTGGTTGTTGCGGGGTATGTGATCTATGTCTTTGCCGCCTACTACCGGGTGGAGGACAACCAGATTTTGGATGTGGTGCCCATGAACGGTACGGGCCGCGGTGAGCTGACCGTCAACGCGGTCTGCCGCGTCGCCTCCTACAACATCGGTTTCGGGGCTTACAGCAGCGATTACAGCTTCTTTATGGACGGCGGAAAGGAGAGCCGCGCCCGGTCTCCCCAGGCCGTGAATGATAATATCAGCGGGGCCATGGAGGCGGTGAACGCCATTGGTCCGCAGCTGCTCCTGCTCCAGGAGGTGGATGTCCGCGGCACCCGCAGCTACCATATCAACGAGCTGGAGGATCTGATTGACAATAAGGCCTATGGTCTATTTCGGAATCGGACCTTTGCCCAGAACTATGACAGCCCCTATCTGTTCTGGCCCCTGAACGCGCCTCATGGAGCAAACAAGGCGGGCATGGTCACCTGCTCCGCGTTCCCCATCACCTCCGCCGTCCGGCGGCAGCTGCCCATTGAGGACGGGATTATGAAGCTGGTGGACTGCGACCGGTGCTACTCTGTCCAGCGTATTCCCATGACCTATGAGGGCGGACCGGAGCCGGATGGAAAGGAGCTGGTACTCTATAACCTCCATCTCTCCGCCTACACCTCCGACGGCAAGATTGCAGAGGAGCAGTTGGAAATGCTGTTTTCCGATATGCTCTCGGAGTACCGGAAGGGCAACTATACCATTGCGGGCGGCGACTTCAACAAAGATATCCTTGGCAATTCAGAGGAGGTCTTCGGCATCTCCGGCCCGGAGTACACCTGGGCCCAGCCCATTCCGGCGGAACTGGTTCCGGAGGGCATGCGCATTGTGGCGCCCTTTGACGAGGAAAACCCGGTGCCCTCCTGCCGCAACGCCGACCGGGCCTACGGCCCGGACAACTACGTGGTCACGGTGGACGGCTTCATCGTTTCCGGCAACGTGGAGGTGGTGGAGGCCAAGGTCTGGGACACCGGTTTCCGCTGGAGCGACCACAATCCGGTGTACATGGACTTTGTGCTGAGGTGAACGCGAACGACTGCTTCGGCTATAAGTTTGTTGACTGCATCTGCATCAAAACAGGAGCGGCACGGCCAATTGGCCGTGCCGCTCCTGTTTTGATGCGTTATCCCAGAACGCCCAGATGCTCCAGCAGGATTTTCAATCCGATGAGGCACAGAATGATCCCGCCGGCCAGAGTAGCCCTGCTTTGGAACCTGTCGCCAAACTGCCGCCCCACGCATACGCCGATCAGGGAGAGGATGCAGGTGGTGCAGCCGATCAGGATGGCGGCCGAAACGATTTCCACCCGCAGGAAGGCAAAGGTGATCCCCACCGCCATCGCGTCAATGCTGGTGGCGATGGCCAGCACCAGCAGCTCCTTCAGGCTGAATTTCTCCTGCAAGTCCTCCGCGCTCTCCTCATGAAAGGTGTCCCAGATCATCTTTCCGCCGATCGATACCAGCAGGGCAAAGGCGATCCAGTGATCCACGCTGGTGATGTACATCTCAAACTGCCGGCCCAGAGCCCAGCCCAGTATAGGCATCAGCGCCTGGAATCCCCCGAAAAACAGGGCGATGACCGCGGCCTGCCGCCAGCGCATTTTCGGCATGGCCAGCCCCTTGCACACGGCTACTGCGAAGGCGTCCATGCTCAGACCCACGCCGATCAGAAAAAGCTCTGCAACTCCCATTCTGTCCGTCTCCTTTTTGTTTGTTGTGATTTTTCGACATGTTTTCCCTGCTGCCGGGCAAAAAGAAGAGCCAGGCCGCGCTGCGCCTGGCTGAACCCTCCATGCACGGCAAGCGCCATACATGAGTCTCGTTTATTAAGGCAGACCAGGCCGGTTACAGGCCAGTATGTTGATCTGCCGCAGGAATATCCTGCCACTACTCCCTCATGAGTACTTATTTTATACCATACCTGGAAGAGCTTGTCAAGCCGCATCCGGAGGAAGAGCCGGCTCGCCGAGCGCGTCGCCGTCGGGCAGCCGGAACAGGCTCTCCTCCTGAGGGGCAATCTCCGGCTCGCCGGCAGAAAAGCGGTAGATCACCTCGTCCTTCCACAGCCGCTCCGCCTCCATCAGCAGTCCGTTGTGCGCGTTGACCCAATACCGATCCTGATATCCGTCCTCATCCGGCCGGGTCTCCACATAGATGCAGCTGGCGCCAAAAGCCTCCCGGTAATCCGCCTGGGCAATAGCGTCCACCGGCAGATCCCGCACCGTTTCATAGCTCAGCATTCTCCCGGCCTGGTCGGCGGTCAGCTCGTCGGACTCCAGCTCGACCCAATCCGTCTCGTCGTCGTACCACACGCCCGCCAGCGTCCGCTCTCGCGCCGCCTCTATCAGGGTGTGCCGTACACTGCCATCCGGCAGGGCGGCGTCCAGCCGGGTACGGCTGCCGCTGACGTAAACCTGGGTGACAGACTGGCCGCTGCCGCCGCTCCAAAAGGTCTCCACCGTCTGGGCGCGGCGGTAAGCTGCCGGCCGGGGCAAAGCGCCGATTGCCGACCGCACCGTTTCCGGAGTAATCTCAATCCGGTCCAGCTGGCTGTCCTGACCGTTTCCCTCCATGCCGGCGCTGTCGCTCAGGCTCTCCGGCAGGACGATCCCGCCGGACTGGCGCCGTCCCCCCCAGGCCAGCAGGACCATGACCACCACCAGCAGCACGCCGAAGCCCATCGTCACATATGTCATTCTTTTTTTATGCAAGAAAGCGCCTCCTTCCCCGGCGGCGCCGGTTCCTGTTCGGAGTCTGTTTCGTCTCTCAGGGATGGAAGTCCTCCGGCCGCCCGCCACGGCCAAAATGCCACAAAATGGCGTCGGCGATCCGGCGGCAGGCACAGCCGTCACCGTAGGGGTTCACCGCGTGGGCCATGGCGGCGTAGGCGGCGGGATCGGCAATCAGCTCGTGGGCCATGCCCACGATGTCATCATACTTTACTCCCGCCAGCTTCACCGTGCCGGCGGTCACGGCCTCAGGCCGCTCCGTCTCCCGGCGCATGACCAGCACCGGCTTGCCCAGGGCCGGGGCCTCCTCCTGGAGTCCGCCGGAATCGGTCAGCACCAAATAGCACCGGGCCATGAGGTTGTGCATCTCGTCCGCCGCCAGGGGCGGGATCAGGTGGACGTTGGGGATGTCCGCCAGATGCTTTTTCGCGCACTCCTGCACCACGGGGCTGAGATGGACCGGGTAGACCAGCTCCACGTCCTCATGGGTCCGGGCAATCTCCGCTAAAGCGGACATGATATCCTCCATAGGCTGGCCATAGTTCTCCCGCCGGTGGCAGGTAACCAGGAGGATCTTTTTCGTATCGTAGGGCAGCCGGTTCAGCTCCTCCGCGGCAAAGACGTAGTCCTTTCGCACGGTGGTCTTCAGCGCGTCAATGACGGTGTTGCCCGTAACGAACACGCCCTCGGTGACAGCCTCCCTGCGCAGGTTCTCCCGGTTGTTCTCCGTGGGGCAGAAGTACAGGTCCGCAATGGCGGTGACCAGCTTCCGGTTCATCTCCTCCGGATAGGGGGAGTACTTGTCCCAGGTCCGCAGCCCCGCTTCCACGTGGCCCACCGGTACCTGGTGGTAAAAAGCGGACAGCGCCCCGGCAAATGTGGTGGAGGTGTCCCCGTGAACCAGGATCATGTCCGGTTTCAGCGTGTCGATGGCCTCGTCCATGCCTGTGAGGCACTTGCTGGTAATGGTGCTGAGGGTCTGCCGGGGGGTCATGATGTCCAGATCCCAGTCCGGCTTCAGGTCAAAAACCTCCAGCACGCTGTCCAGCATCTCCCGGTGCTGGGCGGTGACGCAGCAGATGGACTCGATCTCCTCCCGGCCCGCCAGCTCCTTCACCAGAGGAGCCATTTTGATGGCTTCCGGCCGGGTGCCGAATACGCTCATAATCCGCAGCTTTTCCACGTCAGTCCTCCTTTTTCTCTTCCGGGCTTTCCTCCGCCGGGACGTCCTGCTTATGATGGTCATGTGGATAGCGGACGATGCGGGCCACGGTATAGGCCGTGCCCACCAGCGCCGCGATGGACAAGATCACCTTCACGTACCCGCTGACGACGATCATCACCGCGCACAGTCCCAGCAATGTGGCCACCATATACAGGGTCGCCACCGCCTGCTTCTGGTTCATACCCATGTCGATGAGCTTGTGGTGGGTGTGGCTGCGGTCCGCCTTCATGGGATTCTGTCCCTTGAGAATCCGGCGGGTAAAGGCGGATACGGTGTCAAAAATGGGAAAGCCCATAATGATGAAGGGTACCACGAAGGAGATCACCGCGTACAGCTTGAACAGTCCCGTCACCGAAACCGTGGCCAGCACGAATCCCAGGAAGGTGGCTCCGGTGTCTCCCATAAAGATTTTGGCGGGGTTGCGGTTGTAGGGGATGAAACCGATGCACCCGCCCGCCAGGGCCGCGCACAGCACCGCCATCTCCATATCTCTCATGAGCAGGGCGATGATCAGCATGGTGAGCGCCGCGATGGTGCTCACCCCGTCCGCCAGGCCGTCCAGGCCGTCGATGAGGTTGACGGAGTTGGTCACCGCAACGATCCAGGTCACGGTAATCGGCACGGCCATGATGCCGAAGTCCCAGTACGTCTCGCCGAAGGGCAGGGGATTGGCGATCATCTCGATCAGCACCCCGTGCCATACGGCGATCAGGGCCGCCACAATCTGAAGGATGAACTTGATGCCCGCCCCCAGCGGATGGGAGTCGTCCACGATGCCCACGGCCACGATGATGCAGGACCCCAGCAGGATGCCCCGCAGGGGGCGGTCCACATCGGCAAACAGCAGCACGGCAATCACAAAGCTGATAAAGATGGCCAGCCCGCCCAGCCGGGGAATGGGATGGTCGTGCATCCGCCGCTTGTCCTTGGGCACGTCCACCGCCCCAATCTTTACCGCCAGCCATTTCACGGCGGGAGTAAGGGCGAAGCTGACGATCAGGGCTACGGCCAGGGCCAGAATCACGGGCAGTACGCTTGCCCGGTCAAACATTTCATTCATTGATCCGTCCGCCTCCGACTATCTGGCCAGAAAGCCGACTTTTTTGTAGACCTTGCGCAGGGTCTTTTCCGCTGTCCGGGACGCCTTCTCCGCGCCGGAGCGGTACACGCCCTCCAGATAGGCATTGTCGGCCATGATACGCCGGGCCTCCTCCTGGATGGGCCGCAGCATCTCCACCACGGCCTCGCCCACGGCGGGCTTGAATTTGCCGTAGCCCTGGCCGTCAAACTCCCGCTCGATCTCCTCAAAGCTCTTGCCGGTGACGGAAGAGTAGATGGTCATCAGATTGGCCACGCCGGGCTTGTTTTCCGGATCATAGCGGACGCACCGCTCGGTGTCACTGTCGGTGACAGCCCGCTTGAACTGCTTCATGATGACGCCGGGATCGTCCATAAGGGTGACGCGGCCGGTGTCCCCGTTCTCGCTTTTAGACATCTTGGCGGTGGGGTTGGTCAGGCTCATGATCCGGGCTCCCACCTTGGGGATGTAGGGCTCGGGCATTTTGAACACGTCGCCGTATACGCCGTTGAACCGCTGGACAATATTCCGGGTCAGCTCCACATGCTGCCTCTGGTCGTCGCCTACGGGGACAAAATCCGGCTGATAGAGCAGTATGTCCGCGGCCATCAGGCTGGGATAGGTGAAGAGACCGCCGTTGATGTTGTCGGCGTTTTTGGCCGACTTGTCCTTAAACTGGGTCATACGGCTCAGCTCGCCGAACATAGCGTAGCAGTTGAGCACCCAGCCCAGCTCGGCATGCTGGTGGACATGGGACTGAATAAAGAGGGTACACTTCTCCGGATTCAGGCCGCAGGCAATATACTGGGCCAGCTGCTCCAGGGTGCGCCGGCGCAGGTCAGCGGGGTTCTGGCGCACGGTAATGGCGTGCAGGTCCGCCATGAAGTAATAGCAGTCATATTCCTCGATCATCTTCGGCCAGTGGTGCAGAGGCCCCAAATAGGATCCCAGGGTCAGATCGCCGCTGGGCTTAATGCCGGAAAGCATGGTTTTCTTCTCATCCATGGTTGATTTGCTCCTTTTGTTTCTTTCTGTTATCTGATCGCCGTTTTCAGCATTGTTTCTACTGTGCGGCAGGTCGGGGCATGGCGGGCAGCGAAGGGTGCATCGGCCGTTTGCCCCAAGACCCACGTTAATGTAGTATTATATCATACCCGTTGAGAAAGTACAACTGAAATGGGAAAAATTGCGAAAATTCAGAAATGATGCAAAAATGAAAAAAGAGGGCGGACCGCCGGTCCATCCCTCTCTTATCCGGTTTTACTGCCCCGCAGCCTCCAGGGCCGCCGTCAGGGCCTTGGACAGCTGGTCCGGGCAGCTGGTGGGCTTCCAGCCGCACTGGATGCCTTGAAGCCTTTCAATGGCTTCCCTGGCCGGCATTCCTTTGACCAGACTGGAGATGCCCTGCAAATTGCCGTTGCAGCCGCCGGTGAAAGCCACGGACCGGATGACGCCGTCCTCCAGCTCCAGATCAATACGGGAAGAGCATACGCCGGTGGGAGAATAGGTATATGTCATGTTGCCGCACTCCTTTTCATAGTTTTTTCTGTAGGTACCGCTCGCAAGGCGCCTGGTGCGAGTATAACAGATTTTCCGTCCGCTGGCAAGCCCCGTCCGCATCCGCGGAAAAAAGCAGCTCCCCCGCCGCCACGTGCGGCGAGAGAGCGCGGATCATTGACATAATATAAGGGTTTGGCGCTTCTCTCTTTTCTGACATATGGGTCTGCGGTATGTCCCGGCGGGGCAAGGGGTCAAGCCATCGCGATTTTCAGCTTGAGCCGGATGCGGTCGCTGATCATGGCAATAAATTCCGAATTAGTGGGCTTCCCCTTGGCGTTGCTGACAGTATAGCCGAAGAATTTTTGCAGCGTTTCCAGGTCTCCCCGGTCCCAGGCCACCTCGATGGCATGGCGGATTGCCCGCTCCACCCGGCTGGGGGTGGTATGGTAACGCTTTGCCACCTCAGGATAGAGCACCTTTGTGACGGAGTTGATGACATCCATGTCCTCCACTGTGATCATGATTGCCTCACGGACATACTGATAGCCCTTGATGTGGGCCGGAACGCCTACCTCGTGGATGATGGAGGTCACCAGCTCCTCCAGGCCGGGAACATGCACCTTGGGGTCCGCCTTCTCCGCCAGCCGGAGCAGGCTGTCCACCATGGCCTCCTCTCCATAGGGCTTGCTGATGAACAGGGACGCTCCCAGGTCTCCGGCCTGAGCCGCCATCTCCCGTGTGACAAAGGAGGACGTGGCCAGCACCAGGGGCAGGTCGTCACCTTCCATCCTCTGCAGGATGGACAGTCCGTCCAGACCTGGAAGAATCAGGTCCAGAACCAGAATGTCCGGTTTTGTCTCTTCCATTCGCTGCAGCACCTCGCCGCCGTTGCCGGTGGAGGCCACGACGGCAAAACGTCCCGTATCCTCCAGGGCGTCTTGCAGCATCTCGCGAGCCTCCGCATCGGCATCCGCCAGCATGATTTTTATTCTGTTGTCCATACGCATAGATCCTTTCCAAAATTTGCATGTCGACATGAATAGAGGGCCATCCGTCCATTTAGACGAAAAGTCGAAGCTTCGTTGCGCCTTGCTTACAAATTACCATAAACAGACAGAAAACACAAGTCGAAACTTGGGATTTCTGTCTCTGAAACCCTTTTTTTCGTTCGACAAAACAGGAAGATTTTTCCAATTTTGTCGAATTTTCGGATTTGCCGTCCCACGACCCTTCCTGTTTCTGACGCAGCGAAGGCGCGGGGAAGGAGGCAAAACCGCGTCGCATCTTTCTGCCGCATATCACTTTTTTAAAAAAATTTGAAATTAGGTGTTGACAAATGGAAAAGAATCTGCTAAGATACGTCTTGTCCGTCAGGCAGGGTAGTCAACCCGGTGAACGAAAAGGAAGGTATGGGGGTATAGCTCAGCTGGGAGAGCGCTTGAATGGCATTCAAGAGGTCAGCGGTTCGATCCCGCTTATCTCCACCAAAAAGAAGGACTC
The DNA here is from genome assembly GCA_014799925.1 of Oscillibacter sp. Classification (GTDB taxonomy): domain Bacteria; phylum Bacillota; class Clostridia; order Oscillospirales; family Oscillospiraceae; genus Pelethomonas. Next base: position 41,804 of record JAAVHC010000041.1, read on the forward strand.
ATGTAGCCAATAAAGGCACATGAGTCCTTCTTTTATTCCTCAAAGAATCTGAGCGGATATTTGATCCTGAGCAGGGATTTTCGATGGCAGTAACGGCCTACTAATCCTTGATTAAAAGTTCCAATTTGTATTCCACACCTGTACGACAGGGATACAAGGAAACGCAGTAAAAACTTTGGATGTTTTAATTGTGGAATAGTATAACAAATCCTTTCATCTATGTGGCACTGATGAAATGCGCTACTATTTAATCATCTCCAAATCCGATTGTCCGAATATTAACATAATACGTCATTCCGTTTTTCAACAAATTGTGATAACATAATTTATTACTTATAGAAAGGACTGTCCTCGTATGTAAGTATGACCTTGTGCTATCTAAAATATTTAGTTATCTTATATATAAATGCGAAACAAGATTGAAAGGTATCCGCCGTGGGGGAAGAGGTTCCCAGAATTGCAGCTGTTTTTATAACAGGGCAGCGCACAGCCCGTTTAGGTGCTTTGGCGATTGGTTGCCAGCTCGTACTGCATATATGAAGAAATGTAGACAGACAGCAACTGCTGGTCAAGGAAGCTCCATCGGAATTTTCGGTTGGAATATTTCATAAGGTAGAGTAAGGTGGTGTAAAGAGCAGATTCAGCCTAAGCTTAACTGGACTGGCGTGAAATTAATATAGACCTCTTGCTTATTGTTTGACTGATCCAGGCTTTTGCGGCAAGCTTTTTTTACTTAATGCAAGCATAAGATGATGAGAATAGGCCAATGGCTAAATATTCTTATATTAAAGGGTATGGTATAATCAATTTAAAATTTCAGTGACAATTAATCTGGATGGGGGATCAGGAGAATGTCAGAACAGGATTTGTACATAAAAAACAGCTGGGCACCTGGGGCCTATACAATTGAACTGCAATTGAAGCTGTATGCCAAATCAGAAGAGGCAACAGAACGTCACCAGGTTCTCTGGCATGCCTGGAATCAAAATAAGCGGTGGTTGTCACAAATGCTGGAGTGGACTCTCCCGTCCTTTCAAAACTATAGCTATCATAACTCCACCCATGCGGATTCCGTTCTGCACAATATTGAGCGGCTTTTGGGCGAGGAGAGGATCCGTCAGCTGTCCGCGTCAGACTGCTTCATGCTTTTACATGCCGCCTATATGCATGATGTAGGTATGAGCATTTCAGCGGCTGAACGCCAGGAAATGATGCGGGACGATAAATTTATTGACTTGATTGAGCATTTGGAGTTAGAGGGCGACCAGGACATGCGAAAGGCCGCAAAAAGCGTACTGCAAACAAGTTATACAACCTATGCGGAATCATCTACCAGAATGCGGTCCCAGAAGCTGAAAGGACTGCTGGATGAGAAATTAAACAGCTATTACGGATTAGGTCAATTAATGGCAGAATACCAGCGGGGGATGCACGCGGAAAAAGTTAAGGAAAGAATGCAGCGGTGGACCTTGGATCCAGATAAGTTAGGGAACAGTTTTTCCGTATCGGGAATTCCTCTCCGCATTTTTATGCGAATTGCGGATTGCGCCGCTATTCATACCACCAGCGGAATTAAGCCCGTCCTGGCGCTGCCGAAAGAAGACAGCGGATATGTCCTGGATATGATTCATCCCCGGTTCGTGGCGGTGATGTTGCAGCTGGGGGACGCATTGGATATGGACAATGACAGGTTCAATCCATTTTGTTTTGAGTTTGCGAGCAGCTTTCCGCAAACTTCCAGGATGCACTTTAAAAAGCATCAGGCGATACGCCAGTTAAATATTACATCGAATATCATTCAAATTCATGCAGATTGCAATTCCCAGGAAGTTCTCCGCCTGGTAAGGATGGAATGTGAGGGACTGGAGGAAATCCTGAAAAATGCAAGCTACCACTGGGTGGATATTGCACCCGCCGGAATGTCGGGATGCCTGCCAACCTTGGACCAAAATAAGATCCTGCTTGGGGGACAGCAGGTGCCGGTTGAGCTGGTTAAGGCGCAGTTCAATATCTCCCAGGTACGGGCTTTTCGGCTATTGGAAGGCGCAAACGTATATGGCGGTAATTATGTATTCCTGCGGGAAATTATTCAAAATGCCATTGACGCCAGCAAAATGCAGTGCTGGGAGGATTATATATATCGTTGCAAGCTGAAAGAGCGGGAAATTCTCCAAGACAGTTTTGAAACGGTGGAATATGGTTTAAATGCCAGCGAAAAGGAAATATTATCCGAAATAAATGTGTGGGACTATCCTATTGAGATTTATTTTGAACCAGGTGTCAAGGTTCAAAACAAGGAGGAAGAGAGCAAGTTTATTCCGATCGAAGAAATCGAAGATATACGGAAAGTAAACGGAGTATATGGCGTTAAAGTGATTATAAGAGACCACGGGACAGGCATATCAAAGGACGATTTGATTAAGATCTCCAATGTGGGCAGCAGCTATGAGGAAAAGAAACATTTTATTGATAAAATGCCGGATTGGCTGAAACCAACAGGGCAATTTGGGATAGGGCTGCAATCCGTATTTCTGGTTGTGGATACCGTAACTGCAAAAACCTATACCAGAAGCGGAGAGAAATATGAAATCACTTTTAATAAAGTATCCAACGGAAGCGGTGGCTATATCAATGTCAAGCCGCTGCCACAGGACGAATATATTATATTTGGCACCACATTTGAAATATTTGTGAACAATAAATATAAAATGCCTCATGCGGATTTCTGGAATGCCTGGAATACCGAGAGCGATGATGCAGACAGATTTATAGACGAGTACGATGAGAAAAGGCCTGTCCGTCACTCGCTGGAAATGCTGAATCAAATGGTCCTGTACATAGACGGTATGCTGGGAGAAAACCTGTTCCCAATTTATGTCAGGATTAAGGGGAAATCGTTTGATAGAAGCCGTTGTGATTTTTTAGCTCGCCGGATAACGAAAATTGCTCTGGAAACAGATACGGTGCCTCTGGAAAAGGCGGACCAGGAGAAAAACGTGAGCTGGTTGTTTAAAGCTATCCAGCCGAAAGAAAACAATGCTGTGCCGGCCGACAATCAAAACCTGATAATTGTCGATATAAAGAGCGGAATTGGCGCTCTGGACTGTGAACATGCCAAACTGTATATTTGGAATAGTGAATTGGGGGTATTTGCAAGATTTGGTGGTGGCAGAATGCTGTCTACCGATTCCTCTGTATTGCGCGTCAGAGAAGCGGGCGCACAGGATAAACGCAAAACGCAAATCTATCTGAAAGGCATTCTGGTAGCAAGCCACTGTATGTATCAGGATAGTGAGCTGCTGGAGCTGATCGATATTAAGGGCGGGAAAATTGGAAAGGCTCATATTGCAATCAATCGAAATGAATTTACCAAGGAGGGCATTGATTATATAGAGCGGCAAATATATCCTGCACTGATTGCTTCCGCAAAGGAAGTGCTCGTGGAATTGAATGAACGAGAGAATCAATCGAAAGATCATAAACTCATTGACGGACAGGAATCTGTTCCTTTCTATCAGAAGATTATGAAATCCATTTATAGAAAGACTGCTCTATGCGAATGTGCAGAAGCAAACATAGGTGAGTGTAAGGCGGATTTGGAAGAAACGGTGCTGTCAGCTATTGGACTGTCCTATTTTATACGGATTTTAGGCAAAGAGAAAAAAATGTTTTGCGAAAAGGTAGGACAGGAAGATATATGCCAGTGGGATATTTTG
>JAAVHC010000007.1 GCA_014799925.1 Oscillibacter sp.
AGAACGTCAAGGACGGCATCTCCCTGGTGAAGACCGCCGAGGGCGCCATGCAGGAAGTTCAGGACATGCTCAAGCGCATGAAGTACCTGGCTACCCAGTCCGCCAACGGCACCTATCAGGACGACGTTGACCGTGAGAACCTCCAGAAGGAAGTCGACTCCCTCAAGACCGAGATCAACCGCATCGCCGACAGCGCCAACTTCAACGGCATCAAGCTGCTGAATGGTGAGCTGTCCGGCACGGGCAGCAGCAGCGGCGTGTCTTCTCTCAAGTCCAGCTTGACTGTAGGTGAAACGGCGGCTGTAGCGGGTACTTATACAGGCGCTGCTTTTGCCGAAAAGCCTACCGCTGACGGAGATGTTCTGAGCGTTACGGTTGCTCTGGACAATGGCAAGTCTTATACCGCTGAATTTACCTATAGTACTGATGGTACTACCGGTAAATTTACTGCCGCTGACGGCACGGAATATACAGCAAACGCAACTGCTGGCAGTGTTACACCTAAGGAGCTCGCAGATGCTGCTGTGGGTCAGTTTACGAAAACCATGGGTGGCGATTATAAGGTCGAGAACTCCAGCAATGGTCTCAAGTTCACCGCAAAGAATGAGGGAACCGGTACAGCTGCGGTAACAAGCATCGCGGTTTCTGTAAATGGTGCTTCTCCTACAGCAAAGGCCGTTACCACGGTAAAGGCTGTGGATTCTTTGCCCTACATTACAGATAGTGATATCACTCAATATGCTGGTGATGAATCGGCAGTCTTTACCATTAACGGGAAGAAGTTTGCTGTGGCGAAGGATAATCAGGACGTCAGCAAACTGGGCAAGGATGTCACCGTAATTACGGGAGATGTTGCTAACGATCAGGCTAATATCGCCCTGCAGTTGTCTCAGGCGACGGGTATGACGGTTGATTTTGACACAGATAAGTATACTTTCTCTGCTGGCAAGAGCGTTGCCAGCAGCGGCGGCTTGACCCTCCAGATCGGCGACACGGCTGATACCTACAACCAGATGAGCGTTATCATCGGCGATATGCACACCACCGGCAAGATGGGCATTGACGGCATCGACATCGGCACCCTGGCCGGCGCTCAGTCGGCGATCGGCGTGGTCACTGACGCCACCAACTATGTCTCCTCCATCCGCGGCGATCTGGGCGCTATCCAGAACCGTCTGGACCACACCCTGAACAACCTGTCCGTGATGGCCGAGAACATCCAGGACGCCGAGTCCACCATCCGTGACACCGACGTGGCCGACGAGATGATGAGCTACGTCAAGAACAACATCCTGATCCAGTCCGCCCAGGCCATGCTGGCCCAGGCCAACCAGGTTCCCCAGGGTGTTCTCCAGCTGCTGGGCTAATCACAGCTTTGATAGCCGCATAGCAGCCGCGCAGCCTGGGACAGCATGGCGGGGCCCCCGCCGAAGCCCAGCCGCAGGCGGGTTCGGTGGGGAGAAGGAGGGGCAAAGAAGTGGAGCGCAGTTTTCGCCGCAAGGCGGAAACGGAGCGGAACGGATTTCGCCCCGACGCGGACCAGGCCAACCAGGTTCCCCAGGGTGTTCTCCAGCTGCTGGGCTGATTCATCGCACATCGCAAATTCCTATCGCGGCGTAAATATTTACGTAAAAAGGGAGGCCGGGCGCAAGCCCGGTCTCCTGTTTTTGGGAAATGAAAAGGAGGACCGCCATGAGGCGGTCCTCCTTACTGCTGTTCAATCAGATGCTCTTGTCGTCCACGTACAGCTCGCGCACGGCGTTGGGATCGGCGGCGGGCCTGGCGGCAGGAGCGGCCTTGGGCTGTGAGGCAGGCGCTGCCTCCTCATGGGGACCGTCCCGCCAGGCCAGGAACTTGGGAGCCACCTGGGGGAACAGGGCCAGACTCAGCACGTCCTCCTCGCTCTTGGCGAGATCCTTGTACTCGGCCTTGTACTTCTCCAGCTCAGGCTCCAGCAGGTCCGCCGGACGGCAGGTGATGACCTCGTCGGGCTTGATGCCGGCCTTGGCCCGGACTTTCTCGTTGACCTTGCCGGGCAGAGCGCCGTATTCGCCCTTCAGGACGGCGCGGGACTCCTTGGTGAAGGTCTTGTACCGCTCGCCCATAATGATGTTCATCACGGCCTGGGTGCCCACGATCTGGGAGGTGGGGGTCACCAGCGGGGGATAGCCGTAGTCCTCGCGGACGCGGGGGATCTCCGCCAGCACGTCGTAGTACTTGTCCTCCTTGCCGGCCTGCTTGAGCTGGCTGATGAGGTTGGACAGCATGCCGCCGGGCACCTGGTAAAGCAGCGTGTTGGTGTCCACGTTCAACACCTTGGGGTCCAGAGAGCCGGTTTCCTTCAGACGCTGGGCCACCTTCCGGAAGTGGACGGCGGCGTCGCTCATCTTGTTCAGGTCCAGTCCGGTGTCGCGGACGGTACCCTGGAGGGTAGCGACCAGAGACTCGGTGGAGGGCTGGGCGGTGCCGTTGGCCAGGGGGCTGAGGGCGGTGTCCACGATGTCCACGCCGGCGTAAGCGGCCATGAGGTACACCATGTCGCCGGTACCGGTGGTGTTGTGGGTGTGCAGGTGGATGGGCATCTTGACGTTCTCCTTGAGCCGCTTGACCAGGGAGTATGCGTCCATAGGCAGCAGGAGGTTGGCCATGTCCTTGATGCACAGGACGTCCGCGCCCATCTGCTCCAGCTCCTTAGCCATCTTCACGAAGTAATCCTCGTTGTGGATGGGGGAGATGGTGTAGCTGAGGGTGGCTTCCACGATGCCGCCGTACTTCTTGGTGGACTTGATGGCCTGCTCCAGGTTGCGGATGTCGTTGAGGGCGTCGAAGATGCGGATGATGTCGATGCCGTTCTCCACGCTCTTGCGGCAGAAAGCGTCCACCACGTCGTCGGCGTAGTGCTTGTAGCCCAGGATGTTCTGGCCGCGGAAGAGCATTTGCAGCTTGGTGTTGGGCAGATGCTTGCGCAGGGTGCGCAGACGCTCCCAGGGGTCCTCGTTGAGGAAGCGCATGCACACGTCAAAGGTGGCGCCGCCCCAGCACTCCAGGGAGTAATAGCCGATGGAGTCCAGGATCTCGCAGGCGGGGAGCATGTCCTCGATGGTCATGCGGGTGGCCGCCTGGGACTGGTGAGCGTCGCGGAGGATGGTATCGGTGATCAGAAGAGGCTTCTTAGACAGAAATTCCATTGTTTCCATTGAAACACTCCTTTCTTATGCCGCCCCGCACGGGCGGCCTGCGGGGGCTTACTTTTCTTGCTTCGCCAAGAAAAGCAACAAAAGAAACCGCAGGGTTCGGGATTGTACAATGACCCCATCCGTGGGCCGGCCTGCGGCCGGCTTAGCGCTATAAGCGCCGCCTTGCGGCGCTTCACGGAGGGGTCATGCACAATTCAATTCTGCACGGCCACTCGACGTGGCCGTTGCAGAATCTTGGCCGCGGAGGCCCCGGGCCGATTCGAGAATCAACTACACTTTGCCGCTGAAAGCGGCAAACAGGAAATTAGCCGAACAGCGCCATCAGCACACCGGCGGCGATGGCGGAGCCAATGACGCCGGCCACGTTGGGACCCATGGCGTGCATGAGCAGGAAGTTGGCCGGATTGGCCTTCTGGCCCTCCACCTGGGACACGCGGGCCGCCATAGGCACGGCGGACACGCCGGCGGAGCCGATGAGGGGATTGATCTTCTCCTTCAGGAACAGGTTCATAATCTTGGCCAGCACCACGCCGCCGGCGGTTCCGAATCCGAAGGCCACGACGCCCATGCACATGATGGCGATGGTCTGGAAGGACAGGAAGGTGGTAGCGGTGGCGGTAGCGCCCACGGAGATGCCCAGGAAGATGGTAACAATGTTCATCAGCTCGTTCTGGGCAGTCTTGTTCAGACGCTCCACGACGCCGGACTCCTTAAACAGGTTGCCCAGCATCAGGCAGGCGATCAGAGGACCGGCGGAGGGGACCAGCAGGGCCACGAACACGGTGACAACGATGGGGAACAGGATCTTCTCCCGCTTGGACACCTGGCGGAGAGGACGCATGACGATCCTGCGCTCCTCCTCGCTGGTCAGCGCCCGCATGATGGGCGGCTGAATGACCGGCACCAGGGCCATGTAGCTGTACGCCGCCACGGCGATGGGCCCCAGCAGATGGGGAGCCAGACGGCTGGTAACGAAGATGGCCGTGGGGCCGTCCGCGCCGCCGATGATGCCGATGGAGCTGGCCTCAGCAGCCGTGAAGCCCTGGAATCCGGGGATCAGACCGGACAGACGGCAGCCGGCGTAGGTCATGAAGATACCCAGCTGAGCCGCAGCGCCCAGCAGCAGGGTCTTGGGGTTGGCGATCAGGGGGCCGAAGTCGGTGCCCGCGCCCACGCCCATGAAGATGAGGCAGGGGTAGATGCCCAGCTTGACGCCCAGATACAGCACGTCAAGCAATCCCACAGAGACGGAGTCTCCCACCTGAACCGTGTTCCGCACGGCCTCGGAAACGCCCAGCTCCTGGAGGTGATTCATAAACTCCTGGGTGATCTCGCCTCCGCCGAAGATCCCCCAGTTGACGTGCCCGCCGGCAAACAGGATCTCATGGTACATCTCCGCGCCGGGCAGGTTGGTGATCAGCATGCCGAAGGCAATCGGCAGCAGCAGCAGGGGCTCGAACTTCTTCACAATCGCCAGATACAGCAGCGCGAAGGCGATGATCATCATGATCAGAACCTTCCAGTCGCCGGTGGCAATCTGATAGAAGCCGGTCGCCTGAATAAAATTCATGATAGCTTCCATTTAGTATTCCTCCCCGCGTGCGGCGCTTAGCCGATCACGCACAGCAGAGCGCCGGAATCCACGGCAGCGCCCTTGGCGGCGCTGACGGAAGCAATGGTGCCGTCGCAGGGCGCCATGATCTCGTTCTCCATCTTCATGGCTTCCAGAATGAAGAGGATGTCGCCCTTCTTCACGGACGCGCCGTTGGAAACGCGGACGTCCAGAATGGTGCCGGGCATAGGAGCGCAGACCTTCTCGCCGCCGGCCACAGGAGCGGCGGCAGGAGCGGGAGCGGCGGCGGGAGCCGCGGCCGCGGGGGCGGCGCCGTCCATGGCCTCGACGGTAACCTCATAGACGGTGCCGTTGACGTTTACTTTGTACTTTTTCATGACTCTTTCCTCTCTTCTTAATTAAAGTTTTTTCACGGACAGGATGCGGATGCCGGCGGGATCAGTCCCCATCTCCTCGGCAACCGCCACAGCGATGGCGGCGATCATGGCTTGCCGGTTGGGGATGGCCTCGGTCCGGACCGCGGGAGCGGCAGGAGCTGCGCTCGCGGGGGCGGGCGTCTTGTCTCCCATGGACCTGCACACTGCGCTCATCGCCATGGTGAGGAGAATGATGCAGACCAGTCCGATAAAGACGATGCCTACGCCCATCAGGATAACAAAGGGAATTGACGGCTCCATTCGGTGATTCCTCCTTCTTATACAATATGGCGGGGCCACGTTCGCGGGCCGCGCCTTTCCTTACATGAAAATCAGAACGATTTTCATGCGCGCGAAATTACTTTCAGTATAGCAAAGCTTCCAGAAAATTTCAATACCTTTCCCAGCATATTTCCGACAAGTTTTCGGAGGATTTCCGGGGTTCCCTTTTTCCGCCTGACGTGGTATGATGACGGAGAGAGAAAAGGAGAAACGAGGTGCGCCCCATGCGCTACAACGCCATTGAGAAGGCCCGGTTCCTCTCCCGGCCCAACCGGTTTATCGCCCACGTGGAGCTGGAGGGCCGGGCGGAGGTCTGCCATGTGAAAAATACCGGACGCTGCCGGGAGCTGCTGACCCCCGGCGCGGCGGTCTATCTGGAGCGGTCCGACAACCCGGCCCGAAAGACGAGATATGACCTCATCGCCGTGGAGAAAGGCGGTCTGCTCATCAACATGGACGCGCAGGCCCCCAACAGGGTCTTCGGCGAGTGGGCGGCGGCGGGAAAGTTCCTGCCGGGGCTGACGGTCATCCGTCCGGAGTTCACTTGGGAGGATTCCCGGTTTGACTTCATGTTAGAAGACGGAAAGGGAAAAATTTTCGTGGAGGTCAAGGGCGTGACCCTGGAAGAGAACGGCGAGGTCCGTTTCCCCGACGCGCCCACGGAGCGGGGCGTGAAGCACCTGCGGGGCCTCCGGCGGGCGGTGGAACAGGGCTGCCGGGCGGCGGCGTTCTTCGTCGTTCAGATGAAGGGACCCGTCCGGTTCCGCCCCAATGACGAAACCCACCCCGCTTTCGGCACGGCCCTGCGGGAAGCCGCGGAAAACGGAGTGGGGATATACGCGTACGACTGCCGGGTCACGCCGGACAGCCTGGAGCTGGACGCGCCGGTGCCGGTGGAGTTATATAGTCGACGCACTTGAGAAACGGCAAAAGGGATTCTCTTCTGACACGCAGAGGCCCCGGAGGCATACGCCTCCGGGGCCGGAATTTTCAGATGCGTCCGCTCTGCGGCAGAGATTGCCGGGAAGGGGGCCGATATGTAAGCTTACCGCTTGCCGGCCTTCTTCCTGCCGCCCTCCCACTTGCTTACGCACAGGGAGCAGGCGATGTCGCCGGTGACATTCAGGCAGGTACGGCCCATATCGAAGATACGGTCCACAGCCACGATCAGGCCGATGTATGCCACGGGGATGCCCAGAGTCTCCAGCACCATGGCCAGCATGATCATGCCAGCGCCGGAGACGCCGGCAGTACCGATGGAAGCCAGGGTGGCGGTGACCACCACGATGACCATCTGGCCAATGGTCAGATGGATGCCCGCGCAGGAGGCGATGAACACGGTGGCGACGCACTGGTAGATGGCGGTGCCGTCCATGTTGATGGTGGAGCCCAGCGGCAGGACAAAGGCGGAGATGTCGTCCTCCGCGCCCATCTCATGAGCGCACTCCTTGGACACCGGCAGGGTGGCCGCGGAGGAGGTGGAGGTAAAGGCGAACATCATGGCCGCGAACGCGCCCTTGAAGAAAGCGATGGGGCTCATCCCCACGAACACCTGGGCGGACAGGGAGTACACCAGGACCGCGTGAACGATGTAGCCGATATAGGCGCACAGGATGACCAGCGCCAGGGAGCCCAGGATGTTGGCGCCCTGAGTGGCGGTGACCCACGCCATGTAAGTGAACACGCCGATGGGGGACAGGGAAATGACGAACTCCATCAGCTTCTCAATGACAGCATAGAAGGAGCTGACGATGTCCCGGGCCAGCTTGCCCCGCTCGCCGGCCACCATGATGGAGCCGCCGAAGAACAGGGAGACCACGATGACCTGGAGCATGTTGGCGTTGACGAAGGACTGCCACATGTTGCTGGGGAAGATGTCCACCAGCACGGACATGAAGCCGTTGAACGCCTTGGGCTCGTACTCGGCCGCGCCCAGCTGGTCGTGCAGATCGGGGAAGAGGTTTGCCCCGGCGAAGATGTTGGCGAAAATCAGGCCGATGACGCAGGCGATGGCGGTGGTACACAGGAAGTAAACCACAGTCTTGATGCCCACGGAGCCCACCTTCTTCATGTCGCCCATGGACAGGATGCCGTCGATCATGCTCAGCAGCACCACGGGCACCACGATGAACTTCAGCAGGTTGACGAAGATGTCGCCGAAGGGCTTGAGATAGCTGGCGGTGAAGGTCTTTCCGCTGTCTCCGATAACGGAGCAGATCAGGCCGACAACGATACCGGCAACCAGCGCGATGAGGATCTGCATCGGCAGGCTCATTTTTTGTTTCTTCATAACTTTCTCTCCCTCTTAATAAAATAGTTGGACGCTTTGAATCCGGGTGGTCTCCTCCTTCCGTGCGGTATGCGCGGCTTCCGCCGTCCCGGCGGGATCCGCGCCCATTTTGCCGGCAAAAAAGCCGTCCTTTGTTCCGGCAAAAAAGATTCTGGTTTGATTATAGCAAAACTTCCCAAAAAGCGCAAGAGTTTTTTGCCCGTTTATGTAAATTTCGCAAAAACGGTCAGGAAAGCGCCGCCGGGTCGTCTCGCTCCGGGCGGTTCGCCCGCTTCTCACGGGCGGCGAGGACGGCGTAGCAGCCCAGGAACAGCAGGATCTGCACGACCGTGGAGCAGGGCGTGGCCAGTCCCACCCGGAACAGGGAAACCGGCTCCAGGCGGCTCATCAGCAGGGACACCGGGATGCGCACGCAGAACGCCCCGATGATGCCCTGGACCATGACAAAGGCGGTATTCCCGCAGCCGTTGAAGTAGCCCGCGAAGCAGAACATAATGGAGGTCAGAAGCGTGTCGATGGCGTAGGCCCTGAGATAGTCCGCCGCCGCCCCGATGACCTGGTCGTCGCGGGCGAAGAGGGAGGCCAGCAGATCCCCGTGGAAGAAGGACATCCATGCCAGGACGATCCCGCAGCAGAGGGAGGTCCCCATGCCGTAGAACATCGCCTTTTTCGCCCGGTCCCGCCGGTCCGCGCCGATGTTCTGGGCCACAAAGGCGGACAGGGACTGCATATAGGCGGAGGGGACCAGCATGATGAAGCCGCACAGCTTCTCCGCCACGCCCACTCCGGCGGAGGCGATGACGCCCAGGCGGTTGACGATGGCGGCGATCGCCAGAAAGGAGATGCTGACCAGAGCGTCCTGGAGGGCCACCGGCGTACCCAGCCGGAGGATCCGGCCGGTGAACCGGGGATGGAAGCGGATGAAGCTGGGGGAGAAAGCGAAGGGGAGGCCCCGGCGGGCGGTAAAGAGCAGGCTCAGGGCCACGCTGATTGCCTGGGCCAGCACCGTGGCGACGGCCGCCCCGGCCACTCCCATCCGGAATCCCGCCACCAGCAGAAGATCCCCGGCAATGTTGACCGCGCAGGCGATGGCGACGGTGAGCAGAGGCGTCCTGGAGTCCCCGATGCCCCGGAACATGGCGCCCAGCACGTTATAGGCAACGATAAAGACCGCGCCGCCGGAACAGATGCGGACGTAGACCACGGTCTGCCCAAATGCCTCGGCGGGGGCCTGCATGATCCGGGCCATGGGGGACGCCGCCGCCGTCATGATCCCCGTCAGCAGCAGGGCCACGGCGGCGAACAGGGCGATGGCGCTGCCCAGGACCTGACCGGCCTCGTCGGACCGGCCCTTGCCCAGCCTCTGGCCCAGCAGCACCGTGGCGCCCATGGAGAGGCCGGTGATGACGGAGGTGACGGTCTGCATCACCTGGCTGCCGGTGGAAACGGCGGATACGTCGGCGGGCTGACCGAACTGGCCGACCACCATCAGGTCCACCGCGCCGTACATCGCCTGAAGAAACAGCGCCAGAAGCACCGGAATGGTGAAACGGAGCAGCGGGGACAAAATCGGCCCTTCAATAAAGCTGTCCGTATGTTTCATGAGAAAGGACCTCCTTTTATATCGAAATGAGGCGGAGGAACGCCGTAAAAAAATCCGAATAAGGCAACGGGCGTCTCATCCCGCCATCTTATCCGGACCCACGCCTCCTGCGGGCGCATCTCCTCCGATGAACGGTTATCAGTATATCCGCCTGACGGGGATTTGTCAAGCGGGCATATTCCCTATCCCTTTTACCCTTCGTGTTGATGGATATGTGTACTGGCAATTCCACTAATCATTACTTGAAATTGAAAGTTGGCAATGATATAATCGACGAGACAAATCGGGATTTGTTGAGTTGGCTAAATTCAGCAAAAAACAAGGAGAGATTGTAATGATAAGTTTGGTTGCTCAGCTTGCTCTTTGGATATGGTTTTTTGGCTGCATAAAATCATATAAGACAAGTAAATGGATATTGTCAAAGGGAGTTGGAATTAAGAGTGCAGAATTTGTAGTGCTGTGCCTTTTTACTACCGGAGTGGTTTTATATCATGCAGTATATCCTGTTGGGAAATGGTTTTTGCTGTTCGTTTTGTCATGTTGGATAATTGTTCAATTTTTCTGCCATTGGTACTTTACCATTTTTGGAGTGTCAGAAAAAAAGTTAAAGGGATATAATGAATGCTTCAGCGATACTGTTCGTTTCATTCCGGCAAGTGATACGAAGCTAATACCTGATTTGTATCATACAATTTTACACATTCTCATCCTCATTAACATTGTACTTATTTTCCTGCAGAGATAGGGTATTTCTTATGAATTACAAGTTTTAGGTTTTATTGACAAACCCCAGTTTATCGAGCAACCTGACGAATGTGGAAAATTATCAGGCATTTATCAACACGAAAAGTAAAAGGGCATATTCCCTCCCGGCCTGGCATAAGCTAGAGGAAAAAGGGGGGATTTGGATTGTCGGACACCAATATATACCGCCGCCGGGCCCAACAGCTCCGCCGCGCCAGAGGGCGCAGGAGCGGCAGGACGGGGGAGAACCCGGTGCTGATCCGGCTGGTGATCTGCGGCGCGGCCTTTGTGCTGCTGGTAGCGGCCAAGCTGCTGTTCCCGGAGGCGGTGGGGCAGCTGGCGGACTCCGCCAGGCAGCTGATCGGCCGGGACGCGGACTTCAAAGAGGCCTTTGCCGCCGTGGGCCGGGCCGTCAGCGGCGAGGCGGGGGTCGGCGATTCCCTCCAGGATGCCTACGCCGCCGTATTCAACGCCTCCCTTCAGCCGGAGGAGGAGCCCGCTGCCGAAGAAGAAGCGCCTCAGCCGCCGGAGGACCCGGCCGGCCCGGCGGACGCCGCCGTCCAGCCCGCAGACAGCGGGACGCGGCTTCTCCGTCATACGTTCCTGCCCCTGCCGGAGGCGGATAAGGCCGTCATGCGGGAAGTGATCATCCTGCCGGAGGCGGCGTCCCCGGCGGTCCTGCCCGCGGGGGACGCCGCGGAAGACGCTGCGGAGGACGGCGGAACGGAGGACGCGCCGGAGGAGGATTCCGGCGAGACTGCGGCGGCGATGTCGTATACGATGGCCCCTCTGCCGGAGAACGCCAGTCTGGAGCAGCGGAACCTGGGCTTTGAACACTGCACGCCGGTACAGGGCCGGCTGTCCTCCACATTTGGCTGGCGGGAGCACCCGGTGGAGGGGGGAAACCGCTTCCACTACGGAGTGGACCTGGCGGCGGAGAGCGGAACGGACGTGCTGGCCTTTGCGGACGGCGAGGTTTACGCCTCCGGGGAGAGCAGCACCCTGGGCAACTATATCATGCTCCGCCATGAGGGAGGGTATATCACCCTCTACGCCCATTGCAGCCGGATCACCGCCGCGGGCGGCCGCGTGTCCATGGGAGAGAAAATCGCTGAGGTGGGAGCCACCGGTCTGGTTACCGGCGCCCACCTCCACTTTGAGCTTCACGACGGGGAGCTGTATCTCAACCCCATCTACTATGTTGCGGTGGGGTAAGGTTGAGATCGGGTGGGGCTTCGCCGCGTTGACGGCGCTGGCTCTTCTGGCGGGAGCCGGGGAAGTCCTGCCCCTGGTGATGGTTTCCTCGGCGTGCCACGAGCTGGGACACCTGGCCGCCCTGCGCCTGGCGGGCGCCGGGGTGGAACGTTTCCGTCTTACCGCCTTCGGCGCGGAGATCCGGGCGGATACCCGGCGGCTGTCCTATCCCCGCGAGATCGTCTGCACCCTGGCGGGACCGGCGGTAAACCTGCTGCTGGCGCTGGCCTTCGCCCGGTGGGCGGGGGACGACGTGGCGGCGGGGGCCAATCTGCTGCTGGGATGCTTCAATCTGCTGCCGGTTCCGGCCCTGGACGGCGGGCGGGCGCTGCATCTGCTTGTCAGCTGGCTGCGGAACCCATTGGCGGCGGACAAGGTCTGCCGGTGGGTGGGGCTGAGCTGCGCCTTGGGCCTCACCGGGGCGGCGCTGGCGATGACGGCGCGGTATCACGCGGGGCTGTTTCTGCTGCTGGGCGCGGCGGGGACGCTGCTGCCTCAATTGCCCATAGGGCAGTCTGCGGGAGTCCGCGCCCGCGGGCGCAAATATAGTGGAGGCACTTGAGAACATATTACTTCCGAACTGAAAGGTCGGAAGTAATGGCCGCCATGTTTTGCGGTTGCCGCTGTTTACAGCGGCGAGCAAAACGGCTTAAATCAAATGTTTTATTTCCGAGCTTTAAGCTCGGAAATAATAATATTTTTAAGTGTATCCACTATAAAAAGATGCGCAGATGCGCAGTACCTCCCCCAATACGCAAAAAGGCGTGCCGCAGGTCCCTGCTCCTGCGGCACGCCGTCTCTTCTCTGATTAGAGCAGCACCCAAAAATACTGAGAAAAGTTCAGCGGTCCAGAAAACGCATGGCCGCGTTGTCGTCTTTGACGGGCGTCAGCCCGTCTGCGTCCTCCGCCTTGCCCTGCGTTCCCTGCCCTCGCTTCCTTTTTTCTCATTATTTCTGGGAACTGCTCTAAGTTTCCCGCGTGACGCGCGGAGAGGGGTCCAGGACGATATCGCGAAAATCCGCCGCCAAAAGCTCCCGAAGCTCCGGCAGCAGACGCCGAGCAAGCGCCGTCTGCTCCGGCCGCACCTGGAGCAGCGCCTCCGCGCCCCGCAGGCGCAGGCGGAAGTCGGAAAATCCCCGCGCCATCAGGGCCCGCTCCCCCCGCGCCGCCCGCTCCAGATCTTCCCGGAGGATGGCCGTCCCGGCGGGGACGCGGGTGGCGAGGCAGGCGTAGGACGGCTTGCTCCATACGGGCAGGCCGGCCTCATGGGCCAGGCGGCGGACGTCCGCCTTGGTGACGCCGCATTCCCGCAGGGGTGACCGGACCCCCAGCTCTCTGAGGGCCCGCATACCGGGACGGTCCGACGCGTCGTCGGAGGCGTTGCAGCCGTCCAGCACGAGGGGGAAGCCGTCCCGGCGGGCGCGGTCCAGCAGGAGGGAAAAGAGGGCGCGCTTGCAGTAGTAGCAGCGGTCCGCCGGGTTCGCGGCCACCTCCGGAACGGACAGGATGTCGTATTCGATGACCGTCAGCGCCGTTCCCAGCCGGCAGGCGACGGCCTGGGCGTCCTCCAGCTCAAAGTCCGGCTGAAAGGGGGTCCTGACGAAATAGGCGGCCGTCCGCCGGCTCCAGGCCGCGGAGGCGGAAAGGAGGTACGCGGAGTCCACGCCGCCGGAAAAGGCGATGGCGCAGACAGGATTCTCCTCAAAAAATTCTCTTAATGTCAACATGGCGCCGTTCCGTTCTCTTCCATCAGATGCAGCGCCGCCCCAATAGACGTGGCGTGGGTCGCGTTGTCAGGGATGATGAACCGGATGCCGTGGAGCCGGGTGAAAAGATCGAAGCACTCCCGGGCCTGGGGCAGATTGGACATGAATCCGGTGAGGACCGCCGTTTCGCAGCCGCAGTACCGGCAGGCCATGACCGCCGTAGTGCCGATGGATTGCAGCACCATGTTGATCACGCCGGCGGCGAAATCGCCGGGAGATGCGTCGTCGGACACGTTGCCGAAATTGGCGGCGGTGATGTCCAGAGGCAGGGAGGGGTGGCTGTTCCGGGTCAGGTCGCCTACCGTCAGATCCGTCTGATTCACGTCTCCATCGGCGGCCAGCTTGACGATCTGCTGGTACTTCCGGGTGCCGCACAGCCGGGAGCAGAGTCCCGCCAGGGTGCCGCCGCCCACGCCGGAGCCGCAGAGGTGGCGCACCGGCATTCCCTTCTCCGCCCAGATAAAGGCGGTGCCGGTGCCCATGCTGACCACCACGGCCCGTCCCTGGCCGCTGAGAGCCAGACCGCCGGTGCCTACGGCGGTGAACTCCTCCACCTTCTCCGTGGGGATGCCGTAGATGTCCTCGTCTATATGGGACGCGCCCACGCCCGTCAGGGCGATCCGGGCTACGTCATTGAGCTTGAGGCGGTTGGTGAACAGGAAATTCCCCATTGCGCCGTACAGGGAGGTGATGGGGTCCTGGGCGCTCACACGGTGCATGGCGATGGTGCTCCCGTCGGACCGCAGCCCCACGATTTTGGTGGTGGACCCACCGATGTCGATCCCTAAAATAATGGACATATGATGTATCCTCCCGGAAAGGTGGTTTTCAGGGCAAGCCCTTACCGTTTCCCTATATTAAAAGATATGGAAGGAAATGTCAATTCCAACGTTGCAAATCCGGGAAAAAAGTTATACTATATAAGGGACGGGCCCGTGGAAGCGCGCCCGCCCATTACGGAAAGGAAGCAAGGAGCTTACTGTTATGGAGCGCAAGGAATCACTGAATCTGTCCATGCTGTTTGACTTTTATGAAATGACGATGGCCAACGGCTACTTCCGCCAGGGGATGCAGGACCGGATCACCTATTTCGACGTCTTCTTCCGCCGGGTGCCGGACGGAGGCGGCTTCGCCATCGCCGCCGGACTGGAGCAGCTGGTGGAGTACATCCGGGACCTTCACTTCGATGAGGACGACATCGCCTTTCTGCGGAGCAAGAACCTCTTTCAGGAGGACTTCCTGAACTACCTGCGCCATTTCAGGTTCACCGGCGACATCTGGGCCGTGCCGGAGGGCACCCCGGTGTTTCCCGGCGAGCCCCTGGTGACGGTCCGGGCCCCGGCCTCCCAGGCCCAGCTCATTGAGACCTACGCCCTGCTGTGCGTCAACCACCAGAGCCTCATCGCCACCAAGGCCAACCGGGTGGTCCGGGCCGCCGGCGGCCGGACGGTGCTGGAGTTCGGCTCCCGCCGGGCCCAGGGCGTGGACGGGGCCGTGGTGGGCGCGCGGGCGGCGTACATCGGCGGCGTCCACGGCACGGCCTGCGCCATCAGCGACCAGCTCTACGGCGTGCCCGCCGCCGGGACCATGGCCCACTCCTGGGTCCAGATGTTCGACAGCCAGTACGAGGCGTTCAAGACCTACTGCGAGATTTACCCCACCAACGCCGTGCTGCTGGTGGACACCTACAACACGCTGAAAAGCGGCGTGCCCGACGCCATCCGGGCCTTCAACGAGGTGCTGCGGCCCCGGGGCATCACCAAATGCGGCATCCGCCTGGACTCCGGCGACATCGCCTATCTGAGCAAGGAGGCCCGGAAGCTGCTGGACGCGGCGGGCTGGGAGACCTGCACCATCTCCGCCTCCAACTCCCTGGACGAGGAGCTCATCCGGGACCTGCTCCAGCAGGGGGCCAGGATCGACGCCTTCGGCGTGGGCGAGCGGCTCATTACCGCCCGCAGCGAACCGGTCTTCGGCGGGGTGTACAAGCTGGTGGCCGTGGAGGATGAGGATGGGACCATTCTCCCCAAGATCAAGATCAGCGAGAACGTGACCAAGATCACCACGCCCCACTTCAAGAAGCTCTACCGCTTCTACGGCAAGGACACGGGCAAGGCCATCGCGGACTACCTCGCCGTCCACGACGAGACGGTGGACGATTCCCAGCCGCTGGTCATCTTCGACCCCGACGCCACGTGGAAGAAGAAGGAAGTCTACGATTTCACCGCCAGGGAGCTGCAGGTGCCCGTTTTCAAAAACGGCGAGCTGGCGTATGCCCTCCCCTCCCTGCCGGAGATCCGGGCCTACTGTCAGGAGCAGGTGGACACCCTGTGGGAGGAGGTCAAGCGCTTCGATAACCCCCACAAGTACTACGTGGACCTGTCCCGGAAGCTGTGGGACGTGAAGCACGGCCTGCTGGAGAAAAACGGATAAGGAGAGCAAACAATGGCAAACCCCTGCTACAGGCCATGTCCGGAGCTGGATATCTGCAACGGGCTCATTGACAAATATTTTCTGACCAGGCAGTATGACAAGTGCTTCGCCGGCCATCTGCCCCTTGCGGAGCAGGGCTATCCCCTGGCCGAGTGCCAGATCGGCTATTTCTGCCTGGAGGGGCTGGGCGTGGAGAAGGACCCGGAAAAGGCCTTCTACTGGACCCGCCGGGCGGCGGAGCACGGCGACCGGGACGGCCAGTTCAACCTGGGCTGCTTCTATGAGGACGGGACCGGCACGGCCCGGGACATGGAGCAGGCCGCCCGCTGGTATCGGGAAGCCGCCCGTCAGGGCCATGACCTGGCGGTCAAAAAGTGCGAAGAGCTGCGGGTCAGTTTATAAGCTGCGTCACTTTCGTAACGAATGGGCGGAGGACGTCCGCCCATACAAGAGAAAAAGGAGCCTCCAGTGAAAAGAAATCATCCCGTAAAACAGACAACTGAAAGGAGAATTTCCGCCTCCCTGCGCATCGCCCTGGTGCTTTTGCTGCTGTTCCTCAATATTGCCTCCGTGGTGATCCTGACCTATTTCCTGCAATCCCACGCCTATATCGCCTTTGCCGCCCTGGAACTGCTGGCCATGGGCGTGGCCGTCAGCATTCAGTCCAGCGCGTCCAGCTCCAGCTATAAGCTGGCCTGGACGCTGCTGGTGGTGGCCCTGCCGGTGGCGGGGATGATCCTGTACGTCCTGTGGGGCGGGAACATCCAGAGCAAGCGGCTGAACCTCCTTCCCATCCCGCCGCCGAAGGACCGCTCCCTGGACCGGCGGTGGTCGGATATTGATCTGGAGAAGATGGGCGGCCGGTTCCCCACCTGGCAGCGGGCCGCCCGGCTGCTGAGCCGGCGGGGATTTCTGCTCTACCGGAACACCAGCGCCGTTTATTTTTCCTCCGGCGCGGATTTCTTCGCGGACGCCTCTGAGCGGATGGAGAAGGCGGAGCGGTTCATCTTCCTGGAGTACTTTATTCTGGCGGAGGGGCGGTTGTGGGACCGGATTCTGTCCATTCTCATTGACCGGGCAAAGCACGGGGTGGAGGTCAAGATCATTTTCGACGATTTCGGCAACATTACCCGGATGCGGGGTGAGACCATCGAAAAAATGCGCGCGGAAGGAATTGAGGTCTGCGTCTTTAACCCCGTCCACCAGTATGTAAACCGGTTGTACTTCAACTATCGGGACCATCGGAAGATCCTGTGCGTGGACGGGCAGTACGCCTACACCGGCGGGATCAACGTGGCCGACGAGTACGCGGGCCTGCTGGTCCGCTTCGGCGAGTGGAAGGACAGCGGGGTCCTGCTGGACGGGCCGGGAGCCTGGGGGCTCACGTCCCAGTTTCTGCACATGTGGGAAATGCTGGGGGAGCGGTTCCACAGGGAACACGACTACTACCGCCCTCTGGAGAGCCGGGAGTCGGATGGACTGTGCCAGCCGTTCAGCGACGGACCGATGAACAACCCGGACAACCCGGCGGAGGATCTGTATATCCAGTGCATCACCAACGCCCACAGGAAGCTGTGGCTCACCACCCCCTACCTGGCGGTGGAGGACACCGTGGTGCGGGCACTGTGCATGGCCTCCGACAGCGGCGTGGACGTGCGCCTCATGCTGCCGGGGATCCCGGATCACAGGTACACCCAGATTGTGGCCGGCTCCTACTATGAGCGGCTCCTGCATCACGGGGTGAAGCTCTACGAGTTCACGCCGGGCTTTCTTCATACCAAGAGCCTGGTGGCCGACGGAGAGATCGCCCTGCTGGGCACCATCAATATGGACTACCGCAGCTTTCAGCTCCACTACGAGTGCGGCGTGGCCTTTTACGGCGCGCCGGTGATCGAGGCCGTGACCCGGGACATGCGGGAGATCATCCGGCGCAGCGCGCCGGTGGAGCTGGAGCGCTGGGAAAAGCGGTCCGGGTTCAGAAAAATGCTGGAGAAGGTGCTGCGGATCTTCTCGATCTGGATGTGAAGGAGAATTGATATGCCAGGATTGATCCATATTTACTGCGGCGACGGAAAAGGAAAAACCACCGCCTCACTGGGCTTGGCCCTGCGGGCGGCGGGCAGCGGGAAAAGGGTGCTGCTGCTGCAATTTTTCAAGGACGGCAAAAGCTCCGAGTTCGCCTCTCTGGCCCATGTGCCGGGGATCGAGGTCATCCCGCAGACGCGGACCTTCGGCTTCAGCTGGACCCTCTCCGAGGCGGAACAAGCGGAGGCAAAAGCGTATTACTCCGATCTGCTGGAGAACGCCTTCCGGAGGGGTGCGGACTTCGACCTGCTGGTGCTGGACGAGGCCATGAGCGCCTGTTCCACCGGGATGATCGGGGAGGCGCGGCTCCTGGCGCTGCTGGGGGAGAAGCCGGAGGGACTGGAGGTAGTCCTCACCGGGCGGGGCCCGTCCCAGGCGCTGCTGGACGCGGCGGACTACGTCACCGAGATGAAAAAGATCAAGCACCCCTATGAAAAGGGCGTCGCCGCCCGGAAGGGGATTGAATATTAAGCCCAATTCGACTTCGTGTTCCCTGTGAGATACAATGAATAAAAATTCTGCATTTTGAGTTGTATGTCCTGTGGTATGGTTATATACAAATCGGAATTTGCTTAATGTTGGAGATGTATATATGAAATTGTATTTGGTCAAGCCTGATTTGATTTATTATGAAAAATATAATGACATGATGTCCGAATGGTGTGCAAGCAAAACACAGATAGCCCCATGGTTCCTGAATAGTGCAATCGTGTCTATTGATGAGTTTGCTCGGTTTGTCAGGATGCTGGACGATTGTGAACATGGAATTGTTGATAAAAATTTTAGTGCTACATCATCATATTTTGTAGTGGATGAAAACGACAGATTAATAGGCGCTACCAGTCTGCGCCATTATCTTACAGTTGAAGGATTTCATTCTTGGGGGCATATCGGATATGGTGTTCGTCCCACTGAACGCCGAAGAGGCTATGCCGTTCAGATGTTAAAAATGATGCTGGAGCAGGCGAAGAAAAAGGGAATATATAAGGTGTTGGTTGGTGTTCATGATGGTAATATTGGTTCATGGAAAGCAGTTGAGAAATGCGGAGGAGTTATGGAAAATGTTGTACATATAGAAAATGATGATGAACCAATTCGCAGGTATTGGATTGAGATAGAGCGAGACTAGCAATTGGAAATATTGAAATTCAGCAGATTTATAGTTGACACACTTGAGAACAAGTATATGTTGGGCTTCGCCCAAACCCACCAGGGGCGTTGCCCCCGTGGGCCGCGCTTTGCGCGGCTTAGGGCTGGGGCGGCCTTTGGCCGCCTAACGCCTGGACCCTACCGCCCTTTGAAAAGGGCGGCCCTAAACTTTATCATTTTTAAGTGTGTCCGCTATATACCCGGCTGTGCCTGTTTCCCGTAAAAAGGCCGCGCCTCCCTTTTAGGGGAGACGCGGCCTTTTTATAAGTCACTCGCACAGCAGATCGTCGTCGTAATCGTCAAACTCGGAGCAGCGGCAGAAGCACTTGCCGGACAGCTTACCCTTCACCGCCGCGGTGTGCGCCGTCAGCTTGTCCCAGAAGCCGATCAGCAGGCAGATCAGTCCCGCCGCCGCCAGAGAAGCTCCAACGATTTTCAGCACGAAGCGCCAGGTACTAGAACTCTTCATGGTAGACCTCCTATAAAATCTGATATGCTTTTTCATTATATATCATTTTGTGGAGAATTACAATCCCTTTTTCCAAAAATAGGATAGGCTTTGGATCAGTGCTGATATTCGAACTCCAGATCGTACAGGCTTACCAGGTCGCCGTCCCTGATGCCCATGGCTTCCAGACGGTCGAACAGGCCGCTTTCCCGCAGCATTTTGTCGAACCAGTTGCGGCTTTCGTAGTCTCCGAAGTTCGTGTTGGCCACCAGGCGCTGGAGCCAGGGCCCCTCGATGAGATATACGCCGTCCTCCACGGTGATCTCCAGCGGCTGGCTCATGTCCACCTTTGGCGGACGCTTCACATATTCCGGGGCGTATACCGCCACCGGCGGAAGCTCCCTGAGCCTGCCGGCCACGGCGCGGACCAGCTCCCTGGTCCCCTGGTGGGCGGCGGCGGAGATGGTGAACAGGGGCCACCCCAGCGCTTCCACATGGACCCGCAGCGCTTCCAGCAGGCTGTCGTCCGTCATGATGTCCGCCTTGTTGGCGGCAATGATCTGGGGCCGTTGGGCCAACTCGGGACTGTACTGCTTCAGCTCCTGATTGATGGCGTCGAAGTCCGCCACCGGGTCCCGGCCCTCGCTGCCGGAGACGTCCACCACGTGGACCAGCAGGCGGCACCGGTCAATATGACGCAGAAATTCATGGCCCAGACCCGCGCCCTCGCTGGCTCCCTCAATGATGCCGGGGATGTCCGCCATGACGAAGCTGGCGCCGTCGTCCACATAGACCACCCCCAGATTGGGATACAGGGTGGTAAAGTGGTAGTTCGCGATCTTGGGGTTGGCCCGGCTGACCACGCTGAGGAGGGTGGATTTGCCCACGTTGGGGAAACCCACCAGGCCCACGTCCGCCAGCAGCTTCAGCTCCAGCACGACCTCCATGGCCTCTCCGGGCAGGCCGCTTTTGGCGAACCGGGGGACCTGCCGGGTAGGCGTGGCGAAGTGCGCGTTGCCCCAGCCTCCCTTGCCGCCCCGGCAGAGAATGAACGGCTCGTCGCCGGACATGTCCTGAATGATTTCGTTGGTTTCCAGGTCCCGGACCAGGGTTCCTCTGGGTACGCGGATCACCAGGGACTTGCCGTCCTTGCCGCTTTTGCGCTTGCCCTGACCGTCCACGCCGTTCTCCGCCACGTATTTGCGCTTATAGCGGAAATCCATCAGCGTGGAGAGGTTGTCGTCCACTTGCAGGATAATGTGTCCCCCCGCGCCGCCGTCGCCGCCGTCGGGACCTCCCGCGGCCACGTATTTCTCCCGGTGGAAGGAGACAGAGCCATTGCCGCCGCTGCCCGCTTTTACCGAAATCCTTGCTTTATCAATAAAAGTTGTTGCCATAAATGGCACCTCCTTGGTGAATTGTCGGTTTTACAGCGCCAGACGGTAGATGCGCTGACGCTTCATGCCCTCCCGCCAGGCGAAATATTCTCTTGGGACCTCGCATATCTCGAGGAGCTCCGCGCCCAGCCCTTCGATCGTCCGGCAGGAGGCGGTATTGCTCTCCGCGCAGGTGAGACAGAGGGCGGTCATGCCGTGATACCGGGCCACATCCAGGACCATCCGGCAGGCCGTGCGGGCATAGCCGTGGCCGCGGTGGGACGCGTCGATCTCGTAGCCGATATTCCCGTTATAGTATGTGTGAAAAGCCGCGCCGACGCGGATGCTGATTTTGCCAACGGGGGCGCCGTTTATCAGAATGTCGTAGTAATAGAAGGGCAGGCCGTCGGGCCCGGCGGGGTTCTTCTCGATGATTCGCAGGGTCATGGGGCCGCTGGTGAGGCGGTCGAAGCGGTCGGTAAAGATCAGCATGCCGGCTCCTTTCTCTGACAGAAAAAGAGGTCCCGATGTTTCGGGACCTCTTTCACCGATCAAGCCTCGTAAACAGAAACCTGCTTGCGATCCTTGCCCAGACGCTCGAAGCGGACTACGCCGCTCGCCGTGGCGAACAGGGTGTCGTCACTGCCGCGGCCCACATTCACACCGGGGTGAATGTGCGTCCCGCGCTGGCGGACGAGGATGTTGCCGGCCAGAACGTGCTGACCGTCGGCGCGCTTGGGCCCAAGGCGCTTGCTCTTGGAATCACGGCCGTTCTTGGTGGAACCAACGCCCTTCTTATGGGCGAAGAACTGCAAACCAATGTTCATCATGTGCGTATGCCATCCTTTCTGTAAGATGCGGCAGGGGGAGGAGGCTATTCCGCCTCCAGAACCTCTATATAGTCGGGATACTCGCTGTGCAGCTCCGCAAGATAGACCATCATGCCCGTCAGGATCGTCTGACAGGTGCTCTCGCTGGTCTGCCCCAGAGAGCCGGGAATACGGAGGGAAATATGGGCCGTCTTCTCATTGACCCTGACCGCCGCGCACAGGCCCATCACGTCATTGAGCACACACTCAATCAGACGGACCGTGCTGGTGACGGCGGCGCAGACGATGTCCTCGCCCTCGACGGCATAGCCGCTGTGGCCGGACGCGTCGAAGCCGACAATGCGGCTCCCCTCCATATGAAAGGTAACCGTCGTCATGCCTTAGGCGGAAATCTTCTTGATCTCGACCTTGGTATAGGGCTGACGGTGACCCTGACGCCTGCGGTAGCCCTTCTTGGGATTGTACTTGAAGATACGGATCTTCTTGCCCTTGCCGTTCTTCAGCACGGTGGCCTCCACCTTGGCTCCCGCCACGGTGGGAGTGCCGATGGTGGCGCTGTCGCCGTCCAGGATCGCCAGCACCTGGTCAAAAACCACCTGGCTGTCGGCCTCCACGGGCAGCTTCTCGATGAACAGAGTGTCTCCCTCCGTCACCTTGTACTGCTTACCGCCGGTAACAATGATTGCGTGCATACCTTTCGCACCTCGCTTTCCTTTATTATGAAGCACTTGACCGCGCTCCTTTACGGGCTCGCTGTCGTAGGTGGCGCTCACAGGAATTTCCTCCGGGCGCGCTTAAACCCATTCAAAGCGGCTTATATAGTATAACAGCGGATTTTGGGAATGTCAACTGTTTTTTCGCGGGAATTCCCTGCTTTTTCCTGAAAGCGGGGAACAGGAGAAATTCTCCTGTTCCCCTCAGATATGCTGATCAGACATGCTTTACCCGGTCGTGCTCCTCGGCGGCCTTGGCGTCGTTCCAGTGGCTCATGTCTCCCACCAGATAGCCGGTAATCCGGCGGATCCGGCTGAAGGGCCGTGGCGCAAGGTGGTAGCGCAAATCCACGTAGTCCCCGTCCACATGGACGTCCATGGACCGGACGGTGCCGATGGCGTACTTGCTGTTGGCGCGGGCGATATAAGCGTCCAGCTCCTGCCGGCTGATCTCCCCGCCGGTTACATTGACCTGCATCATTGTTTTAGCCTCCTGTGTTGCCGCCCAACCGAATTGGGTCTTTACTTTTGTGTAAGGTCAGTATATCATGAGAGACAGAGAAATCCTGTTGCAACCGCAACAAACGAAAAAATTTTCCGCATCGTCCGTGATTTGCGGATCTATGGATGAAACAGAGGAGAAGACGCCATGAAATATGGAGAGCTGGCAATTTTCAGCGGCATCACCGACGAAGAGGTGGAGTCTATGATCCACTGCTTTCGGATGCGGCGGGCCCGGTTCGAGCCGGGACAGACCATCTGCGCCTATGGAGAGTCCGGCGGCGAGGTGGGCGTACTGGTCCGGGGGCAGGCGGCGCTGGTGCGCTTTGACGACGCCGGGACCCGGACCATTCTGGAGCGCGTGGAGTCCGGCGGCGTGTTTGGGGAGGCGCTGGCCTTCACGCCGGAGCTGGGCGACTGCGTGGAAGTGGTCAGCGCCGGGGAGAGCGAGGCGCTCTTCATGGAATACGGCCACCTGATGAAGCGGTGCGAAAAGGCCTGCGCCCACCACAGCAAGCTGGTGCAGAACATGTTCCGCCTGGTGGCGGACCATACCCGGCGGCTGAGCCGCCGGGTGGAGGTCCTCAGCCGCCGGAGCATCCGGGAGAAACTGCGGTGCTATTTCCGGCTGTGCCGCCTGGAGGCGGGCTCGGACAGCTTCACCCTGCCCTTCACCCTCAGCGCCCTGGCGGACTACATCAGCACGGACCGCAGCGCCATGATGCGGGAGCTACGAAAAATGCGGGAAGAGGGGCTGGTATCCGTGGAGGGCCGGCAGGTCGTCTGGCGGGAGGCCGGGGGCGCCACTAGAGCACATTCTTCACGCTGACGCTCTGGGTGTCGGCCAGCAGCCGCAGCTGGCTGGTCAGCTGGGCCAGGAACGCGTGGAAATCCGCGTCCTCCTCCTCCCGGCACAGGGCCATGGCCCCGGCGAACAGGCCCTCCGCCTCGTCCAGATCGCTGTGGTCCATGATGACGCGAAAGAAGGTCTGACTGGCCGACCAATCGGCGTAGGCGGTCTCCAGCCGCTCCGCCGCCCGGTCCCACTCCTCCTGACGGGCCAGCTGCCCGGTTTCCTCCAGCAGCTCGTTCCAGTGGTCGGTCCGCTGCTCCACATACCGCCCGGTCCAGAGGGAGAAGCCCAGGATGAGCGCCAGCAGCCCCATGGGGATATAAAAGGCTTTCACGCGCTCGCCTCCTTTGCCACGCAGGTGACGGCCCCCTCCTCGTCCACGGTCATCAGGAATACCTGCCGGGGAGAGGTCAGGCGGCGCTCTTTCAGCTGCTTGTCCAGCCAGACGCCGTCATAGCCGCTGGCGGAGAGATTCTGAGACATGATATGGCCGTCGTTGATGAGCAGCACCGGCAGCGTCACGTCGTCCGGAACGTCCAGGCTCATGACCTGGGGCGTCACGGGGCTGTCCTTGGTATAGGGCAGGACGGACAACTGGCCGCTGGTCTCCAGGATGGCGTATTTTACGGCGGACAGGTCGCTGTACCCCTGAACCCGCAGCTGCTCCAGCAGCTCGTCCACGGTGAAGCGGTTGCGGGCCATATTCTGCTGAAGGAGCTTTCCATTCCGGATGATCACGGTGGGATACCCGCAAACCAGCCCCCGGAAGCGGATGGATTTCAGGCTGAAAAAGCTCAGCAGCATGGACAGGCACAGGAGGGCCACAATGGGAAAGATGCCATTGGCCAGGGGGATGCCAAAATCCTGCATGGGTACGGAGGCCAGGTCGGAGATAATCAGCGTCAGCACCAGCTCGCTGGGCTCCAGTTCCCCGATCTGACGCTTTCCCATCAGCCGCAGGCCGACCATGAGAATAAAATAGAGAATGATGGTGCGAAAAAAGGCGGTTGCCATCTCGTCACTTCCTTTCCCTGCCAGTATTTGCAGAGGCTGTTGATTCTATTCCCGCGGAGAGGGCCCCGGGCGGCGGGAGGAAATTCTTTTCCGGACCCTGTTGACAACCGCGTACTACTGTGGTAGTATATCCCCGGTAGTACTACTGCTGTCTTATGAAGGAGGGGCAGATCATGGACGTGAAACTGTTCGACTCGGAGCTGAAGGTCATGGACGTGCTGTGGCGGGAGGGCGACCAGCCCGCCCGGCGGATCGCCGACGCGCTGGAGAAGGAGGTGGGCTGGAATGTCAACACCACCTACACCCTTATCAAGCGGTGCATGAAAAAGGGGGCCATCCGGCGCACGGACCCCGGCTTCCAGTGCCACGCGCTGATCCCCAAGGAGGCCGTTCAGGCCGCTGAGACCGACGAGCTGGTGGGCAAGCTGTTCGACGGGTCCGTGGACAAGCTGTTCGCCTCCCTGCTGGGGCGGAAGAGGCTGACGGCTGAACAGATCCGGCAATTGCGGGATATCGTGGGGGAATTGGAATAAGTCCTGGGCGGACGGCCAACCTCGCTCTTTCATACCAGGCATGTCCAAGTCCGCCGCACGGTGACGATCGAAAGGAGATAATCGAAAAACAGTATGAGTTTGCTGCAAATGAGCTTCGCCGGGGGCGTGCTGATCCTGGCGGTGATCGCACTGCGGGCGCTGGCCCTCAACCGCCTGCCCAAGGGGACGTTTCTGGCGCTGTGGGCGATGGCGGTGCTGCGGCTGCTGGCGCCGTTCTCCATCCCTTCCCCGGCCAGCGTCTACACGCTGATGGAGCGTATGCCGGTACAGACGGCGGTTTCCGCCGTCAACGCCAACGCCCCCTCCCCGGCTGCCTCCGCCCCGGTCCTGCCCGCGGCGGACTTCGCGTCCGGCGCCGCCATGGTCTCTCCGGCGGCGGCTTCCGCCCCGGAGAGCGGAACGCCGGTGAACGTCCTGTTCTGGGTATGGCTTGCCGGAATGGCGGTCTGCGGAACGTATTTCCTGGTCTCGTATCTCCGCTGCCGCAGGGAGTTCCGTGCCGCCCTGCCGCTGGAGGAGGGGGCCGTCATGGGTCTTCGGCCAACGACCGGCCGGCCAGTGTCGCTTCGCGTCACAGACCGGGTGGACGCGCCGCTGACCTACGGCCTGCTGCGGCCCGTTATTCTGCTGCCCAAAGGCTGGGCGGAGGATCCCCGCCTGGCCTACGCGCTGGACCACGAGCTGACCCATATCCGCCACCTGGACGCCCTGTGGAAACTGGCGCTGGCTTTTACCGCCTGCGTCCACTGGTTCAACCCGCTGGTGTGGTGCATGTTCGCGCTGGCCAACCGGGATCTGGAGCTGCGCTGTGACGAGGCTGTCGTACGGCGGCTGGGCGTGGACAGCCGGTCCCAATACGCTCAGGCCCTTATCTCCCTGGAGGAGAAAAGGAGCGGCCTGGGCCCCTTCGCCAGCGCGTTCAACAAAAACGCGATAGAAGAAAGGATCATTGCGATTATGAAAATCAAAAGACGCTCTCTCGCCGCCGTGCTGGCGGCGGTGGCGCTGGTCTGCTGCGTGGGGGCCGCCTTTGCAACCTCGGCGGCCAAAACGGAGGCCCCCTACCCCAAAGCCCCGGACGGGACCTTCGCCAGGGCGGAGCTGGACCGCCTGTCGGAACTGTGGTTCGAGGGGTATCAGGACATGACCATAGCGGACTACCAGCAGAAAATGTGGACTGAATTCGACACCCGGTCGGACATCGAGCTGATTGACCGCTACGGGCAGAACAGCACCGGCGGCGGACTCTTCGGCAGCCCGGAAGTCATTCTGCCGGAACAGGCTTTCAGCAACTACTTTTTCTACGTCTTCAAACCCCTGACAGCGGAACGCTGGCAGTCGTGGACATTCGCCGGCGCGGATTTCGCCAGGATCGACGACACCCACATCGCGAGGGCTGAGTACGCCTGCACCCTGCGTGTCCTGGACGCTGAGACGCTGACCGTGGGCGAGTATGAGCAGGTTTTCGCCGGCGTCAAGGCCGGGGTCAGGGCCATGCTGTACGCGGACCCGGCGGAAACCGATCTGGACGCGCTGTCCCGGCGGCTGACCACGGAAAAACTGGCCGTCACCGTGGAGGGCCGGATGACGTGGGTCGACAACCTGGGCAACATCGTGGGTGAATCGGAAGGCCGCGGCTACACCGGCATGGGCGACCCCGACGCCGAGCTCTATGCCCAATCCTCCAGAGAAACCGCAGCCGAGTGGGACCGCCTGCTGTCGCCCTACGTGCCCTTCGGCCTGACCTACCGGTTTGACGATCCAGGCCTGGACGGCAACGGCCTGACCATGTGGTGGGGCGGCAAGGAGGTCCGGGGCATCTACGACGAGCAGGAGCACACCTGGCTTACCGAGCACACCGGGATCGGGTTCTCCGAGGGCGCGGTGGAGCTGTACGCGGTCTATACGGACGGCGTCCTCTCCGGCCTCCGGGAGGCTGACCCGGACGATCAGGCGGCCTTTGACGAGATCCGGCAGCGGAACAGGGCCGCCATTGACGCCCCCTCCACGGTGGATGCCCGCGAGTTCCCCCGCGCCACCCGTGAGGATTACGACGCGTTCCTGGCCCTGCGGCAGCGGGCCAACACAAGCCTGCCGTCCCGGGCCTCCTACCCCTACCGGGATTATCAGGACGAACCCCTGGAATCGTTCAACCAGCGGCTGCTGGACTGGGCCAACGAGGACGCGGACGGCGTCTGGGACCGCATCAGCTGCGATGTGATCTGGAACGATTACGGCGTGGAGCTGACCGCGGACGAGCGGAGCTTCGTGTCCCTGACCTGTCTCCTCTCCGGCCGGGAGAACGCCGCCATGATCCGCGCTATCCACACCGGCGGCCCGGAGGAGGACCCCGGCTTCTCCGCCAATCTGCCGGAGCGCTCCATAGAGGAAAACGGCATCGTCAACGCCTGGTGCGATTTGTACTACAGCCTCTCCTACCACATCGCGGACAAGTCCGCTGTCAGCGTGGCGGAACGGGACGCCTGTGTCAGCGGGATGATGAGCGCCATCGACAACTTCTGGCTGAATACGGACTTCGAGACGCTGCTGGGCATGGCGGAGGCGGACGTGGCGGCGCGGTTCAACGTCTTCGCAGAGGAGAACAGCACGGAGAACGTGAAGATCAATCCCGTTACGGAGGACGATCTCTATTTCGAGCCCTACGATGAGCGGGGAATTGATACCTTTTCCTGAAAGAAAAGCATCAAAAAGAACGTTTGGACTGTGAGCAGACGCATCGAGCGTCTGCTCACAGTCCATGTGCTTTTACTGCCCTGCAATTCCCGGGTCTTCGCACAGTGTCAGACTGCTTTTGGCCCCGCCCTGACCGCCGGCACGCCGCGTTCCCCCGGCGCATACAATGAGAATGACCAGGAGAGTGATGAATCTATGGCTTACTCTGATCGAGAACTACTAGCAAGACTGATTGAGTGCGAAGCGGGGGGAGAAGGGACCGATGGAATGCGGGCCGTGGCCGGAGTGGTCATGAACCGCGTCCACGCCTCCGGCGGCGAGTACGCGCGGGTGGGCCAGGGCAGCATCCGCAATATCATCTTTCAGCCCTATCAGTTTGTCTGCGCCAGCGAGACGGAGGGCGGCGCGTACAATCCCCAGAATATCTACAATATGCGTCCTGAGGCCATTCACTATGAGATCGCCGACTGGGCCATCGCCGGAAACCGCCTGCCGGACGTAGCGGAATCCCTCTGGTTCTACAACCCATTCAGTCCCAAGTGCCGCAACAATTTCCCCTCCACGGTGGGCTATTGGCAGACCCGCATCGGGGATCACTGCTTCTATAATCCCACCGCGGCCTATTACGACACCTGAACATATTTATAAGGAAGAAGGAGTGGTACGTAATGCAGCATCAAGCGACCAGTCAGAACATGCCGGTTCCGGCCGCGCCGGACGAAACCGGCTACTATATGCCCAATGAGACCGCCGGCCAGAATGACAGCTGGGTCTACGGCGCCCCGGCGGGGCAGGGTGTCTCCGCTCCGCCTGCCGGTCAGACCGCGATTACGGGGATGAACGGCGAGGAAACCCCGGGCGGAATGTCCAGTGCCGCCGCCCAGAGCCAGAGGATGAAAAACCCCGTGGACATGGCCGGCACCCACATGCCCGCCGGGGCGGAGGAGGCCTATCAGGCGTCCCTGCGGAGCCTGCTGAACCGGAATGTAGGCTATTTCGTGGAAGCGACCTTCCTGATCGGGCCGGACCGGCCCGTTACCTGGAACGGCATCCTTCACACCGTGGGCAGCGACTACATCGTCCTGTATCAGCCGGACTACGAGCGGTATGTCTCCGGCGACCTGTACTCGTTGAAATTCGTCCAGTTCCACAACCTCAAGGGCATCCCCTACTGCTCCGCCGCCCAGAACTGGCAGGGACATTCCAGCCTGTAAATTTTCTCCGTCCCGCTCCCCGCTCCGGTTTTCGCCGGGACGGGGAGCGGTTTTTTCCGGAAATCTGTTCCGCTCGTTCTGTAACTTTTGTAACCCGTCTTGTAACTAATTTCCTGCGTAATTCACATTTTTTCCTCGTCATAACATCTGTTTCTCCAGATTATGTCAACTGATTCAATGGAAATATAAGAAATCTCTTGACAAACAGCGGTTTTTCTGGTACACTACACGAAGTTTTTGAAAAAGTAACAAAGGTTACAATTTTGTATCCGGCCTGTTTATGAATTGGAAATTTTGGATATCCTATCCAGAGCAGCCCCCATACGTGCGCCTGTGTCCTTTTTTAAAAATGAACGGAGGAACAAGTATCATGTTTGAAAGAAGCAAGAAAGCCGTCCTTTCCCGTATGCGGCTGACCGCTGTCGCAGCTGTACCGGCCCTCTTTGTTTTCGCGCTGTCTCTTATCTTCCTTTGCACGCCCGCCGGGGCGAGCGCCATGTATATGGTGTCCAAAGCGGGTCCGATCCACGTGGACGAGCTGGAGGGCGATGTGTTTTTGACCGATGGCCTCGCCGGGCTGGTGTCCCGCGCCTCCGGGAGCGAGCTTCAGCTCACCCCGGGCCTGGCCGTCACCGTGACCCATCAGGGCCAGCGGCTCACCACGGTTTCCCAGGCGGAAGACCTCTACCAGCTGCTCGAGCGCCTCGGGGTGCAGATCAGCCCCCTTGAAATGGTGTCCGTCTCCTTTTCGGACAACGCCGTGGACATTGCCATAGCCGGGGAGTTTGTTTTCTACGAGCATATCTCCACCGTAACCGAGCATGAAATTATCTACCAGTACAATGACCGGAAGCCCGAGTGGCAGGAGACCGTCCTTCAGGAGGGCAATGACGGCGAGTACACCGAGGTCTATGAGATCATCTACCAGGACGGCCAGCGGGTCGCCCGGCAGCTCATTGACGTGGTGGACATCGAGGCCTCGTCTACGATCATTGAAAAAGGCACCATGAAAAACTTCGCCAACAACGGCGACGCCGTGGCCGCCATCAACACCGCGGCGGACGGCTCCGGCACCATCACGCTGGAAAACGGCGAGGTTCTCACCTTCAGCAGCGCCCGCATCATGCGGGGCACCGCCTATACCACCGGCGGCAAAGTGGGTACCCGCACCGCTTCCGGCACCACCGTGCATGTCGGCGTGGTGGCGGTGGACAAGAAGGTCCTGCCCCTGGGCACCAAGGTTTACGTTGTTTCCAATGACGGCAAGTACGTGTATGGCTTCGCCGTGGCGGAGGACACCGGCGTGCGGGGCAACAGCATTGATCTCTATATGGACACCAACCGCGAGTGCATTCAGTTCGGCGTGCGGGAGTGTACCGTGTATATCCTGGACTGATTCAGACAGACAGCCGCGACAAGAGAAAACGTCCGCTGCAAAATAAGCGGAACACAGAGCGAGGCCAGAGCCCGGAATGGGCGTCTGGCCTCGCTGTTTGCTTTGCTATATAGTTATAGTCGGAGCAGTTGAAAAAGAGCAGAGTTCGGCGACTATAACAAACCTTCCATCCCGTCCGACAGTTCACCGATCCGGCTCCCGCCGCAGGTCTGGATTCCGTTTTTCCGCAGCAGCTCCGCCGTGACTCCCTGTCCGGGGATCAGCTTCCCGGAGAAGGTCCCGTCGTAAATCGTCCCGCTGCCGCAGGAAGGGCTGCGCTCCTGGAGCACCGCCCTCCTGACGCCATGGGCGAGCGCGATTTCCAGAGTCTTTTCCGCTCCCAGGCGGAAAGCGTCCGTCACATCGGCCCCCTCGCGGTTCAGCACCTTGTCCTCCACCCGCTCGGAGGGGACCCGGGGCGTGGGCAGTCCCCCCAGCTGCTCCGGGCAGACGGGGATCAGCTCGAAGCGCTCCTTCAGAGCTTCCACAGCGGGGGTGTAGTTGTTCCCGCCGCTGTACTTGCAGTTTTCCCCCAGCAGGCAGGCCGAGACCAGCAGCTTTTCTTTCATCAATTGCCTTCTTTCGTTACCGTGCGGCAAATCCGGAATTTTTACCTCACAGCGAGATTGGCCGTCCGTCCAGAACGGCCCGGAGGAGCACGTCTTTCGCGTCATAGCTCAGCTTCAGGGAGAAGAAGGGCCGGTCCTCTTCCAGCAGGCGGAAGAAAATCTTGTCCCCCTCCCAGATCGGCAGGTCATAGACCTTCTCCCTGGGCACCCACTCCAGGTCGCCCTCATTACACTCTGTCAGCTCGCCGGTCCAGCCCGTGGCGGTGAACAGGTGCATGTACTGGGTGCATTCCTGGCCCTCACAGTCGAAGGTCACGATGCCCCGGAAGCGGTAGTCCGTCAGGGTCAGGCCGGTTTCCTCCCGGGTCTCCCGGATGGCACATTCCTCGGGACTCTCGCCGTACTCGAAGCCGCCGCCCACGCCGATCCATTTGTCGTGGTTGATGTCGTTTTTCTTCTTGACCCGGTGGAGCATCAGGTACTCCCCCTTTGTGTTTTCCAGGTAGATCAAAGTGCTGTTGATGTGCAAGTCGTTCACCCCCAAATCCAAATCAAATAGCTGACGCCGTACAGCACCGGCTGGTGCAGAACATAGATGATGAGGCTGTGCCGTCCCGGCCAGGTGAGGGCCTTTGGCAGCGGCGCGGCAAGAATACGGTTGTCCCGGTGCTCCAGGCACCAGCCGCCGAATACCGTACCAATCAGAAACAGGAAGAACCAGGGCAGCAGCGGGAAATAATCCGCGCTGCGGAAGCCCGGATACATGAACCCCAGGGGATACAGCCATTTCACAGAGGCCATGGCCTGTTCCGTCCACCACCGGGTCAGAAAGAACAGGGCACCGCCGCCCAGGGCCACCGCCCAACCGGGGAGCTTCCGCAGGAGTTTTCCCAGGAAATGATACAGCACCATGGACGATCCCAGCAGCATCAGCACGCCCCAGCGAATCACCTGCCCGCCCACGGCGGCCCCGATCTCCACCACCAACCCTGCCGCCAGAACAACGAGTCCGTGGCGCAGGTTGTTCCGGGAGAACCGGGCGGACGCCCCGGCCAGGAGAATAAAAGAGCAGCAGATGAAACGCTCCAGAATATTCAGCGGTGCGGAAAAGAGCTGTGCGGCTGATAACAGGCCGAAGATATACAGATCATATAGGAAATGGTACGCCGCCATCAGCGCGATGGCCAGCGTGCGCCAGGCATCCAGAATGTCAAATCGCTTCATGGCTGATCGCCGTCCCGCCGCTCCAGCAATTCGATTACCCGTGCCGCCGCCATATACAGCAATCCGCTCCCGCAGGTGGTTATGGCAGCGGCGCCATAATTCAGCCAATCCGATACGTCCAGCATATATCCTCTGGCCGCCATAACAAAAATAGAGGCGAACCGGATGGGCGCAAGCAGGACAACAAGCACGCCTATGATATAGAGCAGTTTGGGTAAGAGCTCTCTTACCTTTTCCATAGCGATTTCTCCCTGCGTTATACGTTAAACCGGAACAGGATAATATCTCCGTCCTTCACCACGTACTCCTTGCCCTCAGAGCGAATCAGGCCCTTCTCCTTGGCGGCCGCCATATTGCCCACGCTCATCAGATCATCGTAGGCAATGACCTCCGCGCGGATGAAGCCCCGCTCGAAGTCGGAGTGAATCTTCCCCGCCGCCTGGGGGGCCTTGGTGCCCCGGGTGATGGTCCAGGCGCGGCACTCGTCCTCACCGCTGGTCAGGTAGGAAATGAGCCCCAGCAGAGTATAGCTGGCCTTCACCAGACGGTCCAGGCCGCTTTCGCTGACCCCCAGGTCCTCCAGGAACATGGCCCTCTCCTCGCCGTCCAGCTCAGCGATCTCCGCCTCCAGCTTGGCGCACACAGGGATGACCTGGGCGCCCTCAGCCCCGGCCCGCCGGGCTACCTGCTGGTAATAGGGGGTGCCCTCCGGGTCGGCGAAGCCGTCCTCGTCCAGGTTGGCGGCGTAGATGACGGGCTTCAGGGTCAGCAGGTCGCTGGTGGCAATGACGGATCTGGTGTCGTCGTCGCAGTCGTAGGACCGGGCGGCGTTGCCGTCGTTGAGCCAGGAGAGCAGGCCCTGGAAAATCTCCGCCTCTTTGAGAAATTTCTTATCGCCCTTGGCGGCCTTCTGGGCCTTGTCAATGCGCCGCTCCACCATTTCCACGTCGGCCATGACCAGCTCCAGGTCGATGATCTCAATGTCCCGGATGGGGTCCGCGCCGCCCTCCACGTGGATGACATTCTCGTCGTCGAAGCAGCGGACCACGTGGACGATGGCATCGGTCATACGGATGTTGGAGAGAAACTTGTTTCCCAGGCCCTCGCCCTTGCTGGCCCCCTTCACCAGACCGGCGATGTCCACGAACTCGATGACGGCGGGAGTGGTCTTCTTGGGATGGTACATCTCGCTGAGCTTGTCCAGTCTCGCGTCGGGGACGGCCACCATGCCCACATTGGGGTCGATGGTGCAGAAGGGGTAGTTGGCGCTCTCCGCGCCGGCGTTGGTGATAGCGTTGAAAAGAGTGGATTTGCCCACGTTGGGCAGGCCGACGATACCTAATTTCATATAACTCTACATCTCCTTTATTTTCAAGGGGTTCCGGCGTTTTTTCAATGGCTGCTGCGCCATTTTACGCTCCGCTGTGTTCCTCAAACTGCCGTACGGCATTACACAATGAATCGTCCGTCACATGGACATAGCGATCCATCGTAGTCTTGATACTGGCGTGACCGAGCAGTTTCTGGAGAACCTTCGGCTGCATTCCGCTTTCAATGGCGCGTGTTGCGTAGGCATGCCCATAGGATATAATAAAGACAAATCGGAAAACCTTGTAATATCAAGGGTTTCAGGTTTGTCTTTATTCTTTTTCCACCTAAAAAGCCCAATAAAAAGGGTGATATTCCAGGGAGGGGATAGCAGTCGATGTCACATTAGCGACAAAAAAGAAAGGCAGCTTCAACCCAATATCAGACACAAAAAATGGAGGGCGATATGGCACATATCACAGCGATCTGTAATCAAAAGGGCGGGACGGCAAAAACTACAACCACAGTCAATCTGGACATCGGGCTGGCACGGGAAGTCAAATGGGTATGCTGACTATCAATGCCCTGGCCGCTGCGAATGAAGTGATGATCCCCGCACAGGCTCACTACCTCTCCCTGCGCGGCATGGAACATGCTTATCCGTACTATATCAAATGTAAAGCGAAAAATCAATCCCTCGCTGAAGATTGCAGGCATCCTTATCACCATGGCGGATATGCGGACCAACTACTCACGGGAGATCGTTGAACTGCTTCGCGGCACCTATGGTAGTGAACTGCGGATTTTCAACGGCATCATTCCCCGGCCCATCCGGGCAGCGGAAACCAGCGCAGAAGGCCGAAGCATCTACCTCCATGACCCTGCCGGTAAAGTCTCCGCCGCATATACGGCTTTGACGAGGGAGGTCATGGCATTATGAGAAACAACACCGGAATGAGAAGCAGTGCCGGTAAGATACAGCTGACCGGCTTCAACGACTTGTTTCAGACTGGCGGCAATCCGAAGGATTCCTGTCATTTCCGGCATTGGCGCCTCCTTCCCCCCGTATCCCCAACAGGTCAGGGTGACGCTATATTGCGGTAAATCCAGTATGATGCCCTTATATACAGAACACCGCATACAGCGGCACAGACTTTACTCCATCCTCCATGCTGAAGTTCTTCCCAGACAGCTTGATCGCATAGGCTGGCTGATGCATCTTCCGGCAGGCGTTCAGGCCTTTCGCCTGGGTATGCTCCGCCGCCTTGACCTCAAGTGGGATGACGGCACCGTCCAGCTGGATCAGAAAATCTACCTCATAGCCGTGATCTCCCGTCCAATAGTAATGGCTGTGCCCTCCGGCAACAAGCTGATTGCAGACGTAATTTTCCGCCATGCCGCCTTTGAAATCGTCCAGGTCGTGGGTGGGATACAGAATATCTTCCGGGATGATCTCCTTCTTCACACACAGCAGCCCCACATCGGGCACATAGGTCTTGAAAGCGTCGATGAGTTGGCCTTTTCGCTTGTCTAATTGTGGGCAGTTATCTCCACTACCGCGGTGGGCAGATTGCTCCGCTCCAGCAGCTGGCGGTCCAGGGCGTCCACCCGCATCTCGGAGGAGAATATCTTGGCGTTGCCCTCGCTGCCGAAGAGGATGACCCGCTTGTCAAATACGCACAGTCCCTCTACCTCCACCGGGCGGGGGCAGGAGCAGTATGCGTTCAGGATCACCCGGTAGAAAAAGCGCATATCGACCGTGTAAAAGCCGCGGTTGAACACTACAGGCTCCACATCAATGTACGTATAAAGCAGTTCCGCCTTGCCGCCCTTCACGGTCTGGGCGCGGCTGAGCACATCCTGTCCAGCCAGCGTGGGATAAAACCGCAGATCCTCGATGCAGTCCTTATCACGGCAGCTGTCAAAGATTTTCTTGGTATGGATACAAACGGCCTCACAGTTTTCCTTCATACCGGAAACGGGGCCGGGAGCAATACGTTCAGGCATAATGAACCTCCTAAATAGTGATACAATTCATAAAAGCAGAGATTGCCTCTCACCCCCGCGCGGCCGGTTCGGGCACATCCGCGCGGGAGGGTGAAGCCAGCCGTCCGCGCCGGGCGGTCTGTCTTCATTCCAGTCTATGCGCCGGAGAGTCGGTGGTGAAAATTTAGGCTATACAAATTTACGCAAACCAGGTATAATGGGATCAGCAATCTGATTAGGAGGCGGGCTATGACCTCATTCGGTTTTATCAATGACAAACTGGAAATCAAATTCCTAATTCTGTATATCGCGGCCCGCGTCGTGGAGCCGGTGCCCTTCGAGGCACTTCAGGATCTGAGCATGTGCGACGGCGGTGTGGACTATTTCGGCTTTTCCGAATGCCTGGCGGATCTGGTGCGCACGGAGCACCTGACACTGTCCGACGGGCTCTACGCCATTACGGACAAGGGCCGCCGCAACAGCGCCGTCTGCGAGAGCAGCCTGCCTTACTCCGTGCGGATGGAGGCGGAGCAGCGGCTGGCCCTCTGCAACGAGCAGCTCAAGCGCCGCGCGCTGGTCAAGGCGTCTGTCCAGCCCAGAGACAAAGGCGGCTATGAGGTCACGCTGTCCCTCAGCGACGAGCTGGACGAGCTGATGAGTCTCCGGCTGCTGGTCCCCCGGCAGGATATGGCCCTGGAGCTGCAAAAACGGTTTCGGAACGAGGCGGAGGAGCTGTATTCCAAAATCCTGGCGGACCTGTATGGGAAAACCATGTGACCAAAATGTCGATAAAACATTGATCTTTATGACTGAAGCCACGACAAACGCATGAGTAAAAAAACTATGAACGAGGCCCCCAATATGGTAGAGAAAAAGGGGGCGCATCATGGTAGAATTGCTGGAATGGATGGAATGTATAGAGGATAGGCGACAAGCGAAAAAAGTGCGGCACAAATTAAAGGATATTATAGTGATTGCGCTGTTTGCCGCATTGTGAAACGTAGAAGGATGGGAGGACATGGAGTATTTCGCCCAATATCAGGAGAAATATCTTCTGTATAGATGGGAAAACCATGCGTGGGAACAAGCGGAGGGACTCTCGGCCCAGTCACATCGTATCGGCATGGAGGAAAAAGCCATTCGAAAGGACGGCATAAAAAGAAAGAA
Organism: Oscillibacter sp.; assembly: GCA_014799925.1. GTDB lineage: Bacteria > Bacillota > Clostridia > Oscillospirales > Oscillospiraceae > Pelethomonas. The sequence goes on from JAAVHC010000007.1 coordinate 36,680, forward strand.
TACCGCTATTTTATCAGCAGTCTGAAGGAAGATATCGACTTGTTTTCCAGAGCGGTCCGCGGTCACTGGAGTGTTGAAAGTATGCACTGGCATCTCGATGTGACTTTCCGGGAGGATGCCAACCAAACCCTGGACCGTCTGGCCGCACAGAATCTGAATATTATCCGTAAATGGTGCTTGAGCATTCTGAAAGTCCTGGAGTTATTCCGTCCCAATCTATCCTTGAAAAAGAAACGCTTCATTATCAGCATGAATCCTCCCGAGTTCTTAGAGCAAGTCCTCGCTTTTTAAAAAGTCCTTCCTCGGACTCCGTGGTGCTCCCCTCTTTCATGCGTTTGTCGTGGATAGGCCAACATACTACTTGACAATGATTATACGTCGTGTTAAACTTTTTGAAATGCGGTGAACAGAGGACCCGCGTAAATCGATGATTAGGGGGGGGGATAAATCAGATGTACATTTTATAAACAGGATTGTCCTTTTGGCTGAACGAAAAAGATGATCACAAAATTTTGCGTTAATGGACAGCAGTTTCATGCTGTTGTGCCTTGAACGCAGTAAAAGGAGTGCCTATGCTTATGAAAACAAGGAAATTAAAGAGACACCTGATCCGCTGTGTAAGTGTAGTTTTTGCCGTAATGCTGTGCATACAGTCTCTTGGAACTTTTGCCGGCGCATCAAGCACCGCTCCTGCCAATGATGAAAATGTTTTTACCGAGGAAGAACTGTCGTTTATAAAAGCTATCGAGGGCACCGCTCCTGCCAGCAAGATGAACTACTGGGAAAAATGGAACAAAGCCTTAAGCCTTCAGAGCGAGGGCGATTATCAAGGGGCCATAGAGGCTTTCCGGCAGACGGCGCCTTATTTCAAAAAAAGTGAAGGCTCAGCAAACATGGCCCTGCTGTTTATGCGTTTGGGACAGTGCTACGTTTCCTTAACCGATTACTACAACGGGGCCTTGTGCTACAGACGCAGTTCCCAATACTGGTCTCTTACCCCGGGGGAGAGTGAAACGGCCAGATATTTCAATATCATGGCCGATAACCTGAAAATGGATGTGCGCCTGTATTTGAAAACCAGTGATGCACGCTTCAATAAAACCAAGTTTTTTGGGGCTCCCAATGAAAATCAATACGGCATACTTTTAGGAACAACATATAATGACGATACCTCCGCCCTCACCGGAATCAAGCATACTCTTGAGCTTCAATATTTTAGTTACGGCACAAATTTCAAGGACCATACGTACCTCTTTGACGCCGCAAAAGAGAACAACACGCTTTTGCAAATCGCTCTTCAGCCCTCGGCCGGTTTAAAATCCGTTGAACGCAACGATTATCTCATTGAGCAGGCAAAGTATCTCGAAAGCACAGGCTGCCGCATACTGCTTCGTTTTGCAAACGAAATGAATGATCAGACCTGCGCGTGGTACACGGAGGATTATAACGAATATATCGAAAAGTTCAGGATCGTTGCGAGCGTATTCAAAACCTACGCCCCGTCTGTTGGAATTGTCTGGGCTCCGAATTTCTATCCTGCGGATACGGTAGATTTGTACTATCCTGGCGATGAATATGTGGATTATGTGGGCTTAAGCGTTTACAAGGGGTATTCTCCCCAATCCGATCCCCTGGGCGAAGGCGTGGATCGCGGACGGTGGAGCAATGTTCTTGATAAGGTCTATGATACATACGGAGACCGCAAGCCCATCATCGTTTCGGAAAGCGGCTGCAGCTATTTCAGCGTGGAACTGCAGAAAGACATAACGGACTTTTCCGTTAAGCAAATGAAGGACTATTACACCTACCTTCCCATAAAATATCCCAATCTAAAAATGGCGGTTATCTTTAATAAAGAGTCTGCCAGCGGCTGTCAATACCTGTTCTCCCGCAATGAAGCTGTTCTGGAAGCATATAAACGCGGCATAACAAGCTCTCCCCGCTTTATTTCAGATCAGTCCACCCAGCCCACAGAGTACTACAGCGAGCTTGAAAGCGGGTATACCGTACCTGCGGGCCAGGTAGAGCTTTGCAGCTATATACTGGAGCCGCTTAACGAAATAGACTATGTAATATACAAAGTCAACGATGTTCCTTATGTTACATACGATATTCCTTACGCAGTTCCGGTGGACTTCAGCGCATATGTCGGGCAGACGCTTACTGTGAATGTTCAGGCGTTCAGGAACGATAAGGTCGTTGCTCAAGAGAGCTTTGACCTTCAGGTCATAGCGTAAAGAACAGGACAGGGCTGTCTCAAAACAGGTCCCAGAAAGCAAACGCCAGACACTGGAAAGTGTCTGGCGTTTGCTGTATACTTCCCCATCCCGCGAAGCCGCTGAAATCAAAGAATAATACTTTTTCTTGAAAGAAAAAGTATCAAAAAGAACTTTAATCTCGAGACTAAAACCATTGCGATTCCTGGATTTCTGCCCGGTTACGATATTGCACTTTTAATCGAGGAATAGTATAAAATTCCCAAACACCAATAGTATCAAGCCTTTGCCTTGCTCATCGGGGACAAGATTGCGGGGTTCAGGATTCAAAGCATAAGTATCATCAGTCGTATGCCGACATTCTCCCACCACGCTTATAGCACTCATCCTTGTGGCAGGTGGGGATCTCACCATCGCACAGATAGAGAATTGTATTTTTGTTCATTCCGTTTCGCCTTTCTCAAAGTATAGGAATATCTGTATAGGAACGATATAGGAATAATAGACGAGTTATCTACGTCTTCACAAAGTTTTCTACTTCTAACTACTGTTAAAACTATTAAGACAGCAGTAATTTGTGGCAGTTAAAAGTGGTAATTTGGAGGGAGTGTTTCTATTTAGAAAATACATCAAAAAATTTTTGTTTTAATGAGAAAAAGGCACTTCAATTTTTCTTCGGTTCGATCATTCCCAAAAGGAACTATGAGTTGACTGAAGATTTAATAGAAACATAAAAAATATACCATTGTGCATCCAGGCGATATTATGCTTAATGGATTGAACCTAAATTATGATTTTGTAACCCAGCGAGTTGCATTAGTTGAAGAACAAGGGATTATTACATCTGCCTATATTGCATTGCGATTAAGGGATGTAGAACAACTAAATACAAATTATTATTGCTACTTGTTCAAGGCGATGGATGCAAAAAAGCTGTTTCATGGAATGGAAGTGGAATACGGCTTACGTTATCATTTAGCGATTTAAAAAATTATTTGCTTCCTGTCCCATCCCGTTCCGAACAGGATCAGATTGTGCGGTTTCTGGACTGGAAGGTTTCGAGTATCAATAAGCTGATTTCAATTAAGAAAAGACAGATTGCTTTGTTCAAAGAGCAAGAGAAACAATTAATTAGCCATATTGTTCTGCATGGATTGCACGATTCACCTTTGAAGAACAGTGGCAATCGATGGGTTGGAGACATCCCTATAGATTGGGATGTTATAAAACTCGGAAAATTCTGTTCATTCCAGAACGGAATCAGCGAGTCAGGTGAATTCTTTACTTCCGGAACGCCGTTTGTTGGATATGGAGATGTATATCGTCATTTGGAGTTACCAGAAACTGTGAGCGGTGTTGCACAGTCGAACGCACAGCAGCAGGAAGCATTTTCTGTTCATGAAGGCGATATTTTCTTTACCCGCACCTCTGAAAACATCGAGGAAATAGGGATGGCGGCAGTATGCAAACATACGATTGAACAAGCAGTATTCTCTGGCTTCGTTATTCGCTGCCGTCCTCGCGTTGCACTTGTGGATATTGATTATATGAAATATTACCTTCAGATTCCTGCTATCCGAAACCATTTCTCGTCGATGATGAATATTGTCATTCGGGCTTCATTAGGCCAGAATCTGTTGAAGCAGATGCCCGTAGTTATACCGCCGATGAATGAGCAGAAAGAAATTGCTACATATCTGGATGCCCAGCATTCAAAGTATATTGGTTTGATAGAGACTATAGAAAAAGAGATTACAGCGCTTGATGAACTTAAAACACGCCTCATCTCCGATGTTGTCACCAGCAAGATTGATGTCCGGGGCATTGAAATCCCCAAATACGAATTTGTGGACGAGGAACCGGATACTGAAGACAGTAGCGAAGAAGAGGCCGAAGGAAAGGAGGAACCCTAATGGATAATGAGGGACGAGAAAAGTTCTGGAATGTGCTTAAAAATCTACATAGCAATAGTGCAGCAGATGTGAGTGTGTTGATGGATGCTTCCCCATGGCCTGAAACCTTGTGCAGATTTCGATCCGTTAATGAACATTCTCTCCAGCAGTTACAGGAAAACAAACTGTTCTTTTCATCCGCAGACTATTATGACGATCCGTTTGACACCTATTTTTACATTAAAGTCGACCAAATGGTTCCGGTTTACGAGGAAATGCGAAAAGAACTGCTTGAAGGAAACAAGGAACTTGCAGATATATTGCATCAGATAGCTATGGTTGCAGGACAGCAACCCGATAAATTTGTTAGTATGTTGTCCAACGAATCGCTAGATTTTACCAAACTAAAAGGTCAATTAATGACGGTTCGTAATTCAATCCAAAAAAGATTGTTTTCAATTTGCTTTTATGAAGACCCATACAACGAAACGCTCTGGCTAAAGTATGCAGCAAACTACAGCGGTTTTGTGCAGATATATGATTTTACCACCCCCGATACTTTGATGTGCGGAAAAGAACTTACTTGCCAGAATTGCACATCGGCGAGAGAGCGTCTTTACATTTATCCCGTTTGTTACTCAGATAGGAGGTATAATGCCACGAAATATGCATTAGGGGTTTGGCTGATGGAAAAAATAGGGCAACAAAACAATATGACCTTAGCGCCTCTCTATAATTATGTACAAAACTCTCTTATATGGGAGGCCGAACGCGTCTCCTTAATAAAAAAGAAATGTCATGAATATGACCAAGAATGGAGAATGATTTGTCCAGCAATGCATGAGCAACGTATTTGCATCAAAATGAAGCCAAGCAAAATTATTGTTGGTTTGCGGACGCCCCAATATGAACGTAGACTTATTGTTTCTGCCGCAGAAATTGCTGGAATACAGGAAATCCATGAACTTTATATCAACGATTCAGATCGATTGGATAGCAGGCCAATAAGTGTATAAGACTACGAGTAAAGGAGAAGCTGCGAATGAGTAATGACAAATTGGTTCCCTATGAGGACATCTATTCTGAAATACGGGAAACTCTCCTGCTGTCCCGCAATCAGGCATATAGTGCAGTTAATTTTGCAATGGTACAAGCCTATTGGCAGATTGGTCGCATTATCGTAGAGCATGAGCAGGCTGGAAATGTGCGAGCTGATTATGGAAAATCTGTGTTGCAGGAGTTGTCCAGCCGTTTGACCAAGGACTTTGGCAAAGGTTTTTCAGTGCGGACATTGCAGCAGATGAAAAAATTTTATGTGATGTTTCCAAATACGAACGCACTGCGTTCGCAATTGACTTGGACACATTATCGCCTCCTGCTGTCGGTGGAAAACGAACGGGCAAGGCAGTGGTATATGGATGAGGCAATCGCTTCCGCATGGTCGAGCCGTCAATTGGAGCGGCAGATTTCTACATTGTATTATGAGCGCATCCTTGCAGGCAGGGATCAGACACCTGTGAGGGATGAAGCTATGGAACTTACGGCTCCTTTAGCTGCGGAAAACTTCATCAAAGACCCTTATGTGCTGGAATTTCTTGATCTGAAAAATTATCCGGCACTACGGGAGTCGGATTTGGAACAGGCATTGATCGATAAATTGCAGGAATTTTTGTTGGAATTGGGGCGTGGTTTCTGCTTTGTAGCCAGACAAAAGTTAATGCGCTATGAGGATGAGGATTTTTATCTTGACCTCGTGTTTTATCACAGTGTTTTGAAATGCCATGTGCTGATTGATCTGAAAATTGGCAAACTTACCCACGGCGACATCGGGCAGATGGACAGCTACATCCGGATGTTCGATGCACTTTACAAAAACGAGGACGATAATCCAACCATTGGCATCATCCTGTGTTCCCAGAAGAATGAGGCAATCGTCAAATACTCTGTTTTGAATGATGCCCAACAGGTCTTTGCTTCGCGCTATCGTTTCGCCCTGCCCACCGCTGAAGAATTGCAGCATGAAATTGAGGCTGAGCGCAGAAGGCTCGAAGAACAGGAGGGCTGATTATGCCAGGATTTACAAATACAAGAGAAAGTGGTCTGAAAGCCCTCATTGTACCTCTAAATGAGCAAATCTGAAAAATAAACAAAGGCAAACCTCAGCGGAAGTGGTAAAATGTGGGATGACGAGTCACCACAAGACCACAAACCAAAAGAGGAATGCCTTATGACAGACATTATAGCAGGCAGGAAAGCAATAGGCAAGTTTTTTTACCA
>JAAVHC010000034.1 GCA_014799925.1 Oscillibacter sp.
CTCCAGCAGAGCCTTGGCTTCCTCATCGGTCTCGGCGGTGGTGCAGATGATGATGTCCATGCCGCGGATCTTGTCGATCTTGTCGTACTCGATCTCGGGGAAGATCAGCTGCTCCTTGACGCCCAGCGCGTAGTTGCCGCGCCCGTCAAAGGAGTTGGGGTTGATGCCGTGGAAATCGCGGACGCGGGGCAGGGCCACGTTGAACAGACGATCCAGGAACTCCCACATCTTGTCGCTGCGAAGAGTCACCTTGGCGCCCACGGGCATGCCTTCACGGACCTTGAAGTTTGCCACGGACTTCTTGGCGATGGTGATGATGGCCTTCTGGCCGGTGATGGCGGTCAGGTCGCGCACGACAGCCTCCAGCACCTTGGCGTTGTCGCGGGCCTCGCCGCAGCCCACGTTCACGACCACCTTGTCGATCTTGGGGATCTGCATGACGCTCTTGTACTCGAACTTCTTCATCAGAGCAGGAGCGGCCTCTTCGGTATATTTTGTCTTAAGATTCGGCATGATTTCTTCCTACTCCTTTCTTAGAGCCCGGCGCCGCAGTGCTTGCACACGCGGATCTTCTTGCCGTTCTCGATCTTATGAGCCACCCGGGTGCCTTTGCCGCACTTAGGGCAGACAACCTGCACCTTGCTGGCATACAGGGCGGCCTCGCGGCGGACAATGCCGCCCTCCTCGCCCTGACGGCGGGGCTTGGTGTGGCAGGTGACCATGTTGACGCCCTCTACCACCACCTTGGACTCGCTGGGAATGGTGCTCTGCACCTTGCCCTTCTTGCCCTTGTCCTTACCGGACAGGACGACCACGGTGTCGCCCTTCTTTACATTCATAGCCATTCTTCTCCGCTCCTCCTTACACGACCTCGGGAGCCAGTGAGAGGATCTTCATATAATCCTTATCACGCAGCTCGCGGGCAACGGGCCCAAAGATACGGGTACCTCTGGGGTTCCGGTCGTCCTTGATGAGGACGGCGGCGTTGTCGTCGAAACGGACATAGGTCCCGTCGGCGCGGCGCACGCCCTTGGCGCTGCGGACGATGACAGCCTTGACGACCTCGCCCTTCTTCACCGTGCCGCCGGGAGTGGACTTGCGCACGGAGGCGACGATCACGTCGCCGATGTTGCCGTACTTGCGCTTGGAGCCGCCCAGCACACGGATGCACTTGATTTCCTTGGCGCCGGTATTATCAGCGACCTTCAAAAAGCTCTCCTGTTGAATCATCTATCGGCACCCCCCTTACTTNGCCTTNTCAATGATCTCGACCACGCGCCAGCGCTTGTCCTTGGACAGGGGGCGGGTCTCCATGACCTTGACCTTATCGCCCACGCCGCAGNNNTTCTGCTCGTCATGGGCCTTGAGCTTATAGGTGCGGCCAACNATCTTCTTGTACAGAGGATGGGCCACNCGGTCCTCGATNGCNACNACGACGGTCTTGTCCATCTTATCGGANACAACCTTGCCNACCCTAGTCTTNCGGGAGGAAATTCTNGCTTCACTCATTTCNATTTACCTCCTTCTCTTATTTGGCGGCAGCGGTCTGCTGCTCGCGNATAATGGTCTTGACTCGGGCAATGTCACGCTTGACCTCAGCGATCTTGACNGGNTTGTCCAGCTGATTGGTNGCGTGCTGCATNCGCAGGAAGAAGAGNTCCTTCTTCAGGCTGACCAGCTTCTCGCNCAGCTCAGCCTCGCTCATCTTACGGATTTCACTTGCCTTCATCTTTATTCACCTACTTCCTGNGCNTNCGGGGCGNNCTCGCGNGCNACGATCTTNGTCTTGATGGGCAGCTTGTGGCTGGCCAGACGNAGNGCCTCGCGGGCNACNTCCTCNGGGACGCCGGCGATCTCNAACATGACGCGGCCGGGCTTNACCACGGCCACCCANTACTCGGGGGAGCCNTTACCGGAACCCATNCGGGTCTCGGCNGGCTTCTCGGTGATGGGCTTGTCGGGGAAGATCTTGATCCACACCTGACCGCCGCGCTTGGTGTAGCGGGTCATGGCGATACGGGCGGCNTCGATCTGNTTGCTGGTGATCCACGCGGGCTCGGCGGCNANCAGGCCGAACTCACCGTAGGTNACGGTGTTGCCTCTCATGGCCTTGCCGGTGAGGCGGCCGCGATGGACTCTGCGGTACTTGACTCTCTTAGGCAGAAGCATTACTGAGCGCCTCCTTCTTTCTTCTCNGGACGGGGGCCGCGGTTNAAGCCAGTNCCCTGNCCNTCACGGCGGGGNNNNCGGNTGTCGNNGNTNCGGTTGAANNNNCCGCGGTTATTGTCNCGGTTNAAGCCTCCNCGGCGGTCGCCNTCCCGGCGGGGNCGGCGCTCACGGCGCTCCTCNTAGGGCTTGGAGGTNTCGATGGTGCGGGGNGTGGTGCGCAGGGCCTGNNTGANGACCTCGCCCTTGTAGATCCACACCTTCACGCCNATGCGNCCNAAGGTGGTGGCGGCCTCCGCGAAGCCGTACTCGATGTCGGCGCGGATNGTCTGCAGGGGGATGGTGCCCTCGTGNTANTGCTCCACGCCGGCGATCTCGCGGCCGCCCAGACGTCCGGAGCAGCAGCACTTGATGCCCTTGGCGCCGGCGCGCATGGCGCGGCCCATGGCGTTCTTCATGGCCCGGCGGTGGGANATGCGCTTCTCCAGCTGCTGGGCGATGTTCTCNGCAACCAGCTGNGCGTTCATNTCGGGAGANCGGACCTCNACNATGTTNAGCTTGGTGGGCTTGCCGATGAGCTTCTCCACCTCNAGNCGGGTGGCCTCGATNTCCTTGCCCTCCTTGCCGATGACCATGCCGGGNCGGGCGCAGTGCAGGAANANGGNNACGCCGCCGNTNNNGCGCTCGATCTCGATCTTGGGCACCTGGGCGTTGNAGAGCTTCTTCTTCAGNTAGTCGCGGATCTTCTTGTCCTCGACAAGCAGATCGCCCACCTTCTCGCTGCTGGCATACCAACGGGAATCCCAGTCCTTGATGACGCCCACGCGCATGCCGTGGGGNTTAACTTTCTGTCCCATAAANNNTGACTCCCTCCTTACTCTTTCTCNGCGACCGCCANGGTCACGTGACTNGTCCGCTTATTGATCCGGTANGCGCGGCCCTGGGCCCGGGGCATCACNCTCTTGAGGATGGGGCCGGGGGTGGCGAACACCTGGGACACATANAGCTTCTCNACNTCCATNTTGTTGTTGTTTTCCGCGTTGGCCACAGCGCTCTTGAGGAGCTTGATCANGGGCTCAGAGGCAGCCTTGGGNGTCTGCATGAGGATGGCCATGGCGGTGNNCACATCCTTGCCGCGGATGAGATCGGCGACGATCTGCACCTTGCGGGGAGNGATGCGGAGATATTTCAAATAAGCNTTTGCTTCCATTTTATTCTGCATCCTCCTTCATTACTTGCCCTTGGCGTGGCCGCGGAAGGTNCGGGTGGGAGCGAACTCACCCAGCTTNTGNCCGACCATATCCTCCTGGATGTAGACNGGCACNTGCTTGCGGCCGTCNTGGACGGCGATGGTGTGGCCNACNAANGCGGGNTANATGGTGGAGCTGCGGCTCCAGGTCTTCAGNACNGTCTTCTTGCCGGNNNTGTTCATTTCNTCGACCCGCTTGAGAAGCTCGGGAGCAACGAAGGGGCCNTTCTTNACAGATCTGCTCATNTTTCCTTGCCTCCTTACTTCACATTCCGACGCTTGACAATGAACTTGTCAGTCGGNTTCTTGGTCTTGCGGGTCTTGTANCCCAGAGCGGGCTTGCCCCAGGGGGTCACAGGNCCGGGACGGCCCACGGGGCTCTTGCCCTCGCCGCCGCCGTGGGGGTGGTCGCAGGGGTTCATGACGGANCCGCGGACGGTGGGACGCCAGCCCATGTTGCGCTTGCGGCCGGCCTTNCCGATCTGGANGTTCTCGTGGTCGATNTTGCCCACCTGGCCGATGGTGGCCATGCAGTTCAGGCGCACGATGCGGACCTCGCCGGANGGCATACGGATCTGGGCGTCNNNGCCNTCCTTGGCCATCAGCTGGGCGGAGGTNCCGGCGGAGCGGACCAGCTGNCCGCCCTTGCCGGGGTGCATCTCGATGTTGTGGATCACGGTACCCACNGGGATNTTNNCCAGNGGCAGNGCGTTGCCGGGCTTGATGTCGGCCTCGGCGGAGGAGGAGACGACCTTGTCGCCCGCAGCCAGGCCGACGGGAGCCAGGATATAGCGGCGCTCGCCATCCTCGTACTCCACCAGCGCGATGTTGGCGCTGCGGTTGGGATCGTACTCCAGGCGCAGCACGGTGGCAGGCATGTCCGCCTTGTCCCGCTTGAAGTCGATGATGCGGTACTTGCGCTTGCAGCCGCCGCCGCGATGGCGGACGGTGATGCGGCCGTAGCTGTTGCGGCCCGCGTTCTTCTTCAGGACCTCGGTAAGGCTGGGCTCCGGCTTGGCCTTCTTATCGACGCCGTCGAAGCCGGAAACGGTCATGTGCCGGCGGGACGGGGTAGTCGGCTTAAATGTTTTAATTGACATGGTTCACTTCCTCCTTACACCATACCCTCGAAGAACTCGATGGTCTTGGAATCCTCGGTCAGCTGGACGATGGCCTTTTTCCAGTCCTTGGTGCGGCCGGGGCGGGCGGCGCCCATGCGCTTGGCCTTGCCGGGAACGATCATGGTGTTGACCTTGGCGACCTTGACGGAGAAAATCTCCTCGACGGCCTTCTTGATCTCAATCTTGCCGGCGCTGGGAGCAACCTCGAATACATATTTCTTATCAGCGGCGCCGGCCATGGAGCGCTCGGTGATGATGGGGCGGATGATGACATCGTAAGAGATCATTATGCGTACACCTCCTCGATAGTGGCGAGGGCAGCCTGATCCACCACCAGATATCTGGCATTCACCAGATCGTAGACGCTCAGCATCTTGGCGGAGGTGGTCAGGACGCCGGGGATGTTGCGGGCGCTCTTGACCACGGTGGGGTTGACCTCAGGGGTGATGACGACGGCCTTGCCGCCGCACTTCACGGCATCCAGGAATCCCTTGAAAGCCTTGGTCCTGATCTCGTCCATCTTGATGGAGTCCACCACGATGATCTGTCCCTCGGCCGCCTTGGCGGAGAGGACGGATTTCAGAGCCAGACGGCGGACCTTCTTATTCACCACGTAGCTGTAGCTGCGGGGCTTGGGGGCAAAAACGATGCCGCCGTGGGTCCACTGGGGAGCCCGGGTGCTGCCCTGACGGGCGCGGCCGGGGCCCTTCTGGCGCCAGGGCTTCTTGCCGCCGCCGGAGACCTCGGCGCGGGTGAGTGCGCTCTGGGTGCCCTGCCGGCAGTTGGCCAGGTGATTCTTTACGACTTCATGCACAACGTGCATATTGGGCTCGATGCCGAAGATGGAGGGATTCAGCTCCACCTCGCCGACCTCGCTGCCGGCCATGTTCAAAACTTTTACCATTTCTCAGCACTCTCCCTTCCCTTAACGTCTTGCGGAGGCCTTCTGCGGATTGACACGCGCGGAAGCCTTCTGCGGGTTGGCGCTGATGCCGGCGTCGCCCTTCTTCTCGATGATGGTCTTGGCGGTGGAGCGGATGGTCACCAGGCCGCCCTTGGGGCCGGGAACCGCGCCGCGCACGACGATCATGTTCAGTTCGGGATCCACCTTCACAACGTCCAGGTTCATGATCGTGACCTGGTCAACGCCCATGTGGCCCGCGCCGATCTTGCCCTTGAAGATGCGGCTGGGATCGGTGCCGGAGCCCATGGAGCCCGCGTGACGGGCGACGGGGCCGGTGCCGTGGGTGGCCTTCAGGGTGTGGGCGCCGTGACGCTTGACCACGCCGGCGTAGCCGTGACCCTTGCTGATGCCGGTGACGTCCACGTGGTCGCCCGCGGCGAAGGCGTCAGCCTTTACCACGTCACCCACGTTCATCTCAGCGGCCTTCTTGAGCTTGAATTCCTTCAGGTGCTTCTTGGGGGACACGCCGGCCTTGTCCAGATGGCCCTTCTCAGGCTTGGTCAGCTTGCGCTCGGGGACGTCCTCGTAGCCCAGCTGCACAGCCTCGTAGCCGTCCTTCTCGGCGGTCTTTTTCTGCACCACGACACAGGGACCGGCCTCGATAACGGTAACCGGGATCACCTTGCCGTCGGTGTCGAAGATCTGGCTCATGCCGACCTTCTTACCGATGATCGCTTTCTCCATTGTGATTCTCCTTTTATAATAAGGTTATTGGTCGGCGCAGTTGGATGGGACATTGGCTTCCCATGGCTGCGGCGACATGACCCCGTCCGCCTCACGCAAGTCGGCGGACTGATGGGTAACAAAGTCAGTCAAATGAAACGCCCAGGCGTTTCATTTGAGGGGGCGCTCCGCGCCTCGCTTACAGCTTGATCTCGATCTCCACGCCGGCAGGCAGCTCCAGGCTCATCAGGGCCTCCACGGTCTTGGGGGTGGAGTTGGTGATGTCGATCAGACGCTTGTGGGTGCGGCGCTCGAACTGCTCGCGGCTGTCCTTGTACTTATGGACAGCGCGGAGGATGGTGACAACCTCCTTCTTGGTGGGCAGAGGGATGGGACCGGAGACGGAAGCGCCGGTGCGCTTGGCGGTCTCGACGATCTTGTAAGCGGACTGATCAATGACCTGGTGGTCATACGCCTTCAGGCGGATGCGGATCGTTTCTTTTGCCATTTTGCTTGTTCCTCCATGTTCTGTACAAAGTAGTTGTTGGTTGTTCCTTACTCTGTACGGCGAGAATTTTCTTTCCACTTATCCATGCGTATCATTCCGGCTCATAGAAAATACCGGCGCAAAAAGGCCGGTACATGTCCATGGCACAGCGATTTACGCAGTGAAAAGGACCTTCTCAGCCGCCCGATTATCGGACATACTCCGCGGAAGTTACCGGCCAGGGCCGCAATCTCCCGCATCATCGCAGACGCTCCGCAGGCCGCCTCATTCCAGGGCAGTCCCCGCGCAAGCGCATTCAGTATATCTCATGTGCCTGAAATTGTCAAGAAGAATTTCTCTTTTTTTCATAAAATTTTTCTTCTCTTTTTGTGGGATTTCCCGAGCCGGCCAATGCCGCCGTTACTTTTGCTTCGCAAAAGTCCTCGCTACGCTCGCCGAACGCCTGCTGTGCAGTCAGTTCCGTGAAGCGCCGCAAAGCGGCGCTTTTAGCGCTAAGGCTGGCCGCAGGCCAGCCCACGGGAGCGGCAGATCCAATTCGAGGCGGGCTTCGCCCCCTCGAGCTCCCCCGTATTCTCATAGATTTTCCACTTTTTTGACACACAACGCGGAGGGCGGCGCAGCCCCCTGGTCACGCCGCCCCTGCGGCTTACGAAAACCGCTTCACAAACTCATCCAGCTCAACGGTCTCCCCGCCGCTTAACCGGGACGCCTCGGCGGCCAGCGCCATGACGTGGCTCTCCACGGAAGCGTCAATGCCGGTCAGCGCGTCGCTCTGACCGGATTCGATCAGCTCGCACATCTGCTCCGCCAGCCCCGCGTCGCCGCCGCCATGCCCGGCAAACTCGCTCTTCCGGTCGTTGAGGCGGATGACCTCCTCCGGCCGGCCGAAACGGCGGACGATCAGCTCGTTGGTCTCCAGGCTGCCCTCGATCTCGCCCCCCGTTCCGGTGAGCCTGATGGTGCGGTAGCACTTCTCCGTAAAGGCGGTCATGGTGAAGGTGGCGTGGATATGATTGGCAAACTCCATGCTCACCGTCTGGTGGTCCACCACGTTGTTGTCGCAGCGGTAGACGCATCGGCCATAGGGACCGGTGCGCAATGCCTCCCGCAGCCCCTCTTCCGTGGGCGGGCCGCCGGTGACCACGTTGTTGGGCCAGCCGGTCTTCCCGCCGCGGATGCCGCAGCGCGTCCCCGTAATGTAGATCTTTTCCGCGTCGTAGACGCAGCCGTCCCTGCAGGCGCAGTCCTCCAGACAGCGCGTCCCCGCGCCGGCGGGGGCCTTCTCCGGCCTGAAATGGTCCAGCGCGCCGAAGCTCTGGACCTTCAGGCACTTCTCCCCCGCCAGCCAGCGGAGAATGTCCATATCGTGGCAGCTCTTGGCCAGAATCATGGGGCTGGTCTCATCGGCCCGCCGCCAGTTGCCCCGGACAAAGCTGTGGGCGTAATGCCAGTAGGCCACGTGCTCCACCGCGTCAATGGTCTCCAGCTTGCCGATCTCTCCCCGGCGCACCAGCTCCTCCAGAGCCGCGTAGAAGGGCGTGTACCGCAGCACGTGGCACACCACCACGATCCGGCCCGTCTCATGGGCCTTCCTCTGAAGCCGGAGGCACTCGCCAAGGTCCGGAGAAATGGGCTTCTCCAGCAGCACGTGATACCCCTTTTCCAGCGCCTTCAGAGCCGCAGGCACATGCTGGCGGTCCTGGGTGGCAATGAGCATCACGTCCGCCAGCCTGGGGTGGGCCAGCAGCTCCTCGTCGGAGGCAAAGCACTTGTCCTCCTCCACGCCGTACCACTCCCGCAGCAGCGCCAGACGGCCCGGCCGGCAGTCCGCCCCCGCCACGATCCGCATCTTCTCCGGATGAACTTTCTGATAGGAGGCGTAGGCCTCCAGCCCGCGGCTGCCGCAGCCGCAGACGGCAAAGGTAATAGGCATATCCTTCCTCTCCTTCCCCCGTCCCTTCTCCCGGACGGGCGTTGATTACATGATACCTTTTCCTGAAAAAGAATCAGATCTCGATCAGCTCATATTCCCGGCTGCCCACGCCGATCTTCTCGGCGTGCTCCAGGCAGGAGCGCCACTCGGACTCCGGGGTGGAGTTGGTAAAGTGGTCGTGATGATCGTGGAAACCGGGGGCGGCCAGGTTCCTTGCCAGCTGGCTGCCGGGAACCGGCGCGGCGGCCAGACAGGCGTCCACGCAGGCCTGGTCCAGCGCCAGCGCGTCAAAGGAGGCGAACATGCCCAGATTGGGCAGGATGGGCACGTCGTTCTCCCCGTGGCAGTCGCAGTTCGGGGACACGTCCACCACCAGGGAGATATGGAACTGGGGCCGGCCGTCCAGCACGGCCTTGGTGTACTCCGCCATGCGGCAGTTGAGCACCTTCACCGCGTTGCCGGAAGCAAAGCTGATGGCGTCGAAGTTACAGGCGCCCAGGCACCGGCCGCAGCCCACGCAGTGCGCCAGATCCACCGTCATCTTCCGGCTGTCCCTGTCAAGGACCAGCCCGCTGTTGGCGCACTCCCGCCGGCAGCGCCCGCACCCCCGGCAGAGCGCGGGGTCGATCTGGGGCTGTCCGTTGTTGTGCTGCTCGCACTTGCCGGCCCGGGAGCCGCAGCCCATGCCGATGTTCTTGATGGCGCCGCCGAAGCCGGTCATCTCATGGCCCTTGAAATGGGTGAGGCTGATAAAGACATCGGCGTCCATGATGGCCCGGCCGATCTTGGCCTCCTTTACATACTCGCCGCCCTCCACCGGCACCAGCACGTCGTCGGTGCCCTTCAGCCCGTCGCCGATCAGGATGGGACAGCCCACGGTAAGGGGCGTGAAGCCGTTCTGCCAGGCGCACTCCAGATGCTCCAGCGCGTTTTTCCGGCTGCCGGGATACATGGTGTTGCAATCGGTGAGGAAAGGCTTTCCCCCCAGCTCCTTCACCACGTCCGCCACCGCACGGGCATAATTGGGACGGAGAAAGCTGACGTTGCCCAGCTCGCCGAAGTGCATCTTGATGGCCACGAACTTTCCGTCCATGTCCAGCCGGCCGATGCCGGCCTTCTTCAGCAGCTTTTTCAGCTTGAGAGGCAAGCCGTCGCCAAAGGCCTGGGTATGAAAATCGGTAAAATAAACCTGAGAAACAGACATGATAGCTCCTTTCCTGTCGGGCGGCGCAGCTGCGGCGAACCGCCTCGCCGGTGAATTGCCACTTTTTTACAAACGCAGTATAGCACAGGCGATTGAGAAATACAACCGGCGGGGACAATTTTAGCACTCTCATGCGCAGAGTGCTAAAGTTTACGGTACGGACATATTATAAGGTGAATTTGTTCATAATCATAGCGTATGCTATGGTCATAAACAAAACAAATTGGAGGTACTGAGCAATGTTTGAAATGATGCCTTTTACCCGCAGCCGCGGCGTGGACCTGTACCGTCCCTTCCGGGACCTGGAAGAGCTGGAGCGCAGCCTGTTTTCAGGCGGCGGCGTGACCGCCTTCAAGACCGACATCCGGGACGCCGGCGACGCCTACGTGCTGGAGGCCGACCTGCCCGGCATGAAGAAGGAGGACATCCACATCGACATCGACGGCGACCGTCTGGCCATCAGCGCGGAGCGCAATGCCGTCAGGGAGGAGAAGGACGAGAACGGCGGGTATGTCCGCTGTGAGCGGTCCTACGGCGCGTTCTCCCGCAGCTTCGACATCTCCGGCATCCGGGGCGAGGAAATCTCCGCCGCCTATGAGGACGGCGTGCTGAAGCTGACCCTGCCCAAGCAGACCAGGGCCGTGCCCGCCAGCCGGAGGCTGGAGATCCAGTAAAGCCTGTCAGGCGTATCTGTACCGGAGGCCACCGCCCATGAGGGCGGCGGCCTCCGGCCGCTTGGGACAAATCCAGGCAAAAAAGGACATGACAACCGCCCGCCCATCGTGTAGAATAAACCCATCAAGCGGAAGGAGGATGCGGAATGGAGTGGACGGAGACCCTGCGGCGGACGGTGGACTACCTGGAGGCGCACCTGCTGGAGGAGGACCCGGCGGAGGGAGCGGCCAGGGAGGTCTGGCTCTCGCCGCTGTATCTGCAAAAGGGCTTCCGGCTGGTGACGGGGTATTCCATGGGAGAATATGTCCGGAAGCGGCGGCTGTACCTGGCGGGATTGGAGGCCATCGGCGGACGGGAGAAGGTCATCGACCTGGCCTACCGGTACGGCTACGACACGCCGGAGAGCTTCAGCAAGGCGTTCAGCCGGTTTCACGGGGTCTCACCCGCCCAGCTGCGGCAGAATCCGGAGCGGTTGGTCCCCTTCCTGCCTCTGAAAATCACACTTTCCATCAAAGGAGGACATGGCATGGACTACACAGTGGAAAAGCTGGAGGGCTTTCGGCTGATCGGAGTGGAGCGGGAGTTTTCCGGGGAGACATCCTATCTGGACATCCCTAAATTCTGGGACGAGTTCATAACCGCCCACTGCGCGCCCCTGTGGGCGGGGAAAAAGCCGGAGACGGCGCTGGAGAAAGCGGTATATGCGTGCAATATCGGGGAGTTCGGCGTATGTATTGACGACTGCGCCGCTCCCGGGCGGTTCCGGTATCTGATCGCCGGGCGGTACGACGGCCGGGAGGTGCCGGAGGGGCTGACGGCAGTCACCCTGCCCGACCTGGAGTGGGCCAGGTTCCGGTGCAGCGGACCCTTGCCGGAGTCGCTGCAAACCGTCAACACCAAGATTTTCCGGGAGTGGCTGCCGGGGAATCCGGAGTTTGAAATCGCGTGGGGCGGGAATATCGAGTGGTACTCCATGGAGAAGGAAACCTCCGCCCCGGACTATGAGAGCGAGATCTGGATTCCGGTGAAAAGAAAATAAAGCAGCCGGGCCGGAGGAACATCTGTCAACGTTCCTCCGGCCCGGCTGTTTTATCAATCGGAAAGGGAGAGGTCCAGAATCCTCTGGCACAGCTCCGGGTAGCTCAGGCCCACGGCTCCGGCCTCCTTGGGCAGCAGGCTGCCAGGGGTCATGCCGGGGAGTGTGTTGATCTCCAGGCACCAGATCCGCCCCTCCTCGTCCAGCATGAAGTCCGTCCGGGAATAGGCCCGCAGGCCCAGGGCCCGGTGGAGCTTCAGGGCCAGCTCACCTATGGTCTTCTGCTGCTCCGGGGTGATGGGGGCGGGGCAGATTTCCACGCTCTGACCCGCCTGGTACTTGGCGGCGTAGTCGAAATACGCGGCCCCCTCCTGGGGGATCATCTCCACCGCCGGGAGGTACGCGTCTCCCAGAACGCCCACGGTCAGGTTCCGGCCGCGGACCTTCCGCTCCACAATGACGCGGCCGCCGTAGTCCAGCATCTCCGTCAGCGCCCTGCGCAGCTCCTCCCGGGTATCCGGCAGGGCCAGACCCAGGGAGGACCCGCCGTTGATGGACTTCACCGCCGCGGGCAGGGGAAGCTCCTCCGTCAGCCGGGGGATATCCTCCGCCCGGTAGACCAGCTCCCGCCAGGGGAGAGTGGGAATGCCGGCGCGCTCCATCACCTGCTTGGTGACGGCCTTGTTCATGGCCATGCCGGAGCCCAGATGGCCGGAGCCGGTGTAGGGAATGCCCAGCAGATCGAAGGCGGCCTGGACGCGCCCGTCCTCGCCGCACTCCCCGTGAAGACCCAGAAATACCGCGTCCGCCATCCGGCAGACCTCCAGCACGCCGGGGCCGAAGAGGCTCTTCGACCGGTCCCGCCGGGAGGCCCGGACCGCCGCCAGGTCGGGGGCCTCGGCTCTGATCTCCTCCTGGGTACACAGTCCGTCAGGAACGTCAAAAATATTTTTCAGATCACCCTCCCAGGACTCCAGCCCCAGGAACATATCCACCAGCACCGCCCGGTGGCCCAGACTCCGCAGAGCCCGGCAGATCCCCTGTCCGGAGACCAGGGACACCTGGCGCTCCGGGGACAGTCCGCCGGCTAATACAATAATATCCAATACTGACGTACTCCTCTCTCGATGAAAGATTTTCAGAGCCTATCCGTAAATAAGACGTGCGCAGACTGCGCCGTCAGCTTTTGCGCCGGACAAGGCGCTTTTCCGCTGGCGGGCTGACGCCCGGCAAGGGAAAGCAACGCAGTATGGCGCAAAAAACGCAGGCAAGATGTGTGCGGATTATTTGCGGATAGGCTCTGAATCAGAATCGGGCGAACGCCGCTTCCTCCGTCATGGCAAAGTAGCTATACTCCACGCCGTAGGACTGATCGCCCCAGGTGGTATCAATATGGCAGGACCTTCCATCCAGCACCGCCACGGTCCAGATGTGATCCGCCGTGGAGCTGGTGCCGCAGGAGATGCCCTCCAGCTTCAGCAGCAGATTATAGGCCGCCGTGTAGCCGTCGCAGACGGCGACGCCCTCACGGAACAGACGGTAGCCGGTATGGCTCATGCCGGCATAGGTGTGATCATAGCGGCAGTTGTCGCAGATCCAGGCGTAATACACCCTGGCCTTCTCATATTCCAGCATATCCTCCGTGATCATCCCCGCCTCCCACAAGGCGTCATGGGCGACGATGGCATAGGCCATGGTTTCCTCCCGGTACCGCTCTACCAGCTCCTCGCCGTAAAAGCTGCTGGAGAAGCTCAGCCGGATTAAGCCGGTGCGGAGGGAGAAGGTAACGCTGACATAGTTGTAGGTCTGCTCGGCATACTGGCGGACACACTCCAAAAAGGCGGACAGGAGCTGATCCACCGTTTGATGCGTCAGCGTACCGGCGGGATACTCCAGCGAGATTTCCCGCTCTCCGCGGGAGAGCATATAGCGCACATCCGCGTCGATCTGCTCCCGGCTGTCAGGCTCCGGGGCGGCGTAGAAGGTCCCGTCGCTCTTCACCAGGTCCGCCATGGTGACCCCCCGGCTGCTGTAGGCCGGAACAATGACCCAGTCCAGCGTCAGGCGCAGCCCCCCGCAGGCCAGCCTGGCCGCCATGGCCGCCGCCTGACAGCGTGAAATCTTCTCTCCCGGCAGGAAGGAGCCGGTCTGGTCCACGCCGCCGGCCACTCCCCATTCATACAGCAGGAGGATGTCCGCCTGATAAGGAGTATCTTCGGTGACATCCCGTATGTACTGCCCGCCGGCATGCCCCTCCGACACGACCTTCCGGTTCACCGGCTCCAGAAAGGACCGGGGCAGAGCACCGGCCAGCACATGGGCCATTTCGGCGCGGGTGGCCGGACGGTCATAGGCGCCCTCCAGCTCATTTCCCAACGCCCCCCGCTCCTGGAGATAGGACGCGTAGGGGAGATACCAGACGCCGCCGCTCAGGGCGGCAGGGCCGGCCTCGCTGTCGCCGGTCTCATAGAGGCTGCGGAGCCGGGCGGCCATGGTCACCACTTCCGCCACCGTCAGGTCCCCGTCGGGATCGAAACGGTCCGCTCTGCCCTTTCCATTGGTCAGGCCCAGCTCGTAGAGAGCCTTGACCGCGTCATAGTACCAGGCGCTGCCGCTGACGTCGGCAAACTGTCCCGCATAGGCGCGGATGGGCGTGAATCCCTCCGCCTCCCGCGCCTGAGCCGGCGTGGAGAGCGTTCCAAAGAGCAGGGCGGTCAGCAGGGCCAGCGCCGCGGCGTACCGTTTTATGTGCATCGCGTTCCTCCGTTATGGCACCATAATGTGCATGTCATCCGATGTAAGCTTCTGCTGGTAGGGATTGAAATATGTGTTGACCATCTCCAGCGCGGCCTCCGGGTCCAGTACATAGTAGGACACGCCCTTATAGTACCCCGCGCCGTCGCCGGGCAGGGTGTGGAAATAGATGTTGTCGCTGCCCACCGTCAGAGCCTGCTCGCCCAGCCAGACCAGATTGGCCAGCTGAAGATCCGTGTCCACGCAGTCCTGAATGATCTCGGCCATGGAGCCGATCTTGTCCCAGTTGGAGAGCTGAAGCGTTTGCTTCGCCACGGCCTTCAGAAACTCCTGCTGGGTCCCGATGCGGCCGATGTCGGCGGTAGCGTAACCGGCGCCGTCATTATTCTGCCGCCAGCGGACCACCTGCAGGGCCTCCTCGCCGGTCAGATGGCGCGGCCCCGCGGGAAGATGAATATGAAGATCCTGATAGGGGTCGTCATAGTCCATGTCAAGAGGGATTTCAAAATCCACGCCGTTGATGGCGTCCACCAGCTCGACAAAGGCCTGCAGCTTGACGGTGACATAGTGGTCCACCGGGATGCCCAGCAGCCGGCTGACCTCCTCCATGGTCTGGGTGAAGCCGCCGTGGTGATAGGCGTTGTTCAGCTTCTTAACGGACCAGGACACGTCCAGAAGGGTGTCCCGGGGCAGGCTGACCACGTCGACGCGGCCGTTTTTCGCGTCCACCGCCACCAGGAGGTTGGTGTCGCTGCCGCCGTTCTCGTCATCCAGCCCCCCCAGCAGGAAGGTATGAAAATGCTCCTTCCGCTTAGCGTCGGAAACCCTGGCGGGGAGCGCGTCTCCCGGTTCCATGGCCGAGGCCTCC
This sequence comes from Oscillibacter sp., assembly GCA_014799925.1. Lineage (GTDB taxonomy): Bacteria > Bacillota > Clostridia > Oscillospirales > Oscillospiraceae > Pelethomonas. The sequence goes on from JAAVHC010000034.1 coordinate 15,142, forward strand.
TCCGGGAGCGACGCGTTTCTGGGCGATTCCGCCTTTGGCGTCGGCTCCTTGGAAAAGCACTTGTACAGGCCGATCAGAGCCGTCATGACAAACAGGACGCAGACCGCCGCAACCGCGGCAGCCTGCGGTCCGCTGGTTTTTCTTTTGTTTCGCCTCATGGATCAAATGCTCCTTGCAATACCGCGGATCTTGGCGCGGAAACGCCGCGCCGGGTCTCATTATACTATTAAAGGAAGTATAACACAAGCGGCGCAGGGAAATTGTCACCATTTGTTTACATTGTATCCAAGTTGTCTCCTTCCAGATGGCGCAGCACCTTCTCCAGCTGCTCCGACTGGCGGGAGAGCTGCTCCAGCATGCCCGCCAGAATTTCTTCCACAGACGGCTGCGCCGCCGGCCGGGCAGTGCGGATGGGGTGCGCGTAGCGGTGAAGCGCCGCGTCCTGCGGCGGCGAAGCCCGCTCCATCGGCTGGGACTGCGCCGCCGGAGGACGGCGGGGGGGCTGGTTTGATTTATGGCAAGGCTTCATAGCTGATCTCCTCCTGTTGTTTCTTCCTGCGTCCGCCGGGAATGGCTATGTCTCCCCGCGATATTTGCGCCGTGTAGCGATTCCGCCCCGGATGTGCCGCTCCGCCTTGTTCTCGTCCAGCACTTCCTTCACCTGTAGATAGAGGCTCCTGTTGTACAGGGGCAAACGTTCCTGAATATCCTTATGTATGGTTATTACTAATTAGAACGGTACTGTCTAGCCCAAGATCGCCCAGCAATCGGAGATATATGTCAACATTCCCGTCTTTATCCACCTCGATTTTCTGTATAATACGTTTGAGCTGGGCGTTGGTCATCTCGTGTACGTCGGTAATGTCCTCAATTTCCTTGAAGGTACTGCGCAGGATGTCCTCCAACTGGTCGCCGCGGGTCAGGTTACAGGACACCATTTTCAGCTCGTTTTCCAGCCGCTCGATTTCCTTACGCATACCGCCGATTTTGTCGTTCAGCTCGTCACGGGAGATCAGATCGTCGGCGTACATATCCATGTACTTCTGCCGGGTCTTTTGCAGCCTGGCAAGCTGGGCGGTCAGCTCCTTTTCATCGTTCAGATTCTCGTCCCTGGCCTTGCAGACCCTCTGGAACTGCCCCACCACATAGCTGACGACAGACTTCTTTGCCTTCACTACCCCGGCAAAGTATTCCTGCAAGACCTTGATCAGCTCTTCCTCGTCCACGGTGACAGCGTTAGGGCAGCTATCGGCCCCCCGCCCGTTATGCCCGGAGCATACCCAGCGGACGTAGGTATTCTTGTAGGTGCGGACAGTACGGCGGAACGACCAGCCGCATTCCTTGCACTTCATAACAGTAGAAAACAGATGCTTGTTGCTCTGCCGCTCACGGGTGATTCCGAACGCGTCATGACGGGAGTGCAGGACCTCCTGGGCCAGTTGGAAGGTCTCATCATCAATGATCCGCAGCTCAGGCTTGTCCACAATAATCCAGTCCGCTTCGTCCCTGTCCGCTCTCCGTCCCGTCAGAAAGTCTGTGACCTCCTGCTTTCCGTTGATAATCTTCCCGGTGTATAGCTCATTTCTCAGAATGTGCCCTATCCCGTTCTGGTTCCACGGGCAGTTGCGCTTGGTCTTGAGGCCGCGCTCGTTCAGCATATTGGATATTTTGGCGGAACCGTAGCCCTCCCGGGCGTACCAGTGAAAGATTTGCCGGACAATCGCCGCCTCCTCTTCGTTGATGGCAAGGTTGAAGTAGTCCCCGATGGTCTTGTCGTAGCCATATACAAGGTTAGGGACACGGCCCTTCTCGGCGTTCAGCTTCTTTCCAAATTTTACCCGCTTGGAAGTATTGGCGCTCTCTTCCTGAGCCAGCGCACCGAAAATGGTCAGCACAAACTCGCTGCTGCCCATGCTGGTCATGTTGGCGGTGAGAAACTGGGTTTCAATCCCAAGGGCCTTCAGCCTGCGGACATTCTGCAGCAGGTCCACCGTATTCCGGGCAAAACGGGAGATGTCCTTGACCACCACCATGTCGAACAGGCGATCCTCGGCATCCGCCATCATCCGCAGAAACTCCTTGCGGTTCTTGATTTTCGTGCCGGAGATCCCTTCGTCAGCATACAGACGGACCAGCGTGTCTCCCGTGCGCCGGGTGTACTCGCCGAAGAATTCCTTCTGGGCCTCCAGACTGTTGAGCTGGTCCTCTTTCTCCGTGGATACCCGGCAGTAAGCCGCGATTTTCATAAGCAAGCCTCTTTAATCAAATCCAAATCGTTCTGTTATATCTGTATTATAGCACGGCTCATTTGGTGAAATATGGAGATACGACAAAAAGCCGCGAGGTCCAGGGCGCAAAAAAGAGGGGACGCCCCGCATCATGCGGAGCACCCCTCACGGCAGCCGGACGATCCATCGGAGGCGGGGATGGCGTCAGCGGCCCGCCGGAGCGCCGCCTCCACCTTCCCGGCGTTGGCCTCAATGAAGATTTTCAGTATGTAGTCGGCGGTCACCGCCGCCGGATTGGGATCGTGAAACCGATAGCTGAGCCTGCGCCGCTTCACAGTAGCACTGCCACCCCCTCTCTGTGGACGGTTCCCTGTCCATCCTATGAGAACAAAACGGGAAATAGCACCGCCCGCTTTACAGGCATCAGAATAAACGCGTTCAAATTCCTGAAAAATCCGGTGGATTTTTGGGGGATGTTATGGTAATATTTGAATAAAGACGGGAGGTGCAAGGCCATGACTTTGCTGCAGATTCAATACTTTCTGGCAGTGGCGCGGACGGGCAATATCACAAACGCGGCGGACGAACTGTATGTCTCGCGCCCGGCTATCTCCAGGGCCATGCGGGATCTTGAACAGGAATTTGGCATCGCCCTGTTCTGGCGGTCGAATACCGGGCTGGCTTTGACGGAAGCGGGCTGTGCTTTTTATGAGGCCTGCAGCGATATCCAAAACCGCATCGACTGCCTGGAAGAGCAGTTTGCCCGGATCAAGGAGCAAAACCGCAAGCAGGATATCCGCCTGGGCCTGACGCCCCTCACCGGCACCACTGTGTTTCCCAAGTTCTATCGGGCTTTCCGGAACGCCTGCCCCAGCGCCCATATCGTCACCATGGAGCACGGCCACAATCAGGCCCGGATGATGCTGGAGGACGGCAGCATGGACGCTTCCTTCACCACCTATACCGAGGGACTGTCGGAAAGCGTAAGCAGTATGGAGCTGACCCGGACCCAGCTGGTTTTCTGCGTGTCCGCCGTACATCCCCTGGCGGGGCGGTCCCGCGTAAGCATCCATGATATCCGGAACGAGCCGCTGGTCTTCCTGTCGGAGGGGATGCAGCGGGAAAAGGAAATCTTCAAACGCTACCGGCAAATCGGACATACCCCCAACGTCGTGCTGCGCATGGGACAGATCAATGCGCTGCGGACGGTGGTGTCGGAGGGCATCGCCGCCGCCATCCTGCTTCAGGGCAGCATCGACGACGGCAGCGAGGTCATCGGGATCCCCTTCGACCCGCCTGTCAAATTCCATATCAGCCTGATCTGGAACCGCCGCTCAGAGGAGCGGGAGGGCGTCAAGGCCATGCTGAGCTTCGCCGCCAAGTGGCGCGCCTCCTCCTGAGGGCGATCCGCAGCGCAAGTCAGAAAGTCCCCGGCTGCATTGGCAGCCGGGGACTTTGCCGTATGTCCGCGTTTGCGGGCCGGTGTTACAGGATATAGCCGAAAATGGTAAAGAGAATGCTGGCTACCACGATAAAGACCCCCACCGTGATGGAGCCGCGGGTCCAGACGAATTTCTGGTCGATCTCCTCCCGGTCCAGCAGCAGAGCGGCGTACACGATGGCGCCGTAGGTCATGAAAGCGAACTGCGAGCAGAAGATGATGGCCGCACCCAGCACGGTGCCGTTGATGCCGGAATTGGTCTGAAGCGCGCAGGCGAAGGGCATCAGGACGGTGCTCAGGGCAAAGCTGATGGGCATGCCGTTCATGAAGTTGGTGCCGATGGTGGAGATGGCCACGGCCGAGATGATGAGGATGGGCCAGGCCGCGTTGCCCAGCAGGGGCTCCAGCAGGCTGCCAATCCATGTCTTGAGGCCCAGGTCGTCAGAGGAGATGGCGCCGCCCAGCAGGGAGAACGCGCCGATCAGGCAGACGATGGTCCACAGGGTGTGATCCTTCATGATCTGCTGACCGTTCAGGAAGGGCTTGCCGTCCACCTGGAAGATGCACAGCACGGCCACGATGAGAATCCAGACCCAGGTGGCGGTCACGCCGGTATACACCTCATAGAAGGGGAAAGAGGAGGGGATCACGGCAACGGTGATGTTGTACAGGATGCCGACGAGCATAGCGATAAGCAGGATGATCTGGCGCTTGTCGAAGCTGCTGCCGGCGCTGCTCAGGCCCTCCACGGAGTCGATGTTGAAGGAGCGCAGGGGATCCAGATTGCAGCGGAACACAAAGCCGATGAACAGGGTGTAGACCACGAAGAAGCCTACCAGCACCGCGGTGGTGGAGATAAAATAGGCCGCGCCGTCAAAGGCCAGGCCGTAGCTCTCCATGATGCCCCGCACAATGGAAATGGTGGCCAGGTGAATCCCCTTGAACGGCAGGATATACGAACCCATCGCCGCCAGGAAGGTGCCCAGCAGCATCAGCTTGCAGATGGGGTCTTCCTTTTTGTAGCCCGCGGCCTCGCGGATGCCGTCCCAGATGGGGAACATGATGAGGATGACGGCGGTGCCGGCGTTAAACAGGGTGGACACCAGCAGCACGGTCATAAAATACACAAAGATATAAAGCAGAGGGCGGCCGCCGGTGATCCGGGGGTTGAGCAGCCGGCGGGCAATGACCACGGGGGCGCCGGAATCAGCCAGGGCGCCGCTCAGGGCCGTCAGGAACAGGAACTGGGCCACAGTGGAGCTGCCCAGCCAGCCGGTCAGAGCGCCGTTGGCGGTGAGGTAGCCGTGGAACACCATGGCAAACAGGGCCATCAGGGCAGGCCAGAAAGTCTGGTTGGTGAAAATGGTCATCAGCAGCGCGCCGATAAACACGCCGAAAATCTTGGCGCCCAGCGGGGTAACCGGCCCCCAGCCGGGGACCACATACCCGAAGATGAACATCATGAACAGCGCGATGGCAGTCCATATGGGGTAGAGGTTGCGCGGTTGCTTTGCCTTTGCCAGATCAGACATAATGATACCTCTCTTTCTCAATCTCGTTTCCTGTTGTCAGCGGGTCTTCGTCTTCCACACCAAGACCATACCGAAAGCCTACTTTATTTTTGCATAAATCCTCCCATATGAAAAGCAACAAAAACCGACACGGGCGTAACATAACCTTTACACCTTTGCCGTTACCCTTGTGTTACAGTGACGCAGAATAATGTTGCTTTACTTTGCAGCTGGAAAAAGTTATAATAATGACTATCCTTCCACACATTCCACACCACAAAATGACCAGGGCTGCAAATGCCGAAGGCATGACGCGGTAAAATATCGAAAAAAGGAGCTGCTGATATGAAAAAGGTATCAGACGCATTCGTAGATTTCGCACTGGAATATAAGGATTACGATCGCCTGCCCCCGGAAATCGCAACGGAAACCAAGCGCATCCTGCTCAACTCCCTGGGCATCGCCGTGGGCGGCCTGGCCTCGGACAAGGGCAAAATCGGCATCCAGATGGCAAAAAAAATGGGCGGCGTGCCCGAATCCACCCTGATCGGCGTGGGCGGCAAGTTCTCCGCTCCGGTGGCCGCCTTTGCCAACGCCGAGCTGCTCAACGGCCTGGATATGGACGCCCTGCCCCATATCCCGCCCATCGTCATCCCCGCTGTCCTGGCCGTGGCCGAGGCGCAGAACGCCAGCGGTAAGGAACTCATCGCCGCCATGTCCGTGGGACAGGAGCTGGCCCGGCGGCTGAGCAAGGTGCTGCTGTCCATCATGACCGCCTCCATTATGAAATACGGCAAAACCCCCGACATCTTCGGCAACAGCAACGAGCACATCATCGGCGCGGCCATCGGCTGCGGCCTGCTCATGGGCCTCACCCGGGAGCAGCTGCTCCACGCCCTGGGCATCTCCGCCTACTACTGCTCCCTGCCGGTGTGCCGGGACTGGGAGTCCACCATTCCCAAGTCCATGGTCAAGTATGTCCCCGTGTCCTGGATGGCCCAGGGCGCCGTGCAGGCCGCCGAGATCGCCAGTCTGGGCTACACCGGCAACCCCGATACCCTGGACAGCGAGTTCGGCTTCCCCGCCATCTACTGCCGCGAGCCGGTCTGGAGCGCGGAAAAGGTGCTGGATAAGCTGGGCGAGGAGTGGTTCTTCACCAGCTACCACTATAAACCCTACCCCTGCTGCCGCTTCCTGCACAGCTCCATCGACTGCTTCTACCGCCTGATGGAGAAGCACCACTTCTCCCCCAATGAGATCGAGAGCGTGGACTGCCACACCAGCGCCTTTGTCGCCCATCCCGACCAGTACGCCGTCAACAACCAGGTGGACGCCCAGTTCAGCGGCCCCTACTGCATCGCCCTGGCCGCCCACAACTATAAGCCCGGCCCCGCCTGGCAGGACAAGGCCGCCCTCACCGACCCCGCCGTGCAGGCGTTCATGCGCAAGGTAACCATGCACGTGGCTCCCGAGTACTCCGAAAAGCGCAAAAAGGACATGAACACCTGGTATGCCCGGGTGGAGATCGCGGCCCGGGGCGAGAAGTTCGTAGAGGAAACCGACTTCTCCTGGGGCACCAACGTGGACGGCTACCGCCTCACCGACGAGGAGCAGAAGACCCAGTTCCGCACCTGCGCCGCCGTCGTCCTGCCCGACGACAAGATCGAGCGGGCCATCGACCTGATCCTCCACCTGGAGGACCAGCCCTCCCTGGACGAGCTGATGAGCTGCCTGTCCCTATAATTGACAGAAAGGATGATTTTTATGATGGAATATGCGCCTCCCGTCGGAGTGGACGCAAGCTGCGTCAATCATTTGGACTCCCCCTATGCCCCGCCCAGGGGCATTGATATGCTGTGTGAAAACGTGGTCAGCACCACCTACGACAAGCTCAGCGAGGACAATGTGCGCATTTTCAGGGACCGCCTCCTGGACATGACGGGCTGCATCTTCGGCGGCGCCATCGTGCCCGAGGACCAGTTCCTGGCCGACCTGCTGTGCCGCTGGGGCGGCATCGAGGAGGCCCCTCTGTTCGCCCGGAAGGGCAGGCTGCCCATGCCCAGCGCCGTGATGCTCAACAGCATTACCGCCCGGGCCAACGACTTCGGCAATATGTTCTTCCACGTGCTGGGCGACCGCATTGCCTCCCACTGCGGCGAGACCCTCATCCCCATGGGCCTGACCCTTGCGGACGTGTACCCCACCAGCGGCAGGGACTTTATCGCCCACAACATCGCCGCCGAGGATTTCACCGCCCGCATTCTCTACACCCTGCCCATGCGCTGGCCCACCGATATGCTCATGGTGTCCAGCGCGGCGGCGGCCCTGGCCTCCCGGTACTACAAATTTGACGCCGCCAAAACCAAGGTCGCGCTGACCTACGCCGCCTGCAACGCCACCGACCCGTCCAATTCCTACTACGACTACAGCCAGGAATTCAAGTTCCACAACGGCGCCAGCGCCCAGATGGGCATCATGGCCTGCGAGCTGGCCAAGGGCGGCTGGGACGGCTGGGCCGACCCCTACTTCGGCCACTGGGCCCTGGTGACCAAGCAGGTCAAGGACGACCAGCCTCTGCCCGCGCTGTATGAAAAGGCCTTCGAGGGGCTGGGCGAGGTCTGGTACACCGAGGAGAGCTTCAAGCGCGGCCCCGGCGGCATCCCCACCACCGCCGCGGCCAAGTGCGGAGCCGGGGTACGGCAAAAAATTATCGATAGCCGCGGGAAGCTGGACCCGGCGGAGATCAGGCAGGTGCGGGTATTCCGCTCCAGCAGCATGCGCTTCAACTACTACTCCAACCCCTTCACCCGCCGGAACCACACCAACGCCCTCTTCTCCTTCCAGTTTGCCGCCTGCTGCGCCCTGCTCAACGGCGCGGTGAAGGTGGACCTGGTGCAGACCCCCGCCATCCAGGCCAATCCCTATCTGGTGGAGCTGGCGGAGCACTCCACCATGGAGGTGTTCGACTGCGAGCAGGGCAAGAGCCTGATGAAGGTGATCGTGGAGATGAAGGACGGCTCGGCCTACGAGGACACGCAGGACTACGGCGGCTCTATGCACGACTACCCCAGCCAGGAGTTCCTGCTGCAAAAATTCTGGGATCAGTTCAACGCCTACGGCAGGCTGCCCAGGTCCACGGGCGAAAAAATCGTGGAGCTGGCAGGCAGGATCGAGACCCTGTCCGACATGCGGGAATACACCGAGCTGCTGACCTTAAAATAAAAGGAGCGACATCATGAAAGAAACTTACACAGAGACCCCGCAGGCCATCGAGGTCTACGACAAATGTGATATCCTGGTGGTGGGCAGCGGCTGCGCCGGCCACGCCGCCGCCATCGCCGCCGCCCGCGCAGGGTGCAGAAACATCGTGCTCATGGAGCGTTACGGCTACTCCGGCGGCGACGTTACCGGCGGGTATGTCATCATGGTGCCCAACTTGAGCTGGTACAATAAATCCTTCGTCCGGGGCATCCAGGAGGAGTGGTTCACCCGTCTGGACCCCATTCCCGACGCGGTGCGCGCTCCCTCCCTGAAAGACATCGGCAGCCAGGACCCCGTCCTCATCGACGCCTGGCAGTCCATCCACGACTGTGTGAGCCGGGGCGGCTTTGAGGGAGCCAAACCCTCCTGCCTGGTGCGGGCCGTGTACTTTGAGCCCAACCAGCTGAAAATTGAGATGGACAAGATGCTGCTGGAGCACAGGGATTCCATTCGGGTGATGTACCACTCCTGGGGGGCCCGGCCCATCATGGAGGGCAATGTGATCAAGGGCGTGGCCTTCGAGTCCAAGGAGGGCCGTAAGGCCGTGATGGCAAACGTGGTGATCGACGCCACCGGCGACGGCGACATCTTCCGCCAAACCGGCGCCCCCTACTCCTCCCTGGCAGACGGAGAGTGCCGCTCTTCCACTACCGCCCTGGTGTGGCGCATCGCGGGCATCGACTGGGACCAGTTCGAGGCGTGGAAGCGCCGCAGCCCCAAGGCCCTGGCCTCCCTGCGGGAGCGGTTGACGGCCATCGCGGGCTTCCGGTGCATGCCCCTGCCCACCAACCAGAACGATATGTGCTGGATCAACAACTGGCACCCCAACATGGACTGCTCCACCGTGGCCGACCAGACCAAAACGGAAATCGAAACGCGCGACACCATCCGGGACGTGCTTGCCTACTTAAAGGAAGCCGTGCCCGTGGCTTTCCGGAATGCCTATCTCTACGACATCGCGCCCCAGCTGGGATACCGCTGCTCCTACCGCCTGAAGGGCGAGTATGTCATGAGCGCCAACGACTTCGCCTTTGCCAACAAACATGACGACGTGATCGCCTGGCACTCCACCATCTGTCAGATCAACGACTGCGGGCCGGTGGAAATCCCCTACCGGGCCATTCTTCCCCAGAAGGTGGACGGACTGCTGTGCCCCGGCCGCCACCTGTCGGCGGACAATGTGGCCATCGACTGGCTGAACTTGATCCCCCAGTGCGTGGGCACCGGTCAGGCCGCAGGCGTGGCCGCTGCCGTAGCCGTGGCCAACGGTACGACGGTACGGGATGTGGACATCAAAAGGGTGCAGGACATCCTCGCCGGGGAGCAGGACGTGCCCCTGCCGCGGAATGAACATACCGACCCCTCCTACACCGCGCTGTGCGAGGAACACGAATACGGCCTGTACACCGCCATGGCGAAAAAGGCCCGGGAGGCGGCAGGCATTGCCGACTTCCGCCAATGGTAAGCGGGGAGGCCCCCGTTCAGAAGCCCGGTCAGGAGCAGCCCCGGCTGCCCGCGGAGTTTTATGAGGCGCTGTTAAACCGTCCCGCCTGCAAGCGGGGCAGCCCCTGCGACGGCTGCGGGCGATGCGAGCGCTGAAAAGCGCTCAGACGGGCTGGGCGCGGGCGGACGCCGCCTCCAATCCGATCTCACGGATTGAGTGGGATTTGTCAGCGTGGGTCCAGGCGCATCTCAGATGAATCTGTAATAAGGCCGGCCCCTGCAATCGGGGGCCGGCCTTATATAGTCGACGCACGGTAACCCTTGATACCTAGCTATTCCCGGATTTCAGCCCGGTTACGATATTGCGCTTTTAATCGAGAAACAGTATTATTTCCGGGCTTTAAGCTCGGAAATAATATTATCTGCTATTGCATCATCCAAAAAAACCGTTCTGTTTCGCTATATCCATATGTACGGTACTCTTGCTGATCCCGAACCGGCGGGCGGCCTCCCGCACGGTGGCGCGATTCTCAATGATATAAACGGCCAGCTCGCAGGCCCGCTCCTCGATATTTCCTTTCAAGGCCCAACACTCCCTATCCCGATATGCTCCATGTATATGCGCAGGATTGCTGGAACATGCGGAAAACGGGCGGCAAAGCGAAAGAGCCTGTACTTTTTTCCGGTGCAAAAGGAAACCGGGACCGGAGGGATGTCCCTCCCGTCCCGGTTTCCTCGGGAATTGATTCCACACTTCCCCGCCGCGGCCGCCGGCAAGCGGGATCAGATCACATAAAAATCTCCCGGCTGTTCCGCCTGCATGAGGTCCGCGATGGTGAATCCGTCCAGATACGTACCGATGACCTTGTCCAGTCCCTGCCACATCGCGTATGTGCGGCAGCCGGCAGCCCTGGCGCAGGCGGCGGCTCCCGGCTCCAGACAGGCCACCGGGGCCAGGGACCCCTCGGTCATCCGCAGGATGGCCCCCACAGCAACCTGATCCGGCGCCTTGCTCAGCCGGTAGCCGCCGCCCTTGCCCCGCAGACCGGTCAGTACGCCGCCCTTTACCAGAGTCTTGACAATGCTCTCCAGATATTTCTCCGAGATCTCCTGCCGCTGGGCAATCTCCTTCAGCGGCACATAGCCATCCGACTGCCGCTCGGCCATATCGGTAAGGAGCCGCAGCGCGTAGCGCCCCCTGGTCGAAATCATCATGGTTCAGTCCCCTCTCTTTCGATTACCTACTATAACACAAGATTGATAGGAATTCAATCTCTGCTTTTGGATGCTTTGCTCACAGGAAGCCCTTGACAAAGGCGGAGCGCCGGCGTATAATCTCCATATACCCACTTGATAAATTGGTTATAAGGCAATATGTAAGGAGGCATCCGCTATGAGCGCGATTTACACATCCGCCGATCAGCTGATTGGCAGGACTCCCCTGCTGGAGCTGACCCATATTGAGGAGGAGAAGGCCCTGGAGGCAAGGCTTCTGGTGAAGCTGGAATATTTCAACCCCGCCGGCAGCGTCAAGGACCGGGTGGCCAAGGCCATGATCGACGACGCGGAGGCCAGGGGGCTGCTGAAGCCGGGCTCCGTCATCATCGAGCCTACCTCCGGCAACACCGGCATCGGCCTGGCCGCCGTGGCGGCGGCCAGGGGATATCGGGTAATCATCGTTATGCCGGAAACCATGAGCGTGGAGCGGCGGCAGCTGATGAGGGCCTACGGAGCCGAGCTTGTGCTGACCGAGGGGGCCAAAGGCATGACGGGGGCCATTGCCAGGGCGGAGGAACTGGCGGGAGAGATACCCGGCAGCTTCATTCCCGGCCAGTTCGTCAATCCCGCCAACCCCGCCGCCCACAGGACCCATACCGGCCCGGAAATCTGGGAGGACACCGACGGGCAGGTGGATATTTTCGTTTCCGGCGTAGGCACCGGCGGGACGATCACCGGGGTAGGGGAATACCTCAAGAGCCGGAACCCGGCGGTGAAGGTTGTGGCCGTAGAGCCGGCCGCCTCTCCGGTCCTCAGCAGGGGGACCGCCGGAGCCCACAAGATTCAGGGGATCGGCGCGGGATTTGTCCCGGATGTGCTGAATACCGGAATCTATGACGAGATCATCACCGTGGAGAACGACGACGCCTTTGCCGCCGGGAGGCTGGTGGGGAAGCGCGAGGGCGTGCTGGTGGGCATCTCCTCCGGCGCGGCGGTGTGGGCCGCCATAGAGTTGGCAAAACGCCCGGAAAACAAGGGCAAGACCATCGTGGCCCTGCTGCCGGACACCGGGGACCGGTATCTCTCCACGCCGCTGTTCGCGGAGTAATACTTTTTCCTTCAGGAAAAAGTATCTACGCGTTATCTTGCCATCAGTTCCTCAATCTCCGCGACGTCCAGCAGGCGGTTGCCCACCAGGTCCTCCGCCGCGCCCTCCGTCACCAGGATGTCGTTCTCCAGGCGGATGCCGACACCCTCCTCCGCCACATACAGGCCCGGCTCGCAGGTGATGACCATGCCCGGCTCGTACACCGTCCGGTCGCAGGGGTCGTGGGTGTCCAGCCCCAGGGAGTGGGACACGCCGTGGTAGTAGTACTTCGACACGTCGCTGTCGTCGGTGATGAGCTTCGCCGTCCGCAGAGCCTTTTTGTAAAACTCGATCACAGCCCTGTTGGATTCCTTCATCTCCACGCCGGGGCGCATCTTCTCCCTGGCCAGGTCCATGGCCTCCCGTACGATGGTGAACAGCTCCTTCTGCCGGTCGGTAAACTTCCCATTGATGGGGAAGGTCCGGGACACGTCGGCGGAGTAGTACCTGTACTCCGCCCCCAGGTCCACCAGCAACAGGTCTCCGTCCCTGGCGATACAGTTGTTGTCGGAGTAGTGGAGCATCACCGCGTTCTCCCCGGCGGCGGCGATGGTCTCAAAGCCGTGGCGCAGGCCGCTGCGGGCCACGCAGTGCTCATAATCCGCCGCCCACTGGTACTCGTACTCGCCGGGGCGGGCGCTCTTCAGCATGTGCTTCAGGGCCTCGATGGTCACGTCGCCGGCCTTACGGATGCAGTCGATCTCCTCCGGCGTCTTGACGGAGCGCAGGGAGGCAATCGTCCAGCAGATATTTTTGATTTGCAGCATGGGGAACTTCTCCCGCAGGGACCGGGCCAGCTCCTCGGACCGGGTGGGCGCGGCGTTCATGGACAGGCGGCCAAAGGCAAAGTATACATCCGTTGCTCTGTAACCCGGTATGGAAGCCAGCCGGCTTTCAAAATCCTGCATATAGCAGACGCTCTTAATGCCGCTGCGCGCCGTGGCCTCCTCCCTGGTCAGCATCCTGCCGTTCCACTTGATGGTATACTCGTCAGGCTCATCAATAAACAGCGTCTCAATGGTTCTCGCCGCCGTCTTGATCATCAGCAGCCAGACGTTCTGGGTGTCAATGCCGGTCATGTAGTAGAAGTTGCGCTCCACGGAGAAAGGGCACATATCCTGGTCATGGCTCTTGACCGGGGCAACTCCGGAGTACAGCAGCACCGCGCTGCCCTCCTCCAGCCGCTCCATCAGCTTCTTTCTGTTTTCGCTGAAAAATTCAGACGTCATAAAAAACTCCTCACGCTTTTTCTTGAAAAATATATCAGATCCCCATCTCCGCCTTGACCTGCCGGAAGCACTCCACGGCGAAGTCCAGGTCCTCCTTCGTGTGCCCCGCGGATACCTGGGTCCGGATCCGGGCCCGGCCCTGGGGCACCACGGGATAACTGAAGCCCACCACGTAGACGCCCTTCTCCAGCATCCGGGCGGCGAACTCCCCGGCCACCTTGGCGTCGTAGAGCATCACGGCCACGATGGGGTGGCTGCCCTCCAGCACGTCGAAGCCCAGAGCGCTCAGCTTCTCCCGGAAGTAGGCGGTATTCTCATGGACCCGGTCCCGCAGCTCGGTGGAGGCGGTGAGCAGCTCGATGGTCTTCAGGCTGGCGGCGCAGATGGCGGGGGCCACGGTGTTGGAGAACAGATAGGGGCGGCTGCGCTGACGCAGCAGGTCCACGATCTCCTGCCGGGCGGCGGTGTAGCCGCCGGAGGCTCCGCCCAGGGCTTTGCCGAAGGTGCCGGTGATGATGTCCACCCGGTCCCGGACGCCGCAGTACTCCGGAGTGCCCCGGCCGGTGTCGCCCATGAAGCCCACGGCGTGGCTGTCGTCCACCATGACCAGCGCGTCAAACTCGTCGGCCAGGTCGCAGATGCCCTTCAGGTTGGCGATGTAGCCGTCCATGGAGAACACACCGTCGGTGGCGATGAGCTTGATTTTGCACCCGGCGGCCTGCGCGGCCTCCAGCTGGGCGCGGAGGTCCTCCATGCTGTTGTTCTTGTAGCGGAAGCGCCTGGCCTTGCACAGGCGCACGCCGTCGATGATGGAGGCGTGGTTCAGCTCGTCGGAGATGACGGCGTCCTCCGGGCCCAGCAGGGTCTCAAAGAGACCGCCGTTGGCGTCGAAGCAGGAGGAGTAGAGGATCGCGTCGTCCATGCCCAGAAATTCCGCCAGCTTCCCCTCCAGCTCCTTGTGGATGGACTGCGTCCCGCAGATGAAGCGGACGGAGCTGAGGCCGAAGCCCCACTGGTCATAGCTGGCCTTGGCCGCCTCGATGAGGGCGGGGTGGTTGGAGAGGCCCAGATAGTTGTTGGCGCACATGTTGACGACCTTTTTTGCCTCGGTGGTGTCGATACGGGATTTCTGGGGGGTGGTGATGACGCGCTCGCCCTTCCAGGTGCCGGCGTCCCTGATGGATCCCAGTTCCTGACGGTATTTTTCCAGTGCCTGTTTCATGGTGGTTCCTCCTTATTGAATCTTTGCCGCTTGCAGCGGCTACTGTCCGGGGGCTTCTCGCCCAAGATTCTGCAACGGCCACATCGAGTGGCCGTGCAGAATTGAATTGTGCATGACCCCTCGACGGGGTCGTTGCACAATCGCGGACCCCTCGGGTACTTTTTGTATGAACAAAAAGTACCCAAAAAATCACTTAAACCTACGGTTTAAGAATCCCTTGGGCGTCGCCGGAGGCGACGCCTTATGTTTTTATTTGTTTTGCGCTGATCCTGTAGTCTGTCCGGCCTGAACCGGGCCGCGGGTACGGTTTGATGGGCGAAGCGTCTACCCAACGATGTCGTTGGCAGCCCCTACCGTCTCGCTTTGGGAACTCCCGGCGATGGCCAGGCAGTAGACCAAGAAGCGGCTTAGCTTCCTCTGCGTACGTTGGAACCCGTGGGTAGACGCAGAAATCCGGCGCACCAACGAAGGTATTTGGGTAGAACCAAACCCGCCATCGTCGGAGGGTAAAATCATAACCCCCGTAATTCAGGGGATTCTCAAGGGGGGCCGCCCCCTTGAGCGTGCTTTTGGTTACTTTTCCCACGAGGGAAAAGTAACGCCCCGTCCCGCCCCGGCAGGGGCAGCCATCACTTGCTCCAGTCCAGAATCACCTTCCCCGACTTCCCGCTGTTCATGGCCGCAAACCCTTCCTCAAACTGGGTATAGTGGAAACGATGGGTAATCACCGGAGTCAGGTCCAGGCCCCCCTGGACCATATAGCTCATCTGGTGCCAGTTGTCCATCTTCCGGCCATAGATGCCCTGCATGGTCAGCCCCTTCATAATGACCGCGTTCATATCCATGGGCACCGGCTGGTTGGAGATGCCCAGCAGGCTGATCTTCCCGCCGTTGCGCATGACGGAGATCATCTGCTGCAAGCCCGCGCCGCTGCCGCTCATTTCCAGACCGATGTCAAAACCCTCCACCAGTCCCTGCTTGTGCATGACGGCGGGCAAATCCTCATTTCGCACATTGACGGCGGCGTCCGCTCCCATCTTCCGGGCCAGGTCCAATCGGTAGTCATTCATATCCGTGATCACCACCCGGCGGGCTCCCGCGTATTTGCAGATCCCTACGGCGATGATCCCGATGGGGCCCGCGCCAGTGATCAGCACGTCCTCCCCCACCATGTCCCACATGAGGGCCGTGTGGGCCGCGTTGCCGAAGGCGTCAAAAAAGGCCACGATATCCTCCGGCAGACTCTCGTCTATGATGATCACGTTGCTCTCCGGAATGCAGACGTACTCCGCGAAAGCGCCGTCCCGGTCCACGCCCACGCCCCGGGTATCCTTGCACCACTGGATGTTGCCCGTATGGCAGTTCCGGCAGCGCCCGCAGGTGATGTGACCCTCGCCGCTGACCCGCTGGCCGATATGCAGCCCCGTGACGCCCGCGCCCAGAGCCGCCACCTCGCCTACGTACTCATGGCCGATGACCATCGGCGGCCTGATGTGTTCCCGTGCCCAGGGGTCCCAGTTGTAGATATGTACGTCGGTGCCGCAGATCGCGGTCTTATGAATCTTGATCAGAACCTGTCCGGGACCGGGATCGGGCACGGGAACCCGGCGGAGCTCCAGGCCCGGTCCCGCTGCGGGCTTGACCAGCGCGTCCATCAACTGCATCACATTTGTCCTCCATGCAAAAACATTATTGTTTGCTTTCGTTTTTCTGCTACGGACAGTATAAGCCATTGCCTGAACAATGTCAACGGGAGATTTTCCGCGGCCGCACATTTTTTGTGACCCGCCGGATGCCGCCCCGCCCTCCGCAAGATGAATATTTCCTGTATATATGCTTTTGCACAAAAAACCTTCCCCGTTTTTGTGGCAAAGGGAGAAATCCATTTCCCCTCTTGACTTTGCCCCTTCCCTGCGCAAGAATGGGATTGCCGGCAGGCCCGGAGAATAGGGCGTATCGGTGAAATCTGATAAAAAACTGAGGTGGACTATGACCAGAAAAGTCGAGAGTATTCTGCGCATGTGCGAGGAAAACAGCGTCCGGTTGATTGATTTCAAGACCGTCGATCTGACTGGCCGCTGGCACCATATCACCATTCCCGTGGAGCGTTTCGGAGAGGATACTCTCCGGTATGGCATCGGCTTTGACGGGTCCAATTTCGGCTATGCCTCTGTGGAGAAAAGCGATATGGTCTTTATCCCGGACCCGGACACCGCCTGTCTGGACCCCTTTACATCTGTTCCGACCCTGTCCATGACCGGGGACGTCCAGGTAATCGACCAGCCGGAGAACCGGCGGTTCGATCAGTACGCCCGCAGCGTGACCGAGCGGGCGGAGGAGTACATGCGGGAAACCGGCATCGCCGACAAGATGGTGGTGGGGCCGGAATTCGAGTTCTATGTCTTTGACCGGGCCAGCTTTGCCTGCGCCCCCGACCACGCCTTCTTCCGGGTGGACAGCGCGGAGGCGGACTGGAACACCGGCAGCCCCGACGGCTCCGGTTATCAGACTGGCCACCACGACGGATATCACGCCGCCCTGCCCCAGGACGTGACCTTTGACCTGCGCAATGAGATCTGTATGCGGATGGCCGACTGGGGCGTCAAGGTGAAATATCACCACCATGAGGTGGGCGGTCCGGGGCAGCTGGAGGTCGAGGTGGAGCCGGAGAGTCTGACCGAAATGGCGGACAAAACCATGATCACCAAATATCTGATCAAAAACTGCTCCATCCGGGCCGGCAAAACCGCCACCTTTATGCCCAAGCCCCTTTTCGGCGAGGCGGGCAGCGGGATGCACGTTCACATCTGGCTCTGGAAGGACGGTCAGCCCCTGTTCTACGACGAAAAGGGCTATTCCAGCCTGTCGGACACGGCGCTGTACTTCATCGGCGGACTGCTGAAGCACGCCGGGTCCCTGTGCGCCATCACCAATCCCACCACCAATTCCTTCAAGCGCCTGGTGCCCGGCTTCGAGGCCCCGGTGACCATCGGCTACGCCACCGCCAACCGCTCCTCCATCATCCGTATCCCCGCCTACGCCAAGACCCCGGCCCAGAAGCGGTTTGAGCTGCGCAACCCCGACGCCACCTGCAATCCCTACTACGCCTACGCCGCCATCCTGATGGCGGGCCTGGACGGCATCCTGAACAGGATCGATCCCCACGCCAACGGCTGGGGCCCCTATGATTTCAATTTGTTCAACCTCTCCGAGGAGGACAAGAAGCGCATCCAGGGCCTGCCCAAGTCCCTGGGCGAGGCGCTGGACGCCCTGGAGGCGGATCACGATTATCTGACCGCCGGCGGCGTCTTCCCGGAGGAATTGATCCGCAATTGGATCCGCCTCAAGCGGGCGGAGGAGGAAGAACTCTCCCGTATCCCGACGCCGGCGGAGTTCCAGCGGTACTACGCCCTGTAATCCGCCGCCCGGCAGGCAGCGAAAAGCGCCGCCCCGCTTCCAGTGAAACGGGGCGGCGCTTTCGCCGGCTCCGTCACAGGAACCGACGCATGTCGGCAGTGAGCTGTTCCTCCAGATGGATCAGCCGCTTGGCAATGTTCTTTGAGGTCTCGTCCGCCGCCTGATACTGATTGAGATATCTGTGCAGGGACTTGACTCCCATATTGCAGCCGTCGGTCATCATGCTGGCCACCGTCTCATCCGTCTCGTTCACGCCCAGCATGACGTTGGTTTTCATCCAGCTCATGCCCTTGGCCATGGGATTGGGGTTTTTCCCCTCGTCATGGTACTTGTCCAGCAGGCCCTGGAGCTCATGGTCCAGGGCCTCATGGTCCTGCTTGCAGCTGGTCAGGCACCGCCTGAACTCCTCGTTTTTCACATGTTCCAGCACGCCGTCAATGGACGCGACGCCCATTTTGACCCCCGCGTCGCACTCCCGCAGCAATTGAATGGTATCCGGCTCGATCATCGCGTTCTCTCCTTCCTTTGGCTCCGTTATTGTCGGAGCGCTGAACGGGATTCAACAAATTTTTTCCCGCGCGTTGACAATAGTATAACCGGCCCGGCGCGTTTTACCCGCCCGCGGCGCGTCAACCGGAGCCCGTCAATGACCGGTCCGCGGATGCGGTCATTGCGCGATCCATTTTACAGAATATACGGCAGACGGCCGCCGCCCAGGCTTACATGGCAGGGCGCCGGTTTTCATGCTTTTTGAAAAATCCGCCCTTGCAATTTCAGCCATATTGTGCTACACTATCGTTGCGTCATCCGCCGGTGTGATGGAATTGGTAGACGTAGTGGACTCAAAATCAACTGCGTCATTTCCCGTGGCTCCGGCGCTGGCCCTTGCGGCGCAAGGATTTCTGACAACTCAATATGTACGTTGGATTTCATGTCCCTCCCCAATGTCCCTCCGATTTCTCGGAGGCAACATTGGGAGCTGGACTTGGAAATACAAAAGCCGGTGTGTTGGAATTGGTAGACGAGGTGGACTCAAAATCCATTGCCAGCGATGGCGTGCGGGTTCGAGTCCCGCCACCGGCACCAAAGTAAATGCCCACTTTAGATGCCGTAGGCTGAAAGCCTACGGCATCAGTGGGTTCAGGGGTTTTTGACCCCTCAATTTTCACCAGTCAAACCAGAGATGTAAACGGGGCATTTCAAGCGACTGGCATGATTCGAACCCGTACAGCGAACATCTGAAAAAGGGCGCTAAATCCAAGCGCCAGCATGTCAAGCGTCGATCTATCAGTTCCGAGCGAACTTTGATATGATCGGCGCTTTTTTACATTCAAAAAGCAAAGGTCACTTCATCATGGATCAGTGAAGTCCCCAGCGCCCGTTTCAAAAATCAGCGGTTTTAAGAGGGGCGCTGGCAATTCTAGCTGAAAAAGTTATAATACTGAAAAATGAGCAGGGCCTGTGGCTGCCGGATGGCGGCATTGAAACACATGCTCCGCTTTTTTATTATGTACGAATTGGAGGAACAATGAAATGGGAAAATATTTTGTACGCAATGCACCTTTGACGGGGCCGGAGCAGGAGATGATGCTACCGCCCAACTTCGCCCCTCGTGGTTCCAGCAGTGCCCTCCTCTGCGGCTACAGCCCCCACGGAGCGGGTGTGGACTGTAACCCTAATCACCGCCGCCAAAACAGCCGGACCCTGGTCTGTCTCCACATCACGGAGTATCTGCAGGCCGGAGCACCGACGATGGCAGAGCTGGTCGCTGAGACGGTCCGGCCCTGGAAGCATCCCGGACTGAAACAGCGGGCCGTTGGCATCGCTGGACAGATCAAAGGCTTCCCTTTTGAAGACCAGCTTCATGCCGCAAGAATGCTGAGGATGACGAAGGGTGAGGAAGGACCCGTCAACACCCACTGGCTGGCGGCTGTGTATCTGTTCTCCGCTCATGCCGGCCTTTGGCAGAAAACACTCATGGCAGTAGAGCGGAACCAGATCGATTTCACCAGTATCCGGCTGGGCGATGCCAGCGTCCGGGAGTATATCCTCTACCGGACGGCAAAGGGCCTCTGTTCCAACAAACTGGGCGTATCCTTCGAAGAACTGGCCGATCCGGAACTGGTCAATGACGATACTCTTCTGCTGGTCCTCGGCGCGGCCCTTATTGTCCGGTATGGTCCGGATATTATGAAGATCGGGGTGGCAGAGAGATGAACGCAGAGGAAAAAAGCAGCTATTTCAAGGAATTGGCTGGTAACCTCCAGCATGAGGGCTTCACTGTTGGCCCGGAGGCGGATGGCCTCCTGCCGGTGGAGCTGGACGGTCAGCGCCTCTGTCTTGCCATGGATACCGGCAAGGTCAGGTACTGGAAGGAAGATGTGCTTGGCGACAGCAGGAGCGCGGCCCTGGACAGGGTGACCGATATCGTCAAGACTACAGCCGAGTATATGAGCCAGATGGAGGCAGCGCCCCAATTGGGGGTTGGCCCGGAAGGGGATTATAGGCTCCTGGCTGATTTTAACAACATCGTTCTGGCAGGGCATCCCACCCAGTATGGCGTTCAATTCGTTACCTGGGAGCGTGTGCAGGAAGGAGCCGCTTTGTATCAGGGAGATTACTACGGCCCCAGTGGAGGCGCGGACAGCTATATTGCCGCCAAACAGGACTTTGCCACCCGATCCGGTCTGATCCCCAAGAGCGCCCTTTTTACCCAGGAGCAGATGACAGAGGTCTACCGCAGCATCCATGAGACGCTGGACAGCGGCTATCCCATCACGGATGAGAGGCAGAAACGTCTGGAGTCCGCCGCAGAGCAGATCGAACGCAGTGTCCCGGATCTGGCGGCACGGGTGGAGCAGTCCAATCAAAAGGAACTGGAACTGGCGTCTATGGAAGCCCCTGGCAGCGGAGGAATGCAGTTCAGTTAAAATTCAATATTTGCAGCATTCAGAAGGTCGTTTCCCCGGAAAATGGGCAGCGCCCTTTTTCTTTTTGCTCTTTTTTCGGGGACTACAAATTGAAAAAAAGGAGTAGAAAGCAATGCCCAAATATTTCATGGGCGGCACTCGCCTCGGAGGGCTGGAGCGCATGATGATGGACTCGTCCAGGTCAGCGCCCGACTGCCTTGATCCCCGAGAAAAGAAGCCCCAGAAGAAACCGCCCCGTGACCAGCCCGCCGCACCGCATCCCCCTGAGCAAAGGTGCAAGGAGGACAGCGTATAGGTTGATTATTTGTTGGATGCGACTAATTTGCGAGATGACCAGAGGTACAGGCTCATTACCAGCAGAGTAGACAATATATCTGCCACTGGCTGCGCCCAGGCAAGGCCCATCACACCAAACGCTGCTTGGAGGATAAACAGTGCTGGAATATAGATGATTCCCTGGCGGCTGAGGTTGGTAATCAGTGCCTGCGCTGCGGCACCCATGGCCTGCAACGCATTATTGAACACAAAAAAGACGCCAAAAAGGACACTTGTAGTCAGCAGGATATTTGTAAACTGCACAGCATAATCAAAAGCAGCGGGTTCAGTCAGAAATGCTCCTACAATCTGTCTGCCGAGCAGGTAGCAGACTGCCGTCATAGCGGCGCTGAGCCCCAACGCAAAGAGCAGGGAGAATTTCATCGTTCCTCTGAAACGGTCCCACAATTTGGCTCCGACACAATAGCCTAACAATGGCTGAATCCCCTGTGCAAAGCCGATGCATATGGTAGCCGTCATCATGACAACTTTCATCGCCACGCCCATACCGGCCAGGGCCATATCATCATAATTTGCCATCTGCGCATTGACCACAATCTGTGATGCGCTCATCAACAAAGAACCCAATGAGGCTGGGATACCGATTGCCAATACGCTGGTGCAGATTCCATCTTTCATCGAAAAATCCCGAATATGGATGCTGAGTGCAGACCTGCCGCGCAAAAAATAAAAAATATAATATCCCGCACCTACTACATTACCTATAACCGTAGCTACTGCCGCGCCAACAATGCCCCAGCGAAAGGTCAGGATCATAATCGGGTCAAGGATGATATTGAAGAGGTTGCCCAGAAGCTGGCCCATCATAGCTCTAGTGGATTGCCCTTCAGCGCGAATAATATTTGAGTAACAGTTTGAAATCAGAACGAAGGGACCGCAAAAAGACACAATGGACAAATATTTTTTTGCTGGCTCCCAAGTATCACTGCTGGCCCCAATTAGTGTTAGGATCTGATCCATGAAAAGCAGGAACGCAGCAGATAACACGATCCCCACCACAACGCAGCTCCACATACAAAAAGCGCACGTCTTTTTTGCATACTCGAACCGTTCCTCACCCAATGCCCGTGAGATAACCGAAGTACCACCGATTCCAAAGATTGTTCCTATCGCCATGAAGATTAAAAATACCGGCGTAGCAAGAGACACTGCCGCTACCAGAATGTCATTATGTGTCTGACCAATAAAAAACGTGTCTGCTAAATTATAGATCAGCACCATCAGCATGGCCGCCATAGCCGGAACAGCATTTTTCAATACGGCCTGCGGTATTGGCGTCTTTTCAAATACATCCAGTGAAATCTTGTTATCCATGGAAACTCTCTCCTCGTCTGCAAATTATCGAAAGCATCATTTTAATCGTTAGCGATTGTTTCAATCAAAAGCAACCCGCCTAAAGAAGCGGCGGCTGCTTTATCACAAGGTATTGCGAACCTTTTTCAGTAATGTAAAGAAAATGTGCCGCTCTGTTTCCGTCAGGCCCGAAAGGAGCTTACCCTCTATTTCCGTCCGGCTCTCTTGCGCCAATATAAGGCAATCCGCACCGGCTGGCGTAAGGCGTACTAATTTGATTCGCCGGTCACCGGAATCACCAAATCCCTCCACGAATCCTTTCTGTTCCAAGCGCATAATAATTCCTGCCGTTGTAGACTGCGCTATATGCAGCCGTCGTTCCAGTTCCTTGAGTGAGAGTTGATTCTCCGGAGCCTGATCGAGTTCCAGCAGTGCTTCTAGCTGGGCCAGGGTCATGTCCTGGGAACGCAGAGCATTGTTGACTGTTTTCTGTATCTCATCATGAATTTGCTTAATCAGTCTGCCACAGTCGAGTTTATCTTCCATATATCGCCCTCCTACATCCGACAACATATCATATCACTACGAAAATGTCAATAGTCTGCGATTGGTCAGACTGGCGGCGACATTTTGAGAGCCATTTTCAACGTGAGTGCAAATTGTCGGTCACATTAATTTAACACAATAATTTTGATGCATCTGAAAGGAGAACTTATGCCCAACAATCCCAGCAAGACAACCACTAAAACCGCCGTCCCAGAAACGCCGCCCTCGCTGGTCAAGAAGATTGACAACATCACTTACCGGGTGTGGGCGCATTTCAGCGAAACTAGCACCGAGACAATGGAGGATAAGATCAAACGTATGCTCAAAGACGAGGTACGCCAAATGATGGAAAGCGAGTGATCGCCCACCATGACCAGAAGCGCAACAGCTTCTTGTTCTGGTGGGCTATTTTTTTGAACAAATTATGAATTTGATTAAAAAGTCCTTGACAAACGGCAACAGGAACTGCCATCTGATGCGGAGTATGAGGAAGTTGTCAGGAATCTGGAACGTGTCAACTGGAAGGTCGACTGCATCCTGACCCACTGCGCTCCCACCAGTATCGTGAAGAAACTGGACAGGAACTACGGTTCTGACCGGCTGACGGATTTTCTGGAAATGGTAGAGCAGCACTGTCGGTTCGACTACTGGTTTCTGGGACATTACCACCGCAACTGCATGGTAGATGAGCGTTTCGTCATTCAGTGGGAGCAGATGGTGGAATTGGAATACGAATAAATCTGATACCGCTAAGAATCAAGCCTCTGGTTCACTGTGAACCAGAGGCTTGATTGTTGGCAGTATAAAAAATAGGCGCACCTGCGCCGGAAAGGAGGAAACCGATGAACGTCAAAAAGTCTGTGGACTACAGTCCCATGTTCGCTGAATTGGATACGTTGATGAAAACAGATCTGCCGCAGATGGAGCTGTACTGCGAGATTGGCCGTCTGGTCAGCGGCAGGCCGGAGAAAGGCGCTGCCGTTGCCGCAGCAGGGTATCTGAACGGCAAATGCCCTGGCGTTCCCGGTTTCTCTCCCCGGAACCTGCGCCGGATGCGGGATTTCTACCGCACTTATGAGGGCGACCAGGATGTGCTGGTCGAAGCCATGACGATTGGCTGGACGCAGAATGTGGTTATCCTGGAGGCGGAGTTGACCGTCCAGGAGCGGTTGTGGTATATCCGGGCAGTTCGGCAATATGGCTGGTCGAAGCTGGAAATTCAGCGGAGGATTATTGCCGGTGCATCCGAGGAAATTCCCCTCGACTTGATGGAGAATGTATGCTATACTGAAGAAAACACCCAAGAGCGGAAAGGCGGTGCGGAAAATGAGCGAACACAGTTTCAGGACCAATGTAGTGACAGGGACCGCTCTGCTTGCACTGTCCAAAAACGTCCGGGGCTGGCAGAAGCGGGACTGTTATCAGGACCTGGACAGATTCATCTATGGTCCCACAGACGACCGGGTGTGCCTGCTCTTCGGTCTGCGCCGTACCGGGAAAACGACACTGCTTCGTCAGGCCGTGCTGGATATGACGCCGGAGGACGCTGCCAAAACCGCCTATATCAAAATCACAACAGCGAACACAATGGCGGACCTGAACCGGGATATGGAGCAGCTCCGCACTGCGGGATTCCGATATATTCTGCTGGACGAGGTCACGCTGATGCGGGAATTTATCGACTCCGCCGCTCTGCTCTCCGACGTCTATGCGGCGCAGGGAATGAAAATCGTTCTGTCCGGGACGGATTCACTGGGCTTCTGGTTCGCACTCCGCCAGGAGCTGTACGACCGGGCGAAGGTCATCCACACCACCTTCATCCCCTATCGGGAACACAGCCGCCTTCTGGGAATCGACAGCATCGACGAGTATATCCGCTACGGCGGTACACTCCGGGCTGGAGAACTTGCCTTTGAGGACGCTGAGGTCAATGCGGAGGACGCCACTTTCCGGGATGATGAAACGACCCGGCGGTATATTGATACGGCGATCTGCCGGAATATTCAGCACTCATTGGTCTGTTGCGAAGATGGCGGACACTTCCGCCATTTGAGGCTGCTCTATGAGGCCGGAGAGTTGACAGGGGCGATCAACCGCATCATCGAAGATGTCAACCACGCCTTCCTGGTGTCGGTCCTGACGAGGGATTTTCACTCCCATGACTTGGGGCTGGCAGCCAGAAATCTGCGCAAAGAACGTGATCCGGAAAAGCGGACGAATATCCTGGATGAAACCGACACAGCCGCTGTGACAGAGAGGCTCATGAATATCCTGGAAATCAGGAACAAACGGGAGCAGACGGTTTCAATCACGAAGGCTCACGCGGTGGAGATCAAGGAATATCTTGCTGCGCTGGATTTGATTATGGACTGCCCAATCGAAACAACCGAGCCTGGGACAGAACCGGTAGAGCATATCCTGTTTACCCAGCCCGGTATGCGTTACTGTCAGGCGCGGGCCCTCGTCTATGCGTTGATGAAAGACGCTCTGTTCTATACTTTGAACGAACAGGAAAAGGATCTTGTGACAAGCCGTATCCTGGAGGAGGTCCGGGGCAGGATGCTGGAAGACATCATCCTGCTGGAGACTTCAAAGGCATTGGGGAATCGCTACAAAGTGTTCAAGCTCCAGTTCGCCAACGGTGAGTTTGATATGGTGATTTATGATCGCCGGGAAAACTGCTGCGCCGCTTTCGAGATCAAGCACAGCGGCGAGGCGGTTCCTGAGCAGGCCAGACATCTGCGGGATGCAGAGAAATGCACGCTTACGCAGCGGCGTTTTGGTGCGCTGGTTGGGAAATATGTTCTGTATCAGGGCAAAAATATAGATGCCGAAGATGGCATCCTATACCGTAATGCGGAAGAGTTTTTGAAGATGCTCCCGAAGCTGGACCTGCTGGAAAGGCTGTAGGATCTGTGGGATATAAATTTAAGTGGGAATAATACGCAGGAATTCCGGATGACAATGTAAAGGAATCTCTATCCGAGGAAGTCCCCCTATCCCCTACTCCTTTGCGGCCTGGTTCGAAAGTGGGCACATGCTCCATCCCCGCAACCCCTTTGCTATCAAGGGGTTGCGGCTTTTTTCATGTCCCTCACATGTCCCTCACATGTCCCTCCGCGGTCTGATTTTGGGGCCGGTTTTCTCCTATTTTGTGGTAATTTTAGGAGGGACATTGGAGGGCCACGTCTTAAACCGCAGTAGGATAGACACCCAGGATCGCGTTTGCCGAAGCAACTTTAGAATTGAAGTCCAGGTGTGTGTAGATATTTGAAGTAGTGGAAATATCACTGTGGCCCAGCCATTCTTGAATCTCTCGCAAGCTCACACCGTTGGCGAACAGAAGGCTGGCACAGCTATGACGAAGGTCTGCTAATGTCAAGCCAGAACTAATAAATTTTTGAAATTTTTATTGATGGCCTATTCAGCGGCTTTCATTTCCCGCCCTGTCCCGGCTAAAGCGGGCAGTTCGTCAGTGAATTTCAGC
>JAAVHC010000008.1 GCA_014799925.1 Oscillibacter sp.
AATCCGCAGTGCTTGTTCTGATTATATTGCGGGTAGCTACTCCCGCTCTATAACTTTTCCAAGAAAAGAGAAATAATGAAAACCACCCCTTTCAGGATGGTTTTCATTATACGTGCCATGTCAACCTATTCCCATTTGTACCCAGACAAACTGGATGTTATGGCTGCAGATCTGGAACGATGGAAAAAGGGAGAAGCCCCGGGAGCGTCTCCTGCGGGTACCGAAGCAGCATCCCTGGAGGACGTGGCGAACCGGCTCGAAACAGCGGAAAAACAAGCCCAAAAATAGAAATGCAACGATTCTGCAACGGTTCAGAAAAAAACGCCCCGCCGCAAACACAAGATATTGTGTCAGCGGCGGGGATAATTATTCACAAAACGCTATATATTGATTGGCGCTTGAAAAAGTCTATCACTCCCACTCTAGTGCTGGTCTTTGATTTCTCATGATAAACCGCACTTTCAATTCGTTTTTTGTGCACACAATCCAGATAATTCAGTCTTTCCACAGCGTCCACAAACTTTTTGTAGCCAATTTGTAGCCACGTCTGGTTCACCTCAAAGCCAGTTGGAACTACAGGAAAGGAACATCGCTTATCTACAATCACTCGCAAGCGAATGTAGCTGCAAACATATTTCCTTACAGAATTTGAACCTTATTTGCTTGTTCTGATTTGAATTATTTAAAGCCAATGCGGCTATCAATCAATAGAATTGCTAGTTAATATCTTAACCAAATCATCTTTTAGCTTTTCGCTGAGAGACTCGTCAGAATCATATAATACTATATATTGCCCCTGCACATCAAATGGTACTTTAGTTCCCATTTTAGACAATAATATAGTTGGCTTATTCAGTGCATGCGCAATTCCAAGTTCATAAAAAACGTTAGCATTTCTACCATCTAAATTAGCGATAACGACTCGAGCTTCTACAATAGTTTTTATTATATGCTTTAAAATGTCAGTTTTGATATATTCATCATCGCTTCGCACGGCTGTCATTTTAACATCTGCACAAGCCCTTTTTATTACTGTAAACACAGAGTCAAAATCTGGATGGAATGGCGTTAGTACAAAAACCAGGTTGTTCTTAACAGGAAGTTCATTAATATCAATACCAAATCCCTTTAAAAAATTTGAAACAGAAGTAGTTCCGTTATCATTTTTCTGTCTGTTTTGGGATGATAATAATAGATAATACGCATCATTCCAGCGCTTTTCTGTTGCCACCAGTTTTTGGTTAAGCGATATGATCTCTCCTTCAAAATACTTCCTTTCATCCGATAAAGCTGAAGTGTGTGGTCGTTTGCTTCCTTCTCCTTGTTCCCTTCTGTATATTGTAGTATACAACAATATTAGAACGACTGTGATAGCAGCAATTAAGAACAGAAATAGGATTAGCAACATTCCTACATCGTTTTCAAACACCGCATTAATTGATTTTGTTATAGACGGAATAAATACTATAAGCAAACTTACTAACATTACAAGGTAGAAAATTAGTAAATAAACGAAGGGTCTATTTTTTTTCATAACATAAATCTCCTAATATAGGAATAGTGAAAATGCTATGCATGCGATAGATATTACATACAAGATTCCAACCAAAATATTTCGGGCTTTCTGATCGTTTTGATGATGATAATTTATTGCGAGCTTTACCAAAAAAACCAAAAATGGCAATAAGAACAGCATAAAAATACTGATTCCAAAGTAGAACATTACTTCTACAACATATTGCGATATATCTTGATTTTCTAAAGTTTTAGCGGCAAGTAAATTTAAAATTTCAATAATTTTGGGGATAATATAACTGATTGCAATAAATATTATATCAAGAGGAAATTCGAATAATTCCTCTAAAAGTTTTATGTAGTTAGGTTTTTCTTTAGAGTAAGCCGCTTCTGCAATTATAGGCAATACATATTTAAATGCGAAAAGTAATATTGGAAATATAATAACCAAAACTTTAGCTATCAAACAACCACCTACTTTATATCTTTTCACCAGCCCGTAGACATTTTGAATATATCGAATCTCACTGTGCTACACTTCTCTAAATATTGCCATCTCATCAATCCCTGCATTTTCAATCTGGCATTCACCCCCATTTCGTACATGCGGGTGTAGTAGGTTTTCCCACTGCCTGTAGGCCTGCACGACGAGGGTACTATACGCCGACTCAGTATTGATATGGACCAAACACTCTATCGCCCTTTTCTGGTGCTCATAGGGTGTTCTGGTATTTGTTTCTTTCTTAGGATAGGCATCCCCAAAGGATTTCACATCAACATAATCTGTACCCATATCGCGTATTCCTCTCTATATATCCTTATCTTGGCTACGCTAATGCTGACCCAAAAGCCATAATGACATCGTCACTGTCACGTCCAGTTATTGTCCTGCCCGTAACGGCTTCAATGGCATCCAGCAGTCTTTTCGCGCGATCCAAAATGAATTGATCAAAATCGTCAATTCTGCAAAATTGATGATTAATCCAGTGAGATTCCAAATATTGATCTAACGTCGCTGAATCAACCTGACCGTTAGATTCAATTCTTGACAGGTATTTCGATGGGGCAACGCCGCCAATAGCTCTGTTAGTGCTGTAAGAAATGGGTGTCTTGTTTATAATGCTGTTCCACTTTTGCCTCGGCAATTGTTTCTCTTCACAATAATCTTTGGGGAAAATGTGATGTATATCAACATTTTCTGACTTATAAACAGTAAAGTCCATATCACGTCCGCTGATGAAGTCCTGACCATGATTTTTCAAAATCAAAGCCATAACTCCCTTGTATGCAGCTGATTGTCTGGATTGCATTGAAAGCAAACGTAGAGGGTTGAAATACGATTCCTGGCAGGTCTTGGGCAAATCAGAACTGCCTGCGACCCAATCCAGAACTTGAACAATATCGTTGGCATAGCGGGTTTCATTGGCCGACCCATATAACTCGCCAAATACTCCACACCAGTACCACTGCTTAATTTTGTTTTTTACATTCGTCACTTTGATCTGGTTCCCAGCTTGCAGGACTGTGCAGAGAGCCGCTAAGGGGATAAGCTGAGTTGTATAGGGAAGATCACGACTTACAAAAATGCGTTCTTCCTGCAAGATTTTTTCGGCCTCAACAAAGCCAGCAGTCAGAGCATCTGCATATGTCAGATAATCTTGCAGGGAAAGATTCAAAACATCTTTCTTTTTACAGCTTACAGTACCGCCCCGTTTATAAGAGGATAGCAAAGTTAGAGCGGTTAAAAAGTCTGTTGCAGTAACGATGGAGAGAATGTCACCATTAAAACAGTTTTCTCGGCGTGTTTCCCAGTCCTTGCGCAATTCAAAATCGTCCATCGCAAAGACTGCCGTGACCAGCTCAAATACCGTCAGACTGACGCCGCCAGTATTGACATTTTCAAATACACGACAAACGGCTTCCTTTGAGGTTCCCTTATCCAGAGTAATAACTGGCATAACATATCGCTGTACCATAGTGATCACTTCAGTGCTGAAGTTAAGAAACAACTGTGCTGCGGTTGCATCAAAATTGTAGTAGGCTTGGTATCCGTTTTGCCAAACCATCACTTTGGCGAAATCAAGAATCTGATTAAGCGGAAACAATTTTTCCGCATATTCTTTATCCGGCGAGGACAGATCAAGATCAATATTGCGGCCAAAATTTGAAATCACTTTTCTTGTCTCTGGAACAGAGATAATAACTTCATCATCATCCGCATTGGGGTCCAGGGCTTTTTCAATATTTATATAATAGTACCGGTCAATTTCCTTGCCTTTATCCGTTCTTGTATGAACCGGCTTTGAGCTATATAACGCAGAATAAAGGGATGTTAGTCGCTGCTGACCATCCAAGATTAGTTCACTAGGGATAATATTTTGCCCCGCGCAACTCGCACCCTCTATCGGTCGATACTTAAAGCGGATATTGGAATTGCCATATTCCAAAAACATAGCAGCGCCTACCGGAAATCTATGAATGACACTTGCAATCAGGGACTTGATTCTTCCGTCATCCCATACCCAACTCCGCTGAAAATCAGGCAATTGTGCTAATCCTGTGTCAACTGCCTGCATCAAATCCGTGATTTGTCTATCATTGGTTTTCATTTTACAATCTCCTCATGGACTATGTCAGAACAATTATACCAAAATTCGGGCATTTTTGCAACAACCTTTTCTCCATCGACCAGTGTTGTTGGTAGAAAGTATGGTGGCGGCCAAGAATGCCGCCACCATAGTCTCACCGCTCAACAACGTTCTCTCGGTGTCGCTGTACTTTTGGCTGTTCTAGCCGCTCGCTATGGAGAATCTTTGAGACAAATGTTTTTACCCGTTCTGGCGCTTTCTTAATGGCAGCAAGGAAATCCTTCGTCTGCTCCTTTAATTCCTCATACCGCCGTTTCCATATTTGCGCATCACGCCGGGCCGATTTCAGATCGCGCTTCAAATCCCCAATGGTACTGTCTGCGACTACACCCTTCTTGGCAAGCTGCTTCAGATCCTTGGCCTCCTGGGGGGACAGCTCCACCTTGCCCAGCAATGTCCTATGCCCCATATTGTCAATTTCTGTAAAAGTTGTTGCTACCCCCTTTTGGACCTCGATCTTCTGCTCCATCCTCTGAAGGGTTTGACCTTTCTTCTCAATTTGACGTTCCAGCACCGCCAGCCGCTTCTGCTCACACTCCGTTTTGAACTGTGTCACTGTCAAATGTTCTTCTGAACTGCCGCGTTCTCCCCGTTCCACATCAGTGTAGCCAGCAGCCCGTATAGTGTTGTAGAAATCATCTTGGAGAACGCTGTATGACTTCCGCAGAACTGGTTTACCATTCTTTTGAAGGATAGGCTTTCCCTGCTTGTCCGTTGCCGGATGAGACTTCCACTTCTTACTGCTGCTCACCTGGGTAATTGTCTCCTTGACAGTACCAACCAAAGACTTGTCCTTGCATCGCTTGGACCACAGAACCTGCTTCTCCACCACGGGTATGTAGACAACATGGAGATGGTAGTGGTATACATCCCGCCCCAGGGCCTCCGACATAGCCCGGTTGCGCTCATCAGCGTGCATCACGGCAGATAGGATGAACTGCTCCCCGCCCACAATTTCTATTGCACTTTTGTAGGCATCGGTGTAGAATTGTTTTGCGAAGTCGTAACCGCCGTGGTTGTCGAAGTAGGCCGAGTTTACATCAAAGATTAATTCACCATACAGGTGAGCATCTTCTTTCAGGCCCCTGGTGGAGATCACCTTATCCCCCTCCATTTGAGCGAACATCTCTGCATAGCTGCCTGATGGTTTCTTGAAATGGATATTTAATGCGGCCCTCTCCGGCACAATGTCAGGATTGGTATAGGAATTCTTTTCCCGTTCGTTATGCCGCTGTGTATTGCTGATTTGCACCTTAGTCAAATTTACGTTTCTAACGCTGGTACGGTCAATCCCGTCGTTCCTTGCCATTGTACTCCTTTCTAACACTCTACGAATTTGCTCCTGCGGGAGTTGGGGAGGCACTTCTGCGGAAGTGTAATAACCCACTATGACACTTTCATCCCTGCGGGCTGCAAAGTGCCGTGGGCTCTCCGAGGGGGCTAGGGGGGCTTTGCCCCCGGCAACTGCGGTTGCCTCCCCCAGCAGGGCCGCCCTTTGAAAAGGGCACCCTGCACCCCGCCTAAACTTTGCCTATGGCGCTATGGCAATGACGCACTGCACATCACCATAGCGCCACGATCACAGCGGCAACTTACCGCTCAAGCTCAACAATGTTCCTGACGCTGTTATACTGCATAACCTCTTTCTCCTGCCGCCCATCGGTGTACCAGATGATCTTCTCCGGTTTGATGATACCCTTGTAGATATGCCGTTGCGGCTGCAACCTGGCTACTGCTCGATCATAGAACCACTTCGCAACATCGATACTGGTTGTCCAGGAAATGCGGTATGCCGCCTTGTCCAATGATTCCTCACCTGCCCGATACATTTCGATTTCTGGCAGAGCAATCATTTCAGCAGGGATACGCTTCTCAATAGGCGCATACTTTCTTGCCTGCCGCACATACTTCCTGACAGTGGGTATATGATCCCCGTTGTGCGTATGGCATTCAGTTGGGATGCTGAACTTATACTCATCCGGTAAGATGCGATAGACGGCTTCCAGTCCTACCGCCATGATACAAGCGTTGAAGGTGATTAAGGAACTGATCGTATCCCAATCACTATTTCTCATTGCATCAATGAGTTTAGCCATCAATAAATCGTACCGTTCCTTTTCTGTCAGCATAATGTTACATCCTATCATTTTAGACAATCCTTTCCATAATTTGTATTTTTCTGTGACGGTCGTGACGATGGTGGCGGCCTTTTGACCACTGCCCAAATCATCGTCACGACCGTCACCATCGTCACGCCTGGGACGGAACCAACGTAAAGCTGACACGCCTCCCATCATGAGTCCGGCTACTTTCGTACTTGATGTTATACTCATTCAACAGCCTTCCGGCATTTACATTCAGCCGCATAGTGAGCGTATTAGGCTTCAAGTCCACACCCAGGGCGGTCACTAACTCGGTTGGAGTTCCGCTCCAGGATTTGTCCCTTGTCACAATCTTTGCAATCGTCTCAAGCACCGGGTCCGGGGGCGGCTTCCATAGTTCGGTTTCTGTCCGTTCCAAATCCCAAGTCAGCCGAACCGGGTCCTTTGAGAGATAAAGTCTCTGATCCTGCTGGTCACGCCCAACAATATCCAGAATAGCAGCACTGTCTGTTCGCTTTTCCTTGTGCAAGAGGAACGCCCCATCTGCTGCACCCAACAGCCCGTTAGTCCCAGAGATCATATCAAATGTATCATCCGCTTTTTGCTTTCTGGTATGATGTACCAGCAGGAGACAGATACCATTTTGATCTGCAAATTTCTTGAACTGGGTGATAACTTCGTAATCATTGGCATAGCTATACTTTTCGCCGCCGGTTTCCCTAATCTTTTGCAATGTGTCGATAATAATCAGTTTTGTGTCAGGGTTCGACTTTACAAATTTCTGAAGCTGTTCATCCAATCCGGCGCCAAGCTGCTTAGCGTAGACTGCTAAACGCAAGTTTTCGGTATCTGCTGCCTCAAACATACGATATAGCCGCCTTTGCAGCCGCTGGTAGTCATCCTCTAATGCCAGATAGAGGACCTTTCCCTTATGTACAGGATAGTTCCAAAGAGCAGTACCTGTGCTGATATGGTAGGCAATCTGCGCCACAAAAAATGATTTTCCGACCTTTGGCGCACCTGCGAATAGGTATGTCCCCGCATAAAGCAGGCCATCGATCACAGGCGGCTTGCTACAATAAACGTTCTCATACAGCTCACGCATGGATATTGTATGCAGATATGCCGGGTCATTCATTTGACGCATCCGCCGCAAATTTTCCTCATAAACTTGCTCCAGAAGATTGTTTTCGCTCGAATCTTCTGCTATACTATGGTCAGTGGTTTTGTGAATCGGCTGTTCCCCGTCTGCGCCAACAGACGGAATCGGAGCAGCCGCTTTCGTTTTCTCTGGTATCATGGCTCACTGTCACCTCCCATCTGTAAGCCATAGAACTTCTGCTTGAAGTATTGAATAGGGCATTTTCCAGCAATCGTGATATACCCCATCTCTTTTAGTTCCTTGTTCATAGCCCTCACGATCTGGTAGGCTTTGGTCCTACTGACGCCCATGACCTCAGCAACTTCGTTTGCGGTGATAAATTGTGCTCTCATTGTACCTCCTATAAAATTGTTAGTGCATCTCTAATACGCCTCGGCTGTCCACTCTCGCAAAAAGCGTATTTTTAATACGCTTTTGATTATACGCATATCTGGTGCATTTGTCAATACCATTTGAATAAAAAATATGTACTTGCAATTCGTTTTCTTTCGTGTTATACTGTGGACGAGGTGAACCAGACATGAACAACTTTGATTACTCCGCAATCGGACAACGCATCAAGCTCCTGCGAAAACGTAAGGGTCTGAATCAAAAGGAACTGGCAAGCATCCTCGGCAAGTCTCTACGCACAGTGCAGAAATACGAAACTGGTGAGATCGAAGTCTCCATTGCCGTCGTCAATCAACTAGCCGACATTTTGGAGAGCACACCCACCTACATTCTGGGCTATGAGGGAAACACCGCCCCCATTAGAAGCCTTGCCGACATTATGGGGTTCCTGTTCCAACTGGAACAGGTCGCAGGCATTTCTTTCGACATTGATGTAAAGAAGCCACCCCGCAGCAAAGAGTGGAAATGTGCCATCTCCTTTAATGGGAAAGCCTCTGCTGACTTCAATACTGATCTCTGCTTGTTTCTGGAAGATTGGGAATCCCAGCGGGATGATATTCAGGCCTTCCAGTCAACCCAGGCCGCATATCAAAAGTGGCAGGAGCAGACCCTGGCCTACTACGCCGCAACCTCTGTGGAATGTGTGCAGCCCGAAGAATTGAGTGATGAAGAACGGATCAAGAAGCGCAATGCGTACCTGGAAAGCCAGTACGCCCAGCAGAAGGAGGAATGAGGCCAGCAATGACAGAAAGGAGATTCTATGTCCGTAACAAAGGACGGTAAAACCGGCAAATGGATGTCTCAGATCCGTGTCAAGGACTGGACCGGAAAAGAGATTCATAAAAAGAAAAGGGGCTTCCCTACCAAGAAGGAAGCCCTGCAATGGGAACGCGACTATATCAGCCAGGCCACAGGTAGCCTGGGCATGACCTTTCAGGATTTCATAGAACTCTATATGAGAGACATGAGTCAGCGGCTCAAAGCATCAACGGTAGCCAACAAACGGTTTTTGATTGATTTGAAGGTTACGCCATTCTTCGGCAAGATGCCGCTAAATGAAATCAAACCTACCGATGTGCGTAGATGGCAGAATCAGCTTACCAGTTATCGGGATGAAAACGGCCAGCCCTACTCACAGACTTACCTGAAAACCATCAACAACCAACTGACTGCCATTTTCAATTACGCCGTCAAGTATTACAGTTTGAAGGAGAATCCTTGCCACAAGGCAGGCAGCATGGGGAAGAAGAACGCCGAAGAAATGCAGTTCTGGACAAAGGATGAGTT
This sequence comes from Oscillibacter sp., assembly GCA_014799925.1. Classification (GTDB taxonomy): domain Bacteria; phylum Bacillota; class Clostridia; order Oscillospirales; family Oscillospiraceae; genus Pelethomonas. The sequence continues at coordinate 9,105 of JAAVHC010000008.1, forward strand.
TGCAACTTTTCTTGAGGCGGTCATGGACAAACCCGCTTCCTACGCAATCTTCATGACACTGTACTACACTGGCATGCGAGAAGGGGAACTGCTGGCCCTGACCCCAGCGGACATTGACCTAGAGAAGTCCACTATTCGCATCAACAAGAGCTATCAACGGTTGAGCGGCAAGGACGTTGTGACTTCCCCCAAAACCCCAAAAAGCAACCGGGTAATCACCATCCCGGAGGGCCTATGTAACTGCCTGCGCTCCTATATGGAACAATGTTATGAGTTGCAGCCTGATGACCGCCTGTTCCCCTATACCAAGAGCTTCCTGTATCATGAGATGGAGAACGGCTGCAAGGCATCCGGCGTAAAGAGAATCCGGGTGCATGACATCCGTCACAGCCACGCGAGCCTGCTGGTAGAGATGGGCTTCTCCCCGCTGCTGATCGCAGAGCGGTTAGGCCATGAGCGTGTCCAGACCACAATGGAAACCTACAGCCACCTGTACCCCAACAAGCAGACCGAAGTAGCCAGACAGCTTGACGGCCTCATGCCGGAGGGCTGATGGCTACAAAAAATCCGTTCAATGTAGCCAATTTGTAGCCACTTAAAACGCAAAAATCCGTGGAACCGTTGGTAATCAACAGTTCCACGGATAGAAAAGATTAAAAAATCTTATTCCCACTCAATCGTTGCCGGGGGCTTGCTCGTAATATCATAACAAATCCTGTTGATCCCCACCACCTCATTGACGATCCTGGTACTGATCCGATCCAGCACCTCATATGGAATCCTGGCCCAGTCGGCGGTCATGAAGTCGCTGGTGGTCACTGCCCGGAGGGCCAGGGTGTAGTCGTAGGTCCTCCCGTCGCCCATGACGCCTACGCTGCGGGTATTGGTCAGCACGGCGAAATACTGGCTGATGCTGCCGGCCAGGTCCGCGCTGGCGATTTCCTCCCGATAGATGGCGTCCGCGTCCCGCAGGGTGTCCAGCTTCGCCTTGGTCAGGTCTCCGATGACCCGGATGGCCAGGCCCGGACCCGGGAAGGGCTGACGGCTCACCAAGTACTCCGGCAGACCCAGCTCCCGGCCCAGCTGGCGGACCTCGTCCTTGAACAGCAGCCGCAGGGGCTCGATGATCTCCTTGAAATCCACGCAGTCCGGCAGGCCGCCCACGTTGTGGTGGCTCTTGATGACCGCCGCGTCGCCCGCGCCGGACTCGATGACGTCGGGGTAGATGGTCCCCTGGGCCAGGAAGTCCACCGCGCCGATCTTCCTGGCCTCCTCCTCAAAGACCCGGATGAACTCCTCGCCGATGATTTTCCGCTTCCGCTCCGGCTCGGTGACGCCGGCCAGCTTCTCCAGGAACCGGGCCTCGGCGTCCACCCGGACAAAGTTCATGGCCCAGGGCCGGAAGGCTTCCTCCACCTCGTCGCCCTCATGCTTCCGCATGAGGCCGTGGTCCACGAACACGCAGGTCAGCTGCTCGCCTACGGCCTCCGCCAGCAGGGCGGCGCACACGGAGCTGTCCACGCCGCCGGACAGGGCCAGCAGGACCTTGCCGCCGCCAACTTTCTCCCGGATGGCGGCGATGGCGGTGCGCTTGTAGTCCTCCATGGTCCAGTCGCCCGCGGCGAGGCAGACCTCATAGAGGAAGTTCCGGATCATCCTCACGCCGTTCTCGGTGTGATTGACCTCCGGGTGGTACTGCACGCCGTAGAAGCCGCGTTTCACGTCGGCGATGGCCACGTTGGGGCAGGCCCTGGAGTGGGCCACCAGCTCGAACCCGTCGGGGACCTTCTCCATATAATCCCCGTGGCTCATCCAGCTGATGCCCTGGGCGGGCAGGCCCTTGAACAGGGGGCAGTCGGTGTTGTAGAACGTCTCCGTCTTCCCGTACTCACGGGCGGAGTCGTCCTGGGCGGCGGTGACCCGTCCGCCCAGCGTGTAGGCGATGATCTGGCAGCCGTAGCAGATGCCCAGCACGGGCACGCCCATTTCAAAAATACCCGCGTCCACATGGGGGGAGGTCTCCAGATAGACGGAGTTGGGGCCGCCGGTGAAGATGAACCCGATGGGGTTCATTTTTTTCAGCTCCTCCAGCGGGGTGGTGTAGGGCTTGACTTCACAGTAGACGCCGCACTCACGGACCCTGCGGGCGATCAGCTGGTTGTACTGACCGCCGAAGTCCAGAACAATGACTGTTTGATGGGACAAAAGAATCCCTCCTAATCCACATTTTTTTCTGCGGCCCTGCGGGGCCGGTTGTTTCCTGCTGCCAGTCCGGGCGCGGGGCGTTGGATCACTCCCGGAACACGATCCCGTTCTCATCCGCGCGTTCAATCACGGCGAGCGCGTGATAATTCAAATCCATCCCCCGCAGCCGGTCGCCGCCGCCCTGGAAGCCCTTCTCCACGGCGATGCCGATCCCCTTCAGCTCCGCTCCGGCCTGGCTCACCAGGTCGCACAGGCCCCGGACGGCCTCGCCGTTGGCCATGAAGTCGTCGATGATCAGCACCTTGTCGCCGGCCGTCAGCCACTCCTTGCTGAGGATCTGGGTCACCTTCTTTTTGTAGGTATAGGAATAGATTTCACTCTGATACAGGCCGCCCTCGATGTTGTCGCTCTTGGCCTTCTTGGCGAAGACCATAGGCACGCCGTATTTCTGGGCGCAGATGGTGGCCAGAGCGATGCCGCTGGCCTCGGCGGTGAGGACCATGGTGATGTCCCTGACGTCAAAGTACCTGGCGAACTCGTCCGCGATGTGCTCCATCAGCGTCACGTCCACCCGGTGATTGAGGAATCCGTCCACCTTGATGATGTTGCCAGGGAGGACCTTGCCCTCCCTGCGGATCCGATCCTGTAATTCCCGCATCCTTTGTCCCGTCCTTTCTGTTCTTGTATACATGTTTGGCGGCTTTGCGCTTTTTCAAGCTTGTTGACTATATTATGACAAGAAACCCGTCCGCTTGCAAGTGGAGAAATGGACAAACTTGCACTTTTTTGTCCATTTCTTTCCGACATACGATCCAGTGGAAAAAAGCGCCCCCGGGCGCAGGGGGCCCAGGGGCGGCGGCCGCCTCCGCTACATGTCGCTGAGGCAGTCCTTATTCTTCATGAAGTACTCCACGCCGGAGTAGATGGTGGTCGCCGCGATCACCGCCACGCACGCCGTATTCAGCGCCGCCGGAATGGGCAGGAACATCAGCACGATGCACACCATGGTAGCGGCGGTCTTCACCTTCCCGGACCAGCCAGCGGCGATGACCCGGCCCTTGTCGCTGGCCACCATCCGCAGTCCGCTGACGGCGAACTCCCGGACGATGACGATCAGCAGCGCCCAGCCGGGCATCTGCCCGATTTCCACGAACCACAGCATGGCCGCCGTTACCAGCATCTTGTCCGCCAGGGGGTCGGCGAACTTGCCGAAGTCCGTGACCAGGTTCCGCTTCCGGGCGATCTGGCCGTCCAGCATGTCCGTGAGGCTGGCAATGATGAAGATGGCCAGGGCGATATAGGACGCGAAGGGCACGTCCAGATACAGCGCCAGCAAAAAGGGCAGGATCAGCACGATCCGCATCAGGGTCAGCTTGTTGGGCAGATTCATTCTTTCGTCCTCCTGTTTTCCTCCGCGGCCAGCGTCCAGCTCTCGGGGTACTTCTCCCGCATATACCGGGCCATGTCCGTATCCTTGTCCAGCAGCTCTTTTTCCAAAATGACTTCCATCTCGGCCTTCATGATCCATTGCCGCCGCTTTTCGGAGACCGACCGCCACCGGACGATCCGTATGGTCCCCAGCCGTTCCTCCTCCAGCAGCGCCTCGTACGCGTCCGGGACGGGGATCTCCTCCTCCACGGCGACCTCAGCTGCCGACACGTACTCGTTGGGGATCTGCGTCGTCTCCATCCCCTCCCGCCGGGAGCAGCGGTACAGAGACGCGGATTTGCCCCGGTAGAGCTCCTCCAGGGCGTTGGGGAAATACTCCTCGTAAAAAAGCGCCCGATCCTTCGTATATCCGTAGGTATACTCAAAGTGTTTGATCCCGTACAGCAGCGCCATGGGCTTCAGGGCCGTCAGGCACACCTGCTTCGGCTTGCCGAAATACGCCGTCACGCTGGGCTTCAAAACCGTCAGCCCCGCCGTGGGGGACGCGTGGTACAGCTCCATTCTGCTCCTCCGATTCTTATATGGTTTCTCAATGAAATCCTTTATTTCGTTGCCGGGCGGAAATTCCGGACAAGCGCCGGATTCAGGGGCGCATTGGCGGCCCGCCCAGGGCCTCGCCGGTGAGCTCGCCGTCCATCACCCCGGTGATCCGCACCCGGACGAAGGTTCCGGCCTCCGGCTCGTCCTCGGCGGTGAAGTAGATGCGCCCGTCGATGTCCGGGCTTTCGGCCCAACTGCGGCCCACAAAGGACATGGACTGCCCGTCGAAGCCCTCGCAGAGGACCTCCAGGACCTCTCCCTGCATGTCCTCGTTCCACTCGTCCATGATGCGGGACTGGATGTCCACCACCAGCTCGGCCCGCCGTTCGGCCTCCTCCGTGTCCACCCGGTCCATTTTCGCCGCCGGGGTTCCCTCCTCCGGGGAGTAGGGGAACACGCCCGCCCGGAGCATCCGCTGGTCCCATAAAAACCGGCACAGCTCCTCGAACTCCGCCTCGCCCTCGCCGGGCAGGCCGGTAATCAGGCTTGTGCGGAGCACAAGTCCCGGGATCCGCTCCCGCAGCCTGTCCAGCAGGTCCTCGATGTACGCCTTGTCCCCCCGGCGGTTCATTTTGCGCAGGATATCGTCGTTGCAGTGCTGGAGGGGTATGTCCAGGTATTTGAGGATCTTCGGCTCCCGGGCGATGACGTCGATGAGCCGGCCGTCCATCTGGTCCGGGTACAGGTAGTGCAGCCGGATCCAGTGGAAATCCAGTTGACAAAGCTCCTCCAGCAGGTCCGCCAGATGGCGCTGTCCGTCCCAGTCGGTGCCGTAGCGGGTGATGTCCTGGGCGACCACGATCAGCTCCTTCACGCCCCGGTCCGCCAGAGCGCGGGCCTCCGCAAGCACCTTGTCCATGGGCCTGCTGCGGTACTTCCCCCGCAGCCTGGGGATGATGCAGAAGGCGCACCAGTTGTCGCACCCCTCCGCGATGCGGAGGTAGGCGTACCAGGGGGGCGTGGTCAGCTCCCGGCCGAACTCGTCCACCGGGGCGTCGATGTTCCCGAAGCGGCTGGCCCGCTCGCCGGCCATCACCGCCTCCACGGCGGAAACGATGTCCTTGTAGCTGCCGGTGCCCAGGATGCCGTCCACCTCCGGCAGCTCCTCCAGGATCTCCCCCTGATACCGCTGGGGCATGCAGCCGGTGACCAGTATTTTTTTGATTTTGTTCTCCGCCTTGAGCCGCGCCATCTGTAAGATATTCTGGATGGCCTCCTCATTGGCGGAGGAGAGGAAGCCGCAGGTGTTGACCACCACCGCGTCCGCGCCCTCCGGGGCGGACAGCAGGGTGTGTCCCGCCTGACGGCAGAGGGACATCATCTGTTCGCAGTTGACCACGTTCTTCGCGCAGCCAAGGGAGATGAAATGCAGTTTATATGACATAGGCGACTCCTTACACAATGCCCCCGCGCCTGCGGGCCTCCTCCAGCAGCTCCGGCTGGATCTCCGGATAGGTCCAGCCGCACTCCGGCGGCTCGTCCAGCAGGACGATTTTCTCGATCTCGCTGTGGATTTCCCCAAACGTCTTAATTTCCGCCGCGTACAGTCCGCCGAAGGATTCCTCTGCGTCATCCCGGACCACCGAATAAACGCATACGGGCCGGAGCGTGAATTCCTTCGCGCCCGTCTCCTCCCGCAGCTCCCGCGCGGCGGTCTGGTCCGCGGTTTCCCCCGGTTCCCGGTGCCCGCCGGGGATCTCCAGCGTCGTCCGCTCCCGGTGCTTGCAGAAGACCCACTTTCCGCCAGACCGCGCCAGGATCACCGCGAATTTCAGCAGCGAGTCCTCCGCGGACTCGTAAAATCTGACTTCCTTAATCATCCTCGACCATCTCCGCGTACCGCCCCATGGCGGCCCTGACCTCGCTCCAGCCGAACCCCCGGCGCAGCAGCGCGTCACAGGTCCGCCTGCGCTCTCCGGGGTCGGAGAGATCGCCCTGGCGCCGCTTCCGGATCAGCCGGTCCAGGATCTCCGCCGGGTCCGGCATTTCCTCCATGGCTTCGTCCCACAGCTCCCGGTCCACGCCCCGCCGGCGCAGCTCCTCCCGGACCCGCGCCGGGCCGTAGCCCTTGCCGCCGTAGTGCCGGACCAGGGACGCGGCGTAGGCGGCGTCGTTCACCGCGCCGATGTCCTCCAGCCAGTCCGCCGCCGCCTGGGCGTCGGCTTCCTCGCTGCCCTTCTTCACCAGCCGCCGGGTGAGTTCCTTCTTGGACAGCGCCCGGCTTCCGATGATATTGGCCGCCGCGACCCGGGCGGAGGAGGTCCTGGCGGAGGCCCGCAGGGCCTCCAGGGTCTCCCCGTCCAGCTCCATCCCGGCCCGGAGGCCGAAGCGAACCAGCTCCTCCTCCGTCACCCGCAGGAGATCGCCGTTTTCCAGCTTCACCAGAAACCGGCCCTTTTTTCTTTCTGATTTTTTGACTTCTTCAATACGCATAAAGCCCTCTGGTTTCCAGTGATTGCCGTTACCGGGCGGCGGACCTGGTCAAACGCCGCAGAAAAGAGCGGATTGGCCGTCCGCCCAGGACTAGATCCAGCTCTCGTCCACTTCCCGGCGTTTATTCCGGTTCATAAGGCTGTCCATCACTTCCCGGACGTTCTGACCCTCATACAGCACCCGGTAGGCGCTCTGGCAGATGGGCATCTCCACCCCCGCCTTCTCCGCCAGCTGGTGGGCGCTGAGGGCGGCGTAATAGCCCTCCACGGTGGCCCCGACCTCCTTCATGGCCTCCTGGACGCCCCTGCCCTGGCCGATCAGGATGCCGCAGCGGCGGTTCCGGGAGTGCATGGAGGTACAGGTCACAATGAGGTCTCCCATGCCGGAAAGCCCCGCAAAGGTTTCCTTTTTCCCGCCCATGGCCACGCCCAGCCGGGCCATCTCCGTCATGCCGCGGGTCATGAGCAGGGCCTTGGTGTTGTCTCCCAGTCCCATGCCGTCGCAGATGCCGCAGCACAGGGCCAGCACGTTCTTCAGCGCCGCGCCCAGCTCCACGCCCAGCACGTCGCTGTTGGTATACACGCGGAACCGGGGGCTCATGAACACGTCCTGCACCAGCTCCGCCGCCGCCTGGTCCCGGGACGCCGCCACGACGCCCGTGGGCACCCTGCGGCCCACCTCCTCGGCGTGGGACGGGCCGGAGAGGGCCACAACCCGTCCTTTTCCGCCCAGCTCCTCCTCAATGACCTGGGTGAGGCACAACGCGGTGTCCTTCTCAATGCCCTTGGCCACGGAAACCACCACCGCGTCCTGCCGCAGCAGGGGCGCGGCCTTCCGGGCCGTCTCCCGGACGGCGAAGGACGGCGTGGCCAGCACCACCAGTTCGCTGTCCGCCGCCGCGTCCATGCCGGCGGTAATTTTCAGCGCGTCCGGCAGGGGCACGCCCTTCAGCATGGGGTTCTCCCGGGTTGTCCGAAGGATCTCTGCCTCCTTCTCCAGGAAGGACCACAGCGTCACGTCGCTGCCGTTGTCCAGCAGCAGGATTGCCAGGGCGGTGCCCCAGCCGCCGCTGCCCAATACGGTGATTTTCATGCGAAACGCACCTCCTAGCCCTGCTTTTTATGCAGGGAGAATTTATTCTCCGTCCCGGTCAGCAGCCGGTGGATGTTGGCCCGGTGCTGCCACAGGATCAGTCCGCCGATGATAAAGGCCAGAACCACAATCCCCGCGTTGGGATAGCAGTACCATGTGATAAACGGAAAGCTGGCCCCGGCCCACACGGACCCCAGGGACACGTACCTTGTCAGCACCGCCAGCACCAGGAACCCGCCCCAGACCACCAGCGCCACGCGCCAGTCGATCATGAAGGCCACGATGCCGCCGGAGAGGATGCCCTTGCCCCCTTTAAAATGAAACATACACGGGAACATATGCCCCAATAGGCAGAACAGTGCCGCCCAATATTTTGCAAAGACAAAATAGGATTCTCCAGCATCCGTAAAGAGAACATTCCTGTAGAGCCATATAGCGAATAGAACGGCAATGACAGCTTTGATGACGTCGGTCAGGATAACAACTAAAGTAAGCGGTCCGCCAAAGGTGCGGTAAAAGTTTGTCAGTCCCGCGTTGCCGCTGCCGTGATTGCGGATATCGTCCCGCAAGATATACTTGGAGACGATTACCGCTCCATTGAAGCAGCCGCAGAAGTAGGCAGCAATGGCTGGCAGCCATAGCGGTGAATAAAGAACCACCAAGTAGATCAATTCCATGGCTCAGTCCTCCTTATCGCCCTTCTGGCGAATAGTCATTTTAATGGGCGTTCCCTCCAGGCCGAATACGGTGCGGATCTGATTCTCCAGATACCGCTGATAGGAGAAGTGGAACAGTCTAGCATCGTTGCAGAAGCAGATGAAGTGGGGCGGCTTGACGCCCGCCTGGGTCATATAGTAGATCTTCAGCCGTCTGCCCTTGTCCGTGGGCGGCTGCACCCGTGTCTGGGCGTCCGCAAGGACGGAGTTCAGCATCCCGGTGGTGATCCGGGTCGCCGCCTGGTTGTTCACGTACTGGATCAGCTCAAAGAGCCGCTCCACCCGCTGGCCGGTCATGGCGGAGATAAACAGGATGGGGGCGTAGGTCATATAGCTCAGGTCCCGGCGGACCTCCTCCCGCATTCTGTCCATGGTTTTGCCGTCTTTTTCGATGAGGTCCCACTTGTTGACCACGATGATGCTGGCCTTGCCCGCCTCATGGGCCATGCCGGCCACCTTGGTGTCCTGCTCGGTCACGCCCTCCTGGGCGTCGATGAGGATGAGGCACACGTCCGCCCGCTCGATGGCCATCTGGGCCCGCAGGACGCTGTAGCGCTCGATGGCCTCGTCCACCTTGGACTTCTTCCGCATCCCGGCGGTGTCGATGAAGACGTATTTGCCAGTTTCGTTCTCGAAATAGCTGTCGATGGCGTCCCGGGTGGTGCCCGCCACGTCGCTGACGATGGTGCGCTGCTGGCCCAGGATCTTGTTGGTCAGGGAGGATTTGCCCACGTTGGGCTTGCCGATGACGGCCACCTGGATGCGGTCGTCGTCCTCGTCCTCCCCGTCCTCCGGTGGGAAGTACTTCACGCATTCGTCCAGCAGGTCGCCGGTGCCGTGGCCGTGGACGGCGGAGACGGCGATGGGGTCCCCCAGACCCAGGTTGTAGAACTCGTAGAAGTCCGGGTCCACGGCTCCGGTGGAGTCCATCTTGTTCACCGCCAGGACGATGGGCTTGCCGCTTCTTTGCAGCATGCCCGCCACCTCCTGGTCGGAGGCGGTGAGGCCCGTTTTGATATCGGTGAGGAAGACGATGACGTCCGCGTGGCTGATGGCGATCTCCGCCTGCTCCCGCATGAAGGTGAGGATCTGGCTGTCCGTGCGGGGCTCGATGCCGCCGGTGTCGATGAGGGTGAATTTTCTTCCGTTCCAGTCGGACTCGCCGTAGATGCGGTCACGGGTGACGCCGGGGGTGTCCTCCACGATGGATAATCTCTGGCCGATCAGTTTATTGAACAGCGCGGATTTGCCCACGTTGGGGCGGCCGACAATGGCGATGATTGGTTTTGGCATGGTTGGTACTCCTTATCTTTTCCCGCCTGCGGGCGGGGGGGACTCTGTACTTTTCCCTTGCAGGAAAAGTACCAAAAGTGCCCTCAAGGGGGCCCGCCCCCTTGAGAATCCCCTGAATTACGGGGGTGATGATTTTACGCTACGACCTTTGGATTTCCGGTCTATCTCCGGTGCATGGGGCCGCCAGCGGTGCTTACTCCTGCGGATGCGCCCTATTGGGAGTCGTTGGACGCGGCCTTCTGGTGCAGCTCCGGGTCCTCCGTCCGGCCCAGCAGGTAGTCAACGGAACATCCCAGATAGTCGGCGATGAGGACCAGGTTGCCGGAATAAATATTAGATGTGGGCTTTTTCCTCCATGCACCAAATAAGCTCTCAGAAATGCCCGTTTCCTTTGCCATCCGATAGGATGTGATGTTCCGTTCATCCATAATTCGCAAAATAATTTCTGAATGTTCCATAAATCCATCTCTCTGATACCCTAAAATTTTGTGGCACCCCTTGACTACCCTAAAACTTTGCTGTATACTATAACATATTAAACATCAGGAGGGAATCCCCATGACTGACATTATAGATGAAATTCTCAGCAGTCACATTTACGATGATTGCCAGGACTCTGAGGAGCTGCGAGCTCTGATTGAAAAGGACGTCGCTTTATGGCGGAAGCTCGAACCGATCATCGGTCTGGACCGGATTGATGAAATCGCGAACAACCAGAGCCAGATCGACCATGCGCTCTATTTGCAGTGGTTCCGCCGGGGCATCCAGCTTGGCGCGGCTGTGATGCTGGAGGTGCTGAAGTAGAATGTTTCACGTGAAACATTTGTTCTAATACAGCGGATGCAGGCGACGAAAAAAAACCGGTAGGCGCAGAGGCTCCTGCGTGTGTTGTCCAACGACAGCCGTAAGAGCGCAGCCGCAGAAGTAAGGACCACTGGCGGCCCACGGCACTCCGCAGGACAGGCAGTCCGCCAGGTCGTAGCGCAAAAATAATCAAAACATGGGGTGTCGCCTCCGGCGACGCCCTAAGGGATTCTCAAACCGTAGGCGTTAGGCCGCTGGAAGCGGCCCCAGCCCTAAGGCGGCCCGTGGCCGCCCCACGGGTTTGAGCGGCCTTTTGGGTACTTTTCGCCCGCGCGAAAAGTACCCGCGGGGTCCGGGGGCGCGCAGCCCCCGGCGTAACGAAAAGCAGTTACTTCCTCCCCAGGATAGCGTCCAGCAGGTCAAACCCGTCCTGCTCCACCACCGTCACCGGGACGCCGAGGGCCGCCTCCACGTCGGATACCCGGAGGTCGTCCAGGAACACGTCCCCGCCGTGGCGCAGCATATTGACGGGGATCAGCAGCCGCCCGCCCAGGTCTTTTCCCTTCAGCTGGGCGATCAGGTCCTGTCCGGTGATCAGTCCCGCCACGTCGATGGTATGGCCGAAGAAGTCGTTGACAATGGCGGAGACCTGTCCGGTCACGCCGGTTTTTTCCCGGGCCTTGTCGGCCAGGGCCTGTAAGTAGGGTCTGGCGCTGACGCCGGTGGCGATGGTGTAGGGCGGGGCCTCCACGGGCCCGTCCTCCAGCCGCAGTCCCGCCTCGAATTCCGCCATCAGGCTGCGCAGCATTCCCACGCCGTTCTCGATTTGTACATAGTCCTCGTAGTAGTCCTCCTCCGGCAGGTCCCGGCCCGAGCGGATATAGAGCTCGTCCGAGCAGAAAAACTTCCGGGAGCCGTACCGCTCCAGGCACGTTTCGCCGAAGGCGTTCACCTGGTCGATGACCTGGTTGGCGGTTTCCCGGTCCACGGGCCGGAGTCTGGACAGGCCCTCCCGGAATCTGGTCAGTCCCACCGGCACGACGGAGCAGCTGGCAAATCCCCATTGGGCCATGTCCTCCATGGTCCGCTGGAGCTGGTCCCCGTCGTTCCAGCCGGGGCACAGGACGATCTGTCCGTTCATCACGATGCCCGCCCTGCCGAAGGCCTTCATGTATTCCAGACTGTCCGCCCCGGCTTTGTTGCCCAAGAGGGCGGCCCGCAGCTTGGGGTCCGTGGCGTGGACGGAGACGTTGATGGGGCTGATGCGCAGGTCGATGATCCGCCGGGCCTCCCGCGGGGAGAGGTTGGTGAGGGTGATATAGTTGCCCATGAGGAAGCTGAGCCGGGCGTCGTCGTCCTTGAAGTAGAGGGTGTCCCGGCAGCCGGGGGCCATCTGGTCCACGAAGCAGAAGAGGCAGTGGTTGGAGCAGGGCCGGGGTTCGTCCATCAGGTAGGTCTCGAAGTTGAGGCCCAGGTCCTCCGCCTCCGGCTTTTTCACCCGCAGGACGCGCCGCGTGCCGTCCGGGGCCTCCAGCACCAGCTCCGGGTCCCGGTCATAGCCGAAGAAGCGGTAGTCCAGCACGTCCTCCACGGCGTGTCCGCCGATGGAGATCAGCTTTTCCCCCGTCCGGACCCCGGCCCGCTCCGCCGGGGAGCGGCGGTCAATGGATGTGATGACAGTACTCATGGGGCCCTCCTGGAAAATTTTGCTTGATGGATATGAGTATACTGTAAATTCTTCCCCATTTCAATATGAAATTCCACAGGATACCGGATGGAAAAGGAGAAATTCTCAGGAATCCCTGCTGCCGAAGGTCATATTGGCGAAAATCCGCTCCATCCGCTGGTTTGGGAAGCGCTCGTCCACCAGTTCCCAGAAGGCGTTGGAGGCCGGTTTGCCCTCCAGCCGCCGGGACCAGCGGCCTACGGCCACGCAGGAGACCAGAATATTGACGATCATGAAAACGGTCAGCGCCCAGGTAAGGGGCCGGCCCACCCGGTTGGAGATTTTCAGGATCCATTTTGCCATCCGGGGGTACAGGTCCTTGATCCACAGGATTCCCAGCAGGCCCCAGAACACCGAGTAGGTAAAGCAGATCCGGCCGTTGAGGTTCAGGGGCATATGGCTGTAGTCCCAGGACCGGGAGCCCAGCAGCGCCTCCTGCCCCCAGGAGCAGGCGTATTCCAGGACGCTGCCCACGAGGAAGCCGCCGCAGAAGGACCACAGCCTCCCCCGGTTGCGGTATTTATACAGCGCCAGGGTCAGGAACACCGCCCCCGCGCCGTAGAGCAGGTTGAAGGGGCCGTAGACCAGCCCCCGCCGGCTCTCGATGACGCCGTACCGGGCGAAGGCCCACAGCATCTCCACCACGACTCCGGCGAAGCTGCCCGCCACGCACACCAGCAGGATTTTGTAGATGTTCAGCCCCTGGGCAAAGTGGTTCAGCCGCTTCTCCGCCAGGTCGATGCCCGCGTTGGCGGGCGGGTTGGGAACGTACCACTTCCGGTCCCGGCTTTTGCGCACGTCCTGGAGGCGGGCTCCCAGCTCGTCCTCCAGCTCCACCACGGCCTGGTAGGAGCGGGCCAGGGAGCGGGCGGCCTGATGCAGGCGGTCCAGCTCTCCCCGGACGGAGCGCATCAGCTGCTGGGTCTCCTCGCCGGGAATGCCGCTGGTCCATTTGGGTCCCAGGGCCTCCTCCGCCAGCCGCTCGTAGTACCGCGCCTCCAGATCCTCCCTGGCGCGTTCCACCGCCGGGTGGACCGCGGCGCACAGTGTCTCCAGATTTTCCGACGCCGGAGCGGAGAGCTCCGCCGCGTCCGCTTTGATGGTTGATTTTTTCCCCATAGGAACCTCCTCTGGAATGAAATGATGAGCCATACTTTACCCTACCCCGCCGGAATTGTCAACCGGATATTTTCCGGGTTTCCGGCAAATTTGCCATTCCCCAACTTTTTCGGCGGCGGGCCGTTAACATAATCTTGTGGATAACTCTGTGGAAAATGTGCAAAACCTTAGGGGAGATGGCCTCCCGGATGGTTTCAGACAATTATGGAACCGGCGGCCGGCGGTCACTTTTCCGGCGGTTTCCCGAATCCGGACCACGGCGGCGTTTTTCTCCGGACCTGCCGCTTGCCTTTTTTGGGGTTTCAAGGTATAATAGCCATAGATCGGCAATGATATTTGATTTCAGCCCTTTTTCCCGCCCCTTACGGGGCAGGCGAAAAAGACGGCATATTATTATGAAAATATGAGGAGAAGACCTTTGGACAGAACACAAGTCATCCTCCCTGCCGGGGCCGTCCGGCGGCAGGAAGCGTATACCGGTCGTCTCGCCGCGCTTTACCGGCGGAAGGACCGCCCGCCCCTGGCCATGGTGGACACCTACGGGTGCCAGCAGAACGTGGCCGACAGCCAGCGCATCATGGGGATGCTGCGGGACATGGGCTGCGGCTTCACCCAGGACCCCTACGCGGCGGACATTATCGTCATCAATACCTGCGCCATCCGGGAGAACGCGGAGAAGAAAGTCTTCGGCGTGGTGGGCCAGCTGGTCCACGTGAAGGAGCGGAACCCGGAGGTCGTGATCTGCCTGTGCGGCTGCATGGCTCAGCAGGAGACGGTGGCCGACCGGATCAGAAAATCCTACCGCCACGTGGACCTGGTCTTCGGCCCCCAGGCTCTGTGGAGGTTCCCGGAGCTGCTGTACGGGGTCTGTACGGAGGGGAAGCGGGTCTTCTCCATCGCCGACGAGCACGGCTCCATCGCCGAGGGCCTGCCCGTGGTCCGGGAGAGCGGCGTGAAAGCCTGGGTCTCCATCATGTACGGCTGCAACAACTTCTGCTCCTACTGCATCGTCCCCTACGTCCGGGGCCGGGAGCGGAGCCGGGAGGCCGCGGACATCCTCAATGAGGTCCGGGGCCTGGTTGAGGAGGGGTATAAAGAGATCACCCTGCTGGGTCAGAACGTCAACTCCTACGGCAAGGACCTGGACGTGCCCATGGACTTCGCGGACCTGCTGCGGGAGATCGACAGGATCCCCGGCAACTACCTCATCCGCTTCATGACCAGCCACCCCAAGGACGCGGGGGAAAAGCTCTTCGCCGCCATGGCGGAGTGTCCCCACGTGGCCCGGCAGCTCCATCTGCCGGTCCAGTCCGGCAGCAGCCGGGTCCTGAAGGCCATGAACCGGGGGTATACCCGGGAGCAGTACCTGGAAAAAGTGGACATGGCCCGGAGGGCCATGCCGGACATCGTGCTGACCAGCGACATCATCATCGGCTTCCCCGGCGAGACGGAAGCGGAGGCCATGGAAACCGTCTCCCTCATCGAGCAGGTGCGGTATGACGCGCTGTTTACGTTCATCTACTCCCCCCGGCCGGGGACCCCGGCGGCAAAGCTGCCGGACCCCGCCTCCCGCGCGGAAAAGCAGATCTGGTTCGACAAGCTGCTGGACGTCCAGAACCGGATCTCGGCGGAGCTGCACCGCGGCTATGTGGGGAAAACCGTCCGGGTGCTGGTGGACGGGGAGAGCGGGGACGAGGCGTGGCCCCTCTCCAGCCGGACGGCGGGAGGAAGGCTGGTCCACCTGAGGGGCGATGCCGGCCTCATCGGGCAATACGCCGAGGCCAAAATAGTGGACAGCAACACCTGGGCGCTGTTCGGGGAGATTTTTTCTGTTTGATACCTCCGGGGCTTACGCAGCCCGAGATTCTGCAACGGCCACATCGAGTGGCCGTGCAGAATTGAATTGTGCATGACCCCTCGATGGGGTCATTGCACAATCGCGGACCCCGCGGATACTTTTCGCACGGGCGAAAAGTATCCAAAAGGCCGCTTAAGGGGCTGTGCCCCTTAAGAATCCCGAATGTATTGATTTGTTTTGCGCGGGTCCTGTAGTCTGTCCGGGCTAAACCGGGCTGCGGGTGGGGTTTCTGCTGCGTAGCGTCTATTACAGGATGTTGTCGGCAGTCCCTACCGTATCGCTTTGGGTTCTCCCGGCGGTGGTCGAGCAGTCGGACCAGAAGCGGCTTAGCTTCCTCTGGGTCCGTTAGAACTCGTGGGTAGACGATAGGCACCGGCGCATCCGGGTAAGCATTATCAGGAGAATCAAACCAGTTAGGTCGTAGCGAAAATAAACAAACAAATCAGGGGTTCTTAGGGAGGCGAAGCCCCCTAAGCCGCCTTCTTTTGTTACTTTTCTTGGCGGAGCAAGAAAAGTAAGCTCTCGCCCCCGCAGGGGCAAATCCAAAAGAAAGAAACCGGCGTCTGCCGCCCCGCAGGGGCGGCAAACAGATAGAGAGGATGACGACAATGCCGCCTGAAACCACCCCCATGATGCAGCAGTACCAAAAAATAAAGGAAGAGAACAAGGACGCCATCCTCTTTTTCCGATTGGGCGACTTCTACGAAATGTTCAACGAGGACGCCCTGCTGGCCAGCCAGGAGCTGGACCTGACCCTGACCACCAGGGACCGGGCCAGGCCGGAGGAGGAGCGGACCCCCATGTGCGGCGTGCCCTATCACTCCTGCGACGGGTACATCGCCCGGCTGATCGCCAAGGGCTACAAGGTGGCCATCTGCGAGCAGATGGAGGACCCCGCCGCCGCCAAGGGGATCGTGAAGCGGGACATCATCCGGGTGGTGACGCCCGGCACCGTGGATTCCTCCATGCTGGAGGGGAATCAGGCCAATTACATCTGCGGAATTTATATTGATGAGGAAAGCGCGGGGCTCTGCTTCTGCGACATCACCACGGGGAAGACCCATGCCACCGCCTTCACCGGCGCGGAGCGGGTGGGCCACGTGATGAACGAGCTTGGGCGGTTCTCCCCGTCCGAGGCCCTGCTGAGCGAGGGGGCCTGGGAGAGGAAGGAACTCACGGAGCTGCTGCGGGAGAAGCTGGGCTGCCGGGCGGAGCAGGGCGGCGCGGACCGGTTTAAGCTGGAGGCCGCGGCGCGTCTGGTGGAAAAGCAGTACGGCGGGGAGGCCGCCGCGCGTCTGCCCAGCCCCGCCGCCGTCATGGCCCTGGGAGGACTGCTGGGGTATCTGTATGAAACCCAGAAGACGGACCTGAGCCATATCAATGAGCTGGAATACTACGACCAGGGCCGGTTCATGGAGCTGGACCTGAATACCCGGAGGAACCTGGAGCTCACCGCCACCCTGCGGGGCAAGGAGAAGCGGGGAAGCCTGCTGTGGGTGCTGGATAAAACCAGGACCGCCATGGGCGGGCGGCTGCTGCGCTCCTGGCTGGAGAGGCCGCTGCTGAACGTGGCCGCCATCCAGCGGCGGCTGTCCGCCGTGGAGGCCCTGGTAAAGGACGCCATGGGCCGGGAGGAGCTGATCTTCGCCCTCCAGGGCATCGGCGATATGGAGCGGCTCATCGGCCGGGTGGTATACGGCAGCGCCGGGGGCCGGGATATGGCCTCCCTCCGGGGGGCCATGGAAAAGCTGCCCGGTCTGAAGGAAAAGCTCGCCCCCTTTCCCGCCGGACGGCTGGGGGAGCTGGGGCGGAGCCTGGACGATCTGGAGGACATATACCGGCTGCTGTGCCGGGCCATCGTGGACGAGCCGCCCTTCTCCGTCCGGGAAGGCGGGTTCATCCGGGAGGGCTACGACCAGGAGGTGGACCGGCTTCGCGGGATCCTGAGCGGAGGCAAGGGCGTGATCGCCGACGTGGAGGCCAGGGAGAAGGAGAAAACCGGCATCAAGAGCCTGAAGGTGGGCTATAACAAGGTGTTCGGGTACTATATCGAGGTCAGCAAGTCCTACTACGACCTGGTGCCGGAGACGTACATCCGCAAGCAGACCCTGGCCAACTGCGAGCGGTTCATCACCCAGGAGCTGAAGGACCTGGAGCACACCATCCTCACCGCCAACGACCGCGTGACGGCGCTGGAGTACGAGCTGTTCACCCGCCTGCGGGAGCAGGTGGGCGGGCAGATGGGCCGCATCCAGGCGGCCGCCGCCATTGTGGCAGAGCTGGACGCCCTGTGCTCCTTTGCCTCTGTGGCGGCGAAAAATGGCTACTGCTGCCCCGCCGTCGACGAGAGCGGCGTCATCGAGATCCACGACGGACGGCATCCGGTGGTGGAGAAGGTGCTGAAAGACAGCCTGTTTGTCCCCAACGACACCTATATGGGGGAGAAAGAGGACCGGGTCGCCATCATCACCGGCCCCAATATGGCGGGAAAGTCCACCTACATGCGGCAGGTGGCGCTCATTACCCTGATGGCCCAGATCGGGTCCTTCGTCCCCGCCCGGGCGGCGCGGATCGGCGTGGTGGACCGGATCTTCACCCGGATCGGGGCCAGCGACGACCTCAGCGCGGGGCAGTCCACCTTCATGGTGGAAATGACGGAGGTGTCGGACATCCTCCGGCACGCCACCAGCCGGAGCCTGCTGATCCTGGACGAGATCGGGCGGGGGACCAGCACCTTTGACGGCATGAGCATCGCCCAGGCCGTACTGGAGCACTGCGCCCGGAAGCTGGGGGCCAAGACGCTGTTCGCCACCCATTACCACGAGCTGACGGAGCTGGAAAACACGCTGCCGGGGGTAAAAAACTACAACATCGCCATCAAGAGCCGGGGGGACGACATCGTCTTCCTGCGGAAGATCCTCCCCGGCGGGGCGGACCGGAGCTACGGCATCGAGGTGGCCAAGCTGGCGGGCCTGCCGGACACGGTGGTAAAAAAGGCCCGGGCCATTCTGAAGGACCTGGAAAGCCAGTCCGGCCGGACGCCGCCCCTGCTGGCCGCGCCCAGGGAGGAGCAGGTGTCCATGGAGGCCCTGGGGGAGGCGGAGGTCATCGACCGCCTGCGCCGGACCCAGCCGGACACCCTGACCCCCATCGAGGCCATGGGGCTGCTGTACGAGCTGAAGCAAAAGCTGCGTTAGCGAGGGAAGGAGGATCGGCTGTGGCAAAACGGAGCGTTTCCGCCGGCATGACCCGGCTGGAGAAAATTCTGGGCGGGTGCCTGCTGGCTGTTTACTTCATCATCCTGCCCGCGGCGGCGGACCCCCTGTTCGATCTGCTTCAGACGCTGCTGGGGACCGCCATCTCCGGCGGCGCGCGGGACGCGGCCTATTATTACATCCTGTTCGCCCTGACCCTGATCGCCTTCTGGGGATACTGGGGACGGACCACCAGGGCGCTGTTTGACCGGGCGGGGACCGTCCTGACCTCGGTGGGGATCGGTCTGATCGCGTTTTACGGACTGAATGAGCTCGTCTGGCGCCTCTCGCGGATGTTCTCCCTGGGCCAGACCAACTTAAACGACCAGGCCATCCTGGCACGGATCGGCGCCTCGCCCCGCAGCACCATCCTCATGGTCGTCTTTCTGGCGCCCATTGTGGAGGAGGCCGTTTTCCGGGGATACATCTTCGGGAATCTGCGTGAGTACAACCGCCCGGCGGCGTATCTCGTCAGCTGCTTCCTGTTCGCTTTCCTGCATGTCTGGCAGTTCGCCGCGGCCAGCCGGGACGCCGCCTATCTGCTGCTGACGCTCCAGTATCTGGTTCCCGGTCTGGTGATGGCGTGGGTGTTCGAGCGGTCCGGAAGCCTGTGGGGAAGCATCCTGCTGCACAGCGCGGTGAACGCTCTGGCGGTGTGGAGCGTACTGTAGTATTACTTCCTAACTGAAGGATCGGAAGTAATATGAGGTGAAGGCTGCTTTGAGAATTGCCCTAAGCCATGGAACTCGACAGAAAAGCCCTTGCAGAAATGGAAAATTTGTGCTATGATTGAATAACCGAAAGGAATCCGGAAGAGGGAGGTGTTCCATGGCGGATAAAAAGGGAATCAAGATTGCGGCCCAGAACCGAAAGGCTCACCACGATTATTTTGTGGAGGACCGCTACGAGGCGGGGGTCGAGCTTTTTGGCACGGAGGTCAAATCCATCCGGGCAGGGACGCTGAATCTGAAGGACTCCTACTGCATCGCCAAGAATGGGGAGATTTACCTCCACGGGATGCATGTAAGCCCCTATGAGCACGGGAACATCTTCAACAGGGATCCGGTCCGTCCCCGCCGTCTGCTGATGCACAAGCGGGAGATCAACCGCCTTCAGGCGCTGGCCCAGCAGGATGGCTACGCTTTGGTGCCCCTGAGCGTGTATTTTAAGAACGCCAGGGTTAAAATTGAGGTGGGCCTGTGCAAGGGCAAGAAGAACTACGATAAGCGGGACGCCGTGGCGAAGCGGGACGCCAAGCGGGATATCGACCGGGCTATGAAGTCTTATAATCGCTGAAAATAAAGGAGGAACGGGACAGTGAGCAATCCCATTGTAACCATCACCCTGGAAAACGGCCAGGTCATGACCGGGGAGCTGTACCCCGAGAAAGCGCCCAACACTGTGAACAATTTTATCGCCCTTGCCAACAGCGGCTACTATGACGGACTGATTTTCCACCGGGTGATCCCCGGCTTTATGATTCAGGGCGGCTGTCCCAATGGCGATGGAATGGGAGGCCCCGGTTATTCCATTCGGGGAGAGTTTTCCGGAAACGGTTTTGAGAAAAACGATCTGAAACATACCCTCGGTGTGCTGTCCATGGCCAGGTCCATGCACCCGGACAGCGCCGGGAGCCAGTTCTTCATCATGGTGGACGCCGCTCCGCACTTGGATGGGCAGTATGCCGCTTTCGGCAGGATTACTGAGAATGCTGAGGCCGCCGTGGAGATCTCCCGCGTGCCCCGGTCCATGATGGACGACAGGCCCAAGAAGCCTCAGGTCATTGCCTCTGTTCGAGTGGACACTCAGGGCGAGGCCTATCCGGAGCCGGAAAAGAAGTAACCGACCGTTTACAGAACTGTAACTTGCTTTCCTTACCGGACTGTGCTATGCTCAGTCCGCAGTATGACCGGCTGACGGCAGCTGAGGGACTGCCACAGGGCTTTGCCCAACGACTGTCCCATCAGCGGCCGGAGGCCGCTGATCTGGGGGTGTACCGGTTTCGACGGGGATGAGGAAGCGGGATCAGCGGGCGGTGGAGCCTGGCCACCTTAAAAACGGGCAACCTTTATAAATTAAAGAACAACAACAGAACTGTTCTTGCCGCTGCCTGATCAGGCGCGGCCGTCCGACTTAAGAGTACCGCGGCTTAGGAAGGGCGTCGTTTAGCGGTGAACGTGCGTACGGAAAGAGTTGACCGTGCCATGCATGATGACTCTCACCTGACCGGCAGGCGTGACGGCTTGCCTGCCGGAAGGGGAACAGAGCGGGTCAGCCGCTCAAAATAACCGTCTGCGCCCGGAGAAAATTCCGTGAAATTGTTTTCGGACAGGGGTTCGACTCCCCTCACCTCCACCAAAGCAACATAATCCGAACTTGTTCCCCATCGGGGATGGGTTCGGGTTTGTTGTTTACCTGGACAATATAAGCGCATAAAAAGCGGCCCCTGTCGGTTTGAACCGAACCAGTAAAAACGGACAATAGACAAGAAGCCCCCTCATGTAGGATAATAGACTTACATGAGGGGGTACTGTTATGAGTAAAAAGAAGTGGACCAGGATCAAGAATT
>JAAVHC010000042.1 GCA_014799925.1 Oscillibacter sp.
CAGCAAAAAATGTATATGGGCCTCAAATCCTTTATGGTTCGTTCCGCAACTGCCATTGACCGTCTGTTTGTCATCCTGCCCTTGGCGCATTTGTTTTTTATTGTCCTTTTTGATGCATCTCTGTCTTTGTCTGCCGCTATTCGTCGTTTTAGAACCCTTTTGTGCAGTTTTTAATTTTGCTCATTTAGAGTAGATATTCTTGATGGAGCGGTGGTGGTGGCCTCCGGAGCGGGACAAAAAGTAGAAATGGAGATTCCTGACGCAAAACTCTGGAGCGATGAATCACCCAACCTTTACACTTGTCGTGTGACGCTGTCAGAGAACGGTAAGATTCTGGATGAAGTTCTGGAAAAATTCGGAATCCGGATGATTGAGTGGAGTCCCAGTGGATTGTTTGTCAACGGGAAAGAGACCCTTCTCCGCGGCGGATGCTTCCACCACGACAACGGAATCCTGGGCGCGGCCACGTATGCCAAAAGCGAGGAGCGCCGGGTACGCATCATGAAGGAGAATGGCTTCAATGCTTTGCGGTCATCTCACAACCCGGCCTCCACAGCATTAATTGAGGCTTGTGACAAATATGGGATGTACCTCATGGACGAAACATTTGATATGTGGTACAACCGGAAGAACAAGTTCGACTACGGCCTTAATTTCCTGGACTGGTGGCAGAAGGATACTGCCGCTATGGTGGAGCGGGATTACAACCACCCCTCTGTCATCCTCTATTCCATCGGCAACGAGGTGGCGGAACCCCACGAAGAAAAAGGACTGAGGCTTGGCCGGGAGCAGGTCGATTTTATCCACCGCCTGGATCAGACCCGCCCGGTGACATGCGGAACAAACCTGATGATTCTGGGACAGGCCGCAAAAGGTAAGGGCATCTATCAGGACGGTGAACAGAAAACCGGCGGAAAACCCCAGAAAGAGAGCGGAAATGCCAGTCTGGCGTTCAACATCATGGCATCCTTTGTCGGCACGGGCATGAACAAAAAGGGAAATTCTCCCAAGGTGGACGCTGTCGCCAGTCCCTTTTTGGACAGTCTGGACATCGCGGGGTATAATTACAGTTCCGGACGGTATCCTTTGGAGGAAAAGCAGCACCCGGATCGGATTGTTTTCGGTAGTGAAACCTTCCCCCAGGACATTTATAAGAACTGGGAGATGGTGAAAAAGTATCCCTATCTGGTTGGCGATTTCATGTGGACAGCGTGGGATTACCTGGGGGAAGCGGGGCTCGGTGCATGGAGCTATACCGGCGGACTGCCGTTCAACCGCCCGTATCCCTGGATTTTAGCAGGAACCGGAGTGATCGATATCCTGGGCATCCCGGATGCCTCCTGCAAATATGCCGCCACGGTATGGGGGCTGCTGAACAAGCCGGTGATTGGGGTACGGCCTGTGAATCATCCCGGCGTGCGGGTGAGTAAATCCGTCTGGCGGGGTACCAACGCCATTGAGAGCTGGGCTTGGAGCGGATGCAGCGGGAACAAGGCGGAAATTGAGGTCTATGCCCAGGCGGCCAGTGTGGAACTGCTGCTGAACGGGAAAAGCCTGGGCAAGAAGAAGCTCAAAGAATACAAAGCCATGTTCCGGACAAAGTATGCCCCCGGCACATTGACAGCGGTAGCCTTTGGCGCGGATGGGCAGGAGCTTGCCAGAAATGAACTGCACTCCGCCGCTGGTAAGCTGCATCTGCTGGCGGAACCGGAGGAAAAAGAGATTCCTGCTGAAGAGATTGTCTATGTCCCGGTTTCTCTGGTGGGTGAGAATGGCATCGTAGAGTCCAACAATGATCGTAAACTGACAGCTACAGTGGAAAATGGCGATCTACTGGCTTTTGGCAGTGCCAATCCATGTACGGAGGAGCAGTATCATTCCGGCAGCTTTACGACTTACTATGGCCGTGCGTTGGCGGTGATTCGGGCGAAAGCTTCCGGAACGGTCCGACTGACGGTGACAGACGGCAGGCTGACAGGTCAGGCAGAGGTCAATGTGAAGTAGGTATTGCCGCTTTAGAGACTAGTGATACCGAACAACGGGGTTGGCATAGGAGCTAGAGCTATGATAGACAGACCAGATGATACCGCAGCGGAACAATACGCTAGGTCTGGCGGGTTTGCACTGAAAACATATTTTATGGACTGCATGCTTAACGAGGATGGCCTCATTATTGATGATACCATCGTTACCCACCTGACGGATGATTACTACTGGGTGTCCGGCCTGTATGTTCAGGATCAGCTCAACTGGTTCAAGGCAAACAAGGGCGAGTTCAACGTGGAGTTCCGGGACATCACCGATGAGTGGAAAATGTACTCCGTCCAGGGTCCTGACTCTTTGGAACTGGTCAACGCTGTGGTGGATACGCCGGTAGATGACCTGAAGTTCTTCCGTATGCAGGACAACACTATGGACGGTACCCTCGTCAAAGTGGCTCGTGCGGGCTATACCGGGGAGAAACGCGGCTATGAGATTTACATCGCCGCCGCTCAGGAAGCGGCTCTGGTGGCAAAGCTGGAGGAAAAAGGAAATGCCATGAATGCCTGCCATGTCACCAAGTTGGACGTTATGGTTATGACCTTGGCTGCTGAAGCCGGTTTTGTGCTGATGATGGATATCTACAAGGCCAGCCCCTTCGAAGTCGGTTTTGAGAAGACCATCGACTGGAGCAAGGATTTCGTTGGCAAGGAAGCTGCCGCCAAGGTCCGGGACCAGGGCGCAAAGCGTAAGCTGGTCGGATTCACCGTGGCGGATAATGACGCTTTGATTTACGGCGGACCGCTGACCAAGGGCAATCCGCTCCTCAAGGACGGCAAAATGGTGGGACGGGCTACCAAATGCACCCACGGGTTTACATGCGACAAGAATATCGGCTATGCCATGATTGATGTGGACAAGGCTGCAATTGGCGATACTGCCACCATAAACGGCTATGAAGCTGTTTTGACGGAAAAGCAGTTTATTTAGCCTGAGCGAAATATACCTGGATCGCAGTAGTGTACGGTATCTATTGATAAAGGGTATGAATTATGGAGGATACAGCAATGACAAAAGCAAAGAGTGGTAAGAAGAAAAAGGTGTTCAAAATAATTGCTATTGTGGTAGCTGTCTTAGTGGTTATAGAACTTGTTGCAATTGGCATCCTTGGGGGAATTGGGCCACTGGGGTTCCTGCGCGGGGTTATGCAAGGGCGTATGGAGGGAAACCGTCCACAATATAGCTTTGAAACAATAACTCCTCTTGAGAACAGTCCCTTGAAAGATTGTAAAATCTGTGTTTTAGGATCTTCTGTGACATATGGGGCATCCTCTCAGCAAGTTGCGGTTGGTGAGTTCCTTGCTAATCGTTTTGGCTGTGATTTGACCAAAGAAGCTGTTAGTGGGACAACTTTAGTCGATACCAACGAGAAATCATATATCCAGAGAATGTTGAAGAACATCGACACTACCGAACAATTTGCTCTTTTTGTCTGCCAGCTTTCCACCAACGATGCCACCCGAGGACTACCCCTCGGTGAAATCGTGGACAGCACCGAGTTAAAAGATTTTGCCACGTATAATGAAAACCATCCTGAAAGGGGTGGTTTGTGTCGAATGCAGGTGTGTAAAGCGAGACTTATGCTGAGTCTCAAAATGATCAATGTTAGAAGCACCAGGGATCGCCGCCACAAGGGCGGACAAAAGCGCCGCAGCACTGAGATTGACTAGCAAACCGCAGCCACTCAGGATGTGCGCCGGCCATTCATTCTGGCCCGGAGGCGGGGGTCCCTGTTTTTGTGACATTGAGCAAATGACCAAGCAGCTTGCCTATGAAACGGCTCTCGACATGGCGTCTGGGATGTGGTATAGTGAGGATAGCCATAATTCCAATCAGACGTTGTCATGCCGGAAAATGCAGTGGATTTTTCAGGCGCATTGTGATACAATACTTTATGTCAGGAGAATAATTGTATGGAAGTAGAAACAACTCTGGCAGGGACGATTGATACAGCAGGAGAAAATGCGAAGTATGACGCGGCTTGCAAACGGCTGTTAAGTGAGAAGTACATTTTGGCCTGGATCATGAAGTCCTGTCTGGCGGAATATCAAGATTGCACGGTCAAGGAGATCGCAGAGAAATATGTTGAGGGTCAGCCCTCAGTGGAAAGTATCCCGGTGGCTCCGGATAAAACGAATCCTGTCATTCGGGGGCTGCGCACAGAGGATTCCTCACAGACAGAGGGGACCATCACCTTTGACGTGCGGTTTTATGCGTATGCCCCAGGGACAAAGGAGCTGATCCGCCTGATTATCAATGTGGAATCTCAGCTGAAATATAATGCGGGATATCCCCTGCTCAAGCGCGCTATATTCTATGGAAGCCGGATGATCTCATCTCAGTATGGAACAGAGTTCACAAATGCTGAATACTCCGGGATATGCAAAGTCTATAGCATCTGGATCTGTCCATCACCGCCAGAGCATCACCAGAACACAATCACCCGCTACCGCATTGCAGAAGAAAATATAGTTGGGTACGTTAAGGAAGCCGTTGAGAACTATGACTTGATGACCGTGATCGTGCTGGGCCTCAGTGAGCTTGCTGAAGCGGAGGATGAGGAAAGTGCCGGTATTCTGCGCTTGCTGTCTGTGCTGTTGTCAAGCGAAATAGCAGAATCGGAGAAGAAGCGGATTTTGCGGGATGATTATGCAATACCGATCACGGAAACTATGGAAAGGAGTTTGACTGAGATGTGCAATTTAAGCCAAGGCGTGGAAGAAAAAGGAATTGCCAAGGGACTGGCTAAAGGCCGTGCGGAAGGGCGCACCGAAACATCGCTATCTCTTATCCGAAACTTGATGGACAGCACGGGCCTCGCTGTTGAGAAAGCCATGGCCATGCTGAAGATTCCGGAGGAAGATCGCGCCAAGTATGCGGAGTTGCTGGCGAAGCAGTAATCTGTTTGACAAAAAAATCCACTATAAAATAGTACTACAAAGCAGTAAGCACCAGCCGTCTGAACACGGCTGGTGCTTTTCTGCGTCTGAAGGGAGTTGTTATGATGCCCAAAAACGAGGAAAAGCAAGAGTGCAAGAATATGACTATTACGATCCGGGGACACGAGGTCATTTTGAATTTCGCGGAAAAAGCCAATCCCCAGGTTGCTACCCAGGTAAAGCAGGCCCTACTGGGGACGTATCTGCTGACTGCCAAGTAAACACGAGGAGAAGAATTATGCCAGCCTACAAATTCAAAACCTGCATTATTGACGGGCAGGAACAGTATGCCGTCAGTCCTGCTGACTGCAAGGATTATCCGCCAGAGACTCGAAGTATACAGTTTCCAGAGAGCCTGTTATCGTTTGTTGATATTGAAATGCACACCATCGCGCCTTTGATCTCTGATATAAGCGATGGAGTCAGGTGCTTGTCTGATGAACAGAGGTCAACGGACATAGATAAGATTCTTCACGCTCTGGACGCTCTTGCCGACCACCATATTTATTTTGAAGTTTTCCGGCAGGAGTGGGCAGGCCGGATCGCACAGTCTCAATCCGCAGGCCCTCTGCAAAAACGATGGCAGCAGGGGACCCGGCATATGGTTGAAGATCTTGTGGGAATACAGTGCCAAATCAAGTATCTTTTCTCGCAAGTTCTGGATGTTGACGGCGAGGGTGGGGCTGTTCCAGAGAAAATGATCTCATACGTCAGGACGGACTCATCGTTTCAGTTCCGCCCACAGACCACACATTATGAGATCTGGAATGATGCCGCCTTTGCAGAAGTACTCTATCCGGAATCCATGTACGACTTCATCAGCTACCATATACAAGAGTGCGTGAAACGTGAACTCCGGTTTAGGATTTGCAAAAACTGCGGTCGTTACTTTTGCATTACCGGACGCAGAACAGCCGTATATTGCCACCGCTCCTTTGGCAGGAAGGGTGGAACCTGTAACGGCGTTGGCCCGGTTTCCGCATGGACTCAAAAGAGCCATAAGGACGAAGTGCTTATGAGTTACAGAAAGGAATACAAGAGGCGCTTCGCCTGGATCAATGCCGGGAAGATATCGAAAGACGATTTCTATGGGTGGAGTAAGCTGGCGCGGGAAAAGAAAAAGGAATGCGATTCCGGAACAATCTCTCGCGAAGCCTTTGCCGAATGGCTCCGGCAGTCTTGACGGGCAAATGTGGGAAATGCACCCTGATAATTTGAAAAAATTCAATTTTATTGAAATTTTACTAGCTTTATTGGCCGCAATGTGAGATAATGTCAATAGCAAAAATCGCTGCACCTCGACAAGTGAATCTGGATCAAATATCCGCTCTCTCACATTACGGACTATAGAGAGGACGGATAAAAATGGCTGAAAGAGTTCAATGTTTATACAGAGTTTCCACCACAAAACAGGTCGATCACGATGTGGACAACAACGCCGACATCCCCATGCAGCGAAAAGCATGCCGGGAGTTCGTGGACAGGATGGGGTGGACCATCGTGGGCGAGGAGCAGGAAACCGGCGTGTCCGGATACAAGGTCAGCGCCGATGACCGCGACAAGCTGCAGCTCATCAAGAAGCGTGCCGAGCAGGGCAAGTTCGATATCCTGCTGGTGTTCATGTTTGACCGGCTGGGTCGAAAGTCAGATGAAACACCCTTCGTGGTAGAATGGTTCGTCCGCAAGGGCATCCGGGTTTGGAGTGTCCAGGAGGGCGAGCAACGGTTTGAATCGCATACGGATCGTCTGACCAACTACATCCGGTTCTGGCAGGCTGATGGCGAAAGTCAGAAAACCTCTATCCGTACCAAGACCGCGCTGGGGCAGATGGTTGAAGAAGGACGCTTCCGGGGCGGAAAGACTCCCTACGGCTACCGCTTGGAAAAGAGCGGCATTCTGAACAAACGGAAGCATGAGGTCAACAAGCTGGTCATAGATGATGCGGAAGCCGAAGTCATCCGAATGATGTTCGATCTTTGTGTCTCCTCTGGGTATGGAAAATTCCGGCTGGCGCACTTCCTCAACGATCATGGCATCAGGAACCGCAAGGGTGAAACCTGGCACGATGCCACCATCGGAGCAATCCTGCATAACCCACTCTACATGGGTATCCTTCGCAGCGGCGAAACCTACTCGGAACCTTTTGAGGAGTTGCAAATTATTAAGCCGGAACTGTTTAAGCTGGCGCAGAGCCTGATGACAGAGCGTACCAACGCAAACAAGGAGTACCGGACACTTCCTCTGAATACTACCGGACAGTCACTGCTCTCCGGGAATATCTTCTGCGGACACTGCGGCGGGCGGCTGACACTGACCACCAACGGCAAAGTCTACCGGCAAGCCGATGGAACTCCTGTGAAGAAAAAGCGCATCCGCTATGTCTGCTATAACAAGACCCGCCATCGGAAAGAATGTGATGGTCAGACAGGATATACGATGCACATCCTGGACGGTGTGATCGAGACTATTCTGCACCAGGTATTCGATAAGATGAAATGCGCCTCAAGTGACATGATCGTCGGAGGCGCCTGTCAAAAGCAGATGGCGC
This sequence comes from Oscillibacter sp., assembly GCA_014799925.1. Classification (GTDB taxonomy): domain Bacteria; phylum Bacillota; class Clostridia; order Oscillospirales; family Oscillospiraceae; genus Pelethomonas. The sequence goes on from JAAVHC010000042.1 coordinate 7,528, forward strand.
TTCTGCGCGGCGATCTGCAACGGGTCAAGGCAGAAAATACCAAAGCTAACAAGGAATATGAATCCTTGAAAGCAGAGGTGCTCAAAGCAGTTCAGGGACAGAGCGCACTGCCCATGGACGTGCTGAATGAAGTCCTGAGCGAAACCCGCCAAAGGGTTCTTGACACCAGCCATCGTCTCACGGAACTGACGATGGAGCTGGAAAACGAGAGCGCCAAAGCTGCGGAGATGCAGGCAGAGTTTAATCGGATCGCTACATGGTCCGAGATCTTCGACAGCAGTGACATTGCTACGAAGAAGATGATCTGCGGGTACATAATCAAGCAGGTTGCGGTTTACCGTGACTACCAGCTGTCGGTTAAGTTCAACATCACCGTGGAGCAATTCCTTAATGGAATCGATAGCGCTGTGTAGAAGGATGATCGTACTGCGATAGAGACAGCGTAGTAGCTCGGAACTCTTTTGGCTGAGTTATACAGCCTAATCATACTATTCATAAAGTCTCCTCCAAAATTCTCTATATAAGTGGCCGCTCATAAAAGCAAGCGCTCTCTCGCACGTCTGGGGTAGTACACCAGATGATGCGGGAGCCCAAAATACTGGCATTCATGCAATCACAGAATTTTTGTAGGAGGGGCTGATATCTTCTCTGCCGAAAGAGAAGACTGTTTCCCTTTAAGCTACACACAGAGCGGATATATTGTTGCGGATTTATTTTAAGGCAAACGGCCCGGATTCTTACTCAGAGAGTCCGGGCCGTTTACTTAGATACTCACCATTCAAAACTTATCAAAAACACAGGAGGTTCCTATGAACAACAATACGAAGCGCGCATGCCTGCTTTATCGGACAGACTCAACTTTGCCACAACATGAGCCTGAAATGAATCGTCAGCGTGCCATCTGTCTGGCATTTGCAAAACAGCACGGATGGTATCCTGTTCGCGAATTTGGGGAGGAAGTTGATGACGGGATAGGGCCGGAAAAAACGGAAGACGCACTTCTGGAGCTTCGGGCATACGCGGAGCAGAAAAAGTTTGATGTTCTTTTGGTTCCGCAATTTGCGTGTATTGGCCGTGTACCTGTGGAAAGTTTTTATGCTGCGGCATTTTTTGAACGCATGGGTATCGAAGTACGGGACGCGATTGAGGGGCGTATCATAAATAGGCCCTGTTAAAGTTTCTTCTGCCGTATCATAATACACGCCTCCACCCGGTCCGTAATAATACCCCGATCCCGCCCGGGGTAATATTCCAGAATCGGTCCTAAAACTTCTCGAATATCTTCTGTTGTCATTTTTGGCATTGCCAGCTGTGCCCCGTACAAGTTCCGAGCCGAATTCATCTGCCGGGTAAATGAGGTGTTGAACGGTCTGGCCCGCAGGGCGGAGATCAGCGCAGGCGGCGCAATATCCATTTGAGACAGCTGCGTATTGGACAGAAGCCCCGCGCCGTTGTCAAAGATTGGACAGTAAGTATAGTTTCCATTCTGCTCAATCACAGCAATATTGTTCAGATGCCGGTCATCATTGCAGGACAGTGCGTCTACCTCAAAAAGCAAGGTCAAATATTGTGGGAATAATTCCAGCCCAGTCAGCTCCGCCGTTGCTTCCGCAAGATAGGCGATCCGTTTTCTGTCGCTGGAAAGCCGGACAAGTTTCTCTCGCAGAGGGCGTCCCAGATGGCTGGATAACAGACGGTTCACTGTAATAAGCGCCTGACCGGGACGCAGGAAATTTTTACTGGAACATCCTGTGCGCTCCCGCCCATGGACTTGCAGGCGTTCCATGTGGTAGCGAACAAAGGTGAACGGCGTATCTGCTTCTATGTTGCTTCGCTCCAAAAGTGTAGAAACCACGGTTTCCGCCAACGCCTCATATCCAAATTGATCCAGTTTGTACCAGCGGTTCGCCGATGAATCATACCACTTTTCCTGATTTCCTTTTGAGGAGGTTTCTGCAATCTTTTCGTCCGACACGAGTTGGATCGTCATTTTATCACCTCGATTGCCAGCCATTGCTGATCCTCCGCCATACGCCCGCCGGTCTTCTCAATGATGGCCAGGGGATCATATTCTTCTAATCCCAAAGCCTCCAAATATTCCCGCAGTCCGGCCCTCTGCCGAGGGATGCAGCGCTCTTCAAGAAAACGCTGGAAGTCCTCCCAGGCAGGCAGTAGATTATTTCCAAATGCAGTTTTTATAGGAGGAACTGTCTGGTTCTCAACAACGACTGTCTGCGCAGTGAAGTCCGCATAGATTGTTGAGCAAAGCATTTCTCCGTCATAATACTTCAGGACGTGGGTTTCATGGCTGGGCAAATACCGGTTTTTTGTTGTACGCCGTTCCATTTTCTCACCTCAAAAACAGTATACACTATNCGGCACGAATAATCAAGGATTCATANGGGGNTGCGGAAATACCGCTGAAAGCATTTTACCAAAATNANAGGAAGCAGCGGATGTGCTTCCTCTTNTTTCATTACNTATTNATTTACTGTTGGCGGGGGGCATTCGAAGATTTCCCGACTGGTGCTGATNCAATGTTTAATTGCGCCAAGCGTTTCAAACAAGAAGTGTTGCTCNATCACAGTACAATCGGACAGGATTTCCGCTAATTCCAGCTGCCATATATCTTGTCGGTTCGCCCGGTTTTCATAGAGAAAGTTATCAGCCGTGCAGTCCAATATTTCNGCAATATTGACAATGGCCTGTAGACTCGCTTGTTTGATTCCGTTTTCGATATGGCTGATGTAGGGAACCGACAAACCGGTGCGCTCTGCCAGTTCAGCTTGGGTCAACTTCCGCATTTTGCGGATTGAGCGGATNCTTCGTCCGATCAATTTGGGGTTCAATACCATTTTGGGGCCTCGCTTTCGTCTGAATTAGGGAAAAATTTTATCAGACTATATGCGGCAGAGAAAATAAATCAAGAAAATCCGCTGATTTCTGCTGTTTCTATAACCACAGGGATACTGCTTTCCCTGTGGNTATTTCCATTTGCCTGTAAAGTATCCTATACTGAGGAAAAAGTCCCGGAGGTATACAAAAATGAATGAAAATGAGCGCAGGCAAGAAAATATCCAGCAGCAAAAGGCCAAAATCAGGCGTCGCTATCAGGGAATGGAACCGGAAAAGATCCGCGTCATTCCGGTAACGGTATCACAACCTGATTTTTATGATGACAGCGAACCCAGGCGGGTGGCGGTCTACGCCCGTGTCTCTACAGGAGATCCCCGNCAAACTTCCTCCTATGAGCTTCAGCGGAACTANTATGAAAAACAGGTGCAAAAGCATCCCAACTGGACGCTGGTCTCGATCTATGCCGACGAGGGCCTGAGTGGGACAAGTACGAAAAAGCGCAAGGAATTTAACCGTATGATTGAAGATTGTAAAGCGGGGAAAATTGATTTGATCCTGACGAAAAGTATTTCACGTTTTGCACGGAACTACGTGGATTGCGGTCACATTGTGCGGGAGTTGTTGGACTTGAATCCGCCGGTAGGCGTAAGGTTTGAGAGTGAAAATATCTTNACGCTGAAAATGGAGAGCGAAATGCAAATGCTGATATTTTCCGGTATGGCGCAAGAGGAATCCCGGATCAAGAGCAACGCCATGAACGCCTCTATTGAGATGCGGTTTGGAAGCGGGATCTTTCTTACTCCACCGCTGCTTGGATATGATCGGGATGAGGATGGAAATCTGATTGTCAATGAAAAGGAAGCAAAAATTGTCCGCCTGATTTTCTTCCTGTATCTTTATGGCNATACTTGCCAGCAAATTGCGGACACACTCACTCGATTGGGCTGCCGGACGAAAAATGGAAACACAGTGTGGTCNTCTGGCAGCATCCTGCAGGTTTTGCGAAANGAGCGGCACTGCGGAGCCGTCAGGGNAAGAAAAACNTTTACNCCNAATTATCTGAACCACAAGTCCAGAAAAAATCGNGGAGACCGTCTTGGATATTTTGTAGAGGANCANCACGAGCCNATNATNNCTCCNGANGACTACTTTGCGGCGCAGAANNTGATCAGCAACGCCAAGTACGGAGGCAGAGGCATCCTGCCGGAACTNCATANNGTGTCAGAGGGNNNTCTGCGGGGGTTTGTCGCCGTAAATCCCCGCTGGGCCGGATTTACGGCGGCGGACTATCAGGAGGCTTCCATGCGTGTCTGTGAANCCNCNNCAGCCNNTGGACTCGNTAAAAATTGANGTGNGGCCNGGNGATTTNGACCTGCGGGGATTNGAGGTTGCCCGGTTTCAATTCTTTCAGATCACAGGTATGCCATGCGTCACAATTTCTGCACAGGGGATTCAATTCAACCGTNTATGNATTCAGAAACTCAATGAGNCAAAATTTGTNGAATTGCTNATCCACCCGNTTCAAAAAGTGCTGGCCGTTCGNCCGGCNGAGGAAAACACACGGCACAGTCTGCGATGGNCCCGNCTGTCNGGAAANGNNAAATGGNTGNCCAGAANGATNNGCGGCGCAGCCTTTATTCCAACTCTGTATCAGTTATTTAGCTGGAATNTAGAATACAAATATTGCATAAAGGNCGTGTGCCATCGCAACGCAGAAANCTCTATTCTCCTCTTCCGTTGGGCGGATGCCGAAATATTTATTCCCGATAAGATATTTGGACACATCAATCACGGACTGCTCCGCAATGCCACGAGNCGGGCTGTGACNGCGTTNCCGGCTCTTTGGACGGATACGGTTGGCGATAGCTGGTACATGCATTGCCGGTCACAGAAACTTNCCGGTTTGGATACAGGAGGAGAGCGTCAGCTCATGGCGCNGGCAAAACCTCCTGCCGATGGGAGCGAACGTGATTTTACCTCGTCTGACCACATTACAGACAGCATTCGGGACCTCATTCCGCAGGTGAGGCAGGAGGGATCAACCGATGGAGGATGAGAAATGTTTGTTGCCAGAGGAAGATTCATCCGGCAATTTTTTAGATGCCGGTTATGAAGTTGTCCGCAGTCAGTTCTTTTCTCAAAGCGCTGAACCGGCGGTTACTTTTGGTAGACAGAAAATGTGGGTCAACAGCGTATGCCTGACAAAACTTCCAGAGGCAAATCATATACAAATTCTGGTCAATAGAGATACAAAGACGCTCACGCTGCGCCCCAGTCAGGAGAATGTTGCGGATGCCCTTCCATGGTGTTCTACCGGAAACAGGAAGCGAAAACCGCGGAGGCTGTCCTGCCCCGTGTTCTTTGCAATGGTTTGCGCACTCATGAAATGGAACCCCGACTATCGGTATCGGATTATAGGAAAGCGTTTATGTGAAAACGAAGAGGAATTGCTGGCATTTGATCTGAGATTGGCGGAGGCCTATGCCTATGGAGATCATGCAGCGCAGCGATGTACGCCGCGTTTTCCATCCGATTGGCGTGACAGATTTGGCATACCCGCAGCAGAGCATGGCATAGAACCGCTGATCCACATTTTTGATGAATATGCCGTTTTTGAATTGGACCCTCCCGCAGTCAGGCCAGATACGCCAACTATTCAGAAATTGGAAGGAGAGAATGAAGTTTGATAGATTCCGGTGCCAGGAAGCTATACACCTTAAAAATCCGCGAAGAATACCGTCAGATGGTACTGCCATCCGGTGGGGACGAAATCAAACGATTGGAGGAACATATCCGCCGTTTTGGCTGTGGAGAGCCAATATCCGTCTGGAGCGGACGTTTGCTGGTGGATTATGACCGGTATGCGATATTTCACCGCCTGCGCGTCCCCTTCCGCATCATAAACAATTCAGCCAGAAACAGCGAGGAGGTGATCGAGTGGATCTGCCGCAGTCAGCTCCAACGGACAGATCTCACCGATGCCATGAGACGCTATCTTATTGGGCGGCAATTTCTTTCCTTAAAGCTGCTCGGCGCACACTATGCAGCTTCCGCACCGTCACCCGCGAGAAACCGCCGGGCGTCACCCGCCGGTGCGCCTAAGTATGAATCCACCCCGATCCGGATACGGGAGAGACTTGGAAAGTTGTATCATATCAGGCAGGAAACCATAGAGCGATACGCGGCATATGCGAAGGCAATAGACGTTGTGCGTACCGCCGCGCCGGATCTTGCCGAAGGACTGCTGTCCGGACGCCTGTGGCTGACTGTTGACCGGATTCTGGAATTGCCGCGTAAAGCTCCGGAGGAAATCCGAAAACTGAACACGGTTCTGAGCGGCGGCACGGAACTTACAGGCGAAGACGATTCGCTGAATGACTTTTTCCCCGCGAAGCAGAAAAGCCCTGACTCTCCATCGCTGCCGTCCGTTTCCGTCAAAGATATGCCAAGCTATGATCCGGACGCGGAAATCGCCAGCCTTACGCTGACAATCCCGACATGGGTCAGTTCCATGCGGCGGGTAAACAGCGATGTGGATTTTGCCGCAGTTTCCGCCGACGCAAAGCACGCGGCGAGAAAAGAACTTGTCCTGCTGAAAAACGAAGTGGAGGCCGTCCTTCACCACATAAAAAGGGAGGGGTAGGGATGGAAGATTACAGCGCCTTTGTTCCTGACGTACATTTTGAAAAAATACCCATCAGAAATTTAGTTTCCAACCAGACATATCAGCGCAACCTGTCCATCGCGCATATTCAGAAGACCGCCGAGAATTTTGACGTACATCAAATCAACCCTGTCAAGGTCAGCCGTCGCGGCGGAATCAACTATGTATTCAACGGACAGCATACCATTGAGATCGTGGCCGCTGTGTCCGGTTCACGGGACACCCCCGTCTGGTGCATGGTGTACGATGGTATGGGTTACACAGAGGAGGCGGATACTTTTGCCAAACAGCAGAAATTCGTAAAACCGTTGATGCCCTATGAGATCTTCATGGCAAATATCGAGGCGGGCAATGACGATCAGATCCTGATCAAGAGCCTGGTAGAATCCTACCAGCTACGGATTTCCTCCAGCAAGGGACCAAATTGCGTATGCGCTATTTCCACGGTGGAATCCATTTACCACCGGTATGGTCTTAATACGCTGGATCGCGCTTTGCGGCTGTGTGTTGCGTCCTGGGAGGGGGACCCGGACTCGCTGACTGCCAATATGATCAAAGGAGCTGCACTTTTGATCACGGCTTACGGTGACAGCCTGCGTGACGACCTGTTTCAGGAAAAAGTCGGAAAATTCTCATCAAGAGAGATCAGCCGCAGTGCGCGGGAGCGGAAAATGGGTTCCATGGGTTATGCGGAAGTCATGCTGGCCGCCTATAACAAAAAGACTCGCTACCCACTGCGCTGGTCGCAGCTGCACGAGCTGCAATCGCAGCGTATTTGCGCTGCGGAAGCCGATGGGGGCGGCGATGATGCAGTTGGAGAGGAAGCCACGCCTATAAACGCAGGCAGTGATTGATCCTGAAAATATGCCTTGGCTGCAATTTATAGACTTCCCTCTACATTCAAATAAAAAATGCCGGTTGGGTTTGCTCAACCGGCATTTGCTGTATAAAAACTTCATATAGTGAACCGAGGTGATGCAAGATGGAAAGCCCACAGCGAGAATTGGTGAGCGTCCTGCTGGAGTGTGTTTTTTCCGCCGGGCTTATATCGAAAACCACCTATTCCGGCGCACTGGATTTGGTACATTCTTCAATAGACTTTCCGGACTTCTTCTGGTATCCTGTGTGCTTGACAGAGGAGGCGAATGTGCATGAATGTACACCGGATACGAACTGAGATGCGGATGGGGAAGTCCATCTATGACCTTCCCCTCCGGGTGACCTTTTACGCCAGAGTTTCTACCGATAAGGACGAACAACTCAACAGCCTGGAGAACCAGGTGCAGTATTATACCGAATTTATCCAGAGCAAACCAAACTGGACATACTGTTCCGGATATATCGACGAGGGCATTTCCGGTACAAGCACAAAAAAGCGGGATATCTCCTTCGTGATGATGAAGTCAAACCGCCCCGCTTTGGCGTCCCTTATCATCCGATTGAAGCTATCCCGCTTTTTGGTGCTTGTGCCGCTGATGCCTTCATCGATGTACCCTTCTATATAAGTCCAGTTGGCACAGACTGATTGATGATAATTCGTCCAACCCAGTATCTGCTGATTCAGCTTTTCAATCAGGATTTTCTGTTTCCATGCCTTGCCGCGTCTTTCTCTCTGTGACAGGATAAAAGTATTGTGCGAGAAATCCTCCCGCAAAGCTGACCCGCGAAATCCTTATTGAGCTGGTAGACCACATCAAGGTTTACGAAAACGGCAATATCAGCGTCAAGTTCAAGTTTGCGGACGAGTTCCGCAAGACTGCCGAGTACATTGAAATCAACACAAGCAACCCCGCCAAAGCATAAATCCCTTTGACAGTGTGTTTTCCTGATAGGATGCAATCCTATCCTCTGTTTGTCTGCTCTATGGGGAGCATATCAGTTCCTGATAAAAACAAAATTACTGTTCACATTTTTACTGGTCATCTGCGTGTCCGTATGGTATGATATGGATAGAGAGGCGCCGATTACCATATTGATTGAGGAGGTTGTGACCATGGACGATTTTGAAAACGCAAAGGTTCGCGTAGCGCAGGGGGTGGCTTCAGGGCTATACGGAGGACAGGCTGCCCGTGTTCATCTGGATCCACGGCGGCTGCGAGGTGGTGTGCGACGGCTCCGGCTTCTGCGCCTCCGGCGATCCCAACGGCGAGGACCGGCCCCAGTGGAAGAAATACGCTGAAGCATTCGATATCTGCCGGCTGTGCAGCGACACCCGCATGATCCCACGGGAGCAGCTGGAGAAGTACCCTGCTACTTTTATGACAGGCTGACCACCGACAACTATACGGTTTCTCTGTTCGGCCTGCCCCATTTCACATCGAAAGGATAAAGACTGCTATGGATAAGAACGCGATCAACCGGGCGGCCGAAGCGCTGCCCCAGTGGACCCCTCCGGCGGTGAGCGGCGGCATTCCCCACGGAGACATGCCGGGAGATAAGGTGGAGATCAACCAGGGGCACATTGACAAGGCAAACACCATCTTCCCTCTGCTGGTCCCCCTGGCCGTCGAGGCGGCGGCGCAGACGGGCCGGGCGGTCGTCGCCGTGTGCGGCGGCTCCGGCGTGGGCAAGTCCGAGACCGCCAGCCTGCTCAGCCACTACTTCCGCAGCGCCGGGGTGGGCGCGTACACCCTCTCCGGCGACAACTATCCCCGCAGGATCCCCATGTACAACGATGCCGAGCGGGTCCGGATCTTCCGGGTGGGCGGTATGCGCGGTATGCTGGAGGCCGGGGCCTACACCGCTGTCGCGAGCGTGGAGCTCCATGCGCTGTGGACGGCGGAGACCGATGCCGATCCCCATGAGGCTGCGGGCCGGGATTGGCTGCGGGTCTATCAGGCGGAGGGCCGGAAGGCCCTGGCCGAATACCTGGGCACCCCCGCCGAGCAGGACTATGGCGAGCTGAGCGCCATCATCGCCAGATTCAAGGCGGGGGATGACACGCTGATGCTCAAGCGCATGGGCCGCACTGAGGACGAGCGGTGGTACGAGGCGGTGGATGTCTCGCAGACCAGCGTGCTGGTCATCGAGTGGACCCACGGCAACAGCGATTTCCTCCAGGGCGTGGACATTCCCGTGCTGCTCAACAGCACCCCCGAAGAGACCCGCGCCCATCGCCGCTCCCGCGCCCGGGACGGCAAGACCGATTCCGCCTTCACCACCATGGTTCTGGAGATCGAACAGGCGGAACTGGACAGCTGCGCCCACAAGGCGAAAATCATCATTTCCAAGAGCGGCGAGGTGCTGACCTATGACCAGTACCGCCGTCTCATGGGGCAGGAGGGCTGACCGATGACAAAACATGATCTGGGCGCCATGCTGAACGTCTACCCCGACAGCATCGGCAGCAATCTCAGCGGCGTTACCGCCATGCTGGAGCGGGAGGAGCTGAAAAACGCGTTTACTTCGCTCTACATACTGCCCAGCCTGTACCACTCTGACCTGGACCGGGGATTCTGCGTGGTGGACTACGACCTGAACGAGGACCTGGCGGCGAAGAGCGACCTGGACGGCCTGCGGAAGCTGGGTATCGACCTGAAGCTGGACTTCGTGCTCAACCACGCCTCCGTCATGTCCCCTCAGTTCCAGGACCTGCTGGCGAAAGGGGAGCGGTCCGAGTATCTGGACTTTTTCATCGACTGGAATAAGTTCTGGGAGGGCTGCGGCGAGATGACCGCGGAGGGATATATCCAGCCCGATCCCCGGTATATTGAGAAAATGTTCTTCCGCAAGCCGGGACTGCCCATCCTGATGGTGCGTTTCCCCGACGGCCGGGAGGTGCCTTACTGGAACACCTTCTATCAGAAGGTCTGGGAGGAAAACGGGGAGCGGAAGTACCTGGGCCAGATGGATCTGAACATCCGCTCGCCCAGGGTATGGGAATTCTATGAACAGACTCTGGCGAAGCTGGCCTCCTACGGCGCGCGGATCATCCGGCTGGACGCCTTCGCCTACGCGCCCAAGTCTCCCGGCAAGAAGAATTTCATGAACGAACCGGAGACCTGGGAGGTGCTGGAGCAGGTCCGCCGGCTGGCGGATCAGCACAGTCTGCGGCTGCTGCCGGAGATCCACGCCAGCTACGGCGAGGGCGTCTATAAAGTCATCGCCGCCAAGGGCTATACCACTTACGACTTCTTCCTGCCGGGCCTCATTATCGACGCCATGGAGCACCGCACCGGCGAATATCTGGCCCGGTGGGCCAGGGAGCTGGTGGAGGAGAAGATTTCCACCGTGAACATGCTGGGCTGCCACGACGGCATCCCCATGCTGGACCTGAAGGGTCTGCTGTCCGACGAGCGGATCCAGGGTCTGATCGACGTTCTGGTGTCCCGGGGCGGCTATGTGAAGAACCTCCACGGCGCCAAGAACATGTACTACCAGGTCAACGCCACCTACTACAGCGCCCTGGGGGAGGACGACCGGCGGATGCTGCTGGCCCGCGCGGTGCAGCTGTTCATGCCCGGAAAGCCCCAGGTGTGGTATCTCGATCTCTTCGCGGGCAGGAACGACTACGCCGCCATGGAGCGGGCCGGTAAGGACGGACACAAGGAGATCAACCGCTCCAACCTCACTTTCTCGGATATTGAGGAGCGGCTGGGGTTGGATGTGGTGCAGAAGCAGCTGGAGCTGCTCCGGATGCGGAACACCTTCGGCGCGTTCTCCCCGGAGGCCGCCGTCTCCGCCGAGGCGGAGGGCACGCATCTGGCGCTGAAATGGACCGCCGGGGGAGAGACCGCAATCCTCAATGCGGACTTCGCGGACTGCTCCTTCCGTATCGCCATCCGGGATGACGATACGGGCGATGTAAAATTCGCGTTTGCGCAGGAATAGACAAGTTGATTTGTGGACAGCTATTACTTCCGGCCTTAAAGCTCGGAAATAATATCGAGCAGGGTCAATGAGCATAGCAGTATGCTCATTGACCTTTTATAGTCGAAGCAGTTGAAAAAGAGTATAGTGACCACAGTTCAGAAACAGTAAGTTTAGGGCCGCCCTTTTCAAAGGGCGGTGGGTCCAGGCGTTAGGCGGCCAAAGGCCGCCCCAGCCCTAAGCCGCGCAAAGCGCGGCCCACGGGGCAAAGCCCTGGTGGGTTTGGGCGAAGCCCAACATTTACTTGTTCTCAACCGTTCTGACTATAAAGTTCGGCGGATCAAATGGGGCGGGGCGTTGCTGCCGTCCTGGACGGGCGCCGGCCCGCCTGTGCCCTTTGCCTTGCTTCGCTCCATTTTCCCTCGCCTCCTTTTTGCCCTTTCTCAACCGCGCCGGCTATATCGCCCGACAGATCAGAATGGAAAAAGCGTCCCCAGGGCAGCCATGAAATCACCGGCCGCTCTGGGGATGCTTTTGGGTGAGAACGATTTTACTCTGTCCGCTGCAAGGGCGTTTTGTCATCTCTACTGCGTAAAATTTTTGAAACGGACAAACTTTTTCCTCTTTATATCCGTTATGTTCTGGCGCTTTATATCGCTGCTTGTGGCGCGAGTCTTTTTGCCTGCACAAGGTTCCGCGTTGGGGGTAAAATCAAAAATCGGCGTATACCTGAATCTGTTCCTCCATTTTGATCAACTGAGGCCGCTCCAGAGGATGCTGATTTGGCTGATGGCAGATGAAGAAAAGCTGACCGTCAAAAGAGGAAAAAATCATCCCATGCCCGCCGTCACGGGAAATCAGCAGCTTAGGATGATGACGCCATTGTCCCAGCAGCAGGCCGTTAGAGGAGCAGGAAATTGCCTGGCAGTAAATTCCGTTTCTGCTGCTGGACCAGCACATCAGAAGCTTTCCTGATGGACCGCGGAATAGAAACGGGCCGTCCGTCACGTAATGCTCCGCGCCTTTGTCTGCCCAGTCTGGCTCGGACGCCCGAAACAGCACTACAGGATCCCCCGCGGCGGCGCGCAGATCTTCCCGCAGCGGCATGGCGCACATTTCGCCGTCCTTCACTTGCAGCCATTCGTGACAGAATACCATATAAGGCGTTCCGTTTTCCACATACAGCGTTCCGTCCAGGCATTCCCAATCTCTGGGGGTCACAGGACCGTCGCTGTAGGGAAGGAACGGTCCGATGGGGGCGTCCGCCGCAAGAATCTGCGTGCCGCGGCACTGATCCCCGCTCTTGAAACTGGCAAACATGAAGTAACGCCCGCAATAGAGATGGACCTCCGGAGCCCAGAAATTCCGGTCCGCCCAGAAGCCGTCCGGCCTGGTAAAGGCCGGGAAGGGCCCGTTCCATTCCGTCAAATTCATACTGGTATATACGTCAAACCCATCGGCCCTGCCCCAGCAGGTCGCGCCTCTTGTTCCATAGAGGTAATAGATTCCCTTGTCCGGCAGGATAAACGGGTCGCGCAAATGAATTTCAGATAACCGCATCATATTTCTCCCCGTTTACCGGCGAATGCGCAGGGTCACGATTTCGAAATTGCGGACCGGCAGCGTGATCTCCTGACCATTTACGGTGATTTCAGCGTCAGGTACCGGATTCTCCATCAGATCACAGACCTCGGCGCCGGCGAAGGGGATGCCCAGAGTGAGTCTGGCCCGCACCCTCCGGTCGTATGCCTCATAGAAGCGCAGGATCAGATCCCCGCCGTCCTCCGCCTGTTTCACGGTCTCCAGGATCACATTGGGCTGGTCACAGTGGACCAGACTGAATGTCTCCGGCAGGCCCGTACCGTTTCCGGACAGAGGCGCAGCCATGAGCGGCTGGTTCAGGCAGTAGCTCTCCTGGATTGTGCCGGACTCCCGGAAATCTCCCGTATGGGGCAGCAGGCTGTAGGTAAAGACATGGCGCCCCTGGTCCGCCTCGGGGTCGGGATAGGTGGCGGATTTCAGCAGGGACAGGGTCAGCGTACTGCCGTCAGCACTGTGACCGTATTTGCAATCGTTCAGCAGGGACACACCGTAGCCGTTCTCCGACAGATCCGCCCACTTGTGCGCGCAGACCTCGAATTTCGCGGCGTCCCAGCTGGTATTGCTGTGGGTGGGACGGTAGACGTGGCCGAACTGGATCTCGTAAGATGCCTGGGTGGTGTGCAGGTCCATGGGGAAGACGGCCTTCAGAATCTGATGCCGCTGATGCCACTCCACTTCGGTCTCAAAGTCGATGCGGGGGGAGTGGTCATACAGCCAGATGGTCTGGGTGATCTCTGACGCACCGTAGGTCTTGACCACCTTGATTCCCCTGCGGGCGCAGTCATCCACGGTTTCGACAGATTTGACCTGATTTACGGGCCACATCTTGTCCTTATAGTACAGACTGAGTTCCCAGGCGTCGTAATCCCGTGGAAAATCCTCAAAAACCTGAAGCATGTTGAGTTTCTGGCCTGATCTGCACAGTTCCCGTCCAGCCCGCTTGTCAAACAGGGAGGAGATTTCTCCGGCATTGTCCAGTTCCAGCCGGCAGCAGTCGTTTTCCAGCGTATGGGCGGAAATCGTTACATCAGAGCCGGCCTCCCCGGGCCTGACCGCCTTCCACCCCATGGCAGGGACGTCCTCCACCCAGCAGCTTTTCCCGCCGCAGTCCACCAGTCCGCTGCGCACAAAGCCCAGAGGGTTGTAGACCAGAAACCCCTCGCCAGGGACCTTGCCGGCAAGCGCCCGCAGAGCGGTCTCGGACATCTGACCGCCCTTGGTCTGGATGTCCGCATACTGCCGGTCGCTGACCTCGTAGACCTGATGGATGGAGGAGCCAGGGATGATGTCGTGGAACTGGTTGAGCAGGATGGTCTCCCAGCCCGCGTACAGGCTGTCCTTCGGATAGGGGGTCTCACAGAACAGATTGGAGAGGACGCTCAGGGTCTCTGCCTTCTGATAGAGAAATTCACTTTTGCGGTTGTTGCGCTTGTTCTTGGCGATGGAGGTATAGGTCCCCCGGTGAAACTCCAGATACAACTCGCCCACCCACCTGGGAACGCGGGAGGTCTCGGCCCGCTGCTGGAAATCTTCAGTTACCCGGGCAAAGTAGGCGTCCGTGGTGCTGATCTCCGTACGGGGCAGGCCGGGGATGCCTTTTGCCATGCGCCGCTGGACCTCCAGATGGTGGGGAGTGGGACCGCCGCCGCCGTCGCCAAAGCCGAATGTGAGGATGGTGTGGTCGGAGCACTCCTTCTGCTGGAAGCGCTCCCAGGTGCCCCGGATCTGCCTGGGCTCGGTGTTTCCCACGTAGGTGGTGCAGGTGTCGCTCTGGTCGGGGCGCGGGAGGTCCCGAGCCGTACCGAAGCAGGTGAAGATCTCTGTGCCGTCGATCCCCTGCCACATGAACACGTCATAGGGCATTTTGTTGGTCTCGTTCCAGCTGATTTTGGTGGTGAAGAACCGGTCCACGCCGGACTTCCGTAAAATCTGCGGCAGCGCGGCGCTGTAGCCGAACACATCCGGCAGCCAAAGGGTCCGGCTGTCCACACCGAACTCCCTTTGCATGAACTGCTTGCCGTGGAGAATCTGGCGCACCAGGCTCTCGCCGGAGGTCAGGTTGCAATCCGCCTCCAGCCACATGGCGCCCTCCACCTCCCAGCGGCCCTCCCGGACCCGCTGCCTGATCTGCTCGTAAATCTCCGGCGCGGACTCCTTGACGTACTGGTACAGCTGGGGCTGGGAGGACATGAAGATGTACTCCGGATACTGCTCCATCAGGCGCAGCACCGTGGCAAAGCTGCGCTGGGCCTTCTCCCGGGTCTGTGCCAGGGACCACAGCCAGGCCACGTCGATATGGGTATGCCCCACACAGTGAACCACCGGAGCCGCCCCGCCGCAGACCTTTTCGTAAAATTCAGTCCGCAGATATTCCCGGGCGGCGGTAACGCCGGCCCGGAAGCTCTCCCGGTCCAGTCCCCGCAGGTCCAGCAGACGGACCGCCCCGTCCAGCGCTTTCAGGATCTGCCAGTACTCCCGTCCCTCATGGGCAACGTACTGGCTGGCGTCCAGGGGGACCTTCAGATCGTAGTACAGCGCCTCTGTTTCCGTGTCCACCCATACCAGGGATGCCTGGAATCTTCCCGCCTCAGGCATCCGGTCCGGGGGCATCATGCTGGTATACATATAAACATAGAGATCGTAATCTTTGCCCGGCTCCAGCAGGACCATCTGGTGGTTCACATCCAGACCCTGGATCATCTCTCCATTCAGGTAGACAAGCCCCTGGGGATTGACGCCGTCCCAGGTGCCCTCCCGACCGGTGGTCAGCTGGAAAAAGAGGTTCTGCCCATCCTCCGCCGCCGGAGCGGTAAAGGCGCGGTGGAACCAGTAGTGGGCATCCCACCCCTCAAGGGAGGCTGCCGGGTCCCAGGGAAGCCAGGGGCCCTCGGGCGGAGTATTGGAGGTCTTGTAGGGCGCGGCGCAGTATGTGAAGCCCTCCAGCGGCTCGCTTGCGGCGTGGCGCAGCGCATCCAGCTGCTCAACGATCACACGAATCTTATCCTGCATGTAATCCATAGTTGAAATCCTTTCAAAAAGATTGTATTTTACTATATATGGAAAAAGGCAAATTGTCCATATGCTTTTTTTGCAGCGACCCTCAGAATACATGGCAAAAAGGAGATATGTGCTTATGGAAACAGAATATCAATTGGCGCTGACCTATCAGCCCCATATCTGGAAGGACCGGAAGGAACCGTTCCCCATCCGCTATTTCGGCTACACGGTCTTTCGGGAGAGGGGAGCTTCCCAAAGCTTTAAGGATCTGACGCTGGACCCGGCGGAGCTGGGCGCCGCATACATCGTTGAATATGCGGTTTATTACGACTATGACATCCAGCACCTGTACGATCTGGAGCACGTATGGGTGGCGGCGGACCCCGGCGGAGCCGTAACCGGGTGCTGGAACAGCTTTCACGGGATGCGCCTGCGGGCGCACCGGATCGCCGCCTTCCGCCTGGAGGGAACGCACCCTGTCCTCTACGCCCAGCCGGGCAAGCACGCTTTGATGCCGGACCCGGCGCTGTTCTGGCTGCACCAGGATTTCCCGGAGTCCTGCGGCCTGAAGGCCGGCGGCGGACTGCTGATTCCGCCCATGCTGGCGGACGCGATGGAGACCAGCGAGGACCAGGACCGGATGATCGAGCGGCATATCCGGACGCGCTACGCCTTTTCCCCTGCGCTGGAATATGAGCCGGAGACCGTGGGACCGGAGCAGGTGATTCCCTGGCCGCAGCTGCTGGCGAAGATTCCCGAACTGGTCGCGGAGGAGCTGCGCCGGATCAGGCAGGCCGGTGGATTCTGATTACCCTGCGGCGGACTCTGCCGTTTCGCCGTCCGCCACGCACATTCCCCGCCACCGAAGGGGCGCGCCGGTACAATTCCGAAGCCGGACGCTGCGATCCTGGTATGTGAGGTCAATGGTTCCTCCGAACAGAGGACAGTTCTCCAGACTCGCAGCCCCCACGGCGGCGGGCAGCTGCCCGCTGGTATACAGCGTCCGGGAAGCGGCGTCGCCGGAGATCCCCATGAGCCCCGTGACATAGGCGCCTACCGCGGCAAACGACACCTCCGGGTACTCCCGGCGGGGCAGAGAGGGGTCCAGCAGCTGCTCCAGCCAGTAGAGGCCCCGGTCCGGCTGTCCGTGGCGGAAGAAAATCTCCGGGTAGTGGGACATCAGCTCCACGATGATGCCGGCCCGGCCGATCGCGTCGATCTGATCCAGCAGGGTCAGCCGCTGCTCCTCGTCCCGTACCGCGTCAAAATAGGCCAGCAGATGGGGACTGCCCAGAGCCGGGAACATTTTCCCGGCCCGGTCCATGGTTCCGTAGAACCGCCGCTCCGCCTTGTCGTACCATTTGGTGGCCAGCAGGCCGGCCAGCTGTTCCGCTTTTTCCTCCCACTCCGCGGCCCCCGCGCCGGTCAGGCCCCGCAGCTGCGCGTAGGAGCGGTACCCCCGGTACTGCGCGGCGATCAGGTCTGCCGCCACGCTCATCTCTTCCATTCCCTTCCGCTCGTCGTAAGAGGGGATCCCCCGGCGGTGGATGCCCTGAAGATCCCGATCAGGGACGCCGTCGCCGTCGTGGTCCCAGACCGCAGTATACTCCTTCACCGTGTGGTCATAGAAGGCCTGAAAGTCCGGATCGTCCCGATAATCTCCGTCCCCGGTGAGGCAGTACATCCGCCAGCAGGCGTCCAGAACGTCATAGTTTGCCGGAAGGTTGTACCAGAAATCCCGGTCGTCCACATAGTCCTCCGGCGCGGGACGGCCGTCTCCGGTGATTTCCCAGAAGCAGCAGTAGTCCCGGCTCTCCGCCATGCTCTGTGCGAAGCGGCGCAGCATATTCTTATTGTGCGCGTCCAGCCCCAGGAAGTGCGCCCCGGCAGCCTGATGGCTGACGTCCCGCATACAGCAGGCGTTCCGGCCCGGCAAAGCCGCTTCATACCAGGGGCCCGCCGCCCCCTGGTCGTGGACGTAATGGAGCGCCTGCTCCTTCGCCCACTGAAAACCGGCTTCCAGACGCGACTCTCCGCAGCGGAACATAATGGCGCCGGTCCGTCCTCCATTGGTTTTATGGTCCATTCATCCACCTCCAGACGTGATATGGCCAGTATATCGTCCGCGCGGAGGGAAGTCCATGTTTTTTTGCCGGAAAATATGGCGGAAAACGGGGGAAACGGGCGGGGGATGCCGCTGCCCGGCGGGTTGTGCTTTTGGGATTCCGGAATGGAGGACCGGCGAGCGTGTTTGCGTTTTTGTCGCGAAAAAAATGTGGCTTTGCAGAGCGTGTCCGACGGAAATATGCAATTTTGGGAAAAAATTTATCAAAATGTCCGCAAAAAATCTGTAGAAAAATCGGGACAGGATTTTCGGCCGCAACGGCGTTTGTGGAAGATGTCAAAACAGAAACGAATGTTATTGTATCAAATCAACAAAAACCTGGGCCTGAAGCGGGCCTGTGCTTGAAAATTTGTGAAAATGAGCGGGTTCCGCCCGTGTTGTGCTCGTTTATCTTCATGAAAAGCAACATGAAACCGTGACAAATCACCATGGCTTTTGGGGAATTTGCGGTATAGAATAAAAACCAAGCTACGGAGGATCGAAACACAGATCAACGCACGAGACATGTTTATTTGTTCTGTGTCCGATGTAGAAAAAACGATTTGGAGGTAGTTTCATGAAGAAGAGGATCACGTCATTGCTCCTCGCCGCCCTGATGGTGCTCGGCCTTCTGGCCGGCTGCGGCGGCAACAACAACGACAATCCCCCCGCGAACAACAATACCACTACCCAGCAGCCCGCTAACAACAACACAGATGCCCAGCAGCCGTCTAATACATCCAGCGGCGATATTGCCAAGGAATCCCCCATGCTGGCGGAAATGGTTGCCGCCGGCACCCTGCCCGCGCTGGCTGACCGTCTCCCCACCGACGCGGACGTCTATGTGGAAGCCGCTTACAGTCCCAAGGGAGAGACTCCGGTCTACGGCGGCACCATGCGTACCCCCAACGGCGGCATGTGGTACTGGGGACCCATCTGCGAGGAGCCTCTGTTCCGTATGCTGGACGACGGCTCCGTGGAGCCCAACGTGGCCAAGGGCTATGACCTGAGCGACGACGGCCTGGTGTATACCATCCATCTGCGCGAGGGGATGCGCTGGTCCGACGGCACTCCCTTTACCGCAGAAGACTGCGTGTATTACTACAACTACGTTCTGGTGACCGAGGTGGACAACGCCACCGGCGACGTCACCAGGTCCAACACCACCAAGTACTACAACTGGTACAAGAGCGAGGACCCCGCCGACGGCATCCTGAAGCCCGCCCAGGTCCGCTATGTGGACGACACCACCTTCACCATCACCCTTTACAGTCCCAAGCCCACCCTGCTCCAGGCCATCTGCATCGACAACAAGTGGATGTTCTGCCCCAAGGAGTGGTATAAGGACATCATGGCCGTCAACATGGACCAGCCCCACTGGTCCGGCGAGACCGACCTGAAGCTCATCGGCGGCGAGGGCCTGACCACCGTTACCGAGGAGCAGGCTCTGGCCAACGCCAAGGCCAAGAGCGCCCTCTACACCTTCGAGGACTACACCAAACTGGCCGACCAGCTGGGCTACCGCTACTGGCAGTACGCCGGCCGTCCCACCCTGCGTCCCTGGAACAACACCAGCTCTCTGACCGATCAGACCATGGTGTTCGAGCGCAACCCCTACTACTGGAAGGTGGACGATCAGGGCCGTCAGCTGCCCTACGTGGACAAGATCGAGATCGTCACCATGGACGAGAGCCTGAACGCCCAGGAAATCATGGCGGGCAACCTGGACTTCTGCGGCTTCGGCACGGAAAACTTCCCCACCTATAAGGCCGGCGAGGCCGGAAGCTGCTACACCATCAAGACCATGGTCAGCCCCAACTGGACCTCCTCCGCCCTCCAGCTCAACCAGACCTACAAGGATGCCCAGTATGCCGAGCTGTTTGCTGAGATCGACTTCCGTCACGCCCTGTCCATTGCCGTGGACCGCAGCGAGATGAATGAGATCCTCTTCAACGGCATGCACACGCCCCAGCAGTTCGCCGCTCCCGAGGGTACTGCTGAATACATTGCGGGCGCGACCACCAAGTGGATCGACATGGATGTGGACGAGGCCAACAGGCTGCTGGACGGCATTGACCTCATCAGCTCCGACCTGAACGCCGACGGCTACCGCACCTTCGTGGGCGGCGCCAACAATGGCAAGGCCATCGTCCTGGAGCTGGAGACCACCGGCGACGAAGCTTCCGCCCAGGCCGTGGCCCTGCTGAGCCAGTACTACAAGAAGATCGGCATCCAGGTGGTTGAGTCCGCCAACACCGACAACAACATGCGCAACGAGAAGTACTACGCCGGCGACGTGGCTATGGCCTCCTACGAGGGCGGCACGGGCGTGTTCAACGTCATGCTGCGTCCTGACTATCTGGCTGCCAACCGCAACAACAACTGCTGGCTGGGCAAGTACGGCATGGAGCACAAGGACAACATCACGCCCGAGCCCGGCACGCCCATGGCTGAGCTGGTAGACGCTACCCTGGGCCTGGTCAAGGCCGCCACCATGGACGAGCTGAAGGCCGCCGGCGACAAGATCCTCCAGCTTCACGCCGATAACACCTGGATCATCGGCTTCCTGGACAACAGCGACAACTTCTATGCCGTGAACAACCGCATCCACAACTGGAACGACGGCTTCGTGATGTGCGACGAGCTGCGCTTCCTGGGCTACGGCAAGCCCTACACCTGGTTCATTCAGGACTAATCAAATTGTAATCTGAGTACAAGCGCATACTTGACAGCCAGCAGTCAACCCCTTTGGCTGCTGGCTGTCCCCTTTCATAGCGTATACGCTATGTTGTTTCCATGATACATGGAAACAACCGCTTTAATCAAATATATTATTTCCGCAGGAAAGCGAGAATCCGTCAATGGAAAAGCAAATCATCCGACAGAAGCCTGGGACAGAGCCCGCGGAGGGCCAGATCCTTCAGATGAACCGGAAATTCGGGATGTTTCTGCATTTCGGGGTGAACACCTTCGGGAATGTGGAGTGGTCTGACGGCAGCATACCTGCTCTGTCCTATCAGCCCGCTGCGATTGATGCCGACCAGTGGGTCAGAGTGGCCTATGAAGCCGGAATGAATTTTGTAGTGCTGGTGACAAAACACCATGATGGATTCTGCCTGTGGTCCACAAAGGAAACGGCATATTCGGTAGAGCGTTCCGGCAACCGGACAGACGTGGTGGCGGAGGTGGCGAATGCCTGCCGCAAATATGGGCTGAAGCTGGGGCTGTACTATTCTCTCTGGGACCGCAGCTATCCCGGTTATCAGAAGAATTTTAACGACGGCTACATCCCGTATATGCTTCGCCAGCTGACGGAACTGATGGACGGACGGTACGGCGAAATTGTGGAGCTGTGGCTGGACGGGGCCTGGGACAAGGCCCGAAGCGAGTGGAGGCTGGATATGATCTATGATACGGTGAAGCGTCTCCAGCCCAATTGTCAGATCGGGGTCAATCATACGGTAGGCGTGGATGATTCCGCAGTCAAATTCCCGGGGGAACGATTTGCGCCGGAAAACTATCAGGAGTATGATCCTTTACGGATGTTTCCGTCGGACTTCCGGCTGTGGGATCCCCATCCGTGTCGGGCAGACGATCCAAAGCTCTATACCTTCGGCGGGCAGACCTACTATCTGCCGTTTGAGATGACTGTCTGTTCCCGAGAAGATTTCAGCTGGTTTTATTCCAATATCTATGAGCAAAAGCCTTTAACAGATGTAGAAAAGGTGGTGCGGGACTGCCGCACCGCATTTGCGGCAGACAATATTGTCGTTATGAATCTGCCCCCCAATACGGAAGGAAAACTGGTGGCAGACGACATTGCGCACCTTATGGAAATCTCCGATAAACTGGGATGCCGTCGGAGATCATTATAATAAAGACAGGGGGAAATTTAGATGGCAAAATTCATTGTAAAAAAGCTGGGCATCATGTTCCTGACCGTGCTCCTGATCTCTTTCGCTGTATTCTTCATCATCACGCTTCCGCCAGGAGACTTTCTCACCAACTACATCGGCCGTCTGACCGCCGCCGGCGAATCCGTTGATCCGGTGATGATCGCGAATCTGCGGGAACAGTACGGCCTGGACCAGCCCTTCGTGGTTCAATACTGGCGCTGGATCACCAATATCCTTTTCCATGGTGATTTCGGCTATTCCTTCTCCCTGGCCATGCCCGTGACGACCGTTATCAAGGCGTACATCGTACCGACCATGGCTCTGTCCCTGGTGACCATGCTGTTTACTTATCTGATCTCCATTCCGATCGGTATCTACAGCGCCGTCCACCAGTACTCCGTGGGCGACTACGCTTTCACCACCATCGGCTTCCTGGGCCAGGCGGTGCCCAACTTCCTGATGGCCATCCTGCTGATGTTTATGTCCTTCAAGCTGACGGGCGATACCATGCTGGGCCTGTTCTCTCCGGCCATGCAGAACGCGCCCTGGTCCTGGGCCAAGTTTGCGGATCTGTGCAAGCACTCCGTTATCCCCATCATTGTCATTGGACTGGGCAACACCTGCGGCCTCATGCGCACCATGCGCAGCCAGATGCTGGACGAGCTGAACAAGAACTATGTCATGACCGCCAAGGCCAAGGGCATGAAGGCCGCCATGATCCGCTACAAGTACTGTGTCCGGGCGGCTGTCAACCCCATTGTCTCCTCCATCGGCTGGTCCCTGGTGGGCATCTTCACCGGCTCCACCATCACCGCCATTGTGCTGAACCTGCCGAGCATGGGAGCGATTATGTATAACGCGCTGATCGACCAGGATATGTACCTGGCGGGCAGCTGGCTGTTCCTGATGGCGATTGTTACGGTCATCGGTACGTTTATCTCCGATGTCCTGCTGGCCTGGCTCGATCCGAGAGCCCGGAAAGAATATTTGAAAGGGTGAGCGCAGTGGAGAAAGTGAAAACAGCCCCCGCCGAGGCGCGGACAAAAGAGCAGAAGAAATCCGATAAATACTATTACGCCTCCCAGTGGAGCCTGATGATGCGGAAATTCCGCAAGCACAAGCTGGCTATGGCCAGCACCATCATCCTGCTCTTCTTCTATATCGTGGCCATTTTCGGCAACTTCGTGGCTCCCCAGGGCACCGAGCAGTACGACGGCAAGTACGTCAACTGCGGCCCCACGCCGATCCATTGGTTCCACGACGGGAAATTCATAGGCCCCTTTGTCTACGGGCTCAAGACCGAGCGTGACCCGGAGACCTACATGCTGATGTTCGCCGAGGACCCGGAGGCGGTCTATAAAATCAAATTCTTCCAGCAGGGCGCCGAAGGCGGCGAGTACAAGCTCTTCGGCCTGATCCCCTCCAACCTCCATCTCTTTGAGGCGGAGGGAGACGGCAGGGTGTTCCTGTTCGGCACCGACAGCATGGGCCGGGACCTGTTCTCCCGTGTGGTGCTGGGGGCTCAGATCTCCCTGTTCATCCCTGTTGTCGGTATGCTGCTGACGCTGGTGCTGGGACTGTTCATGGGTTCCCTGGCCGGCTACTTCGGCGGCTGGGTCGATACCGTGATCCAGCGTCTGGTGGAGGTGGTCCGCTCCTTCCCCCAGGTGCCGCTGTGGATGGCCCTTTCCGCCGCCATCCCCAAGACGCTGAAGCCCGCCCAGGTATTTATGCTCATGACCCTGATCCTGTCCCTGATCTCCTGGCCGGACCTGTCCCGGGTGGTTCGCTCCAAGTTCATTTCTGTCAAGAAAGAGGACTATATCATGGCGGCTCGGATCTCCGGCGCGCCGGTGAATAAGGTGATTATCCGCCACATGATCCCCAGCTTTACCAGCTACATTATTGTCAACATGACCATGTCCATCCCCGGACTGATCATCGGCGAGACCACCCTGAGCTTCCTGGGCCTGGGCCTGCGTTCCCCCGCCACCAGCTGGGGCGTGCTGCTCCAGGAGACCAATAAGCTGGAGACCATCATGTTCTACGGCTGGAAGCTGATCCCCATGCTGTTCGTGTTTTTGACCGTCCTGGCCTTCAACTTTATGGGTGATGGCCTGCGTGACGCAGCGGACCCCTACAAGTAAGGAGGCGGGAAATATGAAGATGAAAAAATCCAAAGAGGTGTTGAAGGAATACACCATCGCGCCCGAAAATATCCTTGAGGTCCGCGGGCTGAAAGTGGACATCAAAATGGATGACCACATTCTCAACGCCGTGCGCGGCGTGGATTTCACCATGAAGAAGGGCCAGACCCTGGGCCTGGTGGGGGAGTCCGGCTGCGGTAAGAGCGTCACCAGCAAGGCGGTGCTGGGCATCAACCCCGACAACTGCACCGCCTGCGGCGAGGTCCTCTACCGCACCAAGTCCGGAAGGGTGCTGAATCTGGTGGAACTGGAGCATGACGGGGCGCTGTACCGCTCCCTGCGGGGCGCGGAGATGGCCATGATTTTCCAGGAGCCCATGACCGCCTTTTCCCCTCTCTATACCATCGGCAATCAGCTCATGGAGATCATTCAGCTCCATGAGCCGGACGTCAGCAAGCAGCAGGCCCGGGCGCGGGTGCTGGAGATGCTGAAAAAGGTGGGCATCGCCAACCCGGAGAAGCGGATCGACCAGTATCCCCACGAGTTCTCCGGCGGTATGCTGCAAAGGGCGCTCATCGCCATGATGCTCTGCTGCAGCCCGGATTTCCTCATTGCCGACGAGCCCACCACCGCCCTGGACGTGACCATCCAGGCGCAGATTCTGGAGCTGATGCGGAGCCTGCAAAAGGAATTCGGCATGTCCATCCTGTTCATCACCCACGACCTGGGCACCGTGGCCAACATGTGCGACCACGTGGCGGTCATGTATCTGGGACAGATCGTGGAGTACGGCACAGTACACCAGATCTTCCACAATCCGCGGCACCCGTATACCAGGGGCCTGCTGCGCTCGCTGCCGAGAATGGACCAGGATCGCGGCGAGAAACTGTATGTGATCGACGGCGTGGTCCCCCTGCCGGTGAAGCTCCCGCCCTCCTGCGGATTCCATGAACGCTGTGAGCAGTGCATCGACGGCAAATGCAACCGCCAGGATATCCAGGAGTACATCATAGAGCCCGGACACATGGTCCGCTGTGTCCGGATGGAAGAGGAGGGGTGAGCTATGGAAGAAAAGAAAGTCGTTCTTGAAATCAAGAATCTGTCCAAAGTCTACGAAAGCAAGGGCGTCAACGTCAAGGCGCTGACAGACGTATCCCTGACGGTATATCAGGGGGAGACCATCGGCATCGTGGGCGAGTCCGGCTGCGGCAAGACCACTCTGGGACGCTGCGTGGTGCGGGGCATCGACGCCTCCAGCGGCCAGGTCCTGTTCCACACGGAGGAGGACGGCGTGATTGATTTTTTGAAAACCACCGCCGCCCAGATGAAAAAGTACCGCCGGGACATCCAGATGATCTTCCAGGACCCCTACGCCAGCCTGGATCCCCGCATGACGGTGTTCGACATTATCAGCGAGCCTCTGCGCTACAATTCCAACATGAGCAAGCGGGAGATCGAGGAGGCGGTCGATAAGATCGCCGAGCAGGTGGGACTGAACAAGGCGTTCCTGCGCCGGTATCCCCACGCCTTCTCCGGCGGCCAGCGGCAGCGTATCGGCATCGCCCGGAGCCTGATTCTCCAGCCGAAGGTCATTGTCTGCGACGAGGCGGTGTCCGCCCTGGACGTGTCCATTCAGGCGCAGATTATTAACTTGCTTGAGGACCTGCAAAAGGAGTATAATCTGACATATCTGTTTATTTCCCACGCGCTGTCGGTGGTACGGCATATCTCCGACCGGGTGATGGTGATGTATCTGGGCCGCATGGTGGAGTTCGGCGAGACGGAGGAGCTGTTCGCCAACCCCATGCACCCCTACACCAGGGCCCTGCTCAGCGCCGCGCCCCAGCCGGATCCGGACATCGCCGTTGACCGGATCATCCTGGAGGGCGAGGTGCCCAATCCTGCCGCGCCGCCCTCCGGGTGCCATTTCCATCCCCGCTGCGCCTACAGGACGGAGCGGTGCGAAAAGGAGTTCCCGCCCCTGACGGATCATGACGGCAGGCTGGTTGCGTGCTGGAACTGCGGGGCCTGCGGCGAGGGAAATTGACAACATCCCGAATGAGAGAGGAGCCGTAAAGAGAATGGACATGGGCGATGGAGCTTTTTACCGGAATATCAGCATCCACATCAGCGACCGGTCCCACTGGAATCTGGCATTGAATGTATATAACTGCGGCAACCAGAATATTGAGATCGAGCATGTTACCAGACCGGATTACTACATTTTTTACCTGGTCAAGGAAGGAAAAGGGTATGTGACGATCCGTCAGGCGACCCATAAGGTGGAGGCCGGACAGGGCTTTGTGCTTTTTCCAAACGAGGAGGCCCGCGTCAAATCAGAGCACAAGGGAGCAATGAACGTCACCTGGGTGGCTTTTTCCGGCCACCTGGTGGACCGGTATCTGAGCCGGGCCAAGCTGTCGGTCTACAAGCCGCTTTTCTCGGACAATGAGGCACATGAGGCGGAGGCGATGTTTGACCGCCTGCTGGCGGTCTCCACCACGCTGCCCAACCGGTACTGCAAGATCATGGCACAGCTGTACAGCATTTTCGGATTCCTGCTGGACAATGTGCTGGAGGACGCCCCGTCGGAGACCGTGTCGCCGGAGTTCTATCTCATCAAGGCGCTGGACTTCATTGACGCCAACTATCAGGACGACATCTCTGTGGAGGACATCGCGGCCAACGCCGGGGTCAACCGGAAGTCGCTCTATGCGGTGTTCAAGTCCCTCACCGGCTTCTCTCCCAAGGACTATCTGATTTATTACCGGATGTGCAAGGCGACCGCTCTGCTCAAGGACGAGAACCTCTCTATAGAAACCGTCGCAATCTCTGTCGGATACAGCGATCAGTTCCACTTTTCCAAAGAGTTCAAAAAGAATGTAGGGCTGTCCCCCTCGGTATACAGGCGGAAGGTTGCGCAGGACCCGGAGGTGGAGTATAAATCCCCCATTGACGCCGTGCGCCAGCAATTCCCTGCGCCGCCTGTGCCGGAATTGCCCCCGGATTTTTAAGACCAACGACTCCTAAACGTGAAGGAGCAACATGATGCAAACAAGAAACCTGATTATTTTTACAGATATCGGAGATACCGTAATCGACGAAGGGACGGAGGTGCGGGACTGCCCGGAGGGCGTGGTCCACCGGGCGGACTGCATTCCGGAAGCGAAGGAGACCATGCTGCGCATCTATGAGAAAGGCTACACAATCGCCATGGTGGCCGACGGCCTGGTGGAGTCCTTCCGCAACACCATGACGGAGAACGGCCTGGACCATATTTTCACCACCCGGGTCATCTCGGAAGCGGTAGGCGTGGAAAAGCCCGACCGGCTGATGTTTGAGACGGCTCTGTCAAATTTAGGCTTGACAGAAGCGGATAAGTCCCGCATTATTATGGTAGGAAACAATCTTTCCCGGGACGTGCTGGGCGCAAACCGCTTCGGCATTACATCGGTGCATCTGTGCTGGTCTCCCCGCTATCCCCATCAGGCGGCGGAGCCGGAGGAGGAGCCGGATTACCGCATTTACCACCCATCGGAGCTGCTGCCGCTGGTGGAAAAATTAGAAAACCGCCTGCAGGGAGTGAGATAAGGACGCTATGGTGCAAAAAATCATCCTGGTATTCAAGACCCACTTTGACATCGGTTTCACCGACCTTGCGGAGCGGGTAGTGGAGCAGTATGCCGGCCCGATGCTTCGGAAGGTGATCGAGACGTGCCGGGCCACGGAAGAGCTGGGACCTCTGCGCTATGTCTGGACGATGCCCGCGTGGCCCCTGTGGTACATTTCGGAGCATTGTGAGCCTGAACTGCGGCCGGAGCTGGAGCGTTTTATTGAGAAAGGGCAGATCGTGTGGCATGGTCTGCCCTTTACCTCCCATACGGATTTCTGCGCGCCCGAGGAGTATGTCCAGGGCCTGCAGTACGCCCGGCGGCTGTCGGAGCGTTACGGCAGACCCTGTCCCATAACGGGGAAGATGACGGATGTGCCGGGCCACGGCCTGATGCTGCCGGATCTGCTGGATCAGGCGGGGATCCGGTTTCTGCACCTGGGCTGTAATGAGTTTGCCACACCGCCCCGGGTGCCGCCCCTGTTTTTCTGGAAGGGGCCGGGCGGCGGGCGCGTGCTGACCATGTACAGCAGGGGCGGCTATGGCACCGGCCTGCTGCCGCCGAAGGATTGGCCGTTTCCCGTGTGGATGGCGCTGATGCACACCCATGACAACTGCGGCCCCCAGAGCGCGGAGATCATCCTTCAGCTGGCGGAAAGGGCCGGAGCCGCCTGTCCCCAGGCGGAGATCGTATGCGGGAGCATGGACGATTTCTACCGGGAGCTGGAAAGCTGCGATTTGTCCGGCCTCCCGATAGTGGATAAGGATCTGGCGGACACCTGGATTCATGGAATCGGATCCTATCCGGCGGAAATATCGCAGATGCGGGAGAACCGGGAGCGGGCCCGCAGACTGCACTGCGGCTATTTTGCGCGGCTGCTGCGGGGCGGAGACCCGCTTCCCGGGCTTGCGCCGCTCTGGGAGCAGTATTACGAAGCGGTGAGTCTCTTTGCGGAGCACACCTGGGGCGCGGATGTGAAAACCTGGCTGGGACCGGAGCGGGTGTATGAAAAGCCGGATTTTCTGGCGGCGCGGGATACAGAAAAATATCGTTTCATGGAGCGGTCCTGGCAGGAACAGCGCCGGCGCACGTCGGAGAGCACCCGGCTGCTGGATCAGATTGCAGAGAAGCTTCCGCCGTGTCCACAGGAGACTCCGGTCCCGGGAGCGCTGGCGGTACGCCGGAACGGAAGCAGGATAACAGTGGAAAACCACCGCTACCGGATGGAGTTTGACAGCGCGTCCGGCCAGATTGATCTGGTATATGACAAGCACCTGTCCGCTCCATTGCTGCGCAGCCAGGATGGGCGGGGCGTGTTTTCTTACCAGTATGACCGTTATGGCCTGGAGGACATCACCGAGTTCCTGCGCGGCTACGGATACCACTTTACCACCTGGGGCATCCAGGACTATGGACGGGAAAACTACCCGGACTGCGAGCACGAGACCTTCCTGCCGGTGTTTACCGGCTATGAAATCGACGGCAGCCGCGTTGTCATTCACTATCAGACCGCGGACAGCCCGGACCGGTACGGAGACTGCCGCCGCTTGTCGCTGACCGTGACGCTTCCGCCGGAGGGCGATACCTTCGACGCAGAGCTTGCCCTGCACGACAAGCAGGCGGCGCCCTTCGTGGAATCCGGCAGCCTGATTCTTCCCCTTGCGGACCAGCGGGCCTACCGCCTGGGCAAACCGGGAGCGGAGGTCGATCCGGAGACGCAGATCATCTCCTGCGCCAATCACGCCCTTCTGAACATGGAGCACGAGATCACAGCGTTGGGCGATGATGTATGCCTGACGGTGTGCGCCAGGGATACGCCGCTGGTTTCCATCGGCGCGCCCGGGATATATGATTACCAGAAGGAATTTCCCAAGGGCAGGAAAAATCAGCTCTGGTTTAACCTGTTCAATACTATGTGGGGAACGAATTTCCCGCAGTGGATCGAGGGGGATTTCCGCTTCCGCTTTACCCTCTGGGGCGGAACCGCGGAGCAGGCGGCCGATGCCCCGGTCCGCGCGGCTTCGGTCTGCCTGCGTGCGCCTGAGTCCCTGCCCGGAATACCGGAGGGCCTGTCCCTGGTCCACACGAAGCAGGAAAATGGCGCGCTGTATATCCTTCTCCGGAACTACAGCGCCGCTGCCGGCCGCCGACGGATACGGATACCGGGAGCGGTTCTGCGCGAAACCGATCTGCTGCACCGTCCGCGCGGGGAAGCCCGCCGGGATGAACTGGAAATCATGATGCGGCCCTACGGGCTGCACTGCGTTGCGCTGAAACGCGCACAGAAGGAGGAACAGGAATGAGAATAGCCTACTACGGCACCGCCGCCGGGGAGGGCTGGCCCGGCGTATTCTGCCAGTGCTCCCTGTGCCAGTCGGCCCGGAGAATGGGCGGAAAGAGCATCCGCACCCGCTCCCAGGCGCTGATAAACGACGACCTTCTGCTGGACCTCCCGCCGGACAACCAGCTCCACAGTCTGTATTACGGCCTGGACCTGGGAAAAGTGCGCGCCCTGCTGATTACCCACAGCCACTCGGACCACTTCTATCCGGAGGACCTGGAGTTTCTGCGGGAGCCTTTTTCCCACACCTATCCCTGTCAGATGCAGATTTTTGGCAATGACGCGGTGGGGCGGGGGATTGTCCGGGCCTGCGGCAATTACGGCGGCGAGAAGGAGCGGTTTCAATTCCGGGAAGCGGACGTGAATACGTCGTTTTCCGTAATGGACTATAAAGTCACGCCCTTGCGGGCCACCCACGCCCGGGGGGAGCGGTGTCTCTTTTACCATATTGCCCAGGGGGACAAATCCCTCCTGTATGCCCACGATACGGGGGCCTTTACCCAGGAAAACCTGGACTGTCTGGCCGAACAGCCAGGAAAACTGGGGCTGGTCAGTCTGGACTGCACCAGTCAGATGCACCGGGACGGCAAGTACCACATGGGTCTGGCCGACGCGGCAGAGCAGAAGGAACGCCTGCTGGCCCTTGGCCTGGCGGACGCGGATACCGTTTGGGTTGTCAATCATTTTTCCCATAATGGCGGCTGGCTGCACGAGGAGATAACGGAGCAGGCACGGAAATACGGCATGATCGCCTCTTATGACGGGATGTCCATCAATTTTTAGCGGGGGGAGATAAGTATGAGTGTTTCATATAACGAAAAAGAGAACGTCTTTCGGCTGGATACGCCCGGTTCCACCTATCTGATTGGGATTGTAGACGAGGAAGGCTTCCTGGGGCACATCTATTATGGCAAGCGGATACCGGACGACAACATGCAGTATCTGCTGCGGGTATGCTCCGGAAAGCATCCGCCTTACCGGCAGAGGGGCGATCAGGTGTCTTTTCTGGGCGAGCTGCCGACGGAGTACTCCGGCTGCGATTTGGGAGATTTCCGGGAATCCTGCCTGCGGGTGGAGACCGGGAGCGGAGCGCATGCCTGCGGCCTGACTTATGTGAGCCACCGCATTCTGAGCGGCAAGCCGGCGCTGCCGGGACTTCCCGCCACATATGGCGGAGAGGAGGACTGCCAGACGCTGGAGCTGACGGCCCGGGACGCGGTCCTGGGCCTGACGGCGCGGTTGTACTACACCGCCTTTGAGAAGCTGGACGTCATCTGCCGCAGCGTACAGATAGAGAACAACGGCGGGGAGCGCGTGAAGCTCACCGCCGCCCTTTCCGCCTGCCTGGATATGGATAACCGCGACTTCGACGTCCTGACCCTGCATGGGAACTGGGCCTATGAGCGGATGATCAGTCGGGAGAAGCTGGGCTGGGGAAAATACCGGGTATCCTCCGGCAGAGGCATTTCCTCCGCTCAGGAGCACCCCTTCATGGCCCTGGCGGAGCACTCTGCCACACAGAGCCGCGGGCAGGTGTACGCCATGAACTTTGTCTACTCCGGCAACTTCCTGGCGCAGGCGGAAATGAGCCAGGAGGAGCGGGTGCGCATGGTCATGGGCATCCAGCCGGAGGGCTTTGGCTGGCAGCTGGCCCCCGGCGACACCTTCCAGACGCCGGAGGTGGTGATGGTCTATTCCTCCGCCGGCCTGGGCGGCATGACCCGCACGTTCCATGATCTTTACCGCCAGCACCTGATCCGCGGGCCCTATAAGGACAGGCCCCGTCCCTCCCTCATCAACAACTGGGAGGCCACCTATTTTGATTTCAATACGGAAAAGCTTCTGGACATCGCCAGGACCGCCGCCGAAAGCGGCATCGAAATGATGGTCCTGGACGACGGCTGGTTTGGCTGCCGGAACAACGACCGCAGCAGCCTGGGCGACTGGACCGTCAACGAAGAAAAGCTTCCCGGCGGTCTGAAATACCTGGCGGAGCAGATCAACGCCATGGGCATGAAATTTGGCCTCTGGTTTGAGCCGGAGATGATCTCGCCCGATTCTGACCTGTGCCGGGCTCATCCGGACTATGCTCTCCAGATCCCCGGACGGGAGGGGAGCCTGGGCCGCTGGCAGAAGGTGCTGGATATGTCCCGGCAGGATGTGCGGGACTGTGTTTACGACCAGATCTATAAGATCCTCTCCTCTGCCAACGTTGAGTATGTGAAGTGGGACATGAACCGTCCGCTGACGGACGTGGCCAGCTTCGCGCTGGACGCGGACCATCAGGGAGAACTGCTCCACCGGTACGTGCTGGGCGTGTATGAGATCCAGGAGCGGCTTCTCCGTGATTTCCCCGGCCTGCTGCTGGAAAACTGCGCCAGCGGCGGCGGCCGGTTCGACCCGGGTATGCTCTACTACAGCCCCCAGATCTGGACTTCGGACAACACCGACGCCATCGACCGCCTGCTGATCCAGGAGGGAACGGCTCTGATCTACCCGCTGTCCACCATGGGCGCGCACGTAGCCGCCTGTCCCAGCCATACCAACAGCCGGTCCACGCCCTTTGCGACCCGCGCTCTTGTGTCTCTGCCGGGGTGCTTCGGCTATGAGCTGGACCTGACCCGGTTGACAGAGGAAGAGAAGGCCATGATTCCGGGACAGCTGGACGATTACAGAAAGTACGGCTGGGTATTCCGCACCGGCGATTACTACCGTCTGGCCTCCTACAGCGAGAACAGGGAGTACGACGCCCTGATGGCCGTATCCAAGGATAAGAAGATTGCCGTGCTGGATTATATCCACGTCATGAGCCGGGAGCGGCGGAAAACCCTGTGCCTGCCTCTGGAGGGGCTGGACGAGGCGTTGCTCTACCGCTGCTCTGAGACCGGCGAGGTCCATTCCGGCGCGGCCTGGATGTACGGCGGGCTGATGCTGCCGAAGATGAAGGGTGATTTCCTTGGGAAGCTGATTGTGCTGGAAGCGGTTGGGGTATGATCCGGCTTGCTGCCACTGGAGATATCAGACTATGAATTTCGACATTGAGCAGGTTCCATTCAGTATAAAGGGATCCTATATTGCAGTTTCACGGTTCAAGGCTGATTTTTGTAATTTAGGGAACCCGGAGGGCGTGTTTCTTCGGAGCATCCACGGATTGACCTATATTCCCAACAGTACCATGCTGAACCGCCCGCCCTTCTGCGCGAGAATTGTGCCGGCTGCCGGCGGGCATGAGCTTTCTTATGCGTTATATGCCGATGAGGCGGAGGTCCGCATGGTAACAGAGCATGGGGAAGTCCATATGTGCTTCGCGGATGAAGACACTCTGCTGCTGGGCGGCAGCGGCAGCGGCGTGGACCTTGAGCTGATTGACGGAAACTATGCTTATACGGTCGGAGCGTGTGGGCAGCGCCATATCATGATGAACTGCGGGCCGAACGGCAGACGGTTTCTGATCCGGTGCGAGGAAGGAGCCGTCACGCTTGTCCGGCAGAGGGCAGAGCCCTGCTGCAGAACCATCCGCTTTCGCGCAGACGAGGGGGGCACGTTCCTCGCGGCGATTGAAGATGTAGCGGAAGAGTGGAAACCCGCCGCAAGGACATTTTGCTATGAGGAGAGCCGCGCGGCGCGCCGCAGGGATTTTGACAACTTTTTGGAAACCGTCCCAATGACTCCTCCGGAATATGAAGAAGCCAGAAGGCTTGCGGCTTACGTCAACTGGTCATGTATCGTGAAAAAGGCGGGGCTGCTGAAGAGAGACGGTATGCTGATGGCAAAAAACTGGATGTGCAACATCTGGAGCTGGGATCACTGCTTCAATGCGCTGGCGCTTTCCAGGCGCAATCCGGCGCTGGCCTGGGATCAGTTCATGCTGCCGTTCGATTTTCAGGGAGAGAGCGGCAGAATCCCGGATTGTGTCAGCGATACATATGCGATCTGGACCTTCTGCAAGCCGCCTGTCCACGGCTGGACGCTTTCCAAAATGATGAAGGTTATGGAACTGACCGTTCCGCAGCTTTCGGAGGCCTATGAAAAATTGTCGAAATGGACCGACTGGTGGCTGATCTGGCGGGACGGGGATGGCGACGGCATATGTGAATACCATCATGGATGTGATTCGGGATGGGATAATTCCACAGCGTTCAGAAAGCATCCGGTAATGGAGACTCCTGATTTGGCGGCTTTTCTGATTTTACAGATGGAGACTCTGCACCAGCTGGCGCTGAAGCTGGGACTTCCTGACGAGTCCGCCGGGTGGAAGGACAAGGCCGATCATATGCTGGAGGCCATGCTGCGGCACTGTTTTGACGGCGTACGGCCCAGAGCGCTGGTCAGCGGAACCCATGAAGAGGTGGCGTGCGACAGCCTGCTGCTGTATCTTCCGCTTCTGCTGGGAGAAAAATTACCTGCCGGCATCCGGAAAAGCATGGTCGCCGCGCTGAAAGATAAGTTTCTGACACCCTATGGCCTGGCGACGGAGGCCATTGAGAGTATATATTATGAACCGGACGGCTACTGGAGAGGCCCGGTCTGGGCGCCCAGCACGCTGCTTCTGGTGGAGGGGCTTGATCGCTGCGGAGAGCATGCCCTTGCAGCCGAGATCGCGAAAAGATACTGCAATATGGCCGCGGACAGTGGATTTGCGGAGAATTTCGACGCGCTGACTGGAGAAGGGCTGAGGGACAAAGCGTATACATGGACCTCCAGCGTTTTCCTGATATTGGCGGAAGAATATCTTATTACGTTGGCAGATGAATGATCGCCAACGTAATAAGATTAAATTTAATGCCGTTTTGCTCGCCCCTCGCGGGGCAGCCGCAAAACATGGCAATGATTCCTTCGGCAATCTACAGACGCAGCGAACTTTTAAATTATTTAATTGCCGAAGTAATAACAAAAATATTGGAGGCTGTTGAGACATGAATATCCCCAGACCGGAATATCCCCGTCCCCAGTTTGTCCGGGAGAACTGGCTGAACCTGAACGGAAGCTGGCAGTTTTCCTTTGACGAACCCAGCTTTGACCGGGAGATTGCAGTTCCCTTTGCTTACCAGTCCAAGCTGTCCGGATTAGGCGTCACAGAACGCCATGACGTGGTGTGGTACCGGCGCGGCTTCCTGCTGCCGGAGGATTGGCGGGGCAGGGTCGTGCTGCTCCATTTCGGCGCGGTAGACTATAGCTGCGACGTCTGGGTGAACGATATCCACGCAGGCGGCCACGAGGGCGGTCATGTGGACTTCACTTTCGATATCACCAATGCGCTGCGTCCTGGTGAGAACACGATTTCCCTTCGGGCAGCGGACATACTGTCCGATTTGCAGATGCCTCGCGGAAAACAGTACTGGCAGGCGGAGCCCAGGGGCATCTTTTATACGCCCACCACGGGTATCTGGCAGACCGTGTGGATGGAGTGCGTGGAACAGGATCATATCCTCCGCGTGGACATCACGCCGGACCTTGACCGGCGGGAAGCCGCTTTTGACTACACCCTATCGGGAGAAGGGCTGGAGCTGGAGATCGAGCTGGCCTTCCAGGGAAAGCCGGTGGCGAAGGAGCGGACGGCGTCCCTCCGCGCCGGCGGCAGAGCCGTGCTGGCGCTGGACAAGGAGCGCCTGGGGGAGGACAATTTCATTTCCGCCTGTGCCTGGAGCCCGGAAAAGCCCCGGCTGTTTGACGTAACCTACCGGCTCTATAGAGGACAGACTCTGGTGGATACGGCGTCCAGCTATTTCGGATTGCGGAAAATTTCCATAGAGGACGGAGTCATTTTACTTAACAATTATCCCTATTACCAGAAGCTGTTGCTGGATCAGGGGTACTGGCCGGATTCTCTCATGACCGCGCCGACGGATGAGGCCTTTGTCACAGACATCCGGTGCGCCAGGGCCATGGGCTTCAACGGCGTCCGCAAGCACCAGAAGGCGGAAGACCCACGGTTCCTGTATCACGCGGACCGCCTGGGACTGCTGGTCTGGGGCGAAGCGCCCAACGCCTATGAGTACTCTCCGGAGTATGCCCGCCGCTTTACCGGAGAGTGGATGGAATTGATCCGGCGGGACTACAACCACCCCTGCATTGTCGCCTGGACGCCCCTGAACGAATCCTGGGGCGTGGAGGGCGTCAATACCGACGCTCGCCAGGCCCATCACAGCCGGGCCATGGTGGAACTGACAAAATCGTTGGACGCCACCCGCCTGGTGATGTCCAACGATGGCTGGGAGCAGACCGCAACCGATGTTCTGGGGATTCACGACTATGAGGCCAAGAAACCCCTGCTGGAAAAGCGGTATGCCTCTCTGGAGAGCGTCCTCCGGTTCCGCCCCGCGGGACGCCGCCTTTTTGCGGAGGGCTCCGGCTATGCCGGACAGCCCGTCATGGTGACGGAGTGCGGCGGGATTGCCTACCGTGCGGACCAGGCCGGATGGGGCTATACCGCCGCCGGCAGTGAGCAGGAGTTTCTGAACGCCTACTATCAGGTGGTTTCCGCCTTTCTGGAGTCGCCGGTGGTGCAGGGCTTCTGCTATACTCAGCTGAGCGATGTCCAGCAGGAGCAGAACGGTCTGCTGACCTTTGACCGGAAGCCCAAGGCGGACTGCGAAACAATTCGGGCCATCAACGAGGGCCGCTGGCATCCGGAGACATAGGAAAAGAGGGAGGAACCATGGAACTTTGGTATCGTGCGCCGGCGGAGAACTGGACGCAGGCTCTACCGCTGGGAAATGGCCGGATAGGCGCTATGGTATTTGGCGGGGCGGAGGAGGAGACCATCTGCCTTAACGAGGACACGTTCTGGTCCGGCTGTCCCAGGCCGCTCGACTGTGAAAGTAAAGAGGATTCATTTCGCGAGATCCGTCGGCTGACCATGGCGGGGCGCTTCGTTGAAGCGCAGCGCTTATTTGAACAGGATATGAGCTTTCCTCCCGGCGAGTCCTACCAGCCCGTGGGCAGTCTGAAGCTGACCTTCCATCATCCGGAAGCAGTCAGGGATTACCGGCGGAGCCTATGCCTGGACGACGCGGCTGTGCGGATATCCTACCAGTCGGGAGAGACCCGGTTTAAGCGGGAAATGCTGGTATCGCAGCCGCATCAATTACTCGCCGTCCGGCTGGAGGCGGATTCTCCCGGCGCACTGTCCTTTTCCGTTGGCTTTGGGAGCCCCCTGCGCCATCGCACATGGGCGGAGGATGGTATGCTGTGGCTCCTCACCAGAGCGCCGTCTTCGGTGGAACCGGATTACAGCAATGTGCGCCCGGAGCCCGTGCTGTACAGCGACATACCGGAGGAACAGGGGATGCAAGCCCTGACGGGCCTGCGCATCGCGCTGACCGGCGGGCGGCTTCAGAGTGACGGCACATGTTTGTCCGTTTTGGATGCGGACAGCGCTACGCTTTATCTGGCGATTCGGACGGGATACCGCGGATTTGACCGGCTGCCGGACACGCCTGCGGCAGAACTGCGCCGACGGTGTCTGCGGGATCTGTGCTCTGCACCGGACTATGCCGCTCTGCGGCAGGTCCACCAGGAGGACTATCGGTCGTATTACGAACGCATGGAGTTTCATCTGGACGGGGCGAGCCGTGAGGAGCTGCCCACAGACGAACGGCTGCGGCGATTTGACCCGGACCATCCCGATATGGGACTCTATCCGCTGCTTTTCCAGTATGGGCGGTATCTGATGATCTCCGGGTCCCGGCCTGGCACCCAGGCTATGAACCTCCAGGGGATATGGAACGCTCAGGTCCGACCGCCCTGGAGCAGTAATTATACCCTTAATATCAACACGCAGATGAACTACTGGCCCGCTCTGTCATGTAATCTGGAAGAATGCCAGGAGCCCCTGGAGCGGCTGGTACAGGAGCTGTCCGTCACCGGGGCTGACGCGGCCCGCAGGCTGTACGGCGCCGGAGGCTATGTCTGTCACCACAATACCGATCTGTGGCGTTTTGCCTGGCCGGTGGGCGATCATACGCAGGGATGTACCGGCTACGCTTTCTGGTACATGTCGGCTGCATGGCTGTGCCGGCATTTATTTGACCGGTACGCCTACAGCCTGGATCGAGAGTATCTCCGCGACACGGCTTATCCGCTGATGAAAGGGGCCGTAAGCTTTCTGCTGGATCTTCTGGTGCCCTGGGAAGACGGCAGGCTGATTTTAGCGCCGTCCACGTCCCCGGAAAATAATTTTCGGTACGAGGGAAACCGCTGCAGCTTGGACCGCACTGCCACAATGTCCATGGCAATCATGCGGGAACTGCTCTGCGACTGTATCAGGGCGTGTACGATCCTGGAGACGGATGCGGACTTTGCCCGCTGCCTGCGGGAGACGCTGAACGCTTTGGCGCCCTATAAGACCGGCAGCCAGGGGCAGCTGCTGGAATGGTCTCAGGACTACCAGGAGGACGACCCGCATCACCGGCACTTGTCTCTTCTCTACGGCGTATATCCGGGAGATGAAATAAACCGGGAGGATACGCCGGAACTGATGGCGGCCTGCAGGCGGTCTCTGGAACTGCGGGGAGAGGAAGGGACCGGCTGGAGTCTGGCATGGAAGCTCTGCCAGTGGAGCAGGCAGCACGAGGGGGACCGGGCCATTCGGGCGCTGAATATGCAGCTTCGGCTGGTGGAGGGCGGCGATATCCGTATGCGGGGCGGCGGCAGCTACGCGAATCTGTTTTGCGCCCATCCTCCGTTTCAGATCGACGGAAACCTGGGCGCGTCTGCCGGAATGGCGGAAATGCTGCTGCAAAGCCGGGAGAAGCAGCTGGATCTGCTGCCCGCGCTGCCGTCGGTGTGGAGCGGGGGACACGTCACCGGGCTGCGGGCGAAAGGAACGCTGCGTGTAGATATTGCCTGGAGAGATCAGGCGTGTGAGGCCGTACTGGTTTCGCAGGTGGAGCAAACGATTTCTGTTTCCGCATTCGGCGGTGAAAGAAGGAGCGTCCGGCTCCAGGCCGGCGTGCCTTGCCGCCTGCAATGGCATTGGCCGGAGAGATGATTTCTGTCAAATGCCAATAATCGGGGGGCATGGGAAACGATGAAATGTCCGGCATTCAAAATTTTTTCATGCGGGGCGATCAGGCCGCACTGTATGAGAATACCGATTTATTTTTGAGGTAAGTTCTTAATGCCGGCGCTTTCAAATTTCTCTTTGCAGATCCTGTAGTCCTGCTGGGTGTCCAAATCGACCCACACACCCGTGTCGTCTACCGGTATAGTACGAATCCAATCCTCATGCCGCTGCCAGAGTCCCCGGAGACCGTCTCCGCCATCGTAGGCCAGCAGCTCCGGAATCAGACGAAAGTCGATGAGGGGAGGATGCTTCCGATATCCATCCAGCGTGGGAAACACCACGCCAGGGACCTCCGCAGACCACGCCGCTGTCAGCCGCTGGAAGGTCTCCCGCCGCACCACCGGCATATCGCCCGGAAGAAGAAAGAATCCGTCGCAGGCCGGCAGCGCCTGGCAGCCGATCCGGATGGAGTGCAGCATATCCGTATTCGCGTAGTCCGGATTCCAGGCAACGCGGACACGCTCGCCATACCGGGCGCTCAGCAGCGAGGCCACCTCCTCGCCCCGGTATCCGGCTACCACAGTTACGGACGCCGCGCCCCCGGAGAGAACGCTGTCCACAGTGTTCTCAATCACCGTTTTCCCCAGCAGCGGCAGCAGGGGCTTGAACTCCCCCATGCGTGAGGACAATCCTGCCGCTAAAATGAGCCCGCGGATCCGCGGCGTTCTTTTCATAGACTGCAAAACAGTTATCTCCTCTCTCAAAGCAGATAAGGCTTGATAATAACCTGTCAGCTGCTTCACAAGAAAAATTATCGGCCGCCTCACAGCCGCAGCTGGGACTGCGGCAGGGTGGCGCCGGGCGGAACAACTACGAAGGCCTCTGGCTCCCATGGACCGCTCAGAAGCCTTTCCAGATAGGCAATCGTCCCCTCAATGCTGCAAAACTCCAGCCCCAGCGCCTGTGCAATCCTCCGCACCTCTTTTTCGGCGGGCTCTATTGGAAAGCATCCCGTATCCAGCAGCGCACAATGGCGGTAATTGCGCAGCATGGACTGAAAGATCCGCTTGGCCCGCTCCTCACCGTATCTGGCGGCGGCGTGTGAGAACTCGTGCCAGATCGTGCGCTCGCCGCTGAGCCAGCCTTCTGTGAAAAAATACGTCTCCCGGAAACCGACCCGCCGCTCCACGGAACCGCACAACAGAGAGATGCAGTCGTCAACCCTGGGCAGAACAAGTTCCGCCGTATCGCTGTGCAGACCGGCTGCGGCATTGCCGCAAAAGCCGAAAGCAAGCAGTACACGCTCACATCCGGCGCAGTCATCCAAAGCCTTCTGCAATGTATCATGGAGCATGGCGGGGACGTTGTGCAGACCGGATTCGATCCAGTGGATGGGATACGTACACCCCAGATTGCCGGCCGCTGCCAGCAGCTCCCGCCGGATGGTCTGGCAGGCAATGATCTCAGTTTTCATCTTCTCTGTCTGTCTCCCACTTCTTCCCTGGCGTCTGCTGCGGCGCCTGCACCTGGACATAGCCGGAGATGCCGGACAACTGCCCATAAGACGGAGAGAGAAACCGCAGCGCATATCCGATCTTGTCCCCGTTATGCTGGATGAAAACTCTTTCCAGAAGAAGCAGCGGAGCGCCTGCGCCGCACTCCAGGATATCCGCCAGCTCCTCTGTCGCAGCGATGGCCCGCATGGAAAGCTCCGTGTAGTAGGCGTGGGGCGAGACCTTGGGAAAAGTAATGTCCGGAAATACGGCAAAGCGCAGCTCGCTCTCAACAGAGGGATAGGCCCTCTCGTAAGGGATATATTTGATGTCATAGGCGACCGGCTTGCTGTCCGCGTTTTTGGTGATCTGGGTGAATTCGATCACCTTTCTGGTCGGCGGGATCTCCAGCGCGGCCTGTACCCTCTCGCTGGGCATGACGCCATGGATATCGCGGTAGCCTGTCGTACACCCCGGAAGCTGTTCGACAAAGGTCATGGAAAAGTCCTCGTGCCTGGGCGTATCCACAAAATAGCCGATCTTGGGACGTGAAAAAATCAATCCGTCATACTCCAGCTTCAAAAGCCCCTTCCGCGCCGTATCGCGGCTGACGCCGTGGGTCTCGCAGATACTGCTCTCCGAGGGCAGGATGTCTCCCGGATTCAATTCCCCACGGATGATCTGGCCTCGAAGGATGTCCGCGATCTTCATGTAAGCGGGGACTCTCTTTTCCCGGTCCTCACGCATCGTTTTCACCCGCCCTCGCAACTGCGTTCTTACAGAATTCCAGCGTGAGCAAGGGGTCCTTGCTGACTGCGTCCGCTCCGACATATTCCAGGGTGGAGTCGCTGACGACGCTCCCGCCCACAAGGATGGCGACGTCCCTGCGCATACCGCACTCCACCAACATGTCCACCACC
This sequence comes from Oscillibacter sp., assembly GCA_014799925.1. Taxonomy (GTDB): domain Bacteria; phylum Bacillota; class Clostridia; order Oscillospirales; family Oscillospiraceae; genus Pelethomonas. Next base: position 48,975 of record JAAVHC010000042.1, read on the forward strand.
CGGCGCATACAGTTGACCGTATACCCCATCAGGCCGCTCATCAGCAGGACATCAGGGCGGTATGTCTCCACCGCGTGGACAAAGCGCTCCGGCTTCACATCCACCCCCAGGTCGATCACATCAAACCCCTCGGCCCGCAGCATAGTGACGATGATATCCTTCCCGATATCGTGGATATCATCCTGCGCCACGCCGATGACGATCCGGCCAAGCACCTGCATGTTTCTGTTTTTTGCCGGGAAAAGATCAATAACCGAGCGGTAGAGCATCCCTGAAACAATGAGGTCGCCGATAAAGAACTCACCGGAGGCAAACGAATCCCCTACCCGCTTGACGCCCTCGTTGAGCAGGGACAGGATCTCCTGCGTTGTACAGCCCTGATCCAGCAGCTCTCTGGTAATTTCAAGACTCCGCACTTCATTCAGCGACGCAATGGCCTCAATCAGTTCTTCCTGTTTCATGGCAGATTCCTCCAGTTACGATTACGTTGGCAATTAAATAATCGCCAACGTAATAAAATTATATTGAATACCGTTTTGCCCGCCCCTTGCGGGGCAGCCGCGAAACATGGCTATGATTCCTTCGGCAATCTATAGACGCAGCAAGCTTTTGGATTATTTAATTGCCGAAGGAATCATAGCAAACGACATGTAAAAATTATATTAGATATGGGAAAAAATGTCAAGGTTGGCAATTTTTGCCCTCGCGCAGGTCGGGCGGCGGGGAGATTCAGACCGCAAAGCCCATATTTTTCGCGAAAACCCGGCGGAAGGCGGGCAGCTCTGCCAGTTCGAGAAATTCGATCTCATCCGCCAGTCTCTGCGCCAGAGACAGATCCGGCTGCCCGCAGGCCAGGAGCTTTGCGCCTTCACCCGCCGCGTTTCCGGCTGCCGTGATTTTTCCCAGCAGAGCGGCGGGCAGCAGCCCGATCCGGCAAGCGCTTTCCGGGCGCATGAAGCTGCCGAACGCCCCTGCCAGCATGACGCGGTCGATCTGCTCCAGTGTCAGATCCATCTGAGCCGCCATCAGCTCGATGCCGGCGGCAATGGCGCCCTTGGCCAGCTGAAGCTGCCGGATGTCCTCCTGGGTCAGATACACATTGCCGGACAGGCGGATGACCCGCTCTCCATCCGCTTCCTCCCCGCCCAGGATCTTGCCGCGCCGGTTAAGCAGCCCGGCGTCCAGCGCCGCTGCCGCTGCGTCGATCAGGCCAGAGCCGCAGATGCCGGCGGCGTCTCCGCCGCCAATGACGCTGTACCGCAGCGCCCCGTCTTCCAGCCACACGTGGTCGATCGCTCCCGCCGCGCCCCGCATTCCGAACCGGATGCCGGCGCCTTCCAGAGCGGGTCCGGCGGCAGTGGCACAGGCAACCATCCCCTTTTTCCCGCCCAGCACCATCTCGCCGTTTGTCCCAATATCCACCATCAGGACCGTCTCCTCCGCATCATACATCTCCGTGGACAGTACGCAGCCGATGGTATCCGCTCCGACATAGCCGGAAATATCCGGCACTACCAGCAGCGAAGCGTTCTTGCAGATGGGCAGATACTCCCTGGCAGGCCTGATCTCCCCCCTGGTCAGTACCGGCTTAAAGGGAATCTCTGCAAGATTCTGCGGTAAAATGCCCAGGAACAGCTGCTGCATACAGGGGTTTCCCACAATAGAGACCACGGAGATTTCCTCCGCCTGAATGCCCGCGCTGCCGCAAACCTCCTGAATCTGGCGGGACATTCCCTCGCGCAGAACGGAACACAGGGCATCCATCCCGCCGTGCATTGCCGCCTGAATGCGGGTGACCACGTCCGCGCCATAGGAGGCTTGGGGGTTAAGCATGTTGGAGACCGCCAGCTCCCTGCCCGTCTTCCCATCCAGGAGATAGCAGACCAGCGTTGTCGTGCCTGCGTCAAATGCCAGCAAAAATCCTTCTTGTCCCGGTGCGGTCCGCTGCACCGGGACGTTGCTTTTTGTCAGGATCTCCGGCCGGGACGCCTCCGCCAGCGCAACAGCCATCCCCTCCCGGACTTTCGTCTGACATGCCAGGACCTCTTTCCCGTCCACTAGGACCCTGCATTTTCCGCAGGTCCCCCGGCCTCCGCAGGGTGCGTCCGGCGCTGATCCGGCCCTGCGCAGAGCCGTGAGGAGGTCCTCGCCGATTTCTGCTTCTATGGTTTGAGAGCTGTGCGTTACCTGAATGGATGTTTTCATAAAATACCCCCTGGTTACCGGCATAGTCCTTGACAGGAATACGGCCGCAATGTTATAATAAATATACAAAATTCGCCATGAAAGCGCAATTTATGGGAGGATCTGAAGACATGGAGCATTTGATCTGCGCAAAATGCGGCGTCCCTCTGGAAAAGAAAAAAACCGCGTTTCAGTACCTGGGATATGAGATATACGAGGATCTTCCCCGCTGCCCCCAATGCGGCCAGGTTTACCTGGACGAGCAGCTGGTCCGGGGGCGGATGCACGAGGTAGAGGTAGAAGTGGAGGACAAGTGACCTCCGCCCGACGATAGCATCATCAATACGGGAATGCAGTTGTCCGGCTGTGAGACATTCCCGGAGGGGAGCGTTTATTGAATGGATTATCAAGAGCAAATGGAACTGATCTTCATGCGGGGCGCCTGCTGCGCCGAGGCGCTGGTGCGTCTGGGGCTGGCGCTGCGCGGGGAGGAAAATGAGCAGTTTGCCCTGGCTGCGGCGGGACTGTGCGACGGGATGCACAGCGGCTGTCTCTGCGGGGCGCTGATGGGCGGCGCGCTGCTGCTGTCCATGTTTGACAGGAATTTTGCAGCAGGGACGATGATCCCGGAGCTCACCGAGTGGTTCGATGATGTCTATGGTATGGAGTACGGCTCGATGAACTGCGAGGATATCACGGAGGGAAACATTCATTGTAAGGCCGAGCGCTGCCGCCCGCTGATGCGCGCGACGGGCAGTAAGTGCATCGAGCTGCTGGAAACATACGGATACCTGAAAAAGGAGAAGCAGATATGAAAATCGCCGCTATGACAGAGAGCCCGGGCCTGGAGGGAAAAATTGCGAAGGATTTTTCTTCCGCCGGATATCTTATGATTCTGGAGACAGAACCGGTGGAGGTTGACGCCGTCTATCCACGGGGAGAGCTGTCGGACTGCGATCTGGCCGGAAAGGTCGTCGAACACGACTGTGAGGCCGTTCTGTGCGGTCCTATTGAGGAAGCGCCCTTTGTTATTCTGGCAGACGAGGGCTGCGTCACCCGCTATCAGGCCAGCGGACTGACTGCCGGCACCGCGCTGCGTGAGATGGAGGCCTACCGCCTGTCCATGATCCCCGATTTCATCGGCGGGACCGGCTGCGGCTCGGGCGGCGAAGGGGCCTGCGCGGGACACCATGATCATGGAGGAGCTGAAGATGAGTGAACCATTCCGCCGTACCCGGTCCGTCTGCCCCATTTGCCTGGAACCGGCAGCGGCGCAGCTTTGCCGCGATGATAAAACAGGCGCGGTATTTCTGCAAAAAGCCTGCCCGACGCATGGCGCGTTTACCGTGCCCGTGTGGCGCGGGCGGCTTGATTTCGAAAAATGGACTGCCGGCGCGCAGCGCCTTGGCCCAGAGGAAGGACTGCGCTGTCCCTCCAACTGCGGCATCTGCGCGGAGCATGGACGCGGCACATGCTGCGCCCTGCTGGAGGTCACAAAGCGCTGCAATCTTTACTGCCGCTACTGCTTTGCCCATGGCGGAGAGACGGACGGCGAACCGTCTTTGCAGCAGCTGAAGCAGGCGGTGGAAGATATCCTGCGCCAGTGCGGGACGCCGCTTTTGCAGCTTTCCGGCGGCGAGCCGTCCCTGCGGGATGACCTGCCGGAGCTGGTGGCCTACGCCAGGGAGCGGGGCTGTCCGGCGGTTCAGCTGAATACCAACGGCCTCCGGCTGGCGGAAGAGCCGGAATACGTACGCCGCCTGGCCCGGGCAGGGCTGACCATCGTCTTCCTGCAATTTGACGGCGTGACGGACGAGGTCTATCGGACCTTGCGTGGCCGGGACCTCCTGGAAACCAAACTCCGCGCCATCGAAAACTGCGGCCGTGAGCGGATCGGCGTGACGCTGGTCCCCACCGTAGTGCGCGGTGTGAACGATGGAATGCTGGGGGACATCATCCGCCTGGGCGCGTCCCTGTCGCCCGCCGTGCGGGGCGTTCATTTCCAACCGGTCTCCCACTTTGGCCGCTATCCGGTCACCCCCCAGGATGATATGCGCTATACCCTCGATGAACTGATGGATGACATTTGCCGGCAGACGGGGCTCTCTGCGGATATCTTCCAGCCCTCCTGCTGCGATCACCCGCTCTGCGGTTTCCACGTCAGCGCTTTGGCTAACCCCTGCTGCGGCGACGCACAACCTGTTCAGACGGAATCCTGCTGCTGCGGCGATACACAGCCAACTCAGACGGAATCCTGCTGCTGCGGTGATACACAGCCAGCTCAGACGGAATCCTGCTGCTGCGGCGATGCACAGCCGACTCAGACGGAATCCTGCTGCTGCGGTGATGCACAGCCAACTCAGGCGGAATCCTGCTGCGGTATAACCCCGCTGCCTCCGGCCGCTCCCGCTCCCCGCAAGCAGCAGTCCCCCGCGGATGAAAACCGGAATTATGTTATCCGGCACTGGCGGCGCAGTCTCTCGCCCGAGGAGGAAGCGCCCCCCTCTCTGGATGCTTCGGGCGCAAAGGATCTGGATACCTTCCTCCGTCTGCTCAAAACCAGGAGCTTTACCCTTACTGCCATGGCTTTCCAGGATGCCTGGAACCTGGATATCGAGCGGCTGCACAGCTGCAGCCTGCATGTATACAGCGAAGGGAAGGTGAAACCTTTTTGTGCCAACTACCTGACTGCTGCCCAGACGGAAAGCTGAGTCCCTGTGTGCCCGCCATCATTGCGGGCAAGCTTCCTCCCGGCGGACGGATCGTGGAAATCGGTTCCGGCAATGGCATCCTGCTATCCTATCTGGCTGCCTCCGGCTTTCAGAGTGTGATGGGCGTAGAGCCGTCTCCGCCGCCCCAGGGGAACGGCCCCACCGTCCTGGCAGGACGGGCGGAGGCCCTGCCCCTGCCGGACGCCTGCTGTGACGCGGCCGTGATGGAATGCGTATTCTCACTGTGCGAGGCGGAGCCTTCCGTGCGGGAGCTTTCCAGAGTGCTGGTCCCCGGGGGGATCGCCGTCATTGCCGATCTTTTTTCCGGCAGCGGAGGTACCGTTCTGCACCGCAGTCCCATGGTCCGCCGGGTCCTTCCCCCCGATGAATTATGCGTCTGTTTCCACAGGTATTTCGACCTGCAGTCCTTTGAGGACCACACGGCGGAGCTGCGAAATCTGTTTCTGCAAACGCTTTTCCAGGGAAACGCCCAAAGATTTTGGGACCCCTCAGAAATGGAAGAACTGAAAAAAGCAAAAGCTGGATATGGAATATGGATTTGGAAAAAACACTGAGCCTTTTGAATCAGCAGATCGCCTACGCCCGCGGGCACAGTCCATTTTATGCCAGGCTGCCGGAGCACCCTCTTACGGACCTCCGGCAGCTTTCTGCGCTGCCAATGGTGACGGCGGCGGATCTTTCACTGCATGGGGAGGAAATGCTCTGCTGTTCCCCGGCAAAGGTGCGGCGTATGGTGACGCTGACCACCTCCGGGACCGCCGGACCTTATAAGCGTCTGGCCTTTACGGAGGCGGACCTGGAGCACACAATGGACTTCTTTCATCACGGTATGAACGCTCTGTGCGGACCCGGGTCAGCTGTTGGGATCTTTATGCCGGGGACCCATGCTGATGGTCTCTGCCAGCTGCTGTCGGAGGGACTGCGGCGTTTCGGTGCGATCCCCCACATCTATGGACCGGTCTCTGACCCGGAGGACGCGGCACGGTTCTGCCGGGAGTTCCGCATCCAGGTCATGGTGGGCATTCCCGCGCAGCTGCGCCGGTTATCCCTGGCGGCTCCCGATCTCCGCCCGGAGCTGGTCCTGCTGTCTGCGGATTATACGGCGGAATCTCTGATGGAGACGATTGCGCGGCAATGGAATTGCCGTGTCTACGTCCACTATGGATCGACGGAGAGCGGTCTGGGCTGCGCCGTGGAGACGCCCCGCCGTGCCGGGATGGAACTGAGGCCGGATGTTCTTCTTGAGACGCTGCCGGACGGCGAGCTTGTGTTGACCACGCTGTGCCGCGAGGCCATGCCGCTGATCCGCTACCGGACCGGAGATCTGGGGAAACTGCGTCCGGATGGCGCTCTGGAAGTTGTGTTCGGACGGAAAACAGAGCTTGAGAAGCCCGTCCCCATTTACCGGCTGGACGAGCTGCTCTTTGGCCTGGATGAAGTGCTGGATTTTGCCGCATGGTTCGGGGACGGCGTGCTGCGGCTGGAAATACTGGGAGACGCCGCACGCGCGAAGCAGCGGCTGTACGGCGCCTTCCCCGCATATGAGATACAGATCGTAACCGTTTCCGCCCTGGAGCGGAATTCCACCGCAAAGCGCGGCACGGGCCGGTTCACTCCGCCCCATACTCCGCTTTGATCGTCATGCGGTGGGAATAGGCATTATATACGGTGCGGACATCCTCTCCGGAGGGAGCATACTCCACCCAGTAGGTGACGTAGCCGATTTTCAGATGGCAGATCCGGTGGCCGCTCTCCAGATCCACCAGATACCTGCTCTCTTTTTCGCAGGTCTCAATGGCCTGGGCCAGATCCTCTTCCAGAATCAGGTCGCCGCTCATTCTGGCCGCTACCCGCTCCTCCATTTCCAGCTTCAGCATCGTATGTTCCTCCCGTTCCTGTGTTTCTCCCGTTGGATACGCCGTCAGGAGCGCTCTTTTGAGCGCCCGGCGGTTATTTCTGCGCTCTGTCGCTGTAGGCGGACGGCGGAGGCCGTCGTTGATGCCGCAGATCAGGTCCAGTATATGGCGGCAGCTCTTGCCCCGGGAGGAAAAAATATCCCGGCAGTTTGTGCAGTAGGTGATATACGGCAGATCGCTCTGTTCCGCCTGCTCAGCCGCCTGCGTCTTGACGACCACCGGATTCACCGCGTAGCCGTGGCCGCCCCAGCTGCAGCACTGCGCCATACCCTTTGCGTATTTCAATTCCTCCAGAGGGATGCCGCTGCGGGACACAAGGGAGCGGACTACGCTCTGGATTTCAGGAAAGTCCCGGCTGGAACAGGGATCGAACACTGCCGCTGTCAGCGCGTCAGACTTCGGTTCAATTTCCAACAGCTCATAGACAATCTTTACTGGAATATCCGGCATGTACTCCCGGAAGACCCGGTAGCAGGACGGGCAGGAGACCAGCACAACAGGCTTTCCGGCCCGCTCCCAGAAGCCGCGGATCATCTCATGCTCCCGGGCGAAAGCCTCCGCCTCTCCGGCCCACAGGGCCGGCGCGCCGCAGCAGCGCAGGAGCAGGGCGGTCTCCGGATACTTGGACAGCAGCTTTTCGTAGGTCATGGTCACATACCGGGGATCGGACCCGCCAGACTGGCAGCCAGGGAAAAAGAGGTAGCTGCACACCGCCTGCGGCTGATAAAAGTATGCAGCCTGGGGGCCGTTGGAAAAGGCCATGTCCCGCAGCCAGTATTCATGGTGCGCCGGCGGCAGCAGCCCCTTGGAGCACAGCTCCGTCCTGGAGCGCAGTAAAAACGCGCCGATGTCAATCTGAGAAGGGCAGACCGTTTTGCACAGCCCACAGAAATTGCAGGCCCCGATCTCCCGCATCCCGGCCCGGCCCTGGGTTTCCGGAAATACGTTCAGCGCAAGCCCTACGTCCTTGGACAGATCTCTGGGCGTCTGCCCATACTGCCGCAGCAGTACGCACTCCTGCATACACGCGGAGCAGTCGCACCGGGTACACCGGGCGGCCTCCTGCCGGGCCTCGCCCTTGGAGAGAGGCTCCCGCCTCCTCTTCAGAGGAGCCGCCTCCTCTCCGGAGGAGCGCTCCATTTGCAGGGGCTTCTTCCGCCCTGTTTTCAGGAACCACTCGATGGCGTCCGCGGCCCGCGTCCCTTCCGCCAGCGCCTCCACCGGGGAGAGTCCCTCCGGGGCCCGGAACACGCGGGGGTCCTCCTCCCGCAGGCTTACGCCGGACGAAAGGTATACCGCGTCAAATTCCAATTCTGACAGGTGCTCTACCGGATGGCCGGTATGAAACTGACAGGAGGTAAACTGGAATTCCTGTAAAACAGCCGGCTCGAACTTCTCCCGGGGCAGCGTCTCCTCCAGCTCCGAACAGATCCGGTCCTTCTTCTCAAAAACTGAGACGCTGTAATTGAGCACAGCCAGCCGCCGGGCGCAGGAAAGCCCGGACAGCCCCGCGCCCACAATGGCAATGCGCTCCTTTTTTTCCGGAAGGTTGTACTGGACCGGAGCGGTGGAGCGCGCATAGGCCATGGATGCCTGCTCCAGGGCCGGCATGTCCACCGCCTGTTCCAATACCGTCCGGCAGGCGTTCCCGCAGGGAGCGGGGCAGATCTGCCACACAAGCGCCGGGAATCCCACCGCCTCCCGGTACAGGTTGAACGCCCCGTGAAAGCTCCCCTTTTTAAGTTTTCCCAGAAAGTCCCGGATATTCAGCGAAAACGGGCAGGCGCTGCTGCACGGGGGTTCCTTTCCGTGGAGACACCGCAGTTCAATTTCGTTGCTCGCTACATCGTGTTCCATAGTTGACAGCCTTTCTGTTGCAAATCTCCTGCATGGCTCACTTCCGGGCTTATAGCCCGAAAATAATATTGGCGCCGCCCTGCCGCTCAAGCTGAGCCAGCAGGGCGGCGCGCTGCATAGGGAAAGAGGAGTATAGAATCCTGATACCTTTTAAGAAAAAACGTTACAGCTCAACAATGCCCTTGGCTTCGCCGGCCTCGTCCTTTTTCTCCTCCTGAGCGGGCTTGGCGGGTTCCGCAGCGGTCATGGAGGCGATCAGCCGGGCTACCCAGTCCGCCGGGACCGGGGTATCCATCAGCTCCTCCAGCTCATCGTAGAAGTCAGAACCCAGGAAGTAGGGCGCGGGCGGCTCTGTCGTCTGACCGGCCGCTACCTGGTCCAGGCCCCTCTTCACCGTCTCGGGACGGGCGGGAATGTTATAGACCCGCACGCCGGTCGCGTCATGGATGCCGTTCAGGAATGCGTTGTGCTCACCGGAGAAGAAGCACTCAGACAGGCCGTTGGACCCGAAGGGACCGGCCGGACAGGGATCGTCCTCGATCCAGACGACTTCCATGTGGTCCGGAACCTCCTCAATGGAGGGCAGGCCCGCGCCGATGATGTTGCCGTGGCGCTTGACATCGTCATAGTCTTCCGTGAGGGCATACCCGATATTCTGGGCGTAGCCGCCGTAGACCTGGCCCTCCGCCGAGAGCCGGTTGGCGATCTTGCCGCAGTCCGCCCAGGTCTTGACGCTCAGGACCCTGGTCTTGCCGGTGGCGGTGTCCACGCCCACCTCGGCTACGCAGAAGCCGATCATCGGTTTGGGCTGCCAGCCGCCCAGGCCGGTGCTGTAGTCAATCTTCACATAATTCTGGGGCGTGATAGTGAAGTGGCCCAGGAAGGAGGTCTGGAGGCCCTCCGCCTTCAGTTCCTCATAAGTACGGTAGGTCCCGTCCGGCTTTTTCAGCTCTTCCAGCATCAGCCTGGCGGCCTCACGGATTGCGCCGCCGTTCATGAAGTGGGAGCGGCTGCCGGCGGAAATGCCGCTGTTGGGGCAATCCTGGGAGTCGTTGATGTCCAGTACGATGTCCTCCGGGTTCACGCCCATGGGCTTGAGGGCCTCCAGTGCGCTGGAGAGGCTGCCGATGTCGCCGCCCTGTCCCATCTCGTGGTAGGTGTTGTAGACGTAGATCTTGTTGTCCTCTTTGATCTCCAGACGTGCCTCCGCCTTGTCCTTGTTGCTCCCCAGGGGGATGAAGAACATGGGCGCGATTCCCACGCCGCGCCTGAACTCCGGCGTGGTCTCCCTGGCGGCGCGCTCCTTGCACTCGTGGTAGTAGGGCCGCGCCATATCCATGATCCGCTGGTACTGGGTGCAGTCAAAGGTCTCGTTGCAGACGGAGACGTCGCCATCCTTGAGGATGTTCTGATAACGGAACTCAAAGGGATCCATTCCCAGTTTCTCCGCCATCATATCCATCATGCCCTCCATGGCGGTGCTGACCTGAGGAATGCCATATCCGCGCCATGCCGTGGTGTGGTTGTGGTTGGTCGTCACCATGCGCACCACGCCGCGCACGTTGGGGATCCGGTAGGGTACGCCGAAGTGCATGTACTTGGTCATAATGGAGTCCGCGCCCTCCACATAGGCGCCGTGATCGACCGCCAGGTCATACTCCAGAGCCGTCAGCTTACCGTTCTCGTCGCAGCCCAGCCGGCAGTTGGTGTACATGGAGGACCGTTTGCCGGCGTAGTGCTGATGCTCCTCCCAGGTCATGACCAGAGAGACGGGATGGCCGGTGATCACGCAGGCCGCGCCGGCCAGCGCAAAGGAAGCGGGGTCAATGGACCAGCCGAAGCTGGCGCCCACCGCGCCGTGCTGCATCACACGCAGGCCCTTTTCCTCCACGCCGATGCCCTTTCCGATGGTCATCAGGTTGGGGTATACCGCCTGGGTCTTGCAGGAGATGGCCAGCTTGCCCTCCTCATCCCGGTAGGCGATAACGATATCGCCCTCCATGCTCAGATGGGGCTGGCGGGAGGTCTTGAAACGTCCGGAGACCTCGTGGGCAGAGGCACGGATGATCTCGTCCGCGTCCTCGCCCATAGCGGTGTGCTGGGTGATGAACATATTGGGATATCCGGGATGGATCTCCACCGCGCCGGGCGCAACCGCCTCCAGCGGATTCATGTACTCAGGCAGCTGCTCGTACTCCATCCTGACCTTTTTGGCCGCTTCCCGCGCGTGGTCCACGCTGTCCGCCACCACCAGGCCGATGACGTCGCCCCAGCGAAGGATTTTCTTCTCACTGAGGACCGGGCGCGTAGGCGCTGTGATCTTGGAGCGGGGATGGGCCACATACTGGTTGATCAGGTTGTTTCCTCCGGCGGCATAGATGTCCTTCGCGGTGATCACCTTCACCACGCCGGGCATCTTTTCCGCCTCGGAGGTATCAATGCTCAGAATGTTGGCATGATGGGTCACCCTGGGCTGCACCAGGGCCACGTGCAGCAGATCAGAGGGCAGCTTCAGGCTCATGTCCTCGCCGTAATCCACCGTACCGGTCACCTTGCCGAGGGCGCTGGGCCGGGGCAGGGTGGAGCCGTAATACTCGCCCTTGCAGTCCTCATTGCGGAAGGTGATGTCCTCCATGGAGGCCTCGCCCCGCATGACCTTCGCCGCGGCCATCACCGCGTCCACGATCTGCTTGTAACCCGTGCAGCGGCAGTAGTTCCGGTTCTTCTTGAACCAGGCGCGCACCTCTTCCCGGGTGGGATCGGGGTTCTCCTGGAGCAGCTGATACGCGGACACAATAAAGCCCGGGGTACAGAAGCCGCACTGTACGCCGCCGTAGTACATGAACGCCTGCTGCAGCGGGTGGAGGTGCATCGGCGTACCTACGCCCTCAATGGTGATGATCTTTGCAAACTCCGGAATGGTTTTCATTTTCCTGGTGCAGCTGCGCACCACCTTCCCGTCCACCAGGACGGAGCAGACGCCGCACACACCGATGCCGCATCCGATCTTCACACCGGTCAGTCCGATCCGGCGCAGGACGTCCGCCAGAGTGTCCTTTTCCAGATCAAATACCACCATTCTGTTGGCGCCGTTGATGTTCAGCCACAGCTTTTTATATGCCATCGTTGTTTCTCCTTTCAGCGGGCGTGTGCCCGCTATACATCAGATGTCTCTGTTTTTCGTTCCTGTCAGCCGGATACTTCACCCTTTTCCAGGCGGCGTGTCCGCTGCTCATAAATCTTTTGCATAATCTCCGGATCCACCTTGTAAAACAACATGACCACCACACTGGCCAGGATGATCGCCGTGCTGCCATAGATCATCAGATCGGAGATGCCCTGGACGATCTCCGGCGTTATCGGCGCGCTGCTGGAATAGCCGATCGCCACCAGTCCGAAGGACGCGATCGCGCCTCCCAAAATCTGGGAAAAGCGCAGCGCGGTCCCGCCAATCGAGGAGGTAAACGCCCGGGCATGAACGCCCGCAACATACTCGTTGTAGTCTGCGATCTCCATCATGAACGCGGGGATAAAAGCGCCGGAGAAAATCTCAAAAAACCCCTTCACTGCTACCAGAACCAGAAAGGCCGCCGGCGCGTTTGCGGTAAAGCGCATGGAGAGGATGCAAACGCACGCCGCCAGAGAGCCGACAATGAACATCGGCTTCTTCCCGTAGGTGTTCGCCAGCCTCCGTCCGAAGAAGTGGCTGATCAGGCCGGAGAAGGTGACCACGGACAGATAGACGGACATCAATCCCGGATCGTTCATCACATAGGTGAAATAGTACACCAACAGGGACGGCAGCACTGTGGAAGCCGCCTCCCGCAGTGAAACCACCAGGAAGAAAACGCACATGGGCCGCGAAAATACCTTCCGCATATCCGCCAGCCCCATGGGCTTCTGCGGTTCCTCCTTCGCGCGGAGCCGCTCGTTATCGAAAGGCCTGGTGATACGGCTGACCACCAGCATACAGATTACGATGATGCCGCCATAAACCAGCGCGGACATCGTGTAGCCCATGGCCGGCGTGGAAAATCCGTTGAGCAGGCGCACGCAGACGAAGCTGAAGCACAGTCCCGCCACAGAGCCCATCTGGGCGGAAGCGCTGTTGAGCATGATCGTATCCTGTGGATTCCGGCCCAGAGGCCCCAGCAGGGAGCGGTAGGCTACCCACATCAGGTTATAGCCCCAATACGCCGTCAGGTACGCGGCGACAAACAGCACCGCTTTCCACACGACCGGCAGGTCAAAGGCCGTATAAAACAGCACCGTACCGATCAGCAGGATGATGCTGCCGATCACGATCCATGGGCGGAACTGCCCGCTTTTCCGGGGCCGCCGGTCAATGTAGATCCCGGCGTAGATCATTGTAACGGCCTCCAGCCATTGCACACCGCTGTAGAGCACAGCCGCCAGCGTCATGGGGAGCCGCAGGATGTCGGTCAAAAAGACCATGAGATAATAGGAGACGAAAAACAGAAAAAAAGTAAACCCAAACTCCCCCAACGCGTACCCATAGGCAAAAAGAACGCTGTGTGTCGGCTTGTTTGCGGAGACCTTCACGTCAATACCTGCCCTTCCCTTCATACCGTCGTACGGTGCAGCCGGAAGGACTGCACCGTACAAATTGTTCCCTCGAAATCCTGTTTACTTTTACTTTTGCGCAGCGTGCAGCCTGGCAGCCTTCTCCGCGCGGAACGCGTCAACTTCCTTCTCGTCGATCCTATAGAAGATGAAGCACAGAGCGGAAAGGATGCAGACCGCGGCGGGCGCAAAGGCCATCAGATAGGTAATGCTGTTGATGATAGTGGGAGTCACCTCGGCGGTGGCGCTGAAGCCGACAGCCGCCAGGGAGAAGGAGGCGATGGTGGCGGACAGGGCCGAACCGAAACGGATGGTGGTGCCGGCAATGGACTGGATCACCGCGCGGGCGTCCGTCTCACCCTTCATCTCCTTGTAGTCCGCGATATCGTTGGCGAACACGGGGATCAGCATACCGCCCACCACGCTGAAGCAGCCGATGGCCACGCGGATGATCAGGAAGGGGATGGAGGTCTTGCCGATAAAGGCAATGAGCATATAGAGCACGCCGGTAAGGATGGAGAAGTAGATGAACGCCTTCTTCTTGCCCATGTTGTTGCAGATGATCTTGCTCAGCCACGCGCCGATCAGACCGGCCACGGAGCCGGCGGTCACGGAGATGCTCAGAATGACGGGGTCATTGAGGACATACTGGGTGAAGTAGGCCAGCAGGGTCATAAAGAAGCCCAGGTGGCAGTTGTTGAGAATCATCGCAAAGAAGAAGGGGATGGTGGGACCGGTCATGGCCTTCAGGAAGCTGCCCTTGGGCTGCTTGGGCGCATTGGCCGCCTTGGGCGCCGCCTCCTGGGGCAGATCATACTTACGGGTAAGGAAGAACATGCCGATGGTGCCGCCCAGGATGAACAGGCCGTACAGCAGGGCCGTCATGGTGTAGCTGCCGCCCAGGAAGTTCATGATGGGGGTGTTGACCACGCCGAAGATCAGGCCGCCCAGGGTGCTGCCCTGCTGGGCCATCATGGCCAGGGAGTTGGCGTCCGCCGCGTTGCCGCTGAGGGGACCCACCAGGGAGCGCTCGGCAACCCACAGGCAGTTGTAGGAGATGGACTGCACCACGAACAGAATCACGAACACCGCGCCTGCGGCGCTCTGGCTCAGACCCAGATTGCTGAACAGCAGCGGGAAGGAGATGGACATCCCGATGCCGCCGATCACGGCCCAGCTGCAGAATTTCCCGCACTTCTTAAAAGTGACGCGGTCCACGATCCCGCCGGCCAGCATCATGGTCACCACGTTGCCCCAGACGGACAGCGTATTCACCAGCGCGGACACGCCTGTGCTCAGCTGAAGCACGTTGGTCAGATAGAACAGGCGGAAGTACGCCAGGAACATCAGATAGAAGGTGTTCAGGAACATGCCAAAGAAACCGTACAGCAGCAGCTGGCTCTGCTTCAGAGTCGGTTTTTGCGCTTGAATCTTGTTTTCCATACTTGGACCCTCCTTGTGATCCACACATTTTATTATTTTTCTATGTTACTGCCGGGGACACCCATGCGGCCCGCCCGCCTCACTGGCGGACAAGCGTGCCGATCAGGTTAAAGACAAAGTTCTTCCGCGCCTCCATGTTGTCCGCCAGAGCCGGCGGGAGGGGAAGCCGCAGGTGCTCCGCCAGATATTCCAGTCCCTCGGGGTAGCTGGTGATCACAGCGTCCTTGTTCTTTTCTTCCATAGCGTCGTCCTCCTTCCGGTCAGCCGTTATATTCCCGCACAAAGTCGCAGACCGCTTTCACGTTCTCCGGGTTTGCGTCGTTGCGGAACGAAACCATCTTGTCCTGGGTCAGCATGAAGCCGCCGTCCTTGCCCAGCTCCTCGAACAACTGCTTGACCCGGTCCACGCACTGTTCCTTGGTACCCGTCCCCAGCAGGGAGACCGGCATACCGCCCAGGATCGCCACATTGGGCAGCTCTCTGCGCAGCTCGAAAACGTCGTCCTGTTCCGGATGCATGACAATCACGCCCTTGGGCACATCCTTGAAGTACTCCCAGAAGCGCTTGCAGCTGCCTTCCATGAACAGGCGGACCGTCATCTTCTTCTCCGCCAGCACGTCCAGCGTCTCCTTCATATAGGGCCAGAGATATTCGGCGAACTGCTTGTTGTTCAGAATCGTGTGGCACAGCAGCGTCAGATCGTAGTCAAAGGCCGCGTGCATCGCCGGACCCACCGGAGCTGCCCGCAGGGCCTCGATTCCCGGCTTATAGTAGATCTCGTTGAGCGCCGCGCAGGCCTCCTGCAGCGCGCCCTTGTCCTTGCGCATGTCGATAGACAGGCCGCGGATGCCGCGCACGGTGTTGAACATGAAGTCCAGGCCGATATAGCCGTAGCCCTTCGGGGCCGCATACGGCGGCAGAGCATATTCATCCTGCATGATCTGGGTGATCTTGCCCATGTACTGCATGAAAGCGGTCTGCTCGTCCACTACCCGCTGCATGTCCTCCAGCGTCACTGTGCCGTTGGCCCACTTGTCGTACTTGCGGGCCATGCCCTTTTCCCAGAAGAACTTCTTCACATCCGCGGCCAGCTCCCGCAGCTCGCCGTGCTCGCAGATGGACTTGTCAACATAGTTGACCGTGCCGGCCTCGTCGTTGACATAGTAGGAACAGTTGCCCAGCGCCATGGGGATGCGGATGGCATTGCGGGCGCCCATCTCCAGGATGCAGTCAAAGCCGTACTCCTCCTGGTGCCGGCGCACCACCTTCTCCATAATGTCGTAGTCGTTCATCGCTTCGCTGAGCTTGTACCCGGCATCCAGGATCTTCCACGTGACGAAAAAGGACATGTGGGGGATCTTTTCCGGCTTCTGCTCCAAAGAAGAGGCATCCCGGAACAGCTTTGCCCGGTACAAGCGCAGTTCTTCATTGGTCATTGTCTGTTTTCCTCCCTTCAAATTACGGTGCTGCCGGCATCTTACACCGCCGCCGCCCAGTCGCTGCAGATACGGACCGTATCCTGGGGATTGATGGCCCACGCGTCCGCTCCTACGTGGGCGCAGGCGCTTTCGTTGATGGGAGCGCCGCCGATGATGATTTTCGTATTCTCCCGCATCCCGGCAGCTTCGAACGCCTCCACGGTGCTCTTCATGGAGTCGATCGCCAGGGTCAGCACGCCGGAGAGTCCCACGATGCTGATGTTGTTTTCCCTGGCCGCGCTGACGATCTTCTCGGGGGGAACGTCGATTCCCAGATCCATCACCTCAAAGCCGCCTGCCTCCAGCATGGACCGGACAATGTTCTTTCCGATGTCGTGCAAATCGTCCTTCACGGTGCAGAGGATCATCTTCGCCTTGGGACCCGAACCGCCGTCACCGCTGACCAGCGCATCCTTGAGAATGCCTACGGCGTCGGTCATCAGTTCGCCGGCAAAGATCAGGTCGCCCACGAAGTACTCTCCGCTCTCAAACTGACTGCCCACGATGTCCATGCCCTTCTGGCAGGCCTCCATGGCCTGGGCGGCCTGAGAGCCTCCGTCGGCCATGACCTCCTCCAGCATCTCCTTGACGGTATCCTCGTCCAGTTCGCCCATTGCCTGGGCCAGTTCTTCAAAGTTAACCATTCTTGCCCTCCTTATCACTTCTTCACGCCGATTTTCCCGGCGCGGTATGCACGATTGTATTTTCTGCCGCCCTTGTCCAACATACACAGGGCTTCACATGCGTAGATGGTGCTCATCATATCCACGTTGCAGGGGTCCATGATGGCCGAATCCAGACCGGCCCGGATGGCATAAGCCATGCAGTTGGCGTTGACATACTTGCGGGCGGGCATCTCAAAACTGATGTTGGAGATCGCGCCGGTCACCTTCACCTTGGGCGCGTATTCATGGATGCCCTGGATGCAGCGGATAAAGTCGTCCATCGCGCCGGGCATGGTTGCCAGCGCCATGACGCAGGGGTCGATATGCAGGTTTTCCAGCTTCACACCGTAGTGGTCCGCCTTGTCGATGATCCGCTTGGCAATATCGATCTTTTTTTCCGGATCCGTGGGAATGCCGCCCTTGTCGCAGGTCAGGCCGATCACATTCCAGTCCGTGCCGGCAATGATGGGGAAGATGGTCTCGCACTTATCGCCCTCCTCATTGACTGAATTGACCATGCCGGGCTTGGCCACGTGGCCCTCCTCCAGAATGCGCGCCAGCAGCCTGGCGTTAGGGCTGTCAATGCAGATGGGTTTCTGGCTGGCCTCCTGAATCAGGCCGATCATCCACACCATCGCGTCATATTCCAGCTCTGTCGTTGTGCTGGGCGCACAGTCCAGGTAATGCGCGCCCGCCTGATCCTGCGCCGCGGCGCGCTGGCGGACCAGATCGGCATCCCGTGCCGCAATCGCCGCTTTTACCAGCGGGATCGCACCATTCAGCTTTTCACCAATGATAATCAATATGTTCCTCTCCCTTGCAGCAGATTTTGTTTGCACTTCTTGTACGTACAAATTATACTCTCAGAATTCGCGGCTGTCAACTACCCTTGCGGAGATCAACAAGATTTCTATGACTTCTACAATTCTCTCCGGTTTGATTTAGCAATTTCGCCAATTTTGTCCGGATTCAGACCTTCAGCTGCAAACCGGCGCCGGGGGTGAACCCTTTCCGGAAAACGGACACAAAAGACAATGGAAAATCAGAATTGCCAACGTAATAAAATACGACAAGCGCGGCAGGGTCACATCATGGGAATCTCCTAAAAAATGAGGACGGAAATTACAATGTGATTGTGATTTCCGTCCTCTCGCCCGTAATATATCCAATTTTCTGACAGGGTTATATAGTCGAAGCACTTGAAAAAGAGTAAGGTTCGGCGTGTAAAATGGGGCGCGGCTTCCGACGTCAGATGAATACAGCCATCATCGCTCCGGTCCGCCCGATGACCCTTCCCAACGATATGCTCCTGGCCCGCTGCCCCCGCAGGCGTCTGCGGGCGCATTCCCGCCGCGAGAAGGGCCGGCCTCTCCTTTTTCTTCCATATATTCGAATAGATCCATGCTGTTTCAGTTCCGCTCGCTGTTCGGCAGATATCGCCGCAAGTATTTCCCCGTCAGGCTTTCCCCGCTTACGCAGATATCCTCCGGCGTCCCCGCCGCAACGATCCGGCCTCCGCGGACGCCGCCGCCGGGACCCATGTCAATTACATAGTCCGCATTGCGAATCACATCCAGGTCATGCTCAATGACAATGACAGTCGCGCCGTTTTTAATCAGCCGCCGGAACACCAGCAGAAGCGTCCGCACGTCCAGCGGATGCAGGCCGATGGTTGGTTCATCAAAAACAAAAACGGAATCGGACTGTCCGCGTCCCATCTCGCTGGCCAGCTTGAGGCGCTGTGCCTCGCCGCCGGAGAGGCTGGGCGTTTCCTCTCCCAGCGTCAGGTAGCCAAGTCCCAGATCGTGCAGTACCTGCAGACGCTTTGCCACCAGCGGCAGATCCCCGCAGGCGGTCAGGGCCTCATCAATGCTCATGTCCATCAGGCCGGGAAGGGAAAAGGCATGCCCGGCCTTTTTCGGGATACGCCTGATGAGGCTTGCATCCTTGGCGTACCTGGAACCATGGCAATCGGGACACGGAATTTCCACATCCGGCAAAAACTGTACATCAAGGCTGATCGAACCGGTCCCGTCACAGACGGGACAACGCAGTTTGCCCGTATTGTAGGAAAAATCTCCGGCTTTGTAACCTTTTTCCTTTGCGTCCGGGGTTCTGGCGTACACTTTCCGCAGTTCGTCATGTACGTCGGCGTAGGTCGCCACCGTGGAGCGCACGTTGATACCGATAGGCGTTGCATCGATCAGCTTGACCTGGGCAATCCCCTCCGCGGAAACGCTGCGGACGTGCTTCGGCGGCTTTTCGTTTTTGATGGATGCGTTCAGAGCGGGAATCAGGCTTTCCAGGATCATGGTCGTCTTGCCGGAACCGGAAACGCCGGTGACGGCAATCAGCCGTCCTTTGGGGAAGTCGGCCTCCAGCGGCTGCACGGTGTGAATCTGCGCGGTGGACAGATGGATTGTCCCCATCGCAAACATTTCGTCTGCCGTGAGCCGCGGCCGCAGATCAATGGAAGTCTTTCCGGAGAGAAAACCGCCGATGCGGGAGTCCGGATTAGCTGCTACAGCTTGAATATCGCCCTGCGCAATGATAGTTCCGCCGCCCGCGCCTGCCTCCGGGCCAAGTTCGATCAGCCAGTCCGCCTGAGACAGGATGTTGGTATCGTGGTCAACCAGAATGATTGAATTTCCGTCGGCCAGCAGATCGTGCATCACGCCTGTCAGGCCCTCTATGTTGGACGGATGCAGGCCGATGGACGGTTCATCCAGCACATACATCACGCCGGTAGTGCGGTTGCGGACCGCCCGCGCCAGCTGCATCCGCTGCCGCTCTCCTGTGGAGAGGGTAGACGCGGCTCGATCCAGAGTCAGATAATCCAGCCCCAGTTCCATCAGCCGCTTTGCGGCGGTCTGGAAGGACTCGCAGATGCTCTCTGCCATAGGACGCATTTCTTCCGGAAGTGACGCCGGAACGCCCGACACCCACTCCACCAGGTCCGCCAGCGTCATGGAGCATGCTTCCGAAAGGGAGATCCCGCGCAGCAGCGGCGCTCGGGCGGCATCACTGAGCCGGGTGCCGCCGCAGTCGGGGCATACGTCCTGCTTCAGGAATTTTTCTACCCGTTTCATGCCCTTTTCGTCCTTCACCTTGGATAAGGCGTTTTCAACGGTGTACGTAGCGTTGAAGTAGGTAAAATCCATATCGCCCATCGCGCCGCTGGTTTTGTTCTGGTAGATGATGTTTTTCTTGACGGCGGGGCCGTGGAACACGATGTCCCGTTCCCTCTCGGTCAGCTCACGGAACGGCACGCCGGTCCGCACACCCATTTCACGGGCAATATCCTTCATGAGCGACCACATGAGCGTCTGCCATGGCGCGACCGCGCCTTCGTCAATGCTGAGGGATTCGTCCGGCACCAGCGTCGATTCATCCACAGTGCGGACGATGCCCGTGCCGTCACAGCGCTTGCAGGCACCCTGGCTGTTGAAAGCCAGTTCCTCTGCGCCGGGGGCAAAAAAGCGTGCGCCGCACACCGGGCAGAGCAGATCCTGCCCCGCCGCCACACGGAGAGACGGTTCCACATGATGTCCATTGGGGCAGCGGTGGCTGGCCAGACGGGAAAACATGAGCCGCAGACTGTTCAGCAGCTCTGAGCCTGTGCCGAACGTACTCCGTATTCCAGGCACTCCCGGACGCTGGCGCAGCGCCAGCGCGGCGGGGACGTACAGAACGTCGTCCACCCGTGCTTTTTCCGCCTGGGTCATGCGCCGCCGCGTATAGGTGGACAGCGATTCCAGATAGCGTCGGGAACCCTCGGCATATACGATACCCAGGGCCAGCGACGATTTTCCCGAACCGGAGACGCCTGCGATGCCTACGATCTTATGGAGCGGAATATCCACGTCGATATTTTTTAAATTGTGTACCCGCGCGCCTCGAACCTCGATATGGGTTGGCGGGTATTTTTCCATACTCATTTTGCTGACTCCTCTGCCAGAAGGGCTTCATTCTCATCCTCATATTTGAAGCCCCAATTCATCATAGCATAAAAAATGGGCATCAGATCCCGTCCTTTTGCCGTAAGGGAATATTCCACATGGGGCGGGATTTCGTTGAATTGTTCCCGTTGGATGAGCCTGTCCCGTTCCAGATCCCGAAGCGTCGAGGTAAGCATCGTATTGGTAATCCCCGCCAGGTTCTTTTTCAGCTCACCAAAGCGGATTGGCTCTTTGATGCACAGCTCGTAGAGCACCTGATTCTTCCATTTCCCCTGCAGCATCATCAGCAGAGGTGTAATGGGGCAATTCCCCCTGGCCGTCACGATACCCACTTTGACCTGCTTCAGGAATTCTTCATAGCTCATAACCTCA
The DNA here is from genome assembly GCA_014799925.1 of Oscillibacter sp. Classification (GTDB taxonomy): domain Bacteria; phylum Bacillota; class Clostridia; order Oscillospirales; family Oscillospiraceae; genus Pelethomonas. The sequence continues at coordinate 70,165 of JAAVHC010000042.1, forward strand.
TTCATACTGTACCTCCTGCGCGGCGGCATCATATTTTGCATATAGATTATACCATTTTGGTTGCCCCGTCAGGGGCGAGAAAAAGGGCCTGAATAAAATAGAATAGCCGCTCTGTGGCTATTCTACCACAGAGTGCTGGTCAGGAGAAGCATTTTTTGAAGTCGTAATGCTGCCGTACAAAGAAGTCCTGTTTTCCCGCGGCAAGGCTCCCGCGCCGCTGTATTCACATTCGCAGAGCGCGTCTTCCGGCATCCTGCAATAACGCCGCTCTTTCTCTGCCAGATGGTACACAAAATCCGTTGCGGGATTCTTCAACAATTCTTCCGGCGCAGCATACTGCTCGATCCTGCCGCCATCCATAACCAGGACCTTCGTGCCCAGCTTCAGCGCCTCTGAAATATCATGGGTAATGAACAGAACCGTGATCGACGTTTTTCTGTAGATCTCCTTCAGCTCATTCTGAAGCTGTTCCCGGGTGATCTCATCTACCGCGCCAAACGGTTCGTCCATCAGCAGCAGTTCCGGTGAAGCCGCCAGTGCCCGCGCGATGCCGACGCGCTGCTGCTGCCCGCCGGACAACTCTGCGGGATAACGGGTACGGATATCTGAATCCAGCCCAACAATTTTCATCCATTTCTCAACTGCGTTTTCCGTCCGCTTTTTGTCCCTTTTGTTCAGCAGATTCGGCACATAGGAGATATTCTGCTCTACGGTAAGATGGGGAAACAGCACGCTGCCCTGGATGGCGTAGCCGATGTTCCGCCGCAGGAGGACCTGATCTTCATAGCGGATGTTTTTCCCCATCACAAGGATATCTCCGGCATCCGGCGTGACCAGGCCGTTGACCATCTTCAGGAGCGTTGTCTTTCCGCAGCCGGAGGAGCCGATGATTGTGACAAATTCGCCCTTTTCTATCTGCAAGTTTAAATTCGCGATGATTGTTTTGCCGCCATAGGCCTTGCGGATATTCCGAAATTCAACCTCTATGCTCATTTCAGCGCCCCCTTCTCCCTCAAAAACCGTTCTGCTACATCCGCCGGTTCCTGCCCTTCGCTTTCCACAGCGTAATTCATTGCCGCCATGTCAGCGTCCGTGATGATTCCTGTCAGTCTGTCAAACGCGTCCTGGAGCTCGGGATGTTCTTCCAATACCGCATTTCGCACCACATTGCCGCAGAGATACGAGGGATAGAAGCCCAGATCGTCCTCCAGAACAACTGCATCCGCCTGACTGAGCTGCCCGTCGGTCGTAAAGATCACCATAACGTCGATCTTTTCCTGGTTAAGCGCCTGATATTTCAGGCCAATATCCAGATCCATCGTTTTGCCAAAGGACATGTGATAGGCCGCGCAGAGCGCGTCGTAGCCATCCTCGCGCTCGAAGAAGTCGTATTCGGCGCCGAAAATCAGGCCGTCCGCCACAGCGGCAAGATCAGAATAGCTCCGCAATCCATATTGCTCTGCAATTTCCCTCCGAACGGCAAGACCATACGTGTCATTGAATCCATACATACCGGTCCATGTCATGTCCAGAGAATCGTGATAACTGTCCTGGAGCTCATCAAACAGTGCCTCCGAATAGAGCCCCTCCCGCTTTAGCACCTGGTTCCAACCGGTGCCGGTGTATTCCGGATAGAGATCAAACTCCCCGTTTTCCATGGCAGGCTGAATGTTGGAGGTCCCGCCGCCAATGCCCTGGGTCAGTTCCACGGTCAGATCGGTGTCCTGCTCAATCACATCCTTCAGCATTTCGCCGAGTATGTACTGCTCCGTCATGGGCTTCGTGGCAATACGGACAGAACCCGCGTTTCCGGTGCTGGCAGCAGCATGGACAACAACGGCCGCAATCACCAGAAAAACAAGGGGGAGTGCCGTTTTGAGTCCGCCTTTTGCAATGGAGCTTCGTTTTGCGATTCGCTTCTCCACAGCTCCCAGCAGAAAATCCGTAAGCAGAGCCAGGAGCGCAATCAGCAGAGAACCATCCATAGTCATAGCGGTGTTGTTGGTTGTAATGCCGCGGTAAATGGCGACGCCCAGCCCGCCTGCGCCGATGAAAGAGGCAATGCCTGCCAAGGCGATCGTCATTGTCACCATGCTGCGGATACCGGACATGACCACCGGCATGGCGAGGGGCAGTTTGATCTTGATCAGAACCTGCCGCTGTGTGCTGCCCATGCCTTTTGCCGCCTCCAGGATACCCGCGTCTACGTTGGTGAGGCCGGTGTGGGTATTTTTTACCATAGGCAGCAGAGCATAAACTGTCAGCGCGATGATTGCGGTTGCGTTTCCGATACCGGAAAAAGGGATCAGGAATCCCAGCATGGAAATGGAGGGAATCGTATACAGAAAATTGATGATGCCCAACGCCGGTTTTGCCGCCCTGTCATATTCGCTGATAAAAATGCCCATGATTCCGCCAAACACAATTGCCAGCACAATGGCGGCTAACGAAATTTCTATGTGTTCCAGGAGCAGCCGCAAAAAGAAATCCCTGCGTTCCAGGAACAGATTCCACATTTCCAAAAGCATATTTTTCTCCGCCTCTTAGAAGTTCCGGCCCATTTCTCCGGCCTGAATTAGTGCGTCGGTGCTTTCAATGCCGGCCTGACCAAAACCGCCTGCCGCCACGACGCCATGATCTTTCCAGCCTTCAAACTCCGCAATCTGGCGGTAAGCGTCCTTCAACGGTTCGTACTCTCTGTTTTCCGGCTCCAGTTCGCCGCAGACGATCAGGCAGCTTTCCTTAATGGTCAAGGGCCTTGTGCCGCCCGCGCCGCCGTAGGCGTAGAGCTTGTCGATGGGCGCTTTCAGCTGCGCCGGGAAGCCCAGCCAGTAAAGCGGGGTAATGAACGCCACCGCGTCACAGCTCTCCAGAAGCGGCTCCAGCTCCCGGAAATCGTCCTTCCGGCAGCAGGCGTGGCCGCTACTCCAGCAGTTATTGCAGCCGTGGCATCCGCCGATTACTTTTTTCCCTGCGTCAAAGCGGACCACTTCATGGCCTGCCTCTTTTGCGCCTGTTTCAAAGGCCGCGGCTAATTTGTCCGTGTTCCCATCCTTTCGCGGACTGCCTGTCAATACCAGAATCTTTTTCATGTCGGTTTCCCCTTTTATGAATGACTCGATAATGATGTGCTTACATTACCGGTTGACATTAATTATACATGGTATAGATTCGGTATCAAGTACGCAGTTTTTTCTGTCATAGTATGCTTTTTCGTACCATGCGGCATAAGAAACGGTTATGGGTTCCGGTGAAGGGGCAGACTCCTTTGCTTCAACTTTTCCGAGGTCCTGATCGATTTTGGCGGCGGCCTGCTTCCGCGTATCGCCCGTGATGTGAGCGCAGATGTTCAGCGTGGCGGAGGTAAAGAAACCGGAGAAAGAATAGGGCCGGCGGAACATGCTGTACGCGGCCAGACGGCCGGAGCGGGAACGCTGATTTTTGCCGGCGCCGATTTTTACCGGGAAAAACTTGACAGAACGGGCCGGGGGAAGTATAGTAAAGCAAAGAGGCGTTTCGCCTCTGGCGATACCGGTAGTTCCACTTATTCTAAGGAATTCGGAGGGTATATCATGGAAAAACAGATAAAACGAATCGGTGTTCTGACCAGCGGCGGCGACGCGCCGGGCATGAACGCCGCCCTGCGGGCGGTGGTGCGCGCCGCCACGAGCTGGGGCATCGACTGCGTGGGCATCCGCCGGGGCTGGAACGGGCTGATCAACAGTGATTTTATCCGCATGGATACCTCCAGCGTCAGCCATATCATCAACAAGGGCGGCACCCTGCTCTATACCGCCCGCAGCGAGGAGTTCCGCACTGTCGACGGACAGGACAAGGCCCTGGGCACCTGCAAGCTGCTGGGCCTGGACGCCATTGTGGCCATCGGCGGCGACGGTACGTTCCGGGGTGCGCTGGACCTCTCCCGCCGGGCGGCGGAGAAGGGCAGCTCCCTCCGCGTTGCGGGTATCCCGGCCACGATTGACAACGATATCGGCTGCTCCCATTACACCATCGGCTTCGACACGGCCTGCAACACCGCCATTGAGTGCATCGACAAGCTGCGGGACACCATGCAGTCCCACGAGCGCTGCTCTGTGGTGGAGGTCATGGGCCGCCACGCCGGCTACCTGGCGCTGAACGTGGGCCTCTCCGTGGGCGCGTCGGCCGTTCTGATCCCTGAGCGGGAGCTGGATTTCGAAAAGGACGTGGTGGAGAAGATCCGCCGGGCCCGCCTGGCCGGAACCACCCACTATATGGTGGTGGTGGCCGAGGGCGCGGGCAGCGCCATGGAAATCAGCGAGCGCATCCGGGAGGAGGTCGGACTGGATCCCCGTGTGACCGTGCTGGGTCATGTCCAGCGGGGCGGCGCACCCTCCGCCCAGGACCGCGTGACCGCCAGCCGTATGGGCTATACGGCGGTCAAGGCTCTTGCGGAGGGCAACGGCAACTGCATCATTGCCACCAAGGCGGGCCAGCTGGTTACGTTGGAGATGGAGGAAGCCCTGCAGATGAAGAAGGAATTTGACATGTCCGCTTACCGGATTCTGGAGGCGCTGACCAATAACTGCGGCCCGCTGTGACCTTTCGGAGCATCTGGAGGAATTGCTGAAAACCGGGGGAGCACGGCTCCCCCGATTTTTGGTTGACACGCCCCCATATATGTTATATTATATCTGATGAAATATTCTTCCAAAGGAGGTCCTGTTGTGTTCAATGTGATCGACCGGGTGAAACCCGGTCTGAAAAAGCTGATTGCCGCTCTGCGGGAGACGTACCCCTACGCCTCCGTGCTGGCGGTGGCGGACGACGGCCGCTCCTGGAATATCAGCCGCGGCGGCGTCAGCATTGCCGCCTCCCGCATGGGCGGCGGTACGGGCTATGTGGTCCGCGTGTTCGACGGCGTGGGCTGCGCTGAGTATTCCTTTAACGAGTTCTCGGAGGAGAAGATCCCGGAGCTCCAATCCATTCTGGCCCGGCGGCTGGCGGAGCAGAACAAGGCCCTGGAGGGCTTTGATCCGCTGCCCACGCCCATTCCGGCGGACGAACCGGCGGTCCTGAAGAAGGAGACTGCTTATAAGATCCATCCCCGGGAGCTTGGCGATGAGGCCATTGTGGAGCGGATTACCGCTCTGCGGAAAAAAGCGCTGGCCTATGATGAGCGCATTCTGGACGCGCAGGCAGGCGTATCCTACCGGGCCTATCGGAAGCTGTTCCTGTCGGAGAACCGGGACCTGGACCAGACGGTGCTGTGGACTACCGCCGTCGTGGCGGCCATGGCCTCCAGAGGCCAGGAGATCAAGATGGGCTATCATCCCTTCTCCGTCCTGGGCGGGGCCGAGGTGCTGGAAGATGTGGACAACGGTGTGGAGAAGGTCTGTGCCGACGCCCTGGCGCTGCTGGACAGCCAGCCCATCACGCCCGGCGAGTACGAGTGCGTCTGCAACCCGGAGACCACCGGCATGATTGTCCACGAGGCCTTCGGCCACGGCGTGGAGATGGATATGTTCGTCAAGGACCGGGCCCTGGCGAAGAGCTGCATTGGCGAGTATGTAGCCAGCCCCCTGGTGACCATGCACGATGGGAACGCCGTGGACGAGACCGCCACCATGTTCTTTGACGACGAGGGCACCCTCACCGGGGATACGGTGATTATCGACCGGGGCGTGCTGAAAACCGGCATGTGCGACGCCCTCAGCGCCGCGCGGCTGGGCGTGAAGCCCACCGGCAACGGCCGCCGGGAGAGCTATGAGCGCAAGGCCTATACCCGCATGACCAATACCTATTTCCAGGGCGGCGACGCCACGGTGGAGGAGATGATCGCCTCCGTGAAGGACGGATTCCTGCTGGAAGCGCCCCAAAGCGGCATGGAGGACCCCAAGAACTGGGGCATCCAGTGCATGGTGAACACAGCGAAGGAGATCAAGGACGGCAAGCTGACGGGAAAAATCTTTTCCCCCATCGTGCTCACCGGCTACGTGCCGGATCTGCTGAAATCCGTGACCATGATGAGCAAAGAGCCGGTGCTGTCCGGCAGCGGCATGTGCGGCAAGGGCTACAAGGAGTGGGTCAAGGTCTCCGACGGCGGACCCTACATGAAGGCCCGCATCCGGCTGGGCTGACGGGGAGGTGCAGGAACAATGATTACAAGAATTCAGAACGCGCTGGAAAAATGCGGCATTTCCCTGTGGCGCATCAACGAGACGGCAGAGGAAACGGCGGAGCTGTTCTTCGTTCGCAAAAAGTTGGATACCCGGCGCGTCAAGGACGTGCATAAATATCAGGTCGGGGTGTTCCGTGATGTGGAGGCGGAGGGCGAGACAAAGCGGGGCTGCACTTTCACAAACCTGATTGCTTCTATGGACGACGCGCAGATTGAGGAGGAGCTGAAGAGCGCCTATTACGCCGCCCAGTTCGCGGCCAACCCCTATTATGAGCTGCCCGACCCGGTGAAAGCGCCCCTGGTGGAGAAGACCGGCGCGCTGGCGGAAGCGACCCTGGCGGAGAGCGCGGGGAAGATGGCCCGGGCCCTGTTTGCCCCGGATACGCATGAGGACGCCTTTGTCAACTCCGCGGAGATTTTTGCTCACCGATGCCTTTGCCGTATCCTGTCTTCGGAAGGCGCCGACGTGTCCTATACCGACGCTTATGTGAAGGGCGAGTTTGTGGTACAGTGCAAGCAGCCGGAGGATGTGGAAATCCACAACACCTACTTCTATGACGAGCTGAACGAGCAGGCCCTGTCAGACAAGGTGGCGGAGGCCCTGACCTTTGTGCGGGACCGCGCCCGCGCCCAGCGGGTCCTGAAAAGCGGGAAATACGACCTGGTGCTCAGCGGCAACGCGGTGGGCGAGATATTGTCCTATTACCGGTGGCGGTCCTACGCCCAGACGATTTACGCCAAGTACTCCACCTGGCAGAAGGGAGAGGATGTGCAGGGAACGGATGCCGCTGGCGAGCGATTGGAGCTCACCCTTCTGGCCAGGGAGCCCTACAGCGAGGAGGGGATCCCTATGGAAGATCTGGCCCTGCTGAAAAATGGCAAGCTCCAGGCGTACCACGGCCACAACCGTTTCTGCCGCTACCTGGGCGTGAAGCCCACCGGCGGGTATGAGAAGCTGTCCTGCGCCAACGGGACGGTCTCCTTTGAGGAACTGAAAAAAGGCCCCTGCCTGTGGGCAGTGACCTTCTCTGATTTCCAGATGGACGCCATGAGCGGACATTTCGGCGGAGAGATCCGCCTGGCCTACCTGATCGACGGCGACACCGTCACGCCGGTCACCGGCGGGTCCGTGAACGGCAGCATTCTGGAGGCCCAGAAGAATCTGACCTTCTCCACCGAGCGGTATACCAGCGGCCGTTACGACGGTCCCTACGCCGTCCGGCTGAAGGACGTCAGCATCGCCGGTGAGGGGGCGTAAGAGGCCGGCTCAGCGCTTGAGGCCGCCGCTATGCGGCGGCCTCAAGCGCTGATCTTATTTCAGCAGAACAGGCTGGATCTGCCGCCCGTCCAGCGCGGCGCGCACTGTTTCCCCGATGCGGGTAAAGTCCGCGATCAGGGAGCAGGGCTTCCGCTCCGGATCGTCCTGACCGAACGGTACAAAATAGTAGTTCTTCCTTGCCAGCAGTTCGCCGATATTCTTTGCCGCGGCGCCGAGCCCGTCGTTGGTGGCGACCGCCACGACCACGGGCCTGTCGTTTCTCAAATGGGCCTTCGCCGCCATGGTCACCGGCGTATCGGTTATCCCCGCGGCCAGCTTTGCCAGAGTATTGCCGGTGCAGGGCGCGATGACCAGCACGTCCAGCAGTTTCTTCGGTCCGATGGGCTCCGCCTCCTGGATGCTGCCCACGGCCGTATGTCCGGTCAGGCGCTCTACCTCGGACAGAAAATCCCTGGCTGCGCCGAAGCGGGTATCTGTGGTCTGACATGCCTGGGAGACGATGGGCAGGACGGTCTCATACTCCCGGCATACATTCTCCAGCTCCTTGAGGACCTCCCTGTGGGTGCAGAAGGAGCCGCATAACGCAAATCCCACTCGCTGTGATTTCAAATGGGTTCACCTCGTTCTTCCAATATGTGGTACACGCTGTCCCGGATGGCGGCGGCGGCGGTGCGGGGCGCCACCTTCCCCGGCAGGCCGGGGGCGCAGATCACCTGGCGGTCCAGCCGCTGGGCCGCCGTCCGGTCCACTCCGCCGGGAGCGGAGGCCAGGTCGATGATCACGCAGTCCTCCCTCGTCTCCCTGAGCCGCGCTCCATCCAGAATGAGGGCGGGCGCTGTGTTGAAAATCAGGTCAAACCGGTCCAGCTGTCCCGTCAGCGCTCCGGTCTGGATGCTTTGACAGCCCCAGGCCTGAATCCAGGCCAGATCCCCGTACTTCCGGGCGGACACCGTTACCTCGGCCCCCAGGGACAGCAGCCGGTCCGCCAGCAGCCGCCCGATCCGGCCATAACCGATGATGAGGCACCGGCTGCCGTGGAGCGTGTGGTCCGTGGACTCCATCGCCAGATAGAGAGCCCCCTCCGCCGTGGGGACCGCGTTGGCGGTAGGACACGGGGGAATGCACGCAAAATCCGATTGACAATTCATGATGGTTTGGATAAACTGGTGATAGTAAGCTTTCAGAAGCGGGGTGAAACATATGCTGGCTGATACAGGGATTAAAGCTCAGGTGCAGGAGGAGATATGCCGGTTTGCGGAAAAATATCAGCTGGAGCGGGTAGTTCTTTTCGGTTCCCGCGCGCGCGGCGACTACCACCGGGCCAGCGATATTGACCTGGCGGTCTGGGGCGGCAGTATCCCACAGTTTGCGGTAGATGTGGATGAGGATACGTCTACTCTGCTGAAGTACGATGTGGTGGATATGAACCGGGACGTTTCGGAAGAACTGCGGAATTCGATCCAACGGGAAGGACGCGTGCTCTATGAAAAAGTTTGAGAATTATTGCAGCAATCTGGAAGCTTTATCACGGGCAGACCAGCAGGACCTGGAAAACGAATTTATCATCGGCGGCATCATCGACAAATTCAAGATGCAGTTTGAACTGGGATGGAAAGTGCTGAAGGAGCTGCTTCGCTATGAGGGGAGAAGCGAGGCGAACTCCGGCTCTCCCCGCGAGATATTGAAGACTGCTTTCCAGGTTTATGACTTTATCGACGAGGACGTCTGGATATCCATGCTGAGTGATCGCAACGGCATGAGCCATGAATACGACGGAAACGCTGCCCAGAGGCTGGTGCAGACAATCATTGCGTCCTATATCCCGGCATTCTGCCATGTGCGGGACAGCATCGCAAGGCGGTACCCTGAGATTACCTCAATGTAGAATAAAAATAGCAGATGCCAGAAAGACCAGACGTGAGGTTCACGCTCATGTCTGGTCTTTTGCCGTTTTGGTGAGGTATAGGCAGACTGACTCCATCAGTTCCCGCCGGGCCTGGTCGCAGACGCATTGGAGAAGAAACCATTCCACTGCGCAAATTTTGGAGGTTACTCTAGCACAGGAAGCCTCCAATCAGGTAAAATGGGGCTATACTATAAACTTGAGCGGAGGCGGCAATCATGGGAAATCACATTCTGACAGACGATCAGCTTTGTCTATTCCGGCAGCACCTGAAGCTGGAGGAACGGGAGCAGAGCACGGTTGAAAAGTATCTGCGGGATTTACAGTTCTTCGCGGCATGGCTGGCCGGGCGGCCGGTGACGGCGGAGGTTGTGGCTGACTGGAAGAATTATTTGCGTACAGAGAGTTATAAGCCGGAAACAATCAACTCAAAGTTATCGGCCCTGAACAAATTTTTCGCGTTTATGCAGTGGCCGGAGTGCCGCGTAAAGTATTTGAAAATACAGAGAAAGCTGTTTCGCGGCACGGAAAAGGAGCTGACGAAGGAGGAATACCTGCGCCTTCTGGAAACCGCCAATGACGAAGGGAAGACCCGTCTGGCACTGCTGATTGAGACCATCTGTGCCACGGGCATCCGCGTCTCGGAGGTGAAATATATAACGGTGGAGGCCGTTCAGACGGGTTATGTGGATGTTGCGCTGAAAGGCAAGATCCGCACCATTCTGCTGCCCGGAAAACTCTGCCGGAA
>JAAVHC010000009.1 GCA_014799925.1 Oscillibacter sp.
CCTTGACGGGCGTCAGCCCGTCTGTGTCCTCCGCCTTGCCCTGCGTTCCCTGCCCTCGCTTCCTTTTTTCTCATTATTTCTGGGAACTGCTCTGGTCTGCCGCACGGTAACTCTTGATGCCTGTAATTGAAAGAAAAAGGATCAAAAAGAGCTTTACTTTCGCTCTTCAAACCGCTGCTGCAATTTCAGGATTTCCACACGGTAACGATATTTCGCTTTTAATTGAAGAATAGTATGAGCGCTGCCGCCCCGATGGGCGGAAAACAGCCGTAATACGCCGCAGCCGGCCCTGACACTTATGTGTCAGGGCCGGCTGTCTTCAGAAACTGCAATTGGTTTCGTCTCGCTGTCATAGCCGGAGCCGATGCGGTAAGGGATTAAACTTTTTGCGCCGTCATATTGAGTAATTCATAGTGATTGACTTTTTCCTTTTTCTGTGATAATCTGGTATAGTTCTAAAAAGAACAAAATTGCGCGCAGAGACTGAACAGAAGGATGATCGTATGCTGCCGGAGGATCCGAAGAACGGGGAGGAATTGAAGCATGTACAAATTGTTGATATGTTTTATTGCGGGTATCGGCGCGGGGCTGGGGACGGGATTTGCCGGCATGAGTGCGGCGGCGGTTATCAGCCCGATGCTGATTACATTCCTGGGACTTCCCGCGTATGAGGCGGTGGGGATCGCATTGGCAAGCGATGTTCTTGCAAGCGCCGTGAGCGCCTATACTTATGGTAAAAACAGAAATCTGGATATCCGCAACGGCCTGATCATGATGGCAGCCGTATTATTGTTTACGCTGTTTGGAAGCTGGGCGGCGAGCCTTGTGCCCAACGCTGCCATGGGAAATTTTTCGGTGTTTATGACGCTTTTGCTGGGGATTAAATTCATTGTAAAACCCGTAATGACAACAAAAGAATCCATGGGAGCGGTCAGTGTCCGGAAAAGAGTAATCCAGTCCGCTGCAAGCGGGACAGTGGTTGGATTTATTTGTGGTTTTATCGGCGCAGGCGGAGGGATGATGATGCTGCTGCTTCTGACCAGCGTACTGGGGTATGAGCTGAAGACGGCCGTGGGAACCAGCGTGTTCATTATGACGTTTACGGCGCTGACCGGCTCCGTCAGCCACTTTGCAATAGGCGGGTTCCCGGACGTCGTATGTCTGGTGTGCTGCATCTTGTCCACGCTTTTATGGGCAAGGGTTGCCGCGTTATTTGCCAACAAAGCCAGCGCGGTTACCCTGAACCGCGCAACGGGAGTTGTTTTGGCCATATTGGGAACAGCTGTCCTGGCGGTCAATTATTTGAAATAGGCCGCCGCATGGCCGCCCGGTCAGGAACGGAAAGAACGGCGGAAGGGAGCGCCTGCTGACGCAGCCGCTCCCTTCCGCCGGTTTATTTGCTGGTCTGGCATAAATATTACTTCACGCCATTCGGGTCAGGGTCAACTAGTTATCCAGGTAGTTTTTGAGCATTTGCGCGACCTCCGCTCTGGTCGCAAAGCCTCTGGGATCAAGGATGCCGCTGCCTTTGCCGTTCAGGATTCCATTCTCGACAGCCCAGCGGACAGCGGCCTGCGCGAAGCCGCTGATCTGGTCTGCGTCGCTGAAGGATATTTCACGGACGGACAGGGGCTCTCCCGCATACCGCCAGAGCATAACCGCCAGCTGTTCACGGGTGATGTGATCGTCCGGACCGAACGCCCCGTCACCGTAACCGCCGACAATGTGATTTGCCGCCGCCCAGGTGACCGCGTCTGCATACCACGCGCCCGCGGCTACATCCGTAAAGGCGTTGCCGTCGCTGACGGCGGGCTTTCCTTCCTTGTTGTAGAGGATTTGCGCCAGCTGGGCGCGGGAGAGATTTGCGTTGGGGGCAAACTGGTCCGCGGAAAGACCGTTCATAAGGCCGTTCTCGCTGACGAACTTCAGTGCGTCATAATACCACGCGTCAGTGTCCACGTCAGTAAAGGAGTTTGTCCAGACCGGCTTCGGTTCCTGCTGCGCAATCGCTGTGAACTCTGCGTCTACTGTGACCTTGCTGTCAGGCATTATGAAGGTATATCTGCCGTCGCCTGCGTCTGTCAGTTCCAGCACGTTCCCCTTGCTGTCGGTGACTGTCAGCTTCCCCAGCTCATAGCCGTCGTCGGGTGTTACAGTGACCGTCACGGTATCTCCCTTTTTCGCGTTGGCGGGGCTGACGCCTATCTCACCGCCGGATGCGGCGGGACTCGTAACCGGATAGGTTTTCGGGGCTGTCGATGGGGGCGTGCTTGCGTTGTCGGGGAACGGATACCAGATGTCTCCGCCGGAGCTGCTGTTATACGTCCAGTTTGCGTATACCCGTGTATCTTCGGTAAATACCCGATCCACAGTGATTTTCTCGCCGCCGTCAGGGGTGGTAAACCAGCCGTCGAAGCTGTAGCCGTCTCGGACGGGCGTGGGAAGCTCAGCAAGCCTTCCGTCTTCGCCGGTGGTCATAGTGCCGGGGGTTACGGTGCCGCCGTTGGCGTCAAAGGTGATCGTATAAGCTTGTGAAACCGGCGGTATAACCACATCCTCATAGTTTGCCGTCACCACGACGTCCCTCGCCGGCATGATGAAGGTTGTCACTTCACTGTAGGGATCGTCGAGAATGGCGTCGCCCTCCTCTACAATCCAGCCAGTAAACCGCATGCCATTGGGATCGGGACGAATGAAAGCAGTGGCCCTGTAGCTGGCCCGTATGGTGACGGTTTCGCCAACCTCGTAGCGTCCGCTGCCCCAACCGTCGTTAACATGCACGCGGTAGGTCTCGATGTCCTTGTATGTCGCCGTCACCACAACGTCGCTTGCCGGCATGATAAAGGTTGTCTCTTCGCTGTCGGGATCGGCAAGCGTCACATCACTCTCGTCCACAGCCCAGAACCTGAACCGCATACCTTCTGGAACAATGGCCTTGATGGCAACGGTTTCGCCAACCGCATAGTCGCCGCTGCCCGCACCGTCGTTGACCGTCACGGTATAGATCGCGGGGCCTGTGCTGTTGAAGTGAATGGTGGCGGAGCCAAAGGGCTCATATGATACCACAAAACGCGAGTGTTCAATAGTGATTTCTTCCCACTGACTCTCACTCCCGGCATAGTACACATCGGTTAGTTTGGGGCACCACGAGAAAGCACTATCCCAAATGCTGGCGACACTGGTAGGAATTGTGACGCTGGTCAGGCTGCTGCAATCAGCGAAAGCCCTATCCCCAATGCTGGTAATGCCGTCGGGAATTGTGACTGTGCTCAGGCTGCTGCAACCAGCGAAAACAACTCTTTCAATGTTGGTTATGCTGTCAGGAATCCTAACACTGCGCAGGCCGCTGCAACCACCGAAAGCCCCATCCCCAATGCTGGTGACGCTGTTTGGAATCATGATACTGACCAGGCCGCTGCAATCATCGAAAGCGCTATCTCCAATGCTGGTGACGCCGTAAGGAATGGCGTATGAGAGACTGCTCTTTCCGGCGGGATAACAAATTAAGATGCTTTTCTGCTTATCAAACAGTACTCCGCCCTTTGAGGCATAGTTGGGGTTTTCGGGATCAACAACGATGTCGGTCAGATTGCTGCAACTAGAGAAAACCTTTTCCCCAATACTGGTGACGCTGTCTGGTATCGTGATATCGGTCAGGCTGTCGCAACTGGCGAAAGCCCTATCTCCAATGCTGGTAACGCTGTTAGGTATCGTGATATCGGTCAGGCTGTCGCAACTGGTGAAAGCCCCATCTCCAATGCTGGTAACGCTGTTAGGTATCGTGATACTGGTCAGGCTACTGCACCTAGCGAAAGCCATCTCCCCAATGCTGGTGACGCTGTCAGGTATCGTGATACTGGTCAGGCTGCTGCATCCAGAGAAAGCTCCATCAATGCTGGTGACACCGTCAGGTATCGTGATACTGGTCAGGCTGCTGCATCCAGAGAAAGCCCGATCTCCAATGCTGGTGACGCTGTCGGGAATCATAACACTGGTCAGGTTGCTGCATCCAGAGAAAGCCCGATCTCCAATGCTGGTGACGCTGTCGGGAATCATAACACTGGTCAGGTCGCAGCCGCAGAAAGCCCCATCCCCAATGCTGGTAACGCTGTCAGGTATCGTGACATTGGTCAGGCTGCTGCAATACCCAAAAGCCATATCCCCAATGCATGTGACGCTGTCAGGAATGGCATATGAGGAATTGCTCTTTTGTGTAGGGTATTGAATTAAGACACTTTTTTGCTTGTCAAACAGCACTCCCTCCTCCGAGGCATAATTGGGGTTTTCAGGATCAACGGAGATGTCGGTCAAGCCCATGCAATACTCGAAAGCCCCATCCCCAATGCTGGTGACACTGTCTGGAATCTTGACGCTGGTCAGGCTGTAACAATTACTAAAAACCCTATCCCCAATGCTGGTGACAGCTACTCCATTGATAGTACTGGGGATTTCAACAATTGTAACGTCTCGATCACAGCGAGTAATTTCTCCTGTTGTTGCATTAAAATAAATATTCCCTCCAATTACAGGGTAGGTCACCGGTCGAGTCGGCGACATGGCGATATCCACATAGTCTGCCCTCACCGTAATATCGCTCGCCGGCATGACGAACATCGTCTCCTCGCTGCTGGGATCGTCGAGAATTACATTACCCTCCTCCACAATCCAGAACCTGAACCGCATACCTTCTGGAACAATAGCCGTGATAATGACGTCTTCGCCAACCTCATAGTCGCCGCCGCCCGTACCGCCGTAGACTGTCACGGTGTAGGTCTCGGGGTCATTTTCCGCCGCCAGCGCCGTGACCGGCAGCATGGAAAGGCACAGAGCCAGGGTCGTGATGATGCTCAAAAATTTCTTCATTACATGAAAACCTCCTCCTATGTAAGAATGTGTACTTTCCTGCAAGCCAGATTTTGCCCAAAATTTTTCTTTTCAGATATTGAAAACAGGCGGTTTTCGTGCTATTCTGTTTTCATCAGAAAGGAGGAACGAATTTGCAGGAAAGTACACATTCCTGTAAAAACGCCCCCTTACAACAATTTGGCCTTTTCGTAAATCTCCGCCCGGTACCGGAAGGTAGACAGCGGCATTCCGCACTCCTTTGCCGCCGCCGTGCCGGTGATTGCCCCGGCCTTCCACCGCTGATAGGCGCTGTGGTAGTTTTCCGGCAGCGGTCTGGGCGGCCTGCCGAAGCGGACGCCTCTGGCCTTTGCCGCCGCGATGCCCTCCCGCTGCCGCTGGCGGATGTTGGTGCGCTCGTTCTCCGCCACGAAGGACAGCACCTGCAGGACGATGTCGCTGAGGAAGGTCCCCATCAGGTCCTTGCCCCGCCGGGTGTCCAGCAGCGGCATGTCCAGCACCACGATGTCGATTTTCTTCTCCTTGGTGAGGATCCGCCACTGGTTCTGGATTTCCTCATAGTTGCGTCCCAGCCGGTCGATGCTCTTGATGCAGAGCAGGTCGTCCGGCTTTAATTGTCTGACCAGCTTTTTGTATTGCGGCCGGTTGAAGTCCTTGCCGGACTGCTTGTCCGTGAAGATGTTCTGCTCCGGGATGGCCATCTCCCGCAGGGCGATCAGCTGCCGGTCCTCGTTCTGTTCCCTGGTGCTGACCCGGATGTAGCCGTATGTCGTTGAAATGGTGATCACACCTCCCCTCGCCCATATCGGAAAAATTGGCGAAGTTGCTTTTTGGCATGCAAAAGCCCGGACAAGGTTCTGACTTGTCCGGGCTTCTCATATTCTTAATCGGTGATGTAAATGAAAAAATGGTTGTCCATACCGGTGATTCTGATGGTTGCGGGGCTGCTGCTTCTTCGCCCCCAGGAGGCCGCCGGGGCCGTCCGGGAGGGACTGGCCCTGTGCGGCGGGACGGTGATCCCGTCGCTGTTCCCCTTCTTCGCGGTGATCTCCCTCCTGCTTCAGCTGGGACTGACGGAGTCCCTCGGCGGTCTTTTCCGTCCCATGATGAAGCCGCTGTTCCGGATGCGGGGGGAGTGCGCCCTGCCGCTGCTGGCGGGACTGCTGGGCGGATATCCCAGCGGGGCCAGGACCGCCGCCGGGCTCTATGCCCAGGGACGCGTCTCCCGGCAGGAGGCGGAGCTGCTCCTGGGCTTCTGTGACAACTGCGGTCCGGCGTTTCTGCTCAGCTATGTAGGCGCGGGGATCCTGGGGGACCCCGCCATCGGGGTCCGTCTGTATCTGATCCACGTCCTGTCCGCGCTCTTGGCGGGGATGCTGCTCTGCCGGATATGCGGGGACCGGGGCCTCGCCCTGCCGGGGCGTCCCCTGCCCGCGGAAGTTGTCCCCTTTTCCCAGGCGCTGACCGCCTCCGTGGCCGACGCGCTGACCTCTACGCTGAACATCTGCGCCTTCGTGGTGTTCTTCCGGGTGCTGGCGGCCCTGCCGCCCTTTCCGCTTCCGCTTCCGATCCTGGGGGCGCTGGAGATGGTCGGCGGCGTGGCCGCTCTCTCTCCGGGGCGGGCGGGATGCACCGCCGCCGCCGCCATCGTGGGCTGGGGCGGGCTGTCCGTCCACTGCCAGGCCATGTCCCTCACCGCGCCGGAGGGGTTGTCCTTCCGGTGGCACTGGATAGGAAAGGCGGCGCAGGCGGGGATTTCCGCCCTGCTGGCCTGGTTCCTTTTTTCCTGAACGCGGGTGGGCCTTTTATGCTATTTTTCGTTTAGCCGTCCGCCCGGGACCCTCCGCAGTCGGCGGGGCCGCCCCGCAGCATTTCCAGCCCGTGGCCCAGCGCCGGCAGCACCGCCTCCAGGTTCTCACGCGCGGCCTTGGGGCTGCCGGGGAGATTCACGATCAGGCTCCCGCCCCGGATGCCCGCCGCGGCGCGGGACAGCATGGCCCTCGGCGTAATGGCCAGGGACGCCGCCCGCATGGCCTCCGGGATGCCCGGCGCCTGCCGCCGGCACACCGCCAGCGTGGCCTCCGGCGTCACGTCCCTGGGGGAGAATCCCGTCCCCCCGGTGGTGACGATGAGGGCGATATCCTTCTCGTCCGCCAGACGGATCAGGGCCGCCTGGATCTCCTCCTGCTCGTCCGGGACGATGGCCGTTTCCGCCACCCGGTATCCCGCCTCCTCCAGCAGGGAGGCCGCAAGGGGCCCCGCCCCGTCGGGCCGCTCCCCCCGGAAGCTCCGGTCGCTGACCGTTAAAACCGCTGCGGTAAACATATTCATTCCTCCAATAACAGTAAATCTTCCGGATGAATTTTCACCCAGAGCTGCCGTTGATCCGGCAGCTCTTTTCCATTTTCCCTGCGGACCTCCATCCGCAGCGGAGGCGCGCCTTTGGCCGCCCCCACCGGCTCCAGGACCGCTGTGACGGAGGCCGCGTCCTCCACCACCCGCCTGACCCGGCACAGGAAGGCGTTTTCCTCCCCTTCGGCGGCGGGGCGCACGCGGTCCGCGCGGATTCCCAGGGTGGTTATGCCCTCCCGCCAGGGCTTCGCCGGGCGCAGAACAAGCCCCCACTCCGGCGCCGCCACCAGGCCCGCCTCCGGTCCGGCGGATGCGGCCGCGTAGTTCCCGCATCCGGAGATCCTGGCGGCGCTGACCGTCACCGGGTCCGCCAGCAGCTCCGGGAAGCTCCTGACCGGCGAGGATTTCCCCTCGTTCAGCACGCAGACGCTCCGGCAGCCGCGGCAGACCTCTCCCAGGTCGTGGCTGACCCAGATCACCGGCCCGCCAAACCGTTCCAGCACGTCCCGCAGCTCGGTCTCCAGCTGCCACTTCAGATAGCTGTCCAGCGCTGTCAGCGGCTCGTCCAGCAGAATCACGTCGGGCTCCGCCGCCAGGATCCGCGCCAGGGCCGTCCGCTGCTGCTGTCCGCCGGAGAGCTGCCGGGGCAGCAGCGTTTCCTTGCCCTCCAGCCGCAGCATGGCGATCAGCTCCGCCGTCCGCGCCCGCCGTTCGGATTTCTCTAGCCGCCGCAGGCAGACGGCGATGTTCTGCTCCACCGTCATATGGGGGAAGAGCGCGTATTGCTGAAACAGGTATCCGATCTTCCGCCGCTGCGGCGGCAGATTGATTCCCCGCTCGCTGTCAAAGAGGGTCCGTCCATTCAGGACGATCCGCCCCCGGTCCGGCGTGTCGATCCCCGCCAGGCACCGCAGCGTCACGCTCTTCCCGCTGCCGGAGGCCCCCAGCAGGGCCAGCGGCCCGCCGTTCCCGGCAGTAAACGCCGCGTCCAGCCGGAAGTCTCCATACTTCTTTTGAATCCGCGCCTCCAGCGTCACGATCCCACCGCCTTTCCGGGCCGCTCCAGCAGGTTGACCGCCAGCAGCACCACGGCGGAAATCGCCAGGTTCACCAGCACCCACCGCAGGGCCAGCCCATCCTCGTTGGTCCGCCACAGCTGGTAGACGGTGGTGGAGATGGTGGCGGTCCGTCCCGGCGTATATCCAGCCACCATGGCGGTGGCCCCGTACTCGCCCAGGGCCCGGGCGAAGGCCAGCACCGTCCCCGCCAGGATGCCCTGGCGGCAGACCGGCATCCGGACCCGCCAGAAGATATAGGTGTTGCTCAGTCCCAGCGTCCGGCCCGCGTGGGCCAGGGTCTCGTCAAAGGACTCGAAAGCCCCCCGCGCCGTGCGGTACATCAGCGGGAACGTCACCACCACCGTGGCGAAAACCGCCGACCACCACTGCATGGTCAGCCGCACCCCGGCGTTCTCCAGAAACCAGCGTCCCAGGACCCGCTTCGGCCCCAATACCAGCAGCAGCAGATACCCCACCACCGTTGGCGGCAGCACCAGCGGCAGCGTCAGGACCACGTCCAGCAGCCCCTTGACCACTCTGGGCGCTTTCGCGGCGTAATAGGCCCCGCAGATGCCGCAGAAAAAGACGATGACCGTAGAAACCGCCGCGATCCGCAGGGAATTATACAGAGGATACCAGTCCATACATCACCCCAGTGGTGTGAATCCTACACTCTCCAGGACCGCCGCGCCTTCGGCGGACCGGACGTAATCCAGAAACGCCCCGGCCTCATCGGCATGCTCGCTGCCGCCCAGCACGGCGGCGGGGTAGATCACCTGGCCGCACATCTCCTCTGTGGCGGTGTCCACCACCGTCAGGCCGGCGGAGAAGGCATCGGTGCCGTAGATGATGCCGCAGTCCACCATGCCCTCGGAGACGTGGGTGGTGACCTCCTTCACGTTGCTGCCGTAAGTAATGCACCCGGCGCCGGCCAGCGCGGCCTCGTCCAGCCCGAACCAGGCCAGGATCTTCTGGGTATACTGCCCCACCGGCACGTCGCTGTTGCCCATGGCCAGCACGACGGTCCCGGCCTCCAGGGCGGAGCGCAGATCCTCATAGCTGCGGATGCCCGCCGGGTTGCCCTCCGGCACCGCCAGCGCCACCTTGTTTTCCAGCAGGTCGAAGCGGGTCCCGTCCAGCAGATACCCTCCGTCCGCCAGAGCGTTCATCTGCTTCTGTCCCGCGGAGATGAACACGTCGCAGACCGCTCCTTCCTCGATCTGGGTTTGCAGGGTGCCGGAGGAGTCGAAGTTGAAGGTCAGGGTCACGTTCGGGTGGTCCTTGCGGTAGTTCTCGCCGATTTCCGTCAGGGTCTCCTGCATGGAGGCGGCGGCGAAAACGGTCAGCTCAACGTCCTTGTTCTTCCCGCCGCAGGCGGTCAGGGACAGAAGCAGCGCGAAGGTCAGTGCCAGAATCAACGCTTTCATTGTGTTTTTCATTGTCATTCTCCTTCTACGCCAGGTATATGGTTTGTTACCGTGCGGCAGGCCGGGAATCCCGCCGCACCAAAGAGCGAATCCGGCCGTCCGCCTAGGACCCGAACCCGCAGTTGGGGTACGTGCAGACCTCGCAGCCCAGGCAGAGCCCGCCCTCGCCCATTCCGGCGATCTCCTCCCTCGTGACGGGCACGCCCGCCACAATTCTGGGCAGAACCAGGTCAAAAATGGTTGATTTCGCGTACATGACGCACCCCGGCAGGCCCATCACCGGCGTGCCGTCCTCAAAGTATCCCAGCAGGAACATGGCCCCCGGCAGCACCGGCGCGCCATAGGTCACGATCCCCGCCCCGCTGGCCTTGATGGCTCCCGGCGTGCGGTCGTCCGGGTCCACGCTCATGCCGCCGGTGCAGAGGATCAGGTCCACGCCCGCGTCCTTCGCGGCCAGGATCTCCCGGGTGATCCGCTCCATGTCGTCTCCCGGCTTGCAGGTCCGCACGGTCTCCACGCCGAAGGCGGCCAGCTTCTTTTCCACCACGGGCGTAAACGCGTCCTGGATCAGGCCCCCGGCTACCTCGCTGCCGGTGGCGATGATGGCGGCCGTCTTCAGCTTCCAGGGCAGCAGCTCCAGAAGGGGCCGGCCCGCCCCAACTTCCTCCGCTTTCCGCAGCTTTTCCTCCTCCACGATCAGCGGGATCACCCGCGTCCCGCAGAGCTTGTCGCCCTTCCGTACCGCCGTGTTCCCATGCCGGGTGGCGATCATGATCTCATCCAGAAGGTTGATCTGGTCAAGCCTCCGGGAGTCCACCCGGAAAAGGCCGTCCGTACCGGCGGTCAGCTCCAGCTTGCCCTCCTTCACCTGGCCGCGGACCATGTGGTCGTTCTGGCAGAGGGCGCAGAGCCGCTCCGCCGCGTCGTTCTCGTGTACCATGCCGGGAACCATCTCCCAGACATACAGGTTTTCCTTCCCCATGGACAGCAGCACCGGGATATCCTCCTCCCGGACCACGTGGCCCTTGCGGAACCGCGCGTCCTTGTACTGCCCGGGGATGATTTGGGTCATATCGTGACAGAGGACGTGACCCACCGCGTCCCGGGTGCGAATCAGCTTCATCTTGACGACTCCTGTTTCAATATTTCTATGGCGTCCCCCGCCCGGACCGTGCCCTCCTGCACGACGATCACGAAGATCCCCTCCGTCGGCATGACGCATTCTCCGGCCGCCCGCCTGATGGCGCAGTCGTTATGGCATTCCTTGCCGATCTGGGTGACCTCCACGATCGTCTCCCCCACCCGCAGGCGGGTCCCGACGGGCAGCTCTTTCAGCAGGATGCCCTCGGTGTTGATGTTCTCCGCGAAGGCTCCCGGCTTCAGCTGAGGAAGCTTCTCCCGCATCCTGCTGACGCTCTCCTCAGCCAGCATGCTGATCTGGCGATGCCAGTCCCCGGCATGGGCGTCGCCCACGATGCCGTGGCGGAGGCGCAGCCGGATCTCCGGGACCTCATGCTTCATGGTCCCCTTTTTCTCACTGATGTTGACGGACGTGACCCGTGCCACATTACCACTCCTTTTCATAGTCTCCGCTCTTGCCGCCGGTCTTGCGGCAGAGACGGACGTTGTCGATCTCCATGTCCTTCTGGACAGCCTTGCACATATCGTAGATGGTCAGGGCGGCGGCGGACACCGCCGTCAGCGCCTCCATCTCCACGCCGGTCTCCCCTCTGCACTTCACCTCCGCCCGGATGCGGACGGCGTCCTCTTCATAGGCAAACCGGATGTCGATCCCCGTCAGACGGAGGGGATGGCACATGGGGATCAGCTCACTGGTCCGCTTGGCGGCCATGATGCCCGCCACCTGGGCCACCGCCAACACGTCCCCCTTCGGCGTTCCGCCGGTCCGGACCAGCTCCAGGGTCCGCGCCGACATGCGGACCCGGCCCTCGGCGGCGGCGGTGCGGAAGGTCTCCCCCTTCTCCGTCACGTCCACCATCCGGGCGCGGCCCTGGTCATTCAAATGGGTCAGCTCCATGGCTCTATCCTCCGATCTGGTTCATATTTCTCGCGGCATCGCTGCGGCCGGTCTCGACCATGTAGTGCCGGGGCGGCTTGGCGGCGACGCCTTCCAGTATGGCCTGCCGCAGCGCCTCGCCGGCAAGGCCCCGGAGGGGAATCTCCCGGTCCGAGTGGAGGCAGGGCTTCAGCCTCCCGTCCGCCGTCACCCGGATGCGGTCGCAGGCGGCGCAGAACCGGTGGCTCATAGGCTCGATCAGCCCCACCCGCCCCGCGCCTCCCGGGACCCGATACCGCCGGGTCACACCGGAAACATCCGCCGGCTCCAGCTCCGGCACGGCCTCCAGCACGGCGGAGGCGGGCAGGAAGTCCTCCCGGATTCCCTCTCCGATGGGCATCAGCTCGATAAACCGGACCTCCAGGGGATACCGGCGCGTCAGGTCCACAAAGTCCGCTATCTCGTCCTCGTTGAACCCCTTCATCAGCACCACGTTTACCTTCGTCCCGGCAAAGCCGGCCCCGCGGGCGGCCTCCAGACCGGCCAGCACATCCTCCAGCCGCCCCACGCGGGTCATATGGGCGAAGCGGTCCGGGCGCAGGGTGTCCAGACTGACGTTCAGCCGGGTAACCCCCGCCTCCCGCAGGGGGACGGCCAGCCGCGCAAGCGCTGTGCCGTTGGTGGTGAGGCACAGCTCCTCCACCCCCTCCAGAGCGGCGACGCCCCGGCAGATTTCCAAAATCCCCCGGCGGACCAGAGGTTCCCCGCCGGTGAGCCGGACCTTCCGCACCCCCAGGGAAACCGCCTGACGGGCAATCTCCACCAGCTCCTCCACGGAGCAGATCTCCCCGTGGGGCCGCTTGTCCACGCCCTCCGCCGGCATGCAGTAACGGCAGCGGAGGTCGCACAGGTCCGTGACCGACAAACGGAGATACGTGATCTCCCGTGCGCAGGCGTCCTTCATGGCTTCCTCCTTTTTCGTACATATGTTTCACGTGAAACATTTTCCCAATAACCGGATGTTGCGTATGCGTATAGTATAGCAGATCATGGCGAAAAAAAGCAACCCAATTGTTCGGTATTGCAGAAAGTTAATTTGTTTATAGCGAATTATGCAGGTTTGGGTGGTGACAGCGGTTTTTCCTGCCGGAGGCGGGCAGTTACTTTTTGCTTGTGCAAAAAGTAACCAAAAACACACCAGAACCATACGGTTCTGGACTCCCTCAGGGCGTCGCCGGAGGCGACACCTCATGTTTTGATTTGTTTTGCGCGGGTCCTGTAGTCTGTCCGGGCTGAACCGGGCCGGGTCCCGTTTGTGCGGCGAAGCGGCTGTCTGACAATGTTGTCGGTAATCCCTACCGTATTGCTTTGGGAACTCCCAGTGGTGGTGCGCACTCCGGCCAGATGCGGCTTAGCTTCCTCTGGCTATCGTTAGAATCCGTGGGTAGACGCAGAAGTCCGGCGCACCAACGAAGGTATTGAAGTAGAACGAAACCAGGTATCATCGGAGCGCAAATAAACAAACCATTCGGGGATTCTCAAGGGGCCGTGGCCCCTTGAGCACGCTTTTGTTACTTTTCGCGTGCGCGAAAAGTATAGTCGACGCGGTTGAGAAAGAGTAAAAAGGAGGCGAGGGAAAATGAGACGCAGCGAGGCGGAGGACGCAGGCGGGCTGACGCCCGTCAAGGACGACAACGACGCTGTGCCTCATTTTACCCGTCGAACTTTACTCTTTTTCAACTGCTTCGACTATAAGCCCCCGCCCCGGCAGGGACAAAAAGCGGGAGGCCCCGGACGGGGCCCCCCAGTTGCGCTATGATCCGTTCGCTCAGATCTCCAGGTAGGAGTCGGCGTACAGATTGTGATTCTTGATGATGTCGCAGCTCTTAATGGTCTCCATCAGACGCAGGTCGCAGGGGTTCACGATGGCGGAGGTCAGGCCCATGGTCATTGCCATGCCGACCATGGCAGCGTCCATGATGGGACGGATGTGCTTGGGCATACCGTTGGAGTTGTTGCTGAGGCCGCCGGTGGACTTCAGGCCCTCGTCAGAGAAGGCGCGGATAGCGTTCAGCACGTCCATCTGCTTATCCTGCATACCCTTGATGACCAGGAACAGGGGGTCGAACCACAGGTCGTCAGACTCCATGCCCAGGTGCAGGCCGCGCTCCAGCATGTTGTGGCAGTGCATCATGCGCTCCTCGTTGTCCTTGGCGATACCGTCGGCGGAGCACAGGGCAATCACGATGGCGTCGTTGGCGGCGGCCAGGTCGATGTTGCTGATACGGCTTCCGGCGTCGGCGGAGTTGACGATGGGCTTGCCGTTGGTGCGGTTATACACCTTGATACCGGCCTCAATGGCCTTCTGGTTGGCGGTATCCAGAGCCAGAGGCACGTTGTTGAAGTTCTGCTGGAGCAGCTGGACCGCCCACTGCATCAGCTCGGGACCGTTGCTCTCGGCAGGCCCGATGTTGACGTCCAGATAGGTGGCGCCGGCGGCAATCTGCTCGGCGGCGCGCTTGAGGATGGGCGCCTCGTCATAGGTATCCATGGCCTTGCGGATGGCGGGGGAGATGCAGTGGATCCGCTCGCCGATGGTGACGAAGGTCTGGGCGTTGGGATCGTGGCCCTTGTAGGTCACGGGCTTGTCGTCGATCATGTAGGGGCCGGTCACCACGATGGGAGGCGCGGGGATGACCTTCTTGGGAGCGGGAGCGGGCTCGGCAGCGGCCTCGCCGGCGGCGGGAGCCGCGGCGGCGCTCTTGTCCACATAGCTCTTCTTCCACTCCTCGTCGCGGAGGTACTTCACCAGCTGGACAGCCTCGGTGGTGCCCA
Organism: Oscillibacter sp.; assembly: GCA_014799925.1. Taxonomy (GTDB): domain Bacteria; phylum Bacillota; class Clostridia; order Oscillospirales; family Oscillospiraceae; genus Pelethomonas. The sequence goes on from JAAVHC010000009.1 coordinate 14,553, forward strand.
CGATGACGCTCCACTCAGGCAGCTTGTCCTGAATCTCGCCCTTCATGACGGCAACCTTGCCGGGGATGATGAGGGCGCGGGACTTGATCTTGTTGTTGATATCGAACTCGTCGAAGAACTTCTTGATGGAGGAGCTGGAGAACTTGCCGGCGGCCCAGGCGGTCAGCACGGACATGCCGGACGCGTCGGTGATCAGCAGGTTCACGGGCATCTTGCTGCGCTCCAGCTCGCCGGAGACCAGGAAGTAGGTCAGGGCGAAGTCCACGGTCAGGCAGCAGGGGCTGTTCTCGTCGGCGCCGTTGATGGGATAGATGCCGGGCTGGACCTTCATGGGCTTCTGAGGATCGGTGAAGATGTTCTGACGCAGGCCGTACAGAGGCAGGGCCTTGGCGTAGGTCATCCCGGAGCAGACCACGATGGAGCCGTACTTGCAGGTGAACAGGCTCAGCAGAGCGGCCTCCAGGTGGGCGTCGCCGTCCGCCAGAGCGGCCACGTTGACGATGGAGGGATAACCGAAGGTCCGGTCGCCGTCCTTCAGAGCGGCGCGGCGGATCTGGATGGCCTCGGCGTAGGCCTCCTTGACGGAGGCGGCGCTGACTTCCAGAATCAGGTTCTTGTTGCCGGCGGCTTCCAGCTTCTCCACCACCTCGTGGAGCTGCTCCAGACTGTCGGCGCGGACGCCCAGCAGAGCCTTGGCCCCGGTGGCCACGGCGCTCATGTCGGCGTAGTTGCCGGCGGTAGCGCCATTGACAATGATATCGCAGCCCGCGGCGGCCTCGACGCCGGCCTTCATGGCCTCCACGTCGGTGCAGCTGAGGACCATGGGACGGCCCAGGGCCTTCACCTTGCCAACCAGGGCGGCAAAGTCGGCGGAAGCCTTGTCAGCGCTGTGGCGGACATAAACCATCTCCACGTACATGCGCTCGCTGATGCGCTCGTAATCCACGGCGGGGATGTTCCTGATGACCTCGTCCTGTTTGGCCTCGTCCATGCAGTCGCAGACCTGGACGGCGTACAGGGTCTTGCTGACCAGGGTCTTCTCGTGACGGCTCAGGACGGTCTCGCCGCCCAGAGACAGATCGCCCACCTTGTAGCTCTTCATCGGGGGCGCGGTGGCCTCGCTCAGAGTGGACAGCGCCTCAGCGGACATATGGGGGCACTTCTCAATGGGGAGAGCGCCGGAGGCAACCTTCATGGCGAACGCCATACAGGTGGGGTTGCCGCAATCCTTGCAGTTGGTTTTCGGGGTCAGCTTAAAAATGTCAAGACCTTTCAGTGCCATGATTCGGGCCCTCCTTACATCAAAGCGGCAACCAGCCGCGCAGTGGTCTGGATGGAGACGGGGTGCTTGAGGATGACGGCGTCGCTGCCGTAAGCCAGGCAGGCGGCGGCGGTCTCAACCTCCATGTCGATGCCGCGCTCCTCCGCGTCGCCCCAGCCGGGGTTCTCGCTCTCAGGGGCGGTAGACTCCTTCACGCCCCAGGTCTCGGTGCCCACAGGGGTGATGATGGGCATCTGGAGGGTGGCGTCGTTCTGGCTCAGGGCGGCGGCCTTTACGCGCTCCAGGGTGGAGACCACATACTCAAAGCCGTAGCCCGCGGCGGCGGAGCCGATATTCATGGCAACGTTCCTGCCGTCCACGCCCATCTGGGTGATCAGGACGTTGAGCTGCTTGGCCAGGTTGATGTCCACGGCGGACTCGGCGCCCACCTTCTGGCCGTAGGCCATGCCGGCGCCGGCGGCCACGCCCTTGTAGTTCTCCTCCTTGGCGGAGAGGACCAGGATGTTCCTGCCCTGGAGGGCCTCGGAAACCTTGCTGAAGAGGTCGGCGTCCTTCTCGGTGTTCTTGCAGCCGGCAACCACGATGGGCTTGTCAACGACCTCGGCCACGGCCCTGGCGTCAGCTACGCAGTCCTCCACGGACTTGTTGGCCCCGTTGGGGTCGGCCAGATCAAAGCGGATGCAGACGAAGTCCACGTCGGCCAGTTCCGCGGCCTTCTTCGCGCGGTCGGCCAGGGTCCCGCAGCCGGCGTAGAACTCCTTCAGACCCTCGGAGGGCTGCTCGGGGTCGTCGGACACGTCGATGCCGATCCTGGGACGGTTGGCGATGGGGGCGTCAAAGGAATAGAGATTGAAGACATTCTGGCCGCCCAGAGTGGCAGCCTTGTCTCCGGTGCCCAGCGTCAGTTCATTGATCTTGGCGCTGAACACCTGGGGCTTTTTCGCAAAAGGCATGGTGGTTTGTCTCCCTTCATCAATATATAATTGGCTCTATGTTCTGCGCCGTTCCGGCGCAGGAGTGGGTGGGGCTGTTCGATGACTCCGGGCCTGCGCGGCCCGGACCCGCGGTTACTTTTTGTATGGTTGTCGGTAATCCCTACCGTATTGCTTTGGGTTCTCCCGGCGGCGGTGAGCACCGATTGGAGAAGCGGCTCAGCTTCCTCTGGCTATCGTTAGAAGTCGTGGGTAGACGATGGGCACCGGCGCATTTGGGTAAGCACTTTGGTAGAGTCAAACCAGTCAGGTCGCAGCGCAAGTAAACAAAACATTCAGGGATTCGCAAGGGGCTATGGCCCCTTGCGGGTGCTTTTGCTTCTTTTCCCACAAGGGAAAAGAAAGCCCCGCCCCGGCGAGGGGCGAATCTTAGCAGAGATCAGCAGCAGAAAAAGATTCTACAGCGTCAGTCCGTCAAAAATCCTGTGCACCGCCTGCTTAACAGGGCTGTCCGCCGGGACAGTCACAGAGGGCCTGCCCTCCGCGTCGTACTCATACACGGTGTCGTCGTGGGGGACGACGCCGATGAGCTTCATCCCGTACTTGTCGATCTCCTCCCGGACGCCGGGGTTCAGCTCCCCGCCGGGGGCGCGGTTGATGATCAGGCCCACTTCCTTGGCGCCCAGCTTCAGATCCACGATCATCTCGCTGAGCCGGCCCGCCGCCTGGACCCCCCGCCGGGAGCAGTCGCTGACCAGCAGGATGGTATCCACCTGGGGCAGGACCCCCCGGCTCAGGTGCTCCAGCCCCGCCTCGTTATCCACCACGATATAGCGGTAGTTCTTGGCGTACTTGGCCACCTGGGAGGTAAGCAGGCCGTTGACGAAGCAGTAGCAGCCTTTCCCCTGGGTGCGGCCCATGACCAGCAGATCGTAGTCGTCCGCCTCGGTCAGCGCGTCGGAGAAGCGCATCTCGGCATAGTCCGCCTTGGTCATCCCCGCGGGGATGGGGCTCTGGGCGGCCATTTCCGACCGGGCGATATCCTCCCGGATGTCCCCCAGGGTCTCCTCCACCTCCACGCCCAGCACCTCGTTGAGGTTGCTGTTGGCGTCGGCGTCCACGGCCAGGACCGGGCCCTGCTTCTTCTCGCAGAGATATTCGATGAACATCCCGCAGATGGTGGTCTTTCCTACGCCGCCCTTGCCGGCGAAGGCGATGGTGTGAGCCATAACGCAGTCTCTCCTTGGTTGGTAAAATCTGTTTGATTGCTTCGGCAATGAAAAGAATTGCCGAAGCAATCACATTATGGATGATTCAATTGCCGGAGTAACAATTAAAGGTCAACGATGCCGGACTCCTTGACAATGCGGGCCACGTCGTCATACTTGTTCAGGGCGTACAGGTGGATGCCGTCGATGCCGCAGGCGCGGTACTCGTCGATCTGCCGGATGGTGTACTCGATGCCCGCTTCCTTGAAGCTGGCCTTCTTGCCCTCGACGTCGGCGTCGAAGCAGGCGTTGTTGCCCTTGGCGTCGGTGAGACCCACGGAGAAGGGGTTGGGGAAGATCCAGTTCTTGGAGATGATCTCGCACAGCTCGCGGGGCATGACGCAGCCGTTGCGGCTGAGGGCCATGTTGATGGTAGCGGCCTGGTCCAGAATGGGCATGATGCCCACGTCCACGGGCATCCAGATGCCGGCGGCGCGAATGGCCTCCAGCCAGTACTTGAACTGGTCCATATCCCAGCACAGCTGGGTCATGATATAGTCCGCGCCCTCGTCCTGCTTCTGCTTGAGGAAGCCGATGTCAGCCTCCAGGCTGCGGCAGGCGATGTGACCCTCGGGGGAACCGGCCACGGCGATGGTGAACTTGTCGCCGAACTCCTTGCGCACGAACTTCACCAGCTCGGTGGCGTAATGCAGGTCGCCGCCGGTGCCGGTCCAGCCGAAGGGCAGGTCGCCCCGCAGAGCCAGCATGTGGTTGATGCCGTGGGCCAGATAGTTCTCCAGCTGCTCCTTGATGCCCTCGCGGGTGTTGCCGATGCAGGTGAAGTGGGTAACGGGGGTGCACTTGCCGTCCTTCTGGATCTTGTCCAGAACTTCCAGGTTCTTGCCCACGTTGGTACCGCCGGCGCCGTAGGTGCAGGAGATGTAGTCGGGATTCAGGGTGTACAGCTGCTCCAGCACGCCGCCCTCACCGCACAGCTTCTCCATGCCCGCGTCGGTCTTGGGAGGGAACACTTCAAAAGAAAATGCTGCTCTCTCTTCAAAAATGTCGGCTACGCTCATGATGAATAGTCCTCCATACGTGAAATATATTTTTCAGCGGCACCGCCGCCATGGGTTACAAAATTCTGATGACCGTCTGGTAAGCGGATTGAGCATTGCTCGCCTCTGCACCATCTCTGCATTTCTTACCCCCGAAGGTTTGATTCCAATTCCTGTTTCAGACTATCAATTGCCTGTAACATTTCTTCTTTGGTTTCCTTGCTTTCAATTGTCTCAAGTGAATGGATCAGCAGTTTCAAATAGCTTTTGAATTGTAAATCACCCATACAAGCGTCTCCCTCAGATCGGCGTAAACGAATACCTCTTCAGCAGCCCGGCGGTATTGGTATGGTACACCACCGCGCCGTCGGCCAGGTCCTCCCGCTCGATCTCCGCCCGGGGCTCCAAAGCGCGGATATAGGCGTCGGTATCCTCCACGGAAACCTCCTGGAAGTCCACATCCCGCATCTGGTTGTTGCTGCACTGGTTGAAAATCTCACAGCAAAGCTCGTACTCTCTCATGCCGCTCACTCCGCCGCCACGATGACGCTGCCCGCCGTCAGGTCCGCGCTGACCAGCCGGCCGGTGATGGTGGTCTTCATGCCCATCACGTCCTCAAAGGTCAGCTTGTCGCCGTCCACGCGGATATTGGCCACGTATTTGCAGAGGACGTTGTCCTCCTGCTTCTCGTTCTTATAAATAGTAGAAAGGCACATGGGAATTCCTCCTTACTTTTCCAATCAGGCCGCGCTTACTGCTTTTTCAGCTCTTCCAGAGCCGCGGACAAATAGCCGTTGGCCTGGTCAAAGGACTCCACCGCGTGGAGCAGCTGGTGGCGGGCCTCGCCGTCAAACTCCTCCGCCATGTCGCTCAGCTCCCTGGCGTGGTGGATGTTGTGCTCCAGCATATATTGCAGCACCGCGATGGTCTGCTCGCCGCCGTGAGCGTGGTGATGCTCGCCCTCATGGGTGTGGGTGTGAGTGTGGGTATAGACCTGGCCGTTTTCGTCGGTGTGGGTGTGCTCATGGACGTGCTCGCCGCGGGCGTGGCCATGATCGTGGTCAAAATGTCCCATAGTAAATTCGCCTCCCATATTGACATAATTTTAACTAGATACACTATACCGCAAATCTTTTCCATTTGCAAGTAGAAGCAGGACATTTCACAAAAAATTTTTGTGAACTTTGTGAAAACAGACGGTTTGTAAAAACCCGCTCGAAAAATGCTGGACATATTTTCCATGCGGTGGTATAATCATCACAAATCGGCCGGATCGCTTACCGCTCTATTTCGTCAATAGCGCTGAAAGCAGCCGGCTATTTGTGTGAGGAGGTTTTTTTATGGTTAGTTTCCTGGTCTGTCTCGCGCTTCTGGTGGGCGGGTATTTCACCTACGGCAAGGTCGTAGAGAATACCTTCGCCCCCGATGACCGCGAGACCCCCGCCGTCAAAATCAACGACGGCGTGGACTATGTGGTGCTTCCCCAGTGGAAGCTGTTTCTGGTGCAGCTGCTGAACATCGCGGGCCTGGGCCCCATCTTCGGCGCGCTCCAGGGCGCTCTGTGGGGTCCCATCGTATTCCTGTGGATCACCTTCGGTACGCTTCTGGCCGGCGGCGTCCACGATTTCTTCGCCGGCATGATGAGCGAGCGCAACAACGGCGAGTCCATCTCCGAGATCACCGGCATCTATCTGGGCGGCGCGATGAAAAACGTCATGCGCGTGTTCAGCGTGGTTCTGCTGGTCATGGTGGGCACCGTGTTCGCCGTGGGTCCCGCGGGCCTGATCGTCACCCTGTTCAAGAACAGCGGCGTAGAGGGCATCCTGGCCACCACCCTGTTCTGGCTCATTATTATCCTGATCTACTACTTCATCGCCACGTTCCTCTCCATTGACAAGATCATCGGCAAGGTCTACCCCGTGTTCGGCATCTGCCTGATCGTCATGGCCGTGGGCGTCGCCATTGGCATCTTTATCAATCCCGACTACACCATTCCCGAAATCTGGAGCAACTTCCGCAGCATGCATCCCGCTTCCACGCCGATCTGGTCCTTCATGTTCATCACCGTGGCCTGCGGCGCCATCTCCGGCTTCCACGCCACCCAGAGTCCTCTGATGGCCCGCTGCATGAAGAGCGAGCGCCAGGGTCACTTCGTGTTCTACGGCGCCATGGTCTGCGAGGGCGTGATCGCCCTGATCTGGGCCGCTGCCGGCTGCTCCCTGTATGAAGTCACCGGCGGCCTGAACACCGGCCTCCAGGCGGTCCTGGCCAACGGCCAGTCCGCCGCCATCTATGACGTGTGCGCCAAGACCATGGGCGGCATCGGCATCGCCCTGGCCATGCTGGGCGTCATCGCCTGCCCCATCACCTCCGGCGACACCGCCTTCCGTTCCGCCCGTCTGGTGCTGGCCGACTGGCTGAAGCTGGATCAGGGCAGCTACCGGAACCGCCTGATCCTCTGCGTGCCCGTGCTGGGCGTGGGCGCGTTCCTGGGCATCGGCAACGCCCTGGGCTTCATCGACTACACCATCATCTGGCGCTACTTCAGCTGGACCAACCAGACCCTGGCCATGATCGTGCTGTGGGCCGCGTCCATGTACCTCTTCTATGACAAGAAGAACTACTGGATCACCGCCGTTCCCGCCACCTTCATGAGCGCCGTGTCCGCTACATACTTTGTGGCCGCCGGCGAGTGCCTGAACCTGGGGACCACCATCGCCTACCCCGTGGGCATCGTCGTGGCCGTGCTGTTCCTGGGCACCTTCCTGTACTCCATCAAGAAGCGGAACGTCCGCCCCCAGTATGATACCCTGAAGAAGTAACATCCATAAAATTTGACGGCGGAGGGGCGGTTTTCCCACCCCTCCGCCGTCCTTTTGGAGGCATCCATGATCTTTCAGCCAAAGCAGCTGGGCCGCGAGGGCCTGGACGGCGGCGCCCTGGCCGCGGACAAGAAGAGCTGCAAGCGCTTCGGCCCCTGCGGCGTGGGCGAAAAAGCCCTGTACCTCAACAGCTTTTATATCGACCGGTGCTTCTACGTCACCCTCTCCTCCGTCCGCCGGGTCTTCAAACGGGTGGCCATGAGCAAGGGCGGCTTCACCGGGAAGGGCATGTTCGCCTCCATCCCCTATCTGGTGGTGGAGTACGACGACGGGAAGCAGAAGCAGTGCAACTTCAAGCGGGAGGACGACGTGGACAACCTGCTGGAGTACATGGCGCGGGTCCGCCCGGACATCCCCCGCCTCAGCGCGGAGGGCGAGCGCCGCATGGCGGAGAAGGCCGCCCGGGAAGCGGCCCGCTACCTGAAGGAGCTGACCCCCCAGGCCCAGAAAGCCTGGGACGAGCTGGAGGAGGCGAAGCGCAAGCTGGCGGACGATCCCGCCCGCGCCGGCCGTCTGGCCCGCGCGGCCAGAACCAAGCGCACCACCGACCGGTCCAACCCGGCCTACAAGTGGGTGGCGCTGACCATCGTGGTCCTGGGCGCGGCGGCGCTGGTATACGGCGTATGGAGCTGGGTCCACCGCGACGGCACGGGGCTCTACTTCCTCCTGTTCGGGCTGGCGGCGGTGTTCTTCTTCTCCGGAGCCAACGTGCTGCCCACCGCCCGGAACAACAAACGGGCCGTGACCAGGGAGTGGGAAGCGGCCAGGGATTCCATGAAGGAATTTTTGGGCGGCGGCAAAAATTTCCCCGTCCCCTACTGGTACGCCCATCCCGTCGTCCTGGACCGGATGATCCGCATTGTCCGGGAGGGCCGGGCCCAGACCTCGGCCGAGGCGCTGGAGGTCCTCAAGAAGGACCTTCAGGCCCTCAATTCCTCCGTCCAGGTGGAGCAGGAGGAGTACGACGAGGTGGTCTGCATCAAGCCCATCTTTCTGTTGCAGGACTATCAGTAACTGTGCTTCGCATTCCGCTATACAAAGCTCCCCGCCCCTGATCCGGGGCGGGGAGCTTTTATGTCAAAAAGATGTGCACCGCTTTTATAGTCAACACAGTTGAGAACGAGTAAATGTTGGGCTTCGCCCAAACCCACCAGGGGCGTTGCCCCTGGACCCTACCGCCCTTTGAAAAGGGCGGCCCTAAACTTTATCATTTTTAAGTGTGTCCACTATACATGCTCATCCCTGGTCGCCGAAGAACTTGTTGTGGACCGCGCGCATGGCGGCGGCGGCGTCCTCCTCGTCAATGAGCACGGAAATACGGATCTCGCTGGTGCTGATCATCTGGATGTTGATGTTGGCGTCATACAGCGCCTCAAACATCCTGGCGGCCATGCCGGGAGTGGTCATAATGCCCGCGCCCACGATGGACACCTTGGCGATCTTGTCCTCCACGGTCAGATGGTCGAAACGCAGGGACCCCTTCTGTTCCTCCAGCACCCGCATGGCCTCCTCCACGTCGGCCCGGGGCAGAGTGAAGCTGATGTCCTTGCTCTCTCCGCGTCCGATGGACTGGATAATGCCGTCCACGTTGATGTTGGCCCTCCCCAGCACTGAGAACACCCGGAACGCTACCCCGGGGTTGTGCTCCAGGCCCACCACCGCGATGCGGGCAATGCTGGTATCCTTCGCCACGCCGGCGATATTTGTCTTTTCCATTTTGGCAACCTCCTTGACTTTCGTGCCGGGCTTCCGCTCCAGACTGGACACGACTTCCATATTCACATGATATTTTTTCGCCAGCTCTACGCTGCGGTTATGGAGCACCTGGGCTCCCTGGCTGGCCAGCTCCAGCATTTCATCGTAGGTAATCTCCTCCAGCTTCACCGCGTTGGGAACCACCCTGGGATCGGCGGTATACACGCCGTCCACGTCGGTATAGATCTGGCACAGATCCGCCCCAAAGGCGGCGGCCAGAGCCACCGCGCTGGTGTCGGACCCGCCCCGGCCCAGGGTGGTCACGTCGCCGTAGCGGTTCACGCCCTGGAAGCCCGCCACCAGGACGATCTTGTTCTTATCCAGCTCCCGCTGGATGCGGTCGGAGTCGATCTTCTTGATCCGGGCGTCGGAGTAGGGCCCGGTGGTATGGATGCCCACCTGCCAGGCGGCCAGACTCACCACCGGCAGGCCCATGCCCTCCAGGGCCATGGCGCACAGGGAAATGGAAATCTGCTCCCCGGTGCTCAGCAGCATGTCCATCTCCCGCCTGGAGGCCCTGGGGTTGATCTCCCTGGCCTTGTCGATCAGGTCGTCGGTGGTGTCCCCCTGGGCGGACAGGACCACCATCACCTGGTTCCCGGCCCTATAGGCGTCGGCGATAATGCCCGCCGCATTCAGGACGCGCCGGGCATCCCGGACGGAGCTGCCGCCGAATTTCTGCACAATCAAACTCATAAGGATGCTTCCTCTCTGTATGGAAAATTGGGTGACACTCTATTATAGTGTCCGAGGGGCGGAATGGTTATTGCAATACCGGCAGCAGCGCCGCCGCGCCCAGCCGCTCCGCCAGGGCGCCGGCTTCTTTGGCGGTCATGGCCCCGGTGATCACCGCGCCGTCGGAAAGCTCCGCGCAGCCCGCCGGAGCCGGGAAACCGCCCCGCAGATACCAGCGCATGGTCAGCTCGTCAAACCCGGCCAGCGGCGCGCTCTCGCTCCAGCCAAGGTTCCGGCGCTTCTCCCGGTGCTGGAGCGCGTCGAGAATATCGCCCATGACGGCGGAGGCGGTGGGCAGGTCCCCGGCGCCCCGGCCGTAGAACATCACGTCGCCCACGGCGTTGCCCCGGATCATGATGGCGTTGAACACGTCGTCCACCGCGGCGACCGGACAGTCCGCCGGCACCAGATGGGGCGCCACGTAAGCCGCCTGCCGTCCATCGGACAGCTTCACGGCACGGCCCAGCAGCTTCACCCGGTACCCCGCCGCGCTGGCGATGGCAACGTCCTTCAGATCCAGGCCGCTGATGCCCTGGACGCTGATTTTCTCCGGCAGGACTTCCTTTCCCCAGGCCAGGTCGGACAGGATGCAGATCTTCCGACCCGCGTCCAGGCCCTCCACATCGGCGGCGGGATTCTGCTCGGCGTAGCCCCTGGCCTGGGCCTCCTTCAGAGCCTCGTCAAAGGGAACGCCGCCCTTGACCATCCGGGTGAGGATATAGTTGGTGGTGCCGTTGAGGATGCCCACGATCTCCTCGATCCGGTTGCCCGCCAGGCACTGGAACAGGGGGCGCAGCACGGGAATGCCGCCGCCCACGCTGGCCTCGAAGAGATAGTTGACGTTTTTCTCCCTGGCGATGGCCAGCAGCTCCCTGCCGTGGGCGGCCACCAGCTCCTTGTTGGAGGTGACCACGTGCTTGCCGGCCAGCAGGGCCCGGCGGGTGAACTCCAGGGCCACCCTGGCCCCGCCGATGGACTCTACCACCACGTCCAGATCCGGGTCGTTCTCCAGGACGGAAAAATCCTTCACCGCCACGCCGGCGTAAGGAGTGGCGGATAAATCCCGCACGTCCAGAATATATTTCAGGTTGAGGGACTCGCCCAGCTTTTCGGCAATCGAACCGCCGTTCAGGCGGAGAACCTCAGCGACGCCGCTGCCTACCGTTCCAAATCCCATAATCGCAAAATTAGCCATTGCTATTTTCTCCTTCTCCAATATCTGACGCGCCCCTGTGGGGCAAGCGGTCATTGCTTCTATACGATAGGCCGGGGCTGCGCGCCCCGGACCCGCGGTCACTTTTGTCGCGCGACAAAAGTAACCAAAAACGCGCCAGAACCGACGGTTCTGGACTCCCTTGGGCGTCGCCAAAGGCGACACCTTATGTTTGAATTATTTTTCGCCACGATCTGGCAGACCGCCTGTCCTGCGGGATGCTATGGGCCGCCAGTGGTGCTTACTTCTGCGGCTGCGCTCTATCGGTTGTCGTTGGACAACACACGCAGAAGACTCTGCGTCTACCATTTTTCTTTTCGTTAACTCTGTACCTCCCAGCAAGGGTACGCAGTTCGCCCAGAAACGGCTTAGCCCCTCTGGGTCCGTTAGAACCCGTGGGTAGACGCAGGCGCCGGCGCATCTGGGTAAGCGCTTGGGTAGAATCAAACCCGGTACGTCGCAGCGCAAATAAACAAACCATTCGGGGATTCTCAAGGGGCCGTGGCCCCTTGAGGGTGCTTTTGCTGCTTTTCCCACAGGGGAAAAGCAGGTCCTACCCTACCCGGCAAGTATCTCGAACTTGACCACCCCCGTCAGGCCGGCGGCCCGGGTGATAAGCTCCTCCAGAGAAATCTCCATCTCGGAGGTCTCCGCCGAGATGGTCACCGCCGCGCAGCCGTTGGTGGGAATGGTCTGATTGATCGTAAGAATATTCGCCCCGCTCCCGGCAAAAATAGCAAGTACATTGCTCAGTACGCCGGGATTATCCTTCAGCATCGCGTAGAAGGTGATAATATGCCCCGTCTTCATGTTGTTGAAGGGCTGTACCGCGTCCTTATACTTATAAAACGCGCTGCGGCTGATCCCAACCCGGCGGGTCGCGTCCCCCACAGTGGCGCATTCCCCGGTCTGCATCATCCGCTTCGCCTCCGCGACCTTGATGAAAATATCCGGCAAAGCCGAGGCGGCCACAATGTAAAATTTCGTCTTCGCGCCCATTGTGTATCCCCCTTGTGGTCACATGTCCTTGGATGAAGATAGTCTACCACAGGACCCCGCCATTTACAACCCGCAATCCATTGGAAAATGCTACAATCTTTCCTGTTGGGCAGGAGGAAAAGAGGTACAGATTGTCTATATGTCACAATTAACTGTCTTTTTACAACGGACAATCACCGCCCTGCTCTGGCTGGGCGGGGCGGTCGCCTTTTTCCGCTGGCTGCTGGCGCCGCTGCTGCCGTTCCTGCTGGCGCTGGCCCTCAGCGCCATGGTGGAACCGCTGGTCCAGCGGCTGAGACGCTGGATGCGCGTCCGGCGGGCCTTCGCCGCCGGACTGGTCACCACGCTGCTGCTGCTGGTGCTGGGCGGCGGCGCGGCGCTGGCGCTGGCCCGGCTGACCATGGAGCTGCGCCAGTGGTCCGACCGTCTGCCCCGGCTGATCGCCGGATTCCCGGACATGTGGAACGGACTGCTGGATCAGATCGAGGTCTGGTACGCCTCCAGCCCCACCCTCCTGCGCTCCGCGCTGGACCTGCTGGCGGAGCAGCTGATGGAGGAGGGACCCTCCCTGGCGGGCGCGGCGGGAACATGGCTGATGGGCGAGGTTTCCTCGCTGCTGGCCGCGCTGCCGGACGTGGGACTCTTTCTGGTTACCACGGTGCTGGCGGTCTATTTTACCAGCCTCAGCTATCCGGCCATCCTGGCATTCCTCAAACGGCAGCTGCCCCAGACGTGGCAGGTCAAGTGCCGGAGCGCGGCCCGGTGCTTCCGCTCCACCATTCTCAAATGGCTGCGGGCGGAGCTGCTGCTGATCCTCGCCACCTTCGTGGTCCTGCTGCTGGGGTTCCTCTGGATGCGCCTGGACTTCGCCCTGCTGGCGGCGGTGTTCATCGCGCTGGTGGACGCGCTGCCGGTACTGGGAACGGGAACGGTGCTGTTCCCCTGGGCGGCGGGATGCTTTCTGACGGGAAACACCCAGCGGGGACTGTCCCTGCTGACGCTGTACGCGGTGGGACTGATCGTTCACACGCTGCTGGAGCCCCGGCTCCTGGCGGGGCAGGCGGACCTGCCGCCCATCACCGCCCTGCTGGCCATGTATCTGGGCTTCCACTTCATGGGGGTGGGCGGAATGATCCTGCTGCCCATCGTTTTGCTGCTGCTGAAGCAGTTCCAGGACGCGGGCGTGATCCATCTGTGGAAATAGGAGGGCGCGGCGAAAATCCGCCATTGCGGATCGCCCCGTTCTGCGCTATACTACTGATATTAAGGTATCAGAAAGGGGGCCGCGCAATGTCCGGACGCAGCGGCGGAAAACAATGGTCCGCTCCCACGCTGATGCAGCGGGGGTGGACCAGAGAGTTGATGCGGGAGCTGCTCCCGAAGCCCCGTTACGTGCCCGCCGGAAGCCGCCGCGTCCCGCTGTGGGACCGGGACGACGTGTGCGCGGCGGAGAACAGCCCCCGGTTCCTTTACCGGGACGCGGAGGAGGGGGCGGACGCCCCCCTGCCGGGGATGGAGCTGTCCCGCGCCGCCCTGACAAGCGCCTGGGACGCGGCGGAACGGGACGAGTCCCCTCCCTGGCTCCTGGCGGGACACTACCACCGCGCCATCCTCCAGCGGCTCAGCATGAAGGGACGGGGCGCCAGCGAGTCCCAGGCCGCCGCCTGGCTGGGGGAATTTCTGGCCATGGAGCGGCGCGGCGGCAGCCCGCGCCTGCCGGAAGTCCTCAGAAACTTCCTCTGGGCGGGCGGCTGGCTGGGAGAGCACCCGGACCACCCGCTGACGGCGGAGGTCCGCGCCCGCTACCCCCAGGTCCTGCTGGCCGCCGCAAACCGGGTGCTCGCGGACTTCACCGCCGCCCAGCCGGAGGCCGGCCTGGACGACCTTCTGCGGGCGGAGGGGTTCCCGGTACGGCAGCTGCTGCGCGAGGGACTCGGCTCGGTCTGGTCGGTGTGGTACGTCCCCAAGGCCATCCGCACCAGCCTGTCCCTGCTGATCGCCCTGAACCCCAAGGACGAGTACCCGGAGGCCCGGGCCATGCACCGCCGCTTCATCCTCCATCTGGGCGGCACCAACACCGGCAAAACCTACGCCGGGTTCCAGCGGCTCAAGCAGGCGAAAACCGGCGTATACCTGGCCCCCCTGCGCCTGCTGGCCCTGGAGGCGCAGGAGACCATGCTGGACGCCGGGGTGGAATGCAGCCTCTCCACCGGCGAGGAGGAGGACTTCCGGGAGGAGGACACCCATCTGGCCGCCACCGCGGAGAAGCTGGATCTGAAGCGCTATTGGGATGTGGCGGTGATCGACGAGTGCCAGATGATCGCCGACCGGCAGCGGGGCTACGCCTGGACCAGGGCGATCCTGGGCGTCCTGTCGCCGGAGGTCCACCTGTGCGCCGCCCCGGAGGCGAAGGATTTGCTGGTGCGCCTCATTGAGAGCTGCGGCGACGACTGCGAGATCGAGCTCCACCAGCGGACCACGCCCCTGATCTGCATGTCCCGCACGGTGGACTACCAGCGCATCCAGCCCGGAGACGCCCTCATCACCTTCTCCAAGGTGGGCGTGCTCAGCGTGGCGGAGGACCTGCGCCAGAACGGGAAGGAGCCGGCCATCATCTACGGCGCCCTGCCCTATTCCACCCGGCGGAAGCAGATGGAGGGCTTCCTCGCGGGAGAGATGTCATACATCGTCTCCACCGACGCCATCGGCATGGGACTGAACCTCCCCATCCGGCGGATCATCTTCATGGAGACGGAAAAGTTCGACGGCGTGGAGCGCCGGGAGCTGAAGCCGGAGGAGATCCGGCAGATCGCCGGCAGGGCGGGCCGGTTCGGAATGTACAACAAGGGCTACGTGGGCGCTACCCAGAACCTGGGGACCATCCGGGCGGGGCTGGAGGCCGTGATCCCGCCGCTGGAGTACGCCGTGGCGGGGTTCTCCGACCTGGTGCTCCAGGCGGAGTTCGACCTGCTGGAGGTCCTCACCCAGTGGAACCAGATGCCCACGGTGGAGCCCTACCGCAGACTGGACATCTCCCGCTACATCGCCATCATCTCCAAAATGCGGGAGATGGGCTTCCTCCTCACCCGGGAGCAGGAGCTGCGGGCGGCCAACATCCCCTTCGACGAGACGGAGGACGCCCTGCGGGATCTGTTCTTCCAGTTCCTCCACCGCTGGCAGCAGGGGGAACCCATCGAGCAGCCCGGCCTGCCGGAGGGAGACCCCACCCTGCCGGAGCTGGAGCAGTATTACCGGAAGCTGGACCTCTACTTCTCGTTCTCCAAGGCGTTCGACTGTCCGGTGGATGAGGACAGGCTCTACGACAGCCGGGAGCGGGTGGCCGAGGAGATCAACGAGATCCTGCTCCACCGCCTCCGGGACAACATCCGCTTCTGCGCCCAGTGCGGAAGGGCGCTGCCCCTGTACCACCGGGGGCGGCTCTGCGACGCCTGCTACCGGCGCGGGCGGCGCAGCGCGCCGCGGTCAATGGCATAACAATGGCGGGGCCTTCCGGCCCCGCCATGTCATTCCATATCCACGCTGATGTGGTCCGTCCCATGGGCCTCAAATTCTCCCATGTACTGCTCCATCCGATCCAGGACCTCGTCGTAATTCTCCTCGGTGGCCCGCTCGGCGTCCAGATCCCGGAGGGCCAGCTCCTCCGCCAGGATCTCAAAGAAGGTCACATCCTCATAGGCCATAATGGCCTCATGGATGCCGCCCCCGGCAAAAGCCCTGGAGGGAATGATCTCCCCGTTATACAGCTCCACCAGAGGGGCCATACCGTGATCCAGGCAGTGGGAGAACAGCAGGCTCTCCACCTGGTCATAGTCCCGGATCCGGTCGTCCCCACGGGTGGAATTGAGCACCCAGTTGCCTATGTACACCAGATCCAGCAGACGGCGGAACTGTTTCTCCGTCAGATTCACTTCCATGATAAGACCTCCTCTCAATGGCTCAAGTCAGTAAGCACAGTATAACAGAAAGCCGAGAAAAATTCCACAGAAAATACAGGGCAAAAAGCCCAAATTTTTACTTGTTATCCTGGATAAATCATAGTACAATAGTAAAGCTGTACAATTACCGTTCGTCCGCCGTCCGCGGGCGGGAAAGAGGGGATCGGATTGAGCCCACAGGCAATCGGCGTATTTGACTCCGGGCTGGGAGGACTGACCGCGGTGCGCCAGCTGCGACGGATGACGCCCTCCGAAAACATTATATACTTCGGCGACACCGCCCGTGTCCCCTACGGAAACCGCAGCAGGGAAACCCTGCTGCAATACGCCCGGCAGGACATGCGCTTTCTCTCCACCTTTGACCTGAAGGCGGTGGTCATCGCCTGCGGCACCATCAGCAGCAACTGTCTGGAGGAGCTGCGCCGGGAGAGCGGTCTTCCCATCATCGGCGTGGTGGAGCCCGCCGTCCGACGAGCCGCGGAGCTGACCCGCTCAAAAAAAGTGGGCATGGTTGCTACCCGCGCCTCCGTGGGCAGCGGGGCCTATGAGCGGGCTTTCCGCGCACTGGACCCGGACCTGGAGGTCCACGCCCTGGCCTGTCCCCTGTTCGTCCCCCTGGTGGAGGAGGGGCGCTTCCGCCCCGGCGACGTGGTGATCGAAACCGTCGCCCGGGAGTACTTAACGCCGCTGAGGGAGACGGGGATCGACACCCTGGTGCTGGGCTGCACCCACTACCCCCTGCTGGCGGAGGTCATCGGCGGCGTCATGGGCCCGGACGTGGCGCTGGTGGACGTGGGGGCCGAGGCCGCCCGCGCCTGCCGGGACCTGCTGGCCGGGCGGGACGCTCTGGCGGACCGGGCATCCGGAGGCGCCCGGTTCTACACCAGCGACCGGGCCGCGGGCTTCCAGCGGCTGGCCGCCCTGTTTCTGGGTCAGGAAACGGCGGGGCCGGTGGAACAGATCGACATTTCCAGGTATTGAACGATGCAGAAAAAACCAGTTATTTTATTTGTGCGGGGGGAGCAGACCTATGACGGCGCCGCGCCGGAGGTCACCGAGCTGATGACCGAGGGCTTCATGACCATGGAAGCCGACGGCGCGATGACGCTGACCTACGAGGAGACGGAGCTCACCGGTATGGAGGGCACCACTACCCGCTTTCTCATCCGGGGGGACCAGGTGGCGCTGGAGCGCACGGGGATGATCCAGTCCCGGATGGAATTCAAGCAGGGGGAGCGCAGCAGCTCCCTCTATGAGACCCCCTGGGGGACCATGGTGGTGGACATCTCCACTACACGGCTGCTCCACCGGCTGGGGGAGCGGGGCGGCGTGATGGAGGTCGTGTTCACCGTCGCCGTCAACCACCAGGTCGCGGGGGAGAACCGGTTCAAAATCCGGGTGAAGGAAGCGGCGAGATAGGAGGAGGAGCGGCTGCTCACCCCTGCCGCCGCGAAAACAGAACCGTAAAGGCAGCGTATGATTTCCCGGTCTGAGGCCCGGAAATCATACGAAGCGCTTCACTGCGGATCAGCCTTACCGTCGAAGCACTTGAAAAGAATCAAAAAGTTTCTTTTCAAGTCTGCGGCGCATTGCGCCGCGGGATGCCGCTTATGCGGCATCGGCTGAAGGCTTCATAGTCAACAAACAGCGTGCGCAACACGCCGGCGGGCCCTTTGGCCCGTCGGTTGAAAAAGCGCAGACTGCGCTTTTTCAAGTGTGTTGACTGTATCACTGTGTGAAACAAAACACTTTTCAAAAAAGGAAGAACAAAAGATGATCAACATGATCCAGAACGCCAAGGACCAGGTCCTTGCGCTGACAGAGAAGGCCTACGAGACGGCCGCCGCCGCCGGGAAGCTCCCCGCCGGCGTATCCGTCCGGGCCGGGGTGGAAATCCCCAAGGACGCCGCCAACGGCGACTATACCACGACCTTCGCCCTGGCCGCCGCCAAGGCCATGAAGATGCGCCCCCGGGAGATTGCCGAGACCCTGCTGGAGAACATGGACCTCACCGGGAGCTTCTTCGCCTCCGCCGAGATCGCCGGAGCGGGGTTTCTGAACTTCCGCCTGGGAAAGGGCTGGTTTGAGGGCGTGCTGAACGCCGTGGAGAGCGAGGGCGCGGCCTACGGGCGGTCCGACGCTCTGAAGGGCCGGAAGATCATGGTGGAGTTCGTCTCCGCCAACCCCACCGGTCCCATGCACATGGGCAACGCCCGGGGCGGCGTGCTGGGCGACACCCTGGCCGCCGTGCTGGAGGCCGGCGGCGCGGAGGTCTGGCGGGAATTCTACGTCAACGACGCGGGCAACCAGATTGAGAAGTTTGCCACTTCCCTGGAGGCCCGGTATCTCCAGATCCTCCTGGGCGAGGACGCGGTGGCCTTCCCCGAGGACGGCTACCACGGCGACGACATCCGGGAGCTGGCTCAGGCGTACTATGACGCCCACGGCGAGAGCCTGAAAGACGTTTCCGTGGAGGAGCGTCACGCCGCCCTGGCCAAATTCGGCCTGGAGCGGAACATCCCCAGGATGAAAACGGACCTGCGGCGGTACAAGATCGAGTACGACCAGTGGTTTTTCGAGTCCGGGCTCCACGACACCGGCTATGTGGCCGAGACGGTGGACAAGCTCACCGCCGCCGGATACACCTACGAGAAGGAGGGGGCCCTGTGGCTGGCCACCAGCCGGATTCTGGAGGAAAATTACCGCAAAGCCGGCAAGAGCGACAAGGACATCGCCAGGCTGGACCTGAAGGACGACGTGCTCCGCCGGGCCAACGGGTTCTACACCTATTTCGCGGCCGACATCGCCTATCACCGGGACAAGTTCGAGAAGCGGGGCTTTGACAAGGTCATCAACGTCTGGGGCGCGGACCACCACGGCCACGTGGCCCGGCTGAAGGGGGCCATGGACGCCCTGGGGCTGGACGGGACCAACCGGCTGGACATCGTGCTGATGCAGCTGGTGAAGCTCCTCCGGGACGGCGAAGTGGTCAGGATGAGCAAGCGCACCGGCAAGGCGATTTCTCTGACGGACCTGCTGGACGAGGTGCCCGTGGACGCGGCCCGGTGGTTCTTCAACGCCAAGCCGGACACTCAGATGGACTTCGACCTGGGGCTGGCCGTCCGGGAGGACAGCGAGAACCCCATCTACTACGTGGAGTACGCCCACGCCCGTATTTGCAGCCTCATCCGCAACCTGGCCGCCGAGGGGCGCCCCGTTCCCTCCATGGCGGACGTGGACGCCGCCCTGCTCTCCGGCGAGACGGAAATCGCCCTCATCAAGCAGCTGTCCCTCTTCTGCGAGGAGCTGCGCCTGGCCGCCCGGGACTACGACCCCAGCCACCTCAACCGCTATCTGGTGGATCTGGCCGGGTGCTTCCACCGGTTCTACACCGCCTGCCGCATCAAGGGCGAGGAGGAGCAGGTCCTGCGCGCCCGGCTGAAGCTGGCGGACGAGACCCGTATCGTGCTGAAGAACGGGCTGGCCCTGCTGGGCGTGGACGCGCCGGAGAAGATGTGAGGACAGGGGCACTGGTGTTTTGACGGGTATCCATTCTTTTCTTTTTGAAAAAAGAAAAGAATCAAAAGAAAAACTTTTTGGGCGAAACTTTGTTTCGCCTGTTGGGCTTCTATCGGGAGTACCTGTGTGGAATGAAATACCAAAGGGGCACGGAACTTCGTTCCGTGCCCTGATTTTTTTGGTCTATCATCGGCCGCACGGCTCATGCCGTGCTGGAGGGCCCCATCGAGACGCTGCTCTTCTGATTTGTTGGCTCCTTATATGGAAGCCGCGCCGTGGGACCGGAATCCCACGGCGCGGCTGCGGATTTCAGATAATTGAAGGAACTGCCGGATTACGCGGCAAGAACCTCGGCGGGAATGGTGTTGAGCATCTTGCACACCGCGGCGCGGGTCAGATCCTGGTCGGGAGCGAAGGTGCCGTCGGGGTTGCCGTTGATGACGCCCAGCTCAACCAGAGCCATGACGTAACCGTCGTCTGTGTCGGGGAAGTTAGACTCCTCCTCGGAAGCGCCCAGCTCCAGAGCCTTGGCCAGGACCTGGCAGATCTCGACGCGGGTGATGTTGGCATTGATGTCCACATCGCCGTCAATGAGGCCGTTCTCCTTGGCGTAGGCAACATAACCGCTGGCCCAGCCGCCGCCCTCAACGGGAGCCTGCCCCTCACCGGTGACATAAGTGATGACCATCTTCAAAGCCTGGCCCCAGGTTACGGAGTCGTCGGGCAGGAAGGTATGATCACCATAGCCGTTGACAACCGCCTCCTCGTACATGGCCATGACATGCTCATAGTACCAGCTGCCGGCCTGAACGTCGGTGAAGCCAGCGATGTTGATGCGGCCGGCGGGCTCGGCGTACTTGTCGGAAACGGTGCCCTCCAGAACCTCGGTGATATACTGCATCAGGGCCTCGTCCAGAGGCAGGCCGGTGTCAACGATATTCTCGGACTCGCTCAGCGCGTAGTAGGTATCGCCGCCGGCGGCGGTGAAGTCGTTGGTGATAACCACGTAATCAGCCTCAGGATCAAACTCCTTCCCGTTCACGCTGTTGACGGTCACGCGGCTGATGCTGGCGGGAGCGTTGTAGGTGGTATCGGGGTAGAGCTCGCCCTCATCGTAGGGCTGGCCGATGTTGATGGTGAAGTCAATGCCGGAAACCTGGGGGAAGCCGCCCACGGCGGTGGGGGTGCAGAAGGTGGAGGCTTCCAGCATTTCCAGCAGGGCCTCGCCGGTAACGGTAACATAAGCTACGCTGTTGCCGAAGGGCAGAACGGTGTTGACGTCCTTCTTGGAGATGTCGCCGGCCTCAATGGAGGCGCGGATGCCGCCGCCGTTGGTGATGGCGATGACGTTCTCGGTGGGAACGCCCAGATCATCGCCGTCCTTGGTGACGTACCAGACCATGGCGTCGGTGATCAGATCGCCCAGGTTGGTCTCCTCGGTACGGTTGCCGGGGTCACGGTCGCCATTGAGCTTGACAGTGCTGGTGGCGAAAGTAGCGCCGTACTCGGCCTCGATCTCAGCGACGATCTCAGCGGCGCGGGCAGCGATGGCGTCGCCCTCAGCCACGGTGATGGCCTCGGCGTTCACGTTCTCGGTGGTGATCTCATCGCCCTTGATGGTGACAACGCCCACGTTGGCGATCTTGGTGCCGGTGGAGGTCACGTAGGTGTCGCCCACCTTGCCGGCGCCGTTGGTAGCGGCCTTGACCTGCTCCAGAGTGGAGTGGGAGTGGCCGTCGATGAGCACGTCGATGCCGGTGACCTCGGCCAGCATGTCGATGGAGCGGTTGCCGTTGGCGGCGGACTCATCGTCGATGCCCAGATGGCCCAGGCAGATGACGAGGTCACAGCCGGCGGCTTTCAGCTCGTCCACCTGCGCCTGAGCAACGGCGTACAGGTCCTCGCTGCCGGCGAAGGAAACGCCCTTGATCTTGCCGGGGTGAGCCTTGGTAGCGGTCTCGGGGGTATCCAGACCGAAGATGCCGACCTTGGCGCCGTCCAGCTCAAAAATCTTGTTGGTGCCCAGAGCGGCCTCGCCCTCATAGGTGATGTTGGCGGCCAGGATGGGGAAGTTGGCCTTTTCCTCCAGGGTCTTCAGGTTGGCATAGCCGTAGTCAAACTCGTGGTTGCCGGGAGCGGCGACGTCATAGCCCGCCAGGTTCATCAGCTCGATGGCGGTAGCGCCTTCGGAGACGCTGACATAAGTCGTGCCCTGGCTGAAGTCACCGGCGTCCACCAGCAGGACCTGCGCGCCGGCGGCCTCATACATGGCCTTCAGCGCGGCGACCTTGGCGTAGCCCTCCACAGCGCCATGAACGTCGTTGGTGTGGATGATGACGATCGCGCCCTCCACGCCTTCAGGGACCTCAAACGCGGGGACAACCTCCTCCGCGGCGCCTTCCTCCGCCAGGCCGGTCGCGGCCAGACTGAAGGCCATGACCATTGCCAGCAGTAAGGCCAGCAGCTTGTTCCACTTTCTCATGTTAGGGGTTCCTCCTAATTCAATTTCAGACGGTTTCCTCCAGTTGCGGCCTGCCGGATGGACAGACCCGCCCCCTGCCGCCTGTATACGACATCAATTATACTCCAAGTTTTTCTGTTTGGCTATACCCCGACTCACAAATTTTGAGAAAATTTTGAAAAATTTTGGCAGAGAGGCGCTTCTCTCTGGATATGCATGGATAAATGTGCTATACTTTTCTGCACGGCCACTCCGTGAAGCGCCGCATGCGGCGCTTTTAGCGCTAAGGCCGCCGTAGGCGGCCCCACGGATATGGCCGTTGCAGAATCGCGGTTGCCGCTGTGAACGGCGGCGAGCAAAACGGCTCAAATCAAATATATTATTTCCGGGCTTTAGGCTCGGAAATAATATGCCAGGAGGTTCGGTTATGAAAACGTTATTGCAGGGCGGAACCGTGATTTCCGCCCGGGGGGAGAAAAAAGCGGACGTTCTGATGGAGGACGGGCGGATCGCCGCCGTGGGAGAACGCCTGCCCGCCGGGGACGCGCAGGTGGCGGACTGCGCAGGGAAGCTGCTGTTTCCCGGCTTCATCGACGGGCACACCCACTTCGATCTGGAGGTGTGCGGCACCATCACCGCCGACGACTTCGCCACCGGCGGCCGGGCGGCCCTCCGGGGCGGCACGACCATGGTGGTGGACTTCGCCGCGCCGGACAAAGGGGAGACTCTGGCCGCGGGGCTGGCGCGCTGGCGGGAAAAGGCGGCGGGGAAATCCGCCTGCGACTACGGCTTCCATATGACCATCGACGACTGGAACGAGGGCATTTCGCGGGAAATCGGGGAGATGCTGGACCAGGGGATCTCCTCCTTTAAAATGTACATGACCTACCCCGCCATGATGATCCCGGAGGGGGACATGTACCGCGCCCTGCTGCGGCTGAAGGAGGTTGGCGGCATCGCCGGGGTCCACTGCGAGAACGACGGCGTCATCCGCGAGCTGGCCGCGGAGGCCAGGGCGGCGGGGCGCATGGCCCCCGCGTCCCATCCCCGCACCCGGCCCGCCCCCCTGGAGGCGGAGGCGGTGGGCCATCTGCTGCGGCTGGCCCAGCTGGCGGACGTGCCGGTCATCATCGTCCACCTGTCCGCCAGGGAGTCCCTGGAGGAGGTCCGCGCCGCCCGGCGGCGGGGCCAGACGGTGTACGTGGAGACCTGTCCCCACTATCTGCTGCTGGAGGACGGAGTCTACGACAGCCCGGATTACATGGAAGCGGCAAAATTCGTCTGCGCGCCGCCCATCCGGAAAAAGGCGGACCAGGAGGAGCTGTGGGAGGCCCTGAAAAACGGGGAGATCGACACCGTGGCCACGGACCACTGCTCCTTCACCACCGCCCAGAAGCGGGCTGGACGCTACGACTTCACCAGGATCCCCGGCGGCCTGCCCGGCGTGGAGCACCGGGGCGTGCTGCTCTACACTTACGGCGTGGCGGCGGGGAAAATCAGCGCTTCGGACATGTGCCGGGTCCTGTGCGAGAACCCGGCGAAGCTGTATGGCTGCTGGCCCCGGAAGGGCGTCATCGCCCCCGGCTCCGACGCGGACGTGGTGGTCTACGACCCAGCGGCGGATTCAGTCATTACCGCGGCGGACCAGGCCCAGAACGTGGACTACACCCCCTACGAGGGCCGGAGGACCGCCGGGTCCATCGCCCGGGTGTACCTCCGGGGCCGGCTGGCCGTGGACCACGGAGAGGTTCAGGACGTCTCCGGGCAGTTTGTTTTCAGAGGAAAGAACCAGCTTTGATGCAAGCCCTTTGCCCGAAGGCCCTCCTGACGGCTTTGCCGTCAGGAGGGCCTTCGATTCTTTTCAATTGCATTGGCTGTAGAGGCTGTCCGCCAGGGCGGCAAACTCCTCCATCCCCAGCGCCTCTCCCCGGACGGCGGGCGCAAGAGCGCACCGGGCGACAGCCTCCGCCACCCCGTCCTTCCCCAGCCGGGAACCGAAAACGGTACACAGCGAGTTGCACAGCGTCTTCCGCCGCAGGGCAAAGGCCGCCTTCACCGTCCGGAAGAAGAATTCCTCCCCGCAGGCGGGCGACACCGCCGGGGTTTCCCGGACCCGGCAGCGGATGACGGAGGAGGTGACCCTGGGCGCGGGCAGGAAGCAGTCCGGCGGCACGTCGAACAGGATCTCCGGCCGGGTATGATACTGCGCATAGACCGACAGCGCCCCGTAGTCCCCCGTGCCCGGCTTCGCCGTCAGACGCAGGGCCGCCTCCCGCTGGACCATGACGGTAATGGTCCGGAACCGCTTCGCCTCGATGAGGGCTTTCAGAATGGGCGTGGCCACGTTATAGGGCAGGTTGGCGCACACCAGGGGCGTCAGCCCCCGGAAACGCTCATCCACCAGGGCGGGCACGTCCAGCTTGAGCACATCGCCGGAAATCAGGGTGAAATTCTCCGCTCCGGCCATGGTCTCCGCCAGCACCGGCGGCAGCGCCGGGTCCAGCTCCACGGACACCACCTTCGCGGCCCGCCGGCAGAGCTCCCTCGTCAGGCACCCGATGCCGGGGCCGATTTCCAGCACGCCGCAGGTCCCGTCGCCGCCGCCGGCGGCGGCGATCTCACGGGGCACCCAGTCCGCGATCAGGAAATTCTGCCCCATGGATTTGGAAAAGCGGAAGCCGTGGCGGCCCAGCAGGGCCCGTACCTCCCGGATATCACAGAGATTCATCGTTTGTCCCCCTCGCAGCGTGTTTTTCTCAGTATAGCACATTTTGTAAAAAAGAGTAGCACAAATTTTGCCCGTGTGTTATAATCAAAAAACCTGACTATTGCAAGGAGGGATCCTGTCATGCCGGAACTGGCAAACACGCTTCTGATCGTCTGCCCGCTGGTATTCCTGGGAGGCTTCGTGGACAGCGTGGCGGGAGGCGGGGGACTGATCACGCTGCCGGCCTACATGATGGCGGGCGTGCCGGTCCACTTCGCGGCGGGAACCAACAAGGTGGTCAACGCCTGCGGCTCCGCCACGGCGTCGGTGAAATTCTTCCGCAGCGGAAAAATCCGCCTCCACGCCGCCCTGTGCGCCGCCCTGGGGGCTCTGGCGGGAGGCTACATCGGCGCGGAGATCGCCAAGATGCTCAGCGAGGGCTTATTGAAGAGCCTGATGCTGATCGCCCTGCCGCTGGTGGCGGTGTTCCTGGTGGTCAAAAAGGACTTCGGTCAGGAGACCGGCGAAAAGCGGTATCCCAGGCCCTATGAAATGGGCGTCAGCCTGGGGATCGGACTGGTGATCGGATGCTATGACGGCATGGTGGGCCCGGGCACCGGGACGTTTATGATCATGGCCTTCACCGCGCTGCTGCAAATGGATATGGTGACGGCCTCCGGCTGCTCCAAGGTGGGCAACCTGGCCTCCAACATCGCGGCGGCGGTCTCCTTCATCATCGGCGGGAAGGTCATGTGGGTGCTGGTGGTCCCCGCGGCGGCGTGCAGCATGCTGGGGAATTACTGCGGGGCGCGGTACGCCATCCGGGGCGGCGGGAAAAAGATCCGTGGAATGATTTTCGTCGTGCTGGGAATGCTGTTTGTAAAAATGCTGATCGATTTGCTGTGAAAGCAGCCGCGGCGGCATGCGCCGCGGAATCAGAAAAATCCCCCTTGACAGAACGCAAAAACATGGTACAATACCAATCAACAGGCTGCGAAGGGAAAAAATACGTCCGCGCGGGCGGCAGAGAGGGGACGGTTGGTGCAAGTCCCCGGAACGCGCGGGGGGAAGGCGTCCCGGAGCCGCGGGGAAGAAATGCCCCGCCGGTTGTCCCCGTTACGGACGAAGAGTGCGGGAGCGGTCCCGAATTCAGGTGGAACCACGGACAAGATTTTGTTCGCCCTGAGCCGAAAGGCCCAGGGCGTTTTTGCTGCGGTCTCGATTCTTGAATCGGCTTTTGCGGCCGCCGCCGGGGGCGGGGGCGTACTTTTCTTGTTTCGCCAAGAAAAGTACCAAAAGAAGGCGACTTAAGAGACTCCGTCTCTTAAGAATCTCTAATTTTTTGTTTAGTTGCGCTACGACGTACCGGGCTTGATTCTACCGACAGCACCAATCAGAACGCGCCAGATTGTTCGTCTACCCACGGGTCCTAACGTACCCAGGGAGGCTGAGCCGCTTCTGGTCAGACTGCTCACCATCGCCGGGAGGACCCAAAGCAATGCGGTAGGGGCTGCCGATGACCTCACTGAAACAGGCGCAGAAGAGGAGCGAAGCGGACGGCAGTACGGTAGATAAAACCAGACTGTGCCACGGGCGTAAACAAAATAAGAAATAAGGGATTCTCAAACCGTAGGTTTGAGTGGCTTTTTGCCTACTTTTTGTCCACACAAAAAGTAGGCGCGGGGTCCGCGATTGTGCAATGACCCCATCCGTGGGCCGGCCTGCGGCCGGCTTAACGCTATAAGCGCCGCCTTGCGGCGCTTCACGGAGGGGTCATGCACAATTCAATTCTGCACGGCCACTCGATGTGGCCGTTGCAGAATCTTGGGCGCGCAGCCCCTGGAGTGTCGCATAGAAACAATTCCCATTTGCTGCGCAAAGCGCAGCAAAGATCAATCTGCCAATTAACCACAAAAAGGAGTATCTATCATGAAAAACGCCGAAAAGACCATGGAAAAAATCGTGGCCCTCTGCAAGGGCCGGGGCTTCATCTTCGCCGGCAGCGAGATTTACGGCGGCCTGGCCAACACCTGGGACTACGGCCCCCTGGGCGTGGAGCTGAAGAACAACGTGAAGAAGGCCTGGTGGAAGAAGTTCGTCCAGGAGAACCCCTACAACGTGGGTCTGGACGCCGCCATCCTCATGAATCCCCAGGTCTGGGTGGCCTCCGGCCACGTGGGCGGGTTCTCCGACCCCCTCATGGACTGCAGGGAGTGCAAGGAGCGCTTCCGGGCCGACAAGATCATTGAGGACTGGGCGGAGGAAAACGGCTTCCAGCTGCCCAAGCCCGTGGACGCTTTCTCCCAGGACGAGATGAAGGACTTCATCGAGGAGCACAACATCCCCTGCCCCTCCTGCGGCAGACACAACTTCACCGACATCCGCAAGTTCAACCTGATGTTCAAGACCTTCCAGGGCGTCACCGAGGACGCCAAAAACACCGTTTACCTCCGTCCGGAGACCGCCCAGGGCATCTTCACCAACTTCCTAAACGTCCAGCGGTCCACCCGGCGGAAGCTGCCCTTCGGCGTGTGCCAGATCGGCAAGAGCTTCCGCAACGAGATCACGCCGGGCAACTTCATCTTCCGCACCCGCGAGTTCGAGCAGATGGAGCTGGAATTCTTCTGCCAGCCCGGCACGGAGCTGGAGTGGTTCGCCTACTGGAAGAACTTCTGCCACCAGTGGCTGCTGGACCTGGGCATCAGGGAGGAGAACCTGCGCCTGCGGGACCACGACCCCGAGGAGCTGAGCCACTACTCCAACGCCACCACGGACTTCGAGTTTGCTTTCCCCTTCACCGAGTGGGGCGAGCTGTGGGGCGTAGCCAGCCGCACAAATTTTGACCTGAACGCCCACCAGACCACCTCCGGCAAGGATCTGACCTATTACGACCAGGAGAAAAACGAGCACTATATTCCCTTTGTCATCGAGCCCTCCCTGGGCGTGGAGCGGATGCTGCTGGCTTTCCTGTGCAACGCCTACGACGAGGAGGTAGTGGACGCGGAGAAGAACGACGTCCGTACCGTTCTGCGCCTCCACCCGGCCCTGGCCCCCTTCAAGGCCGCCGTCCTGCCCCTGAGCAAGAAGCTGGGCGGCAAGGCCCGCGAAATCCACGCGGAGCTTTCCAGGGATTGGATGATCGACTTCGACGACACCGGCTCCATCGGCAAGCGTTACCGCCGCCAGGACGAGGTGGGCACGCCGTTCTGCATCACTGTGGACTTTGAGACCGTGGGCGACGACAAGACCCCCGCCGACAACTGCGTCACCGTCCGGGAGCGGGACAGCATGAAGCAGGTCCGCATCCCCATCAGCGAGCTGAAGGGCTGGCTGGCGGAGCGGCTGGCGTACTGATTTCTTCCTTCCAAATGTCCGGAGGCCGCCCTCCGGGCCGTCGCTGCGGCCGCCGCCGCCCTGCTGTGCCGTCCGCGCTTCGGGCCTGGTTCCGGCTGCCGTCCCGTGCCGGAAAAATGGAATTGCGCAAAAAACCGGGAGGCAGCCTGTAGGGCCGCCTCCCGGTTTTGCCGTTCCGGAACGAGTCCCACCGTTCCGGAAATCCGGCCCACAGCGGGCCGATCTGCTTGCCCGCGGCGCCGTGCTCCCGGGCAATGGTGATGATCACTCCCGGACGGGAAGGCCGGAGTACGGCTTCTCCGGTCTCTGTACTCCGGACGGCGGGGCGCTCAGCTGCTTCCATATTCCGGCAATGACCGCAGCGGTAATCACCATAGCCGCCAGGTCCGCCGCGGGCGCGGCCCAGAAAATGCCGGTCACGCCCATCCGCGCGGAGATCATCAGGGAAAAAACGATGAGCAGCACATCCCGCAGGACGGACAGGGGCACAGCGGCCCTGGCATGGCCGATGGACTGGAGGAACATGGCGCAGGCCTTTTGCAGGCACGTGAAGAGCAGCAGGGACAGATAGATCCGCAGGCAGTAGACGGCGAAGGCGGTATACAGCTCTCCGTCCGCGCCGAACAGGCGGATAAAAGCCAGCGGCAGGGCCTCAAAGAGAATCGTGGCGATGACGCAGACGGCGGCGGTGGAGAGGACTACCAGCCGGAAGGTCTCCTTCACCCGGCCATAGAGCTTCGCGCCGTAGTTGTAGCCCATGATGGGCAGGGCCCCGGCGGTGATGCCGCAGGCGATATTCAGGATGATCTGGAACAGCTTCATGATGACCACAAAGGCCGACAGGGGGATGTCCGGGCCGTACTCACTCCGCGCGCCGCAGCTCTTCAGCAGGACGTTGTTCACCACCGTGGTAGCCACGATGCACAGCTGGGTCAGAAAACTGCCGGCCCCCAGAGGCAGAACCGGTCTCAGATGCTTCCAGCTGGGGATGAAGTCCGCAGCCCTGACCCGGAACACCCGGCTCCTGCGCAGATAGGCGATGCAGATCAAAAAGCTGACAAACTGGCCCAGAATGGTGGCGTAAGCCGCCCCCTTGATGCCCCAGCCCAGCACAAAGATGGCGACCGGGTCGCCGATCATGTTGATGACCGCGCCCGCCATCATGGCGGCCATGGAGTACCGGGGGCTGCCGTCGGCGCGGATGATGGAAGCCAGGGTGTTCTGGACCAGGGCAAAGGGCATCATGATGAAGATGACGCGGCCATAATCCCGGGTCAGCCCGATGGTGGCCTCTGTGGCGCCGAGGGCATACAGGATGTTGTCTCCCAGGGCATAGCACACCGCGATGATGACCACGCCGGAGAAAAAGGAGCCCAGGATGCTGTTGGCAACAGACCGTCCTGCCCCGGACGTGTCTCCCCGCCCCTGAGACAGACTGAGGAAGGTCGCCATACCGTCTCCGAAGAGAACGGAAGCGCCCCAGCCAACGACCGTGATGGGAAAGACGATGCCGGTGGCGGCGTTGCCCAGATACCCGATGCCGTTGCCGACGAAGATCTGGTCCACGATGTTATAGAGGCAGGAAATGATGAGCGCCAGGGTGCTGGGAACGGCGAACCGCAGGAGCAGCCTGCTCACTTTTTCCGTTCCCAGGTAGTTGTTTTCTTGCATGAAATGACCTCCTTCAAGCTGCATACGGACACAAAAAGGCACATGCGGTCCGCATGTGCCCATTTTTCGGCAAAAGGACACATGGGGAGCATTACCGTACCGTAATCAGATTTACGTGCAATGCACCACATGTGTCGTTGAATGGCCGTATTGAATTGACAGCTATCAGTTTAGCAAACCGGAGTGGAAAAAGCAAAGGCAAATTTGCACAAAGTTCAGCGCCCAAAGGGGGCGGTCCCGACCGTCCTTTTCACTCCTCTGTCTCAAAATCGAAGCGCGGGTCATTGGTAATGGTGACCTCTCTGACCCGGCCCAGACTGTCCAGTTCCAGGAAGCAGAGGAACAGATATCCGTCCCGATTCCCCAGAAGCAGACAGCGCCTGCCCCGGAAGCCCTCGTTCGTCAGCGTTCCAAAGCCGCAGCCGCACACGCCCGCCGGGGCGAGGCCGCGTTGCACCTCGGCCAGAAGGGCCAGCGCGTTTTCCTGCCCCTCCTGCCGGTTTTCCAGGAAGGTACACACGCAGTCGCCGCGCATCACGGGCCGCAGCCGCTGGACGCCGCTTTCCCGGAAGAAAGCGGACAGGAGCGACAGATTGTGTGCCTCATCAAATACGACGCCCCCGGCGTATTCTCCCACCGCGCAGTTCCCGGAGAGAACGCACAGCGCGGATACGACTGTTCCCGGCTTCACCAGGTCCTGCTGGTTTTCCGCCACCAGATCCATGGGGTGACACAGCTCTACCTCCCCCATCCGGGTGGAGACGGTAACGCTGACAAACCTGGTGAGCGGCTCCATGCCCAGGAAGGTTTCCCCCACCCTGGCGTCCTTCACCACGCCCTGAAGCAGAACGGTGTCCTGCTGCGCTTCCACCATGTCCCCGCTCTCTCCCGCGTCATAGGAGATCCGCAGGGGGAATCCAACCACGTCCAGCCGCAGCTCGTCCTCCGGCCGGACGTCCGGCAGCACATCGGCGCAGACCAGATCCACGACCGCCAGACCGTCCGCGCCGTCCCGGCGCACCAGGACCCGCCGGCTGAGGGGTGAGGCGTCCCCGGCCGTTACGTCCTTCACCACGCGGCAAATCCATTGACGGCCGGAGACGGCGTGGGTGTCCATGCCCAGCAGCTCCTCCTCGCCGGTCTCCGGATTCAGGCTGGTCCGGATGACCGCCACCGCGTCGCCGATCCGGTAATAGTAATAGTCCCCGCCGTAGCCGGGGATCCTCCGGCCCTCCGCCATGGCCAGGCTCGCCAGGCGAAACGCATCCTCCGGCCTGGCGGCGAGCTCCGTCAGGCCAAAGCTGTCCAACCGCGCCGCCATGGCCTATACCTCGTAGTCCACAGCGACCCGGTCCGTCCGGATCGCCTTGCACAGGGCGGAAACGGCCGCATGGCGGGGATCCTTCTTATAGGCCTCCAGGTCCTCCAGTGACTCGAACACCGAGATCAGCGCCGCGTCATAGCCGCCGGGCGCGCAGCTGACACCCACCTCCTGCTCCCTGATCTGCGGGATCACTCCGTACAGCCCCCGGAGGCCGTCCAGGAACGCGTGCATTTCCGCCTCCCTGCCGGGCCGAAATTTCCACATGACAATATGCCTGATCATAATCTGCCGCTCCTTTGATCAAAAAGTTGCCTCTATTATATCCAACAAAAGGGGAAAAAGCAAGCCGAAGGCAAAAAAGCGCCGGCGGCCCGTTTTACCGGTAAGGTTCTCCGCCGCCAATGTAAGAAAATCGCGGCGGCCCTGCATAAAATCCCCTCCGCCGGAGCAAAATGGAGCTGAAGGGACATCCCCTTCATAAAAGCCGCCCCGCGGGGCGGCGGAATGATGAAAGGAAGAGTATCATGGACAACAGAGGCAAGCGGCAGGCTGCCTCCATCTTCGGCGGCATGGGCTTCTACATAGCCCTGCTCGTCTGCGTGGTCGCAGCCGGAGTGGTTGGCTATTTCGCCCTGCTGAAAACCGACACGGAACCCCAGCCCCAGGAGGACCCCATTCCCAGCGCCGTTACGGACCCCGCTCCCGCGCAGAGCGTGTCCGTCCCGGAGCCGGAGCCCGTAAGGCCGGTCACCGGCGGCGCGGCCATCCCTGTGGAGACGCCCGCCATCGAGCCGGACGTCCCGACCGACGTCGAGCCGGAGAAGCCGGAGAGACCGGCGGAGCCCGCGTGGACGGAGGACGACGTCCCGTATAACGAGGACGACGCGCCCGTCATGGAGCCCGCTCCCATCGAGGCGGTGGAACCCATGATTATCGTCGCTCCCCTGGTGGGAGAGACGGCGGCGGCCTTCTCCGCGGATCGTCTGGCCTATGACGCGACGCTGGGAGACTGGCGCACCCACGACGGCATCGACATCCAGGCCGAGGCCGGCGCCGCGGTAGTCTCCGCCTCCGCCGGGATCGTGCTCTCCGTAGAGGAGGACGGACGCATGGGCACCACCATACGGGTGGACCACCGCAACGGCTATGTGACCACCTACGCCAGCCTCCTGCCGGAGACCCAGGTGCTGGCGGGGGATGAGATCCCCGCGGGAGCGCCACTGGGCGCGGTGGGCAACACCTCCCTGACCGAGGCCGGACTGGGCGCTCACCTCCATTTCAGTGTGACCAGGGACGGAGAACTGGTAGACCCTACGGAATTTTTGGGAGAATGAGCAAAAACCAAGCCGCCCCGCCGATGGCGGGGCGGCTTTCCGCGCGTCAAAAAGCCGCCGAAGGAGGCCGATTTATCTTGCGTTTTCCTCCATAATCTGATAGAATGTGCTAAAACGTTTTGGAACGTTTGAGTGAAGGAAGGACTGATGAAATCAACGTGTGCAAATTGACGGAAAATTTTCCGGCGAGCCGTGCGAGGGGATTGATTCAAAGCTTCCATGGAAAAGAGGAGGACATGACATGAAGAAAAGATGGCTTGCCACGCTGCTGGCCCTGGTGCTGACGGTCTCCCTGCTGCCCGTCACGGCTTACGCGGCCGCGGTCCAGGATAAGGCCGGGGCAAATCTCACTCCGGCGGAGCAGCAGATCTATGACGCTATGGCCGCCAGAGCCGCGGAGGTGGCCGCGGGAACCACCGCCAGCACCCAGATCAGCATCTTCTTTGAGGAGGGGGAACTGTCCTGGACAGCGCGGGAAATGGGCCTTTCCCGCATAACCGATGAGAATCTCGTCAATCCGCTGCATGAAAAAGTCGGCGAGATGCTGGACAGGATCTATACCTGTCTGGAGTTGAACCTGCCCTTCGAGATGTTCTGGGCGAATAACTACTGGAACTGGATATGGTACCAGGAGCATACCGGCAGCGAGGTCTGGATCACGGGCCTCGACTACTCCATCGACGTGACCCCGGCCTATCAGGGCAGAAACACGATCACAACAGACGTAAGCAAAATCACCCAGGCCAATTCGGTCATAGCGACGGCGAAAGCCATCGTTCAGGCCAACGAGGGCAAGTCCGACTACGAAAAGCTGGCGGCCTACCGGGACGAGATCTGCGCCCGGAACACATATAACCGGGACGCCTACCAGACCATGCTCAAGGACAAGGACCCCTACGGTCCCGATCATACCTATGGCGACCCGTGGCAGCTGATCTATGTCTTTGACGGCGATCCCGACACCAATGTGCTGTGCGAGGGCTATTCCAAGGCGTTCAAGTATCTGTGCGACCTGTCTGAATTCAACGGGGACGTGACATGCTATCTGGCTGAGGGGCTTATGAACGGCGAGAAGCACATGTGGAACGTGGTCCGGATGGGCGACGGGAACTTCTACCTGGCGGATGTGACCAACAGCGACGAGGGGATGAGCGGCGAAAACGGCGGTCTGTTCCTGACCGAGGCGTCCGGGTCCGGGCAGAAATACGTCGTTTCCCATGACAACTGGAAAATAACTTACATCTATCGGGAGGACCAGGAGGGCCTGTTCACCGACGGCTACCTGCCCATCAGCGCGGCCGCTTATCTGCCGGACAACGACGTGCCCGCCCCCGCCGCTCCCGCTGCTCCCGTTGATCCCCCTGCTCCCGCCTTTACCGACGTTACCTACAGCTGGCTTGTGGACCCCGTGGCCTGGGCGCTGGAGCATGACGTCACCAACGGCATCACCGAAACTACCTTCGAGCCCGATGCGGAATGCACCCACGCCCAGATCCTGACCTTCCTCTACCGTGCGGAGCGCTCCGTCAACGGGACCCCCGCCCCCGCCGCGGCCGAAGACATGAACGCCGCGATCGAATGGGCCAGGGAACAGGGCATGATCGACGACTCCTTCGACCGCGGCGCTCCCTGCACCCGCTCCCAGTCCGTGCGGTACATCTGGCTGGCCCTGGGCAGCCCCTCCGCCGGGGCCAGCGGCTTCACCGACGTGCCGGCCGACGCGGCCTATGCCAGGGCGGTAGACTGGGCGGCGGAAAAGGAAGTGACCAAAGGAGACGGCGGCGCGGACATCTTCAACCCCGAAAAGGCATGCAGCCGCGGCCAGATCATCACCTTCCTCTACCGGGCCTATCACTGACGCTTTTTCCTGAAAACAGTATAAACGTGTAAAAGCACCCCCGGATCAGAGCGTAACAGAGCCCTCTGACGCAGTAAACGCAAAGCGCCGCGACAGAGGGCCTGTTTTTTATGTTTTTCCCATCATTTTTCCGCCGCACTTGGGACAGGTGATCTCAATCCGGCCTTTCCCCGCCGGGACGCGGCAGATGGTTTTGCAGGTCTTGCAGGTAAAATACTTGTGGTCCTTGTCCTGCATGCGCCGCTGCGCGCCGGTGATACGGTTCTTCACCGGATACCACCAGCCGAGGAACTTCCCGTTCTCCGCCCGCCGCCGGGACAGGTTTTTGGAAAAGGCGCGAAACAGGATGACCAGCGCCAGCGCCAGGGCAGCGGCTTCCAGAATGATCCGCGCGACCATGATCCGGCCCAGGAGCGCCTGCGCCAGCAGTACCAGTACATACGCCGCCAGCAGCGCCAGATTCAGCGAATCGCTGCCGTTGCGCCCATACATAAACCGGGCCAGAGCGCTGGAGACGCGGTAGAAAAAGTTCCGCATAGACAGGACCTCGTTTCTTCTCCGGAGGCTCCGTCCGGTACGGGAAAGCGGACGGAACGGACTGTTTTTTTCAGTATACCGGGCAAATATGAACAAGTAAAGAACAATCCTAATTTATTTTTTCACAAGCAGGATGGGCTGAAAATTTTTCTCATGGGATTTAATACTTTTGTAACAACAAACGCTGGTTTTCTTAATACCTTTCCGGTATCTTATTCTTTGCAAGAGACAATAACTTCTTTTCATCCAATCTTCCAAACCATATAAGAGCAGCGAAGGGCAGATCCCCTTCGCTGCTCTTATGCTGCCGTACGCGGGCCTTCTTCACAAATTGTCCTCGGAATGTTTAAAATCTTTCCGAAGTTTCTTCATATTTCTGTCATAAATCCCCGGTATTCTATCACCATCAAAAGCGAACGCCGCAGCAGACGCGAAGCGGACATTCCATAAGGAGGACATTCTTATGTATCCAGATTATAACAGCGATCAGAACCGGAGCGACTACGAGTACCACTACAGCTACCGCTCCGACGCCGACGGCTTCCGGGCCGCCCAGACTCCCGCGCCCATCGCGCCGAAGAAGACGCGCCGGGCCGGAAAAATCCTCGCCTGCGTCCTCTGCGGCGTACTGCTCGTCGGCGGGGCCTTCGGGGCCGGATGGTATTCCAACCGGGACAGCGGCAGAAACGAGACCCGGATGATGGTCAGCGAGCGGCCCAGAGCGGAGGTGGAGACCGTCAGCGTCACCGGCGGCACGCTGCTCACCTTCTCCCAGGTCTACGACGCCAACGTGGACAGCTGCGTCAGCATCAACACCTCCGGCACCGCCGCGGTGGGCTACAATATCTTTGGCCAGCAGATTCAGCGGGAGTTTGCCAGCGCGGGCAGCGGCTTCATCCTCACCGCCGACGGCTATATCGCCACCAACTGCCACGTCATTGAGAACGCCAGCAGCGTCCACGTTACGCTGAACGACGGCTCCACCTATGAGGCCCAGATCATCGGCAGCGACTCCGACTACGACGTCGCCATCCTGAAGGTGGACCCCGGCGAGACCAGGCTGAAGCCCGTAACCATCGGGACCTCCGCTTCCCTCAAGGTGGGCGAGGACGTGTCCACCATCGGCAACCCCCTGGGCCAGCTGACCTTCTCCCTTTCCCATGGCGTGGTTTCCTGCCTGAACCGGGAAATCAACCTGGACGGCACGCCCTTTAATATGATCCAGATGGATGTGAACATCAACCCCGGCAACTCCGGCGGGCCTCTCTTCAACCAGTACGGCGAGGTGGTGGGCATCGTTACCGCCAAGACCTCCTCCACCGGCAGCGGCGACGCCGCCGAGGGCCTGGGCTTCGCCATCCCCATTGACGACGTGCTGTCCATGCTCAAGGACATCATGGAGAATGGAAAGGTCACCTCCCATGCCTGGATGGGCATCGCCGGACAGAGCGTGTCCTACTATCCCCAGAGCGGCATGCGCACCGGCGTGTATGTGGGCGAAGTGACCGCGGGCGGCCCCGCCGAACAGGCGGGCCTTCAGGAGGGCGACGTCATTACCATGCTGGGCACCACCGCCATCAGCAGCTGGTCCGACCTGACCTCCGCCATGGGCAGCAAAACCTATAAGGCCGGGGATACCGCCACCGTCACCTACGTCCGCGACGGCCAGGTGCTGACCACAGAGCTGACCTTCGGTTCCACCGCCGATATGCCCAGGGAGACGGACGCCCAGCCCTCTGACCGGCAGGACAGCAGCGGCGGCCAGGGCGACGCCTACTACGACAACTACGGCAGCATGGAGGACTTCTTCAACCAGTTCTTCGGCGGCTACGGCCAGCGGGCTTCCTGATTCTGCTTACGAGTATTTTCCCTTTTTTCCCTCTCTTTTCTCTTTCCAACTGTCCGTAAGGACGGGCATCCCCCGGAGCCGCTGCCGGTTCCGGGGGATGTTTCCATATGATCCTGTTCCGCCGCGCCCCAGCCTCTGGAGACGGAAATTTATTCTTGTGCTTCTTCCGGATTTCTGGTATACTGGCTTCACGAATGACCGCTTGACGGCAGACTGAGCGCGTGAGACGAGTGTGACAACTGCACAGTACGTGCGGTTGTTGCGCTTTTTGCGTATATTGAGCGGTTATTATTTCCGTGGTTTAAGCCCGGAAATGATATATTATTGATAAGGAGATTGGAACAGATGGAAACGAGGCCCTATGTATCCTGGGAATTGATGAACAGCTTCCTGACCGACGCTTTCAAGGGTTATGGCGTGCCGGAGGAGGACGCGAAGATCTGCGCCGACGTCCTGCTGGAATCCGACCGCCGCGGCATCGAGAGCCACGGCTGCAACCGCTTCAAGCCCATATACATTGACCGGATCGTGAACGGGACCCTGCTCCCCGTGACGAAAATGGACATCGTGAAGGACACCCCCACCACCGTGGTGATGGATGCCAACAACGGTATGGGCATGGTGGCCAGCTACCATATGATGGAGATGCTCATTGAGAAGGCCGCCAAATACGGCATGGCCGGCGGCGCCATCTGCAACTCCACCCACTACGGCATCGCGGGCTATTGGACCACGATGGCGGAAAAAGCCGGCATGATCGGCATCTCCGGCACCAACGCCCGGCCCTCCGTGGCCCCCACCTGGGGCGTGGAGCCCATGATGGGCACCAACCCCCTGACCTTCACCATGCCCACGGACGAGGAGTTCCCCTTCAACTTCGACTGCGCCACCTCCATCGTCCAGAACGGCAAGATCGAGTTCTATGAGCGCTCCGGCAAGCCCACCCCCGAGGGCCTGGTGGTCACCAGGGAAGGCGGCACCATGAGCGATTCCGGCGAGATCCTCCGGGAGATGCGGAAGGGCAACTGCGCCCTGCTGTCCATCGGCGGCCCGGGCGAGGCCACCGGCGGCTTCAAGGGCTACGGCTTCACCACCATCGTGGAAATTCTCTCCGCCGCCCTGGCCGGAGGCCCCTTCATGAAGGAGCTCAGCGGCAGGAACCCCGACGGCAGCAACAGGATGTACCGTCTGGGCCACTTCTTCTTTGTCATCAACCCCGAGTTCTTCATGGGCCTGGACACCTTCAGAAAGACCGCCGGCGACATCTGCCGGGGCCTGCGGGCCTCGGAGAAGGCCCCCGGCGCGGAGCGCATCTACACCGCCGGCGAGAAGGAGTGGCTGGCCTGGCAGGACCGTAAGGACAAGGGCGTGCCCGTGGGCGAGACGATCCAGAAGGAAATCATCGAGGTCCGGGACAAGCTGGGCCTGAAGTATCACTTCCCCTTTGAGGACCGGAAATAAGCCGCAGCATGCTGGACCTGACGAAAAAGAAGCTGTTCCTCCTGGATATGGACGGGACCATTTACCTGGGGGACCGGCTCTTTGAGGGCACGCGGCCCTTCCTCCGCCGGGTGCGGGAGAAGGGAGGGCGGTATCTCTTCGCCACCAACAACTCCTCCCGCGGCGTGGACGCCTATGTGGAGCGCCTGAGGAAAATGGGAATTGATGCCGCGGCTGATGATTTCCTTACCTCCGTTGACGCGCTGATCTGGTATCTCCGGGGAAGGTACGACGACGCGCTGATCTACGCCTTCGGCACCCGGACCTTCCGCCGGCAGCTTCGCGGCGCGGGCTTCCGGGTCACCGACCGGCGGGAGGAGGGAATCTCTCTCCTGGTCTGCGGCTTTGACACGGAGCTGACTTTCCAGAAGCTGGAGGACGCCTGCATCCTGCTGGGAGACCCCGGCGTGGACTTTGTGGCGACGAATCCCGACTGGGTCTGCCCCACCGCCTGGGGCTCCGTGCCGGACTGCGGCTCCGTCTGTGAGATGCTGTTCCGGGCCACGGGCCGGAGGCCGCTGGTCATCGGCAAGCCGGAGCCGGAAATGGCCCTGCTGGCCATGGAGCGCTGCGGCTTCTCCAGAGAGGAGACCGTGCTGGTGGGGGACCGGATCTACACCGACATCGCCTGCGGCGTCAACGCCGGGATCGACACGGCGTTCGTCCTCTCAGGAGAGGGCGTGCCCGCGGACATTGAAAAATATGGCGTCCGACCCTCGGGAATCTATCGGGATATCGGGGAAATCCTTGAGAAGATGGGCTGATACTTTTTCTTGAAAGAAAAAGTATCAAAAAGAACTTTACTTTCGCTCTCCAATGCTTTGCAATTCCTGAATTTCCGCACGGTGACGGGTTTGCACTTCTAATTAGGAAATAGTAAAAATTCCTCTTTCGCTCACCGTCCCACCGCACGGCGCAAGAAAATCTTAAGAAATCGCTCCAGATATTTCCCTTGCATTGGACGCCTCCACCGGCCTATAATAAAGATATCATTCCATGCTGACGGAGGGATTCCCCTTGGCCCAGACCTTTTCGGAAATAATCGAGGACATCGTTACTCACCCGCTGTTTGAGCAGTTGAAGGACTGCCCCCACCACGGCGGGGAAAATTCCCTTTACATCCACTCGGTGGACACCGCCAGGTGCGCCTACCGGCTGGCCCGCCGGTTCGGGCTGAAGGAGGAGCGGGTGCGGGCCGTGACCCGCGCGGCCCTGCTCCATGATTTTTTCGGCTATGACTGGCAGAGCGAACGGCACCGGCGCTATATCCGCCGCTATTCCGGCTGGCAGCGGGTCCGGCGTATGCACGCCTTTATCCACGGCTCCCACGCCGCGCACCGGGCGGACCGGCTGTTCGGCCTGGACCAGCGGCAGCGGGACGCGATCACCAGCCATATGTTTCCCCTGGCCCCCTGGCCGAAAAATTCCGAAGCCTGGCTGCTGACCCTGGCGGACAAGATGGTGGCCTCCAAAGAGGTGGGGGAAACCGTGGGCTGGCATGTAAAGGGCTGGTATCGCAGAATCGTTCCCGGCCGGCGCCGGAAATAGCCGGAAAGGCAGCGGTCCGCCGGTCAGTCAGGAAATATTCCGCATAAAAAGCAGGAGCTTGTGGGAAGAACCCCCGCAAGCTCCTGCCTTTTATATAATAAGGACTATTCCTCAAGTAAATCATCATCAAAAGAATAATCGTTCAGCTTAGGGAAATCTGGGCCTTTAATTGAACGTCAGAAGCTGATACGGTTCCACTCCAAGCGCCTTTGCGATGCGATACAAGGATAGCATCGACACAGAGTAGCAGGATGTTGATTCAATGTGGCTGATGGTTGAATAACTCAAATCGCTCCGTTCTGCAAGTTCCTCCTGGCTTAACCCTCTCGTTTTTCGGAAAAATTGAATCCGAAAACCTATATTTTTAAGGAACTGCACTTCGTCTGCTGTGTAACATTTTTTCTTGTTTATGACTGACACTCCTTTGCCAGAACATTTTATTTCATGATACACTATTTTTGACTACAAATGAATGTTAAATTAAAGTAGTATATTGCATTATATTCGCAACCGTGCTATAATATATCAGACTAATGAATAAGCGCTTTGGAGGCAATTAGTACATGCGCAACGAAGCAAAAAGCGATTTGAATAAATGCTGCGCATTCACCGGCCACCGTCCACACAAACTTCCGTGGAAGGACAACGAGGACGACCCCCGGTGCATTGCCCTGAAAAAAATATTGACCGAACAGATCACAGCGCTGGCCGAAGCCGGCATCACGGATTATTTCAGCGGGATGGCGGATGGGACAGACCACTGCTGTGCCCGGATCGTCCTGACCCTCCGCGAAAAAAATCCCGCGCTGAAGCTCCATTGTCTCCTGCCCCATGAGGGACAGGAGAACAAATGGA
The DNA here is from genome assembly GCA_014799925.1 of Oscillibacter sp. Lineage (GTDB taxonomy): Bacteria > Bacillota > Clostridia > Oscillospirales > Oscillospiraceae > Pelethomonas. Next base: position 55,090 of record JAAVHC010000009.1, read on the forward strand.
GCGATTCGGCACGGAAGCGGTATCATTCTATTTTAAAACAGGCCGACTTCGTGGAATATGTGAGCCGCGACTACTATGACGGCTGCATGATCGCCCGGAACCATTGTCTGGTAGACTCCGCCGGCCTGCTGCTGGCCGTCTACAGCGGGGCCCGGCGAAGCGGCACCGGCTCAACCGTAAACTATGCCCGGAAGCTGGGCCGGAACATCATCGTGATTGACCCTGTTACCCGGCAAATTTCCTATATTGCACAGGACAAAAAATCAGAAAGGGACTGAAATCATGGAAAAGTTAACCATCACAGTGGCAACAAAGACGGCGGACGCGCTGCGTAAGACAGCGGAGGAAGCGCACATACCAATAGGAGAGGTGGTGGACCGCTATGTGTTGAACGTAGCCCCGGATAATCCGGACAACGCGTTTATACTTGCAATGGAGCACTATCTTATTTGCGTATCCAGGTTAAGCAAAAAAGGCTCCGCGCAGGTTTTTGGCGATATGTGCGGCGTATTTCTGAGCGCCATCCCGCCGGAGGAACTGGACGATATTGTTTCGCGCTTAAAAGATAATTGGAACCCCTCCGTGGCAGAGGCGGTTACAGCGGAAGAACGAAAAGAGACCAGAAAAGCAATCGACAACATGGTCCAATCAATCAAAGGCGAATATTTAAGGACCGTATTTTCCAGCTTGCTCCATGGATAACAGCGGCGGCCGCAATTGGTCCGTCGGCCCGCCGTTTTTCAAATTCGTCGGCATATTATACAGAAATGAAACGTTTTATTTGTGTAAACGCCGAATTTTTTATCGGGCCTTGACATTTTCTGCGTTTGCCGCTATTCTATAAGCAGCTTGAGCTGGAAAGCCCAGGCAATTCAATTATGAGCTGCCGCGCCACTCCACAAAATGGCCCGGCAGACTGACAAGAAAGGATGTATCCCGCGTAGGCGTGCGGTGCGGCATTGTGGAGACATGCCGCAATGGACCAGGGGCGGCGCCCCCTGCTCCGAGGCGGAATTTGCGGAGGCATTTTCGCTAACGCCTGGAAGATGGCAACTGTATCCCTGAAGAACGTCATGAAGATCTACCCCCACAGCGGCGACGAGAAGAAGAAGAAAAAGAAGAAGGGCGAGGCTCCCGAGAAGAAAACCAATCTTCAGGTCACTGACCGCGGCGTCATCGCCGTCCAGCAGTTCAACCTGGACATTGCCGATCAGGAGTTCATCGTTCTGGTTGGTCCCTCCGGCTGCGGTAAGTCCACCACCCTGCGCATGGTGGCCGGCCTGGAAGAGATCAGCGAGGGCCAGCTCCTTATCGACGGCAAGGTCATGAACGACGTGGCCCCCAAGGACCGCGACATCGCCATGGTCTTCCAGTCCTACGCCCTGTATCCCCACATGACGGTCGCTGAGAACATCGCTTTCTCCCTGAAGCTGAAGAAGGTCCCCAAGGATGAGATCGACCGCAAGGTTAAGGAAGCCGCTGAGATCCTGGGCATCACCCAGTATCTGGACCGCAAGCCCAAGGCTCTGTCCGGCGGCCAGCGTCAGCGTGTCGCCATTGGCCGCGCCATCGTCCGCGAGCCCAAGGTCCTGCTGATGGACGAGCCTCTGTCCAACCTGGACGCCAAGCTCCGTAACCAGATGCGCGCTGAGATCATCAAGCTGCGTCAGCGCATCCACACCACTTTCATCTACGTTACCCACGACCAGACCGAGGCCATGACCCTTGGTGACCGTATCGTCATCATGCGCGATGGCTACATCCAGCAGATCGGCACTCCCCAGGATGTGTTCGACAACCCCGCCAACCTCTTCGTCGCCGGCTTCATCGGCACCCCGATGATGAACTTCTTCGACGCCAAGCTGGAGAAGGACAGCAACGGCTACTATGTCAGCGTTGCCGGCGCCCGCATGGAACTTCCCGCTGACAAGCAGGAGATTCTGAAGCGCAAGAACACCGCCGCTCAGGACGTCACCCTGGGCGTCCGTCCCGACCACGTCAGCCTGTGCGACGCCAAGGACGCCCACGCTCTGTCCGCCACCGTGGACGTTACCGAGCTGATGGGCGCCACCATCCACATGCACGTGAACGTGGCTGGCAAGGACGCCATCATCATTCTGCCCACCATGGACCTGACCGGCGAGCAGAAGAACCTGAGCTACGGCGCGAAGATCAGTGTGACCTTCCGCGGCGACGTCATTCACCTGTTCAGCAAGGCCGACGAGAAGAGCCTGCTGTAAGAGCGGCCCTGCGCTCAGAGCACACGAAGACACCCAGGAGCGGCGCGGCGAAAGCCGCGCCGCTCTCTTTGCTTCCCAAAAGATGCTGTGCATCTTTTGGGAGTAAGTTTCGCTGCGCTCTGCGCCTCCATTGTCGACGCTCGCTCCGCGCAAAGAGTTTTTCCATGATTCTGCAACGGCCACATCGAGTGGCCGTGCAGAATTAGATTGCACATGACCACTCGATGTGGTCATTGTGCAATCATAGTACATGCCGCCGGAAAAACAATTGAACTTTATTTCGCCGCTCCGGCGGCGAAAGGCAGCCAACGGTTGCGGAGAGCTTTTGCGGCAGTCTGGGGGCGGCACGGACCAGCTGTGCTACCGACCACAATATCTTGGGGGTTGACGAATCAGGGAAAATGCGGTAAAATATACTGTAACTATTTGTAACACTTTACCCTGCTTTGTAACTATCGGAGGATTCCCAATGTTCCAAAGAGATATAAGAAAAAAGGCGAAAAATGAGCGGCCTGCGCAAACCGCCAGACCCAGACACGCTGCCGCCTCCACTCCGGTCAGCCGCCCCCGCCGGCCGCTGAACTACCGGAGCCGCCGCCGGTTCCCGGAATCCAGCAGTCCCTACCGGCAGCTCCAGCTGCTGCTGGCCGGCAGCATGCCGCTGCTGCGTCAGAAGGTCAACGTATTGATGTACCGCATACGGTCCGTTTTCTCCAAGCTGACCGCCCGCGTCCGTCAAAGAACGCCCAGGCACCGGCTGATCCAGGCGGCGGTATTCCTGACCGCCGGATTGGCCCTGGTGGTGTATGCCGCTTTCCAGGTGCTGTATACCACCGCCACCACCCTCTCCTTTGAGGGGCGGGAACTGGGCACCGTCGCCAGCGAGGAGGAGGCCCAGGCCGCCGTCCGGCAGGTGGAGACCTCCATCTCCCAGATGCTGGGCAGCAGCTATACCCTGGAGCCGGGCCAGATTTCCTACACCACCAGGCTGGCCTATCGGGGCACGCTGGTGAAGGAGGCCGATCTGGAGGCCGCCCTCAGCGAGTCCCTCCGCGTGGTGGAGCATGGATTTGCGCTGTACGTCAACGGCGACCTGATCGGCGCGACGCAGACCAGGGAGGCGCTGGAGGAACTGCTGAATCTGGTGTCTGTGGAATACCGGAACGAGAACACGGTGGGCATTGACTTCGTGGAGGATGTCACCATTCAGGAGTGCAATCTGCCGGTAGAGGATTTCATCAACCTGGGTGAAACGGCGACTTTGCTGAAAAGCACCAAGGCGGGAGAGGTCACCTACACGGTGAAAAAGGGCGACTGCTGGTCCGTCATTGCCGAGGACAACAACATGACCAGCGGCGACCTCCTGCGGCTGAACCCCGGCTACGATATTGACAGGCTTCAGATCGGCGACGAGCTGCTCATCAGCAACGCCGTGCCCTACCTGACCGTCCGGGCCACGCAAATGGAATACTACGTGGCGGACATCCCCTACGAGATCGAGTACGTGGACGACAACACCATGTGGGAGGGAGAAACCAAGGTCCTTACCAGAGGCCAGTACGGCACCGCCGACACCGTGGCCCGCGTCACCTATGAGGGCGTGGAAGAGGTAGAGCGGATCATTGAGGAGCAGACCATCCTCACCGAGCCGGTGACCGAGGTTCAGGCGCGCGGCACGCTGGAGCGGCCCAGCTGGGCGCCCACCGGCAGCTTCCGCTGGCCTGTCAGCGGCGGCACCATTACCTCCCGCTACGGCTACCGCAATATCTTCGGCGGCACCTCCTTCCACGGCGGCGTGGACATTGCCAAGTCCTACGGCACCGACATCGTGGCAGCTGACGGCGGCATCGTGATCTATGCCGGCTGGATGGGCAGCTTCGGCTATCTGGTTCAGATCGACCACCAGAATGGGTATGTCACCTACTATGGGCATAACAGCAGCCTTCTGGTCAGCGTGGGCGACAAGGTCTACAAGGGACAGCACATCGCGGAGATGGGCTCCACCGGACGCTCCACCGGCAACCACTGCCACTTTGAGGTCCGCTATAACGGCGAGCGGCAGAACCCCCTGAGTTATCTGCCATAAGGATGCCATAAGGAAGAAGAGGTCCCCGGCGCGTACGCGCTGGGGACCTCTTGTCAGGTATAGTCAGTACGGTAGAGAGCGAGTAAATGTTGGGCTTCGCCCAAACCCACCAGGGCTTTGCCCCGTGGGCCGCGCTTTGCGCGGCTTAGGGGCGGGGCGGCCTTTGGCCGCCTGACGCCTGGACCCACCGCCCTTTGTGCGATTATGCACAGGCGCTCAATGCGCCTGTTGCAAAATCCTGGGCGGCCCTAAACTTTACTGTTTCTGATCTGCCGCCACTATATAAGTAAAGAAAACTGGCATTATAATGGGCTCATATACTTGAGCAGCTGCCGGCAGACCTCCCGTACGTTGATGGGCTTGGACACATGGGCGTTCATCCCGGCGTCCAGACATTTTTTCACGTCCTCCGCAAAGGCGTCCGCCGTCATGGCGATAATGGGGATCTCTGCGGCGTCAGGGCGGTCCATGCCTCGGATGGCCCTCGTGGCCTCGTAGCCCGTCATGACCGGCATCCGCAGATCCATCAGAATGGCGTCATAGTGGCCGGGCGCGGAGTTCCGGAATTTATCCACGCAGATCTGACCATTTTCCGCCCATTCCAGCTCCGGGCCCAGCTCGCTGAGCAGATCGAAAGCAATTTCCCAGTTGAGCTCGTTGTCCTCCGCCAGGAGAATGCGGCGTCCGGTCAGGTCCTGCTCCGGCTCTTTCGATTTGGCCTCCGCCTCCGCCTCCTCCATGTCCTCCGCATCGCCCAGGAAGGGCCTGAGCCCGTAAAACAGGGTGGATTTGAACAGAGGCTTGGAGATGAATCCGGTGACGCCGGCGGCTTTGGCCTCCGTCTCGATCTCGCTCCAGTCGTAGGCGGAAATCAGGAGGATGGGGATCTCGTCCCCGTACCGCTCCCGAATGGTTCTGGCGGCGGTGATGCCGTCGATGCCCGGCAGCTTCCAGTCCAGCAGGATGATCTGATAGGCGTTATGCTGCCCATGGCGGGCCTCCACCATTTCCAGGGCGCTCTCCGCGTCCAGGGTCCAGTCCGCATGGATGCCGATGGATTTCAGGGAGCTTATCGTGCTCTCGCACAGCTGCCGGTCATCGTCTACCACCAGCATGTTCCAATCCGGCAGGACCATGTCCGCTTCCATGACCTCCGCCTTTTCCAGGTCCAGGGTCACGTGGAACTCCGAGCCCTGACCGGGGGTGCTGTTTACGGTGATGTCGCCGCCCATGGCGTCCACGATGAACTTGGTGATGGCCATGCCCAGGCCGGACCCCTCGGTCTTGTGGACCCGCATGTTGTCCTCCCGGACAAAGGCCTCGAAAATCTTTTCCTTGAACTCCGGCGTCATGCCGATGCCGTTGTCCCGGATGTCGAAGTGGATGCGGACGTAGCCGTCCCCCTTCTCGGAGGGCTCCTCGTACATGGCGACATGGATCTCGCCCTCATCGGGCGTGAACTTGACCGCGTTGCCCAGGATGTTCAGCAGCACCTGATTCAGCCGCACGCTGTCACAGCGCACATTCTCCGTAGAGATATCGTGAATGAAGACGTCGAACTTCTGCCGCTTGGCGCGGACCTGGGGCTGGACGATGCTGACGATGGAATCCATGACCTCCCTCAGGGAGACCTGGTCGATGGTCAGGGTCATCTTCCCGCTCTCGATCTTGCTCATGTCCAGCACATCGTTGATGAGTCCCAGCAGATGCCTTCCGGAGAGGGTGATCTTTTTCAGACAGTTCTGGATCTGCTCCTTGTCGTCAATGCTGGCGGTGGCGATGGCGGTCATGCCCACAATGGCGTTCATGGGGGTGCGGATGTCGTGGCTCATGTTGGACAAAAATTCGCTTTTGGCCCGGCTGGCCTGCTCGGCATCCCACCGCGCTTTTTCCAGCTCCGCCATCTGCTGGCGGGACATCTGGAAGTACCGGGCGAATACCGCCAGCAGCACTGCCAGGGCCAGCAGGCAGGCGGCGAACACCATAACGGTCCAGCGGGTGGTGAAGCCGCTGACCATCCGGTCCAGGGTGGTGTAGGGCATGAAAGTCAGCAGATACCACTCAGAGTGGGGCAGCTTCGTGCAGTACATCTGCCTGGGCTCGCCGTCCACGCAGATCTTGGAGGAGTAATCCTCGTTATTGGCCATGGCGGCGGCCAGCTCCCGCATGTAGGTCTCCGGAGTCTGCCCGTCAATTGTGCTGTACAGGTTGTTCACCCGGTCAAAATAGCTGTTCCGGAAGTCGCCGCTGGTGCGGATGACGAAGCTTTTGTCCTCCCGGATGATGAAGGAATAGACGTGCTCCTCATTCTCGCTCAGCGCCAGGGTCTCGGTGATATAGGTGGCGGGCAGGGTGGCGATCAGGCCGGCGCAGGGGTGCTCCTCCGTGGGCGTGTGGGTGGCGGGGACGCCCAGCAGGATCAGCCGCTCCCCGTCCGGCGCGTTGGCCACAGCCACCTTCTGTTCGCCGTTGGAGAGAGAAGCCAGAAAGGGAGCGGAGTTCTCTACCTCCGGCGCGCCGCCGTAAAGCATGTCAAAGCTCCCGTCGGTGTGGTAGAAGCCCAGACTGGTGAAGTCGCGGGCATGGGCGTTGCGGATCAGCTCGCTCCGCTGGGCCGCGTCCGTATGGATCTTGTCCACGGGAGCCGTCTCCACCAAAGCGTCCAGCTGGCCCAGGCGCAGGCTGATGACCGTCTGGAAGTGCATGGCGATCTGCTCGCTCATGTCCGACATATACATCTGGCTGACCTCGCGGATGGTGCTTGCGCTCTGCCGGTTGAGGAAGACCGCCAGGAACGAGAAGATCGCGATGCTGACGATCAGCACCAGCACCAGGCTGGTGGCGAGAAACCGTGAGGTTTTGTTCTTATGCCGCATCCGGCGCCGCCTCCCCTCCGTGCCGTCCTCTCGGGCCCGGCGTTTTCACAGGCCGGCGGACGCCTGATACGCCCGGATGGCCTCCACAGTCTGACGGTAGTCCGTCTTTACCTGCTCCATCAGGGCGGGCGCTTCGGGGGTGAAGCCGTTTCGCAGGGCCTCGCTGAGCTGGCTGCTGGACTGGTAGAGCACGGTAAAGTCCAGATTCTGGCACACGCCCTTGATGGTGTGGGCGGCCCGGAAGGCCTCGGCGTAGTCCCCCGCCTCCATGGAGCGGAGCAGCAGGTCGTAGCTGCCGTCGTTCAAAAACTTCAGCACGAATTTCTGAATCATCCGCTCAGTGGGCAGACGGCTCGACACGCCGGCGTAGTCGCCGCCCAGGGCGGCATAACATTCCTGTAAAGTCATAAATTGTCCTCTCCTTTTTTCACATTGTCCGCCGTTTCTTCTTCGCCCTCGCTGCCATCAATGGGGGAGATGACCGACAGCATGTCATGCATGCTTTCATCATAGAACGCGTACCATCCCCGGCCGGAGCGTTTGACCTTGTACAGCGCCTGATCGGCGGAGTGAAACAGGGTCTCATAATCGGTGCCCACCAGGTCCGTGCGGGCAATGCCCATGCTCAGGGAGATGGGGAACTGCTCATAGGCGCAGCCGGAAATGGCATGGTAGATACGGGAGATAATGGGCTCCAGCTCGCCCCGGTACTCCAGGAACAGCAGGAACTCGTCCCCACCCACGCGGGCCGCGATATCCGCGCCGCGGATGCTCTCAAGCAGCTTATCCGCCAGGAAGCGGAGCACGTGGTCCCCGAAAATATGTCCATAGGTATTGTTTGCCATTTTAAAATGATCCAGATCGAAGATGACCATGGCGAACTGCCCGTCGGGCTGCTCCTCCATCCGCTGGATGATCCGCTTCCTGGCGCTGGCGTGGTTGAGAAGGCCGGTGAGGGGATCATGGGAGGCCATCCGCTCCAGCGCGGCCAGCTTCATCTGGGATTCATGGATGTCCACGGCCTTGCCGATAGCGCCGGCGTACTGGGGCGGCTCATCCGCGCTCCACGTGGCCCGGGCGATGATCCGGCACCAGCGCTCCTCGTCTCCGCAGAAAATCTTGCACTCGTGCGTCACCACCGGCTGGGCGGGCGTGGTGCTCCGCAGGGCCCGGACCAGGCCCTCCAGGTCGCCGCCGCTCAGAATGGACCGCACCTTGTCGTTATGCAGGGGGTCCATCACCGTCTCCTTCAGCCCCAGGCGGTTGGCTCCCCAGGTATTCAGCGTCACAAGGCAGGGATTGACGGTATACTCAAACTGGATCTCCTGGCTCATGGCGGCGAAGAAGCTGTACTTCATCCGCTCGTGCTCCAGCAGCTGGAGGGTCCGCTCGGAGGCGGACAGCTCCTCGTAGTGGCGCATCTCCTGGGCCACGGAACGCATCTCCAGCTGCGTGGTGCGGACATAGTCCGCGCCGTCCTGCATCTGTTCGGGCAGGAGCGGGGCCACATCCTGCAGAATCTCCATCAGCAGGGGGTTGAACGCGCCGCACTCGCCGTTGACGATCATCTGCACCGCCTTGTCGTGGTGGAAGGGCGGTTTGTAGACCCGCGCACTGGTCAGGGCGTCGTACACGTCGGCCAGGGCCACGATCTGCGCGGATATGGGGATGTCGTCCCCCCGCAGCCCATCGGGATAACCCCGCCCGTCCCAGCGCTCGTGGTGCCAGCGGCAGATGTCCCGGGCCACCTTGATGAGGGGCTCCGAGCTGTGGATGGGCACGGCCTCCATCATCTCCGCGCCAATGACGGTGTGCGTTTTCATAATGGAGAATTCCTCATCGGTGAAACGGCCCGGCTTATTGAGGATCTCTCCGGGAATGGAGATCTTGCCCACGTCGTGAAGGGCGGACGCGATGCTGATCGTGCTGATATCCGCCAGCGTGAGGCCGTAGCGGTTGGTTTTCAGGATGAGATGCCGCAGGAGCAGCTCCGTCAGGGTGCGGATGTGCAGCACGTGCTGGCCGCTTTCCCCGTTGCGGAATTCCACGATGTGGCTGAGGATGTCGATCATGAGGGTATTCTGCCGCTCTTTCTGGTAGATCTGATCCGCCACCATGCCCACCAGCTTTTTCTGCTTGGCGTACAGCAGCGTAGTGTTCACCACGCGGTGATGGACCACCAGGGCGTTAAAGGGGCGGGTGATAAAGTCGGTCACCCCCAGGTTATAAGCGCGCTCGATATGGGAGGGCGCGGTCTCGGCAGAGATCATGATAACAGGAATATCCTCGATCCAGTTATTTCGGTTCATGACGGTCAGCACCTCGAACCCGTCCATTTCCGGCATGACAATATCCAGCAGGACCAGGTCGATCTCCATGCGGTACTTCTGGAGAGCGCTCACCGCCTCCACGCCGTTCTCGGCCTCCAGGATCTCATATTCCTCTCCCAGCATATCCGCCAGGATGGAGCGGTTCATCTCCGAATCGTCCGCGATCAGGATCCTCTGCCTGCGCGTATGTTCGCTGTTGATAGAAGTCACATCCCTTCTTATATAGTCAAACGACCTGAAAAACAGCGACGCTGTTTTTCAAAGCGGGCAAAGTCCGCCAGCGTGTAAAGCACGCCGCAGTTGACTACAAAATCCAAACCAGCGCCGCCGTATGGCCGTCGGAGGCGGCCATGGGCCGAAACGGACCGTTGGCCCGCAAACGGCTGCGAGCGGCCTGCCGCGGCGTATGCGCCGCAGCGCCTGGAAAATTATGATTCTTTTCAAGTTGTTTGATGATAGCGGCTATGCGCCCTGTCCGTGGGCGCGGTTTTCTTTTCCGGGTACCGCGGGAACCGCAGATTCCGCCGGACCGCAGACTGTAAACCCTCCCACGTTATAGCGTAATCTATATTATAACAGATTTTTCTTGGCGCGGCAATAAGTATTGCATATCTTTTCACAAAAAAAGAGGGACAAAACGCAGCGGCATTAAGGCCGCGCCGCCCCCGGTACGGCAAAGAGGACCCCCTCACCCAATTGGCAAAGGGGCCGTTTGCGGAAAAAGTTTGTCAAAAACCTTGCAATTCAGTTCCGCATATTGTATGATACCTATGGAAGCATGAGTTGCGGCAGGCCGCGCGTTCGCATTGCGTTAATCAAGGCGGTGCTGGGTTTATCAGAGACTCAGCGCCGCTTTTTGTGCTTCCGGCGAATCCTGCGGGCGGGGCGTGCGCTCCGCCGCCGGAGGTGTCCGCCGGAGACGATCAACAAACCGAAAAGGACAGGAGAAAAGACAATGAGAAAATGGATGCTATCTTTCACGCTGGCCCTTGTAACATGCCTTGGCCTGACCGTTACCGCGCTGGCCGCCGGGGACCCGGCGGACGTATCCGAGCCCAACTATGTCACCGGAAGCTGGTCAGACACCATTTTTTCCGCCGTTGTGGACGAAAACCACGCCCTGTGGGTCAAGGGCTACAACAGGGACGGGCGGCTGGGAACCGGTACGGAGAGCGACTCGGAGAGCTATGTGAAGATCATGGACAATGTGGCCTCTGTCGCCTCCATCGAGGTCGGCTCTGTCGCCTACTTCAGCGTCGCCGCGGTCAAAACCGACGGCAGCCTCTGGACTTGGGGGAACAATGTGGACAGCAGGCTGGGCTATGCCAACAGCTCTGAGGAAGAGCACCGGCAGCTCACGCCCCGGAAGGTGATGGACGGCGTGGCGGCGGCGTCCGCCACGTCCCAGGGAATTCTGGCCATCAAGACCGACGGCTCTCTCTGGCTCCTGGCAAAGGAGCACAAAAAGATCGCGGACAACGTGATCTACGCCACGGAGATGGACGGGGACTGCGTCGGGTACATCACCACCGACCGCAATTCCTGGTTTTGGAGCTCGGAGGACGGATCGGTCAGTTTCATTCTGCCGGACGCCAGGGCATTTGGCGGCGACTACACAGGCTATGTCCTGAAAACCGATAACACCCTCTGGGCGCTGGGAGACAACCATTACTACCAGCTGGGGAACGGCACCCAGACGGACGCGGCGGAATGGGTCAAGCTCATGGACGACGTGGCGAGCTTCAGGGCTGCGGACGAGGGCATCGGCGTGGTGAAGACCAACGGTGAGCTGTGGGTCTGGGGCGCGAATCACCGTGTCAACGATACGCAGGCCAGCTATGGATTGCAAAATATCTCCTGCCAGTCCGTGCCGGTGAAGGTCAGCGAGAACGTGAAAGCGATCGCTGTGGGCGGATACGTCACCATCAAGCCGGACGGCACGGTCCATACCTGGAAAAATACGGATTCACAGTACGCGATTGTCAAGAGGGGCTACTTTGATGTAAAGCTGACGGACATCATCACGCCGGTGGCCGCGCCCTCCGGTACGGCCTCCGGCACGACAGGCCGCTTTGAGGACGTGCATACCACCGACTATTTCTATGACGCGGTGAACTGGGCGGTGGAAAAGGGGATCACCAGCGGCAAGAGCGAGACCCGCTTTGCCCCCTATGACACCTGCACCGTCGGGGAGGCAATCATCTTCCTCTGGCGGGCCGCCGGACAGCCGGAGCCCACGATCGCCCCTGAATTCCGGTTCACTAATTTAGAGGAGGACGACTACCGGTATAAGCCCTACAACTGGAGCCTGAATACGGTCTATCCCAGGCAGCTCCATAAGTTTGGCAGCACCGGCGCCGGATGCCTCCGGATCGCGATCGTGAATATGCTCTGGTACCTGAACGGCCGTCCCGAGCCGTCCAGCGCCCAGGGGACGTTCACCGACGTGAGCTGGAGCGACAGCCTTACCGCCAAGGCCGTGATCTGGGCCGTGGAGAAAGGCATCACCAGCGGCACGGGGGACGGGACGACCTTCTCCCCCAACGAGCAGTGTACCCGGGCGCAGGTCGTGACGTTCCTGCACCGGGCATTCGCGGAATAGCGTATGGCACAGGTATAAGTGCGTTTCCCCTGCTTCATCTTTTGATGAAACAGGGGAATTTTATTGAATGGGAGCGGCACGGCCCCTCCCCTGACCGCAATTACGAGCCCGTCATGATCCGGATGATCTCCCGGTCCGTTTCCCGCATCCCCAGACGGCCCAGGCGGCCAATGTTGGCTATCGTTTCCTCCACGCCCTTGGTGACGATGCCCTCTCCGCCCCGGAACTGCTGGCCGCTGCGGAACATGTGCCAGCCCAGTACGCCCGCGTCCACGGCGGCGGCGATCTTGGCCGCGCAGGAGGGCTTCGCCCCGTCGCAGATCATGCCGGAAATGGTGGCCAGGGCATTGACCAGGGTATGGGCCACCTCCCTGCGGCCTCCGCCGTGGAGATAGGCGATGGCGCCTCCGGCGGCGCACCCGGCGCTGACCGCGCCGCAGTAGGCGCTCAGCCGCCCGATGCCGGTCTTCATATGGATGGTCAGCAGGTCGCTCAGGGTCACCGCCCGCAGCAGCTTCCCGTGGCTCACGCCCAGCTCCCCGGCGTACTCCACCACGGGAACGGAGGCGGTGATCCCCTGGTTGCCGCTGCCGGAAACGATGATGACCGGCATCTCGCAGCCGCTCATCCTGGCGTCGGACCCGGCGGCGGCCATGTACCTGGCGCGGACCTTCACATCCTCGCCGTAGTACGTTCTCAGCACCTTGCCGATGTTGGCTCCCCAGGGGTTGTCCATGCCCTCCCGGGCAATGGCGCAGTTGTATTCGATCTGCCGCTCCACCAGCTCCCGGACGTCCGCCAGGTCCACCGTGTCCGCGAAGTCCACAATGGCGTCCACCGTGAGACAGCTCCGGTCGGTGAGGCCGCTGGCCGCCGCTCCCGAGGCCACTACCTCGCCGCATTTCAGCAGGACTTCCCCGTTTTTCTCAATCAGAACGATGTTGGTGTGGTAGTCCGCGATCCGCAGCCGGACCCGGTCCTCCCCGGACCAGAGGGTCAGGACGATGTCAAAAACCACGTCCCCCTCCGCGGGCTTCACCCGGATTTCATGCCCGGCGAGATACGCCCGGAGGTCGGCCTTCTGCTCCTCCGTGACGCGGGAGATCACCTCCAGAATCTTCCCCGCGTCGCCGGCCACGGCTCCGGCGGCGGCCGCCGCCTCAATGCCCTTCAGGCCGCCGGTGTTGGGGACGACCACGCTTTTTACATTTTTGATGATATTGCCGCTGGCTTCCACCAGCATCCGGTCCGGCAGGCATCCCAGAACCTCCCGGGCCTTGGCCGCGCCGTAGGCAATGGCGATGGGCTCCGTACAGCCCATCGCGGGAACCAGCTCCTCCCGGAGAATCTGGACAAAATGGCGGTAGCGGGAGTCGCTCTTTTTCATGGCTGCCTCCTCTTTTGTGATATTATCCGGCGTTTCCTGATGCGCGCGCTTCATGATTGATATCTTCAAACACAACAGGAAAGTGCGATTGAAACGCTTTAAGCATCGCCCCGGCAATCTCCTGCATTTGCGGATGCGCCGCGGCGGCCGACCGCAGCTTAAAGAAATGCCGCCACTCACGAATGTTCATTGTGACAACGATCTCTGTTTTAAGACTGTTCGGCAAAACGCCTCGCGCTTCCTGCGGCAATGCGCCTTTCTCTATCAGCGTAAGATAACTCCGCTCAGCCACGGCCATTGCATCCTGCCAGATTTGAAATTTCTCCGGGTCGTCATTCCAGAAAAAGGGCCGGATGAATGTCAGCTCATTTTGAAATTTATCGCGGGAATAATTGCAGTAGCGGGTGCTCTCCTGGCTGTAGCTTGCGATTCTATGGCGGACGATCTCATGACTGACGCCCCGGTCGCATATGACCCGGACGGATATCTTCTCATGCTCCAGCACGGATTCATGGCCGCTCTTCAAAACGCGGCGCACAAAATCAATCGCGGAATCCGGCGTAATATTCGCTTCGCTTTTGTAGCATACGCGGCCGGCACGTTCAATTTTTTGAAGCAGCGTCAGTCCATCGGGACAATCCAGGATCTCAAAGGTAGGATCTATCATTTTCATAACAAGCACCTCTCAGGATTATGGAATAGAATATAATCTCAATCTAATTCAAACAGATTATTTGCCCGGTCCAGTTTCACAAGGATATACGGGGCAAATCCATTTTAACTGAGTATAACACATTTTATTTTCAAAGTCGATAGCGTCTTCCGTTTTTCTTGATTCGGGTCCGAACGCCCCCGCTCAATCCGGACAGGTTTACGTGACGCGGCGGATCGGCCAGAATTGCTTATACGTAAAAGCCTTGCAGCGCGGGCCCCGGGCTAAACCGCATAAAGCGCCACAATCTTTAAAGCCATTTGCGACATTTTCTGAAAAACGGTTGACAAGTCCGGAATTTGCGTATAATATGATACCGTTATCATGGTGAACTGCGTGGATAAGGACGAGTAGCCCGGTCCGGCCTGCACAGAGAGCCGCCCGCTTCGGTGGAAGGGCGGAGAGGCAAACCAGGTGAATATCCCCTTGGAGCAGGCGGCTGAACGGCGCGCTGCCTATTAAGCCCGCCCGGCGGTGACCGTTACCTCACGCCCTGAGCGGCCGGCTTGTCCGGCAAGAAGAGTGGTACCGCAGAGGTTTGCGCCTTTGTCTCTTTATGAGGCAGGGGCGCTTTGTTTTAAGGCAAAAGGAGGATGCGTCATGACCTGTCCGGAATGCGGGAAGGAAATGGAATCGGGCCGGCTCTATGCAAACGGTTCGTTGTTCTGGAGCCCTGCCCCGGATAAAGTCTTTCTTCGACCGGATCGGAAGAGCGTCTCTTTGCGCGTCTGCGCGGACGCCCCCGCGGCCTGTATCTGCAAGGACTGCCGCAAGATCATTCTGGAATATTAAAACTATTTTCTCACAGGAGGAATTTACCAATGGACTACAACAAGACCATCAATCTCCCCAAGACGGACTTCCCCATGCGGGCGGGCCTGCCCAACCGTGAGCCCGCCATGCTGGAGCGCTGGCAGGAAATGGACCTCTACCACGAGCTGCTGAAGAAAAACGAAGGCAAGCCCCTCTGGTCCCTCCACGACGGCCCTCCCTTCTCCAACGGCGCGCTCCACATGGGCCACGCCCTGAACAAGTCCATCAAGGACTTCATGGTCCGTTCCGCCGCCATGCGGGGGTACTGCACCCCCTACATCCCCGGCTGGGACAACCACGGGATGCCCATCGAGTCCGCCATCATCAAGAAGAACAAGCTCAACCGCAAGAAGATGTCCGTGCCGGAGTTCCGCTCCGCCTGCCACGAGTTCGCCCAGCACTATGTAAACGTGCAGATGGACGGCTTTAAGCGCATGGGCGTTATCGGCGACTGGGAGCACCCCTACCTGACCATGGACCCCGGCTTTGAGGCCGAGGAGGTCAAGATCTTCGGCGAGATGTTCAAGAAGGGCGTCATCTACAAGGGCCTCAAGCCCGTGTACTGGTGCCCCCACGACGAGACCGCCCTGGCGGAAGCCGAGATCGAGTACCAGGACGACCCCGTCACCACCGTCTATGTGAAATTCCCCATGCACGAGGACCAGGGGAAGCTCTCCGCCTATGACAGGCTGTTCTTCGTGATCTGGACCACCACCATCTGGACCCTGCCCGGCAACCTGGCGATTGCCCTGCACCCGGACGCAAGCTACGCCATCGTGAAGGCCCCCAACGGCGAGAACTATATTATGGCGGAGGCGCTGGTGGAGAAGGTGATGAAGCTGGGCGGCTTCGAGACATGGGAGGTCGTGGAGACCCACCCCGGCAGCTTCTTTGAAGACATGGAGGCGGACCACCCCTTCCTGCCCAAGACCAGCCGTCTGGTAAACGCCGACTATGTTACCATGGACAGCGGCACGGGCTGCGTCCACACGGCCCCCGGCTTCGGCGCGGACGACTATCAGACCTGCAAGCGCTACGGCATGGATATGGTGGTGCCCGTCAACGACCAGGGCCGCCACACGGACTACGCCGGGAAGTACGCCGGAATGACCACGGACGAGTCCAACCCCGTCATTCTGGCGGACATGAAGGAGAGCGGCATGCTCTTCGCCTCGGAGGACATCGTCCACTCCTACCCCCACTGCTGGCGGTGCAAGCACCCCATCATCTTCCGGGCCACCCCGCAGTGGTTCTGCTCCGTGGACGCCTTCAAGGACGCCGCCGTGGCGGCCACCGAGGACGTGCGCTGGCTCCCCGCCTGGGGCAGGGACCGCATGATCTCCATGATCCAGGAGCGTTCCGACTGGTGCATCTCCCGCCAGCGCCGCTGGGGCCTGCCCATCCCCGTCTTCTATTGCGAGGACTGCGGAAAGCCCGTCTGCGACGACGCCGCCATCGCCGCCGTCTCCGCGCTCTTCAGGGCCGAAGGCTCCAACGCCTGGTATGAGAAGGACGCCGCGGATATCCTCCCCGCCGGGTATCAGTGCCCCCACTGCGGCGGCGTTCATTTCACCAAGGAGGAGGATACTCTGGACGGCTGGTTCGACTCCGGTTCCACCCACTTCGCCTCCATGCAGAAGGACCAGGGCTTCTGGCCCGCCACCGTTTATATGGAGGGCCTGGACCAGTACCGCGGATGGTTCCAGTCCAGTCTGCTGACCGCCGTGGGCGCGCTGGGCAAGGGCGCCCCCTTCAGAGAGTGCGTCACCCACGGCTGGACCGTGGACGGCGAGGGCAAGGCCATGCACAAATCCCTGGGCAACGGCGTGGACCCCGCCGACATCTTCAGGAAATACGGCGCGGACATGATCCGCCTGTGGGCCGGGTCCGCCGACTATCACGCGGACGTGCGGTGCTCCGACAACATCTTCAAGCAGCTCTCCCAGAGCTACCTCAAGTTCCGCAACACCGCCCGGTACTGCCTGGGGAACCTGGCGGGCTTTGACGCCAACAACCTGGTAAAGCCGGAGGAAATGCTGGAGCTGGACCGCTGGGCGGTGACCAAGCTCAACGCGCTCATTGACCGGTGCGAGGCGGCATATCAGGATTACGAGTTCCACGTGGTCAGTCACGCGATCAACGATTTCTGCGTGGTGGAGCTCAGTAGCTTCTATCTGGACATCATCAAGGACCGCCTGTACTGCGATGAGACGGACGGCGTTTCCCGCCGCAGCGCCCAGACCGCCCTGTGGCTGATCCTGGACACCATGACCAAGATCTTCGCCCCCATTCTGGCCTTCACCTGCGACGAGATCTGGCTGGCCATGCCCCACAGGGACGGCGACGACGGCCGGAACGTTCTGCTGAATGTAATGAACAAGCCCTTTGCGGAATATGCGCTGGACGACGGAGCCATGGCCGCCTGGGACGAGCTCATCAGGGTCAGGGATACCGTCAACGGCGCGCTGGAGGCCGCCCGGAACGAGAAGAAGATCGGCAAGAGTCTGGAGGCCAGGGTGGACCTGACCGTTCCCCAGGCGCTGGCCAGCCAGAAGTTCATGAACGCGGACGAGCTGGCGGACCTGCTGATCGTATCTCAGGTGCGCGTATCCACCGGAGACGCCGTGAGCGTTACCGTGGAGCCCGCTCAGGGCGCCAAGTGCGAGCGGTGCTGGAAGATCCTGCCTTCCGTAGGGCAGGACAGGTCGCATCCCGGTCTGTGCGGCAGATGCGGGGCAGTTCTGCGGACTGCCGGACCGGTCGTTGATCGTTATAGTCAACGCACTTGAAAAAGTGCGGTCTGCGCTTTTTCAATCGACGGGCCGGAGGCCCGCCGGCGTGCTGCACACGCTGTTTGTTGACTATGAAGCCTTCAGCCGATGCCGCGTATGCGGCATCCTGCGGCGCGAGGCGCCGCAGACTTGAAAAGAATCTTTTTGATTCTTTTCAAGTGCTTCGACTATAAGCCCAATGACGGTCCCGGGCGGTCCGGAAGCTGGACGCGACTCTATAAAAATCGAAAAGAATATAGCAAGGGCCCCCGGTACGAACGTACCGGGGGCCCTGCTGTCATGCAATCGGTTCTCTGTCGAAGTTCAGCCGCCGATACCGGTATTCACCGGCATGGACAGGGTCAGAAGGCCGTCGGCCTCCCTGGCATCCAGGCCCAGCAGGATGGTCAGGCCCGCGGCGGAAACATAGTTGCTGTCGCCCATGTTGACGACGGCCACTTCCACGGTCCTGCCGTCCACGGAGACCACAAGGGTGTTCGTCGTAGCCTCGCCCCTGACGGCGGGAGCGGTCTCGGCGGTGTAATCCGTACCCTTGACGATGACCACGCCGTCCTCGCGGGTCCAGGTCACGTCAAAGGACGCCTCAGTACCCGCCAGCAGAGCGGCCACTTCGCGCAGGCGGTAGTAGGTCTCGCCGTCGGCGCTGGCAGTGGTCACGTCAGCGGACTTGCCGTCGAATACCACGTTGCCCTCCACGGGGTTCAGATTGTAGGCCTGGTTCTTGGGGGATTCGATCTCGCCGGCGTTGATCCTGGCAACGATTTCGGCGCGCTCGGGGTTGTCCAGCTGGAGGTCGATGCCCACGATCTTCCAGTTGTTGTCCACCTTGGGCTCCACGGGGGAATTATTGGCGAAGTATTCCACCAGCATATCCCGGATGGACTCGGAGGACTGCCACTCCTTGGCGTGCTCGGGATCGGCCAGGAAGGCGTTGACAGTGGAGGACAGGCGATAGTCGTTGACCGCCAGAGTCAGCTCCTGGTCATCGGCCAGGGGCTCGCCCTTGAAGGTCAGATTCTTGATGCGCTGGCCCACGGGCTCGCTGATGTCGATCTCATAGTCCACGCCCGCGAACATATCATACTTGTAGTCACGGAAGTTGGGGTCGAAGGAGATGTTGATGTCGCCGGGCTTCCAGGTGTTATAGTAGCCGGCGGACCACTCCATGTAGGTCTTGAGCTCGGCACCGGTGACCTTCACACGGTAGAGGGTGTTGTCATACTTGTAGATATCGAAGATGTTGTTGTACTTGATCTCACCCTCGGGCAGGTCGCTGGCATACTTGAAGAGGGCGGCGGCGGAAACGTCCGCCCCGGACTTCTCCAGCTGAACGGTGTTGATGAGGTCCATGACGGCGGTGTCCTCGATCCAGCCCTGGGCGATGCCGGTGATCTCGTTGTCAGGCTGGAAGCGGGCGGTGGTGCTGCCCAGAACATTGTCATAGATGAAGGAGAGGGCCTCCTCCTGAGCGGCGGCAACCACCTCCAGGCCACGGATTTCCTGGCTGGGTTCAACGTCCTTCATGGAGACGATCTCGACGGTGCTGTCAACAATCTTTTTGTCCGCGTCCAGGGTCAGGTCAATGCGGGCAATCTCCACACCGGTGCTGCGCACGCCGGCCACGGGCACATCGCCCACCGTCTCATTGACAGTGGTGTGGGTATGGGCCACCTGCATCACGTCCACCTCAGGGTTGACTTCCAGGATCTTCGCGGCGGAGTCGCGGCGGTCATCCTCGGCGATATAAAACTCAGCCTCAAGGCCCATGTGGGCGGAGACCATGATGATGTCAGCCTCGTCGCCAATGGCCTCAATGGCGCGCTTCACGGCCGCGCTGGCGTCCTCATAGGTACACTCGTCAATGCCCTGCTTGCCGCCGTCCCAGCGGGGAACGCTGGGGGAGGTGACGCCGATAACTGCGATCTTCACGCCGCCCGTCTCCAGAATGACATAATCCTGGCCAACAGCGGTGTTGCCCTCGGCGTCGCGGACGTTGGCGCAGAGAACGGGGAACTCCGCCTGGCCCAGAATGGCCTTCATGTTCTCGATACCCCAGTTGAACTCGTGGTTGCCCACGGTCATGGCGTCGAACTTCATGTAGTTCATGGCGGCGACGACGGGGTGCTCCCGCTCGGGCTTCTTGTTGAAGAGGTCGTCGCTCATGATGGTGCCCTGGATGTCGTCACCGGCATCAATGAGGAGCGTGTTGGGGTTCTCCGCCCGTACCTGCTGGATGTAGGTGTAGAGCCGGGCCATACCGCTATTGTCGGTCTCTTTGGTGCTGGCGTAGTCGTAGCCCCAGATATCGCTGTGCATGTCGGATGTGCAAAGGATGGTGATGTGAGTCTCTCCCTCCGCTTCCGCGGCCAGGGCGGCGGGCACCAGGGATACCGCCAGAGCCAGAGCCAGCAGAACGGAGAGCAGCTTTCTTGCGTGACGCATATGATTCTCCTCCTATGTAAAAAGATGGACAAAGTGTACCATAGTTTTCCTGAAAAATCAATAGACATTGTGAAACTTCCGCAAAAGGCCGTGCGGATCCGCACGGTCACAGCCGCCGCGCCGGCTTTGCGGGGACTACTTGATTTTCGCGGAAAAATTTGCTATACTGAATTATCATACCATTTCCGGGCGTACTGTATTGATTTCCGAATATTGTATTCGGAAATCATATCCAATGCCCTGCCGGGGACCGCCGGTCTCCCGGCGGCCCCCTATATGATGCGGCGCGCCTCCGGCGCGGGCGGGGCAGGAGGGTGGGAAAGGATCTTTCTTCGCCCCGCCGGAGACGCCCTTGCCGCCTACGGTATCCTATGAAGAGGGCCTGGCCGGGGTGCTTTGTCTCCTTTCCGGAACCGCGGCCTGTCCGTTCCGGTTTCCGGGCCCATCATGAACAAAGGAGTGCAGCTATGATCAAAATCGCGCCATCTATCCTCGCCGCGGATTTCGCAAATTTAGAGCGGGACGTCCGGCGTGCGGCCGCCGCCGACTATCTCCATGTGGACGTGATGGACGGCCTTTTCGTCCCCAACATCTCCATCGGCGTCCCGGTGGTGGAGTGCGTCCGGAAGGTCACCGCCCTGCCGCTGGACGTCCACCTGATGATCGACCGGCCGGTCCGGTACGCGATGCGGTTCTGTCAAGCGGGAGCGGACATCGTCACCGTCCACGTGGAGGCCGACAGCGCTGAGAATATCCGCGAGGCCCTGAATATCGTCCATGGGCAGGGAAAAAGGGCCGGGGTCGTCCTCAAGCCGGGGACCCCGGCGGAGGCGGCGCTGCCGTTTCTGGAGGTCTGCGACATCGTGCTGGTGATGACGGTGGAGCCGGGCTTCGGGGGGCAGAAATTCATGGCGGACATGATGCCCAAGCTGCGTCAGCTCCGCTCGTGGATCGACCGGGATAACCCGGCCTGTGAGCTGGAGGTGGACGGCGGCATAGACCCCGTCACCTGCCGGACGGCCATCGAAAACGGGGCCAGCGTCCTGGTGGCGGGCAGCTCGGTATATAAGGCCGATGATATTTCCCGGCGTATTCAGGAATTGAGGGGCCAGGACGGCGGCCCATTCGCTCTTTGACCTTCTTCTGATCCGGCATCGAGAGATTTTTGAAACAGGAGAGTGCAGTTATGGAATACTTTCCCGCGCCGCTGGAAAATCTGGTGGAGCAGTTCGCCCGCCTGCCGGGCATCGGCGGCAAGTCCGCCCAGCGGCTGGCTTTCCATGTGCTGAGCCTGACTGAAGCGGAGGCGGAGGCCTTCGCCAGCGCCATCCTGGAGGCCAAACGGACCGTCACCTGCTGTCCGGTGTGCCAGAATCTCACCGCCGGCGGGCTGTGCTCCATCTGCTCCTCCAAAAAGCGGGACGGCGCCACCATCTGCGTGGTGGCGGATCCCCGCGACGTGGCGGCCATGGAGCGGGCCAGGGAATACGGCGGCAGCTACCACGTGCTCCACGGCGTCATCTCCCCCATGAACCGCGTGGGACCCGACGATCTGCAAATCAAATCTCTGGTGGACCGCGTGGCCAAAGGAGACGTACAGGAGGTCATCATGGCAACCAACCCCGACACCGAGGGGGAAGCCACCGCCATGTACATCGCCCGGCTGCTGAAGCCCTTCGGCGTGCGGGTCACCCGGCTGGCCTACGGCATCCCCGTGGGGGGGCACCTGGAATTTGCCGACGACGCCACGCTGATGCGGGCGCTGGAGGGCCGCAGGGAGCTGTAAGTTGTCAATCCCGCCATACTCTGCCATGATCCGGAGTATGCGCGAAATAATCTGACAAAGGAGTATTTTTATGGACGAGCTTTTGAACATTCTGACCGAAAACTGCCCCGGCATTGACTTCGAGGGGCAGGAGCACCTCATCGACGACGGCATTCTGGACTCCCTGAACATTGTGATGCTGGTGGGCGAGCTGAACGAGGCCTTTGACATTTCCATCGGCGCGGAGGATCTGGTGCCGGAGAACTTCAACTCCCTCCAGGCCATCCACGCCCTGGTCCAGCGGCTGGCCGACGAGTAAGCCATGTCCATCAACAGCGCGGGATTCCTCCTGTTCCTGGTCCTGGCCGCCTCCGTTTATTACCTCTTGCCAAAAGAGAGGCGCTGGCTGGCGCTTCTGGCCGCCAGCGTCTTCTTCTATCTGTCCTACAGCCCTCCGGCGGCGGTTTACCTTCTGTTCACCGTTCTGTTCACCTATGCCGCCGGCCGTGGGCTGGGGGCGCTTCACCGGCGGGAGCGGGCGGAGCTGAGCGCCGGGACGGGGGACCGGAGCGCCGTCAAAAAGCGGGGCAAGCGCCGCCGCCGCCTGCTGCTGGGCGGCGCGCTGACGCTGAATTTCGCCACGCTGGCCCTCTTCAAATACCTGAACGCCTGGCTGGGGACGGCAAACCGCCTCCTCGGCCCTTTCGGCGCATCCCGGCAGTTCCGGCCCCTGGAGCTTCTGCTGCCGCTGGGGATCTCCTTTTATATTTTCCAGACCTCCGGGTATCTGATCGACGTTTACCGGGGCAGGGCGAAGCCGGAGCGCAATTTCCTCCGCTACGCCCTTTTCGCCTGCTGGTTCCCTCAAATGATCCAGGGGCCCATTAACCGGTATGACAAGCTCCATCCCCAGCTGATCCAGGGAAACCGCTTCGATCCGGAGAAGATCAAGCGGGGCGTCCAGCTGATGATCTGGGGCGTCCTGAAAAAGGCCTTCCTCGCCGACCCCCTGGCCGGGGCGGTGTCGGAGATCTTCGACAACTTCTCCCAGTACAGCGGGGCCACCCTGCTGCTGGGTTCCGCACTGTACTGCGTGCAGCTGTACGCGGACTTCTCCGGCGGTACGGACCTGGTCCGGGGCGCCTCCGGCCTCTTTGGCGTGGAGATGGCGGACAACTTCAACCGGCCCTATTTTGCCCGCAGCATCGACGAGTTCTGGCGGCGCTGGCATATGTCTCTGGGAGAGTGGATGAAGGACTACCTCTTCTATCCCCTGGCCCTCTCCGGCCCCATGAACCGTCTGGGCAAACGGCTGCGGAGCCGTTTCGGCCCCCAGGCGGGAAAGCTGGCGGCTCCCTGCCTGTCCACGGTGGTGGTGTTCCTCATGGTGGGATTGTGGCAGGGTCCGGGATTTTCCAATCTGGCCTACGGCCTGTGGAACGGTACGCTGATGAGCCTGGCCATGATCTTCGCTCCGGTCTTCACCCGGGTCAACCAGACGCTGGGGCTGGACGGGAAGAACCTTCCCTTCCGGGTGTTTCAGTCCCTGCGCACCTGCTTCCTGGTGGTCATCGGGCGCTATTTCTCCCGCGCCTCCAGTCTGATGCAGGCTCTGCGGATGCTGAAGCGGACGGCGTTCCGCTTCGGCTGGACCTCCCTGGGAGCGGAAACCTTCCTGTCCTTCGGCCTGACGGGCCTGGACTGGCTGCGGATCGGCGCGGCCGCCGTCACCCTTCTGGTGGTGGAGCTGCTGCTGGAGAAGGGCGTCCCCCTGCGGGAACGGCTGGACGGGAAAAGCTGGCGGGCGCAGTTCGCGCTGCTGTTCGGAGCGGTGCTGCTGCTGGTGTTCTTTGTCTATCTGAACACGGACTACACCGCCATTATGTACGTTTATGAAAATGTCTAGGAGAAGCACGCCTATGTCCGCGAAAAAATGGCTGATGATGCTGGCGGGAGCCATTCTGCTGGCGCTGGCCCTCTGCGCCGGGGCCAACATGCTCATGGACCCCTTCGGCGTGTTCGGCGACCCGATTTTTGACTGGTACAGCTATAACGAGACCAACAATCCCAGAGTGGCGAAGCTGGCCTGGCTGGAAAAGCACCACGGAGAGTACGATTCCTACATCATCGGCTCTTCCTCCGCCGCCTCCCTGGAGGCGGGAACCATGGAGAAATATGTGGACGGCCGGTTCTACAACCTCTTCGTCTACGGCAGCGACACCAGGGACTACCGGGATCTGGCCGTTTATGTGCTGGAGCGGTATGAGGTCAAGCATCTGGTGGTCAATCTTGGGATCAATGAGGCCAACGTCTACGACGCGGAGAGAGACGGCCTGAACGACCGGATGCACGCCCTGGCCACCGGGGAAAATCTGCCCCTGTTCTATCTCCGCTACGCCCTGGCCAATCCCCGTTACGCCTTCGATAAGGCCGCCGCCCGGCTGACGGATACGGATCTGCCCCAGGTGTTCGACGTGTTCGACGTGCCCAGCGGCTGCTATGACAAGCGGCTGCGGAACGTGGAGAAGGTGGGAGACCCGGCGGTCTATGCCGAGGCCAATCCCGGCACCTTCTACCTGTCCCCGGACGAGGACCAGCTGCCCTATATCGACCAGTGCGTCCAGTCCGTGCGGGAGATCCGGGATCTGTGCGAGGAGAAGGGCGTGGAGCTTCTGGTCATCTGTTCCCCGGTGTCCGAGGCCCAGTGGAATCTCTACAGCGAGGAGACCCTGCGGGCCTATAAGACCGCCCTGGCCCAGGTAGTGGATTACTGGGATTTCAGCTGCACCCCCCTGACCTACGACACCCGGTATTTCTATGACGCAACCCATTTCCGCACCACCACCGGCGATCTGGTTCTGGCGGCCGTCTTTGACGATGAAACCGTCTACCGCCCGGAGCGGTTTGGCGCGTATGTCACCAGCGAGACCTGCCAGGCATGGCTGGACGAGCTTTTCACCGCGCCGCCCCGGCTGGAGGAGCGTGAGTACGCGGCGGAAGTGCCCATCCTGATGTATCACCATTTCACCGAGACCCCATCCATGGACACTGAGGTCTCCCCCGCGGCCTTTGCCGCCCAGATGGAGGCCCTGGTCCAGGCGGGGTATCAGTCCGTCACCTTCCAGGAGATGGTGGATTATGTCTGTCACGGCGGCTCCCTGCCGGAAAAACCGGTCTGCATCACCATGGACGACGGCTACCTCAGCAACTATGAGGCCGCGTACCCCATCCTGACCCGGAACGGCCTGACGGCCACCGTGTTCGCCATCGGATCCTCCATTGGCCATACGGAGCATTACAAGGACACGGAATTCCCCATCACCCCCCATTTCAGCTGGGACCAGGCCAGGGAGATGGCCGCCTCCGGCGTGATGGACATGCAGTCTCACACCTATGACATGCACCAGTGGGCGCCCTATGAAACCGGGGACGAGATCCGTGCCTCCATCCTCCCCCTGGAGGGAGAGGACTACGCCGCCTGGTCCGCCGCCCTCCGGGACGATCTGTCCCTCTATGACCGGCTGCGCCGTCAGGAGCTGGGCGAGGGGTTCTGCGCCCTGGCCTATCCCGGCGGGTACTACGATGAGGCCGCCGAGGTCCTGGTCCACCAGGCGGGCATCCCGGTGACGCTGACCATCCGCACGGACAGCCGGAACGTACTGGTACGCGGGGTTCCCCAGAGCCTCTACGCCCTGTGCCGGCAGATGGTCACGGAGCGGACCACGCCGGAGGAGCTGCTGCGCATGGTGGGAAACCAGTAATGCTTTCTTTTGATCCTTTTTCTTGAAAGAAAAAGGTCCTGGGCGGACGGCCAATTCCGCTCTTTTCTGCGCAGATTAGCACAGCCCGCCGCACGGTAACCCTTGATACCTATAATTGAAAGAAAAAGTATCAAAAAGAACTTTTATTCCGAGACCAAACCCTCTGCAAATCCTGGATTTCTGCCCGGTTACGGTATTGCGCTTTTAATCGAGGAATAGTATGAAAGAACATACATCACACGGCAGCGATACTGCGCTTTTCACTGAGGAATCGGATCATATTGCAAGGAGCCCCGCGCCGGTCTGAACCGCCCCAGATTGTGCGGACAGCACAAAAAGCAGCCCGATGTAGGAAAGAAAGAGTTTTAAGCGGAGTGGCGCAG
>JAAVHC010000010.1 GCA_014799925.1 Oscillibacter sp.
GCCATGAACGATTATGAGGCCATGCTGCGGCTGGAGACCATGCGAGGAATGTTCCTGTGCGCCAATCAGCTCTATAGCTGGCGCCTGACGCCGGACTTCCAGCTTCTGGACAGCAACTGTCCCAGCGAGAAATTCTTCTATGACCTGCTGATTGTCAGCGGTGGAAATTCCATCCTGCTCGGTCATTTCCGGAACAGCCGGATGCCGATCCTGCTCAATGACCGGATGGGATTTGCCTGGATCGCGGCGGCGGACATGCAGACAGACACGCTGGCCGGAATCCATCTGCTGGGTCCGGTTTTTACCGTGGAGGCATCGGAATCCTATCTGATGAGCCTGTGCGGACAGCTGCGAATTTCGGCGGAACTGTCCGGAGAACTGATGCGGCAGATGAAGCTGGTTCCCACGGTGCCGCTGAGCATGGCGCTACGGTACGCCATTATGCTCCACTACTGCATCAGTGGGGATCAGATCAATCTGACGGACATTGTGTATGAGAATACCGCCATCGACCCCAACCTGGAAAGCGAGTGGAGCAGCACCAACTGGCACGGCACCTGGGAGGCAGAGCAAACGATGTTTGAGTCCATCCGTACCGGAACGATGAAGCCCGGCACCTCGGCGCTGACCAGCCAGTTTTCCGGCGGACGGGTGGGAACCATGTGTCCCGGAAATCCTTTACGGCAGGCACAGAACGAGTTGATCGTGTTTGCGGTGCTGTGCAGCCGGGCCGCTATTCTGGGTGGCGTCTCTCCGGAGGGCGGTTATAATCTTGCGGATTACTACATCCAGCGGGGCGAGGTCTGCGAGACCATCAACGATGTGTATGCCTGCATCGCCGAGCTGCAGCTGGCGGTGATCCAGCGGGTGCAGAAATGCCGCCAGGGGAGCCAATCGGCACTGTCTTCCGCCTGCATGGAATATGTGGCGACCCATATCTTTGAGAAGATACGGCTGGATGACATGGCGCAGTCTTTAGGATACTCCGGCTATTATCTGAGCAAGAAGTTCAAAAAGGAAACCNGNATCGCCCTGAAGGACTACATCAACCGGGANAAAGTNGAGTACGCCAAGCGTCTGCTTTCTTCCACACAGAACAGTGTGATGGNCGTCAGCGAGCGGCTGGCCTTTTCCTCGCCCAGCTATTTCGGGCTGGTTTTCCAGGCGCAGACCGGGATGACGCCCGGTGAATATCAGAATAAAACCATTAAAGAGGAGGAAGCATCCCATGAAAACGACCTACTGTAATCCCCTGGACCTCTCTTACCGCTACCAGCACTTTTTCGAGGAAGGGCGGCGGTTCTCCTGCCGGGAGGGCGCTGACCCGACCCTGATTCTGTTCAAGGGNACATACTATCTGTTTGTATCCATGTCGGCGGGCTTCTGGTACAGTGATGATCTGCTGAACTGGCAGTTCCACTCCAATCCCGAGCTTCTGATTTATGATTATGCACCCGACGTGCGGCAGTTGGGTGATTATCTCTATTTCTGCGCTTCCCGCAACGAGAGCAGTTGCCCCATCCTGCGCAGCGCCGATCCCTTGAAAGATGATTTTACTGAGGTTTCCGCCCCGTTCCCATTCTGGGACCCGGATCTCTTTCAGGATGACGATGGACGGGTCTATCTGTATTGGGGATGCACCTGCACCGACCCCATCTATGGCATTGAGTTGGACAGGGAAACCATGCTGCCCATCGGAGAGAAGAAGTCGCTGATATTTGGCCGGGAACAGGAACTGGGCTATGAACGCCCGGGTGAGAACGGCAACTTTAATAAAGAGGACAGCTTGATTTATCAGAATATGAAATCGCTGTTCAATCCGGAGACCGGCAAAATCGAGCCGCCTCCCGGCGTCCCGCTGGGCGGTTTCGATGTGGATGGCCTGACGAAGATGTTTCTCTCGGTGGGCAGACCCTACATGGAGGGGGCGTTTATGACCAAGCACGGCGGCAAATACTATTTGCAGTATGCCTGCCCTGGTACGGAGTTCAATGTTTATGCTGATGGCGTGTATATTTCCGACCATCCCCTGGGGCCGTTTGTCTTGCAGGACAGCAACCCGTTTTCNTCCAAACCGGGCGGATTTATTACCGGTGCGGGGCATGGCAGCACCATTCAGGATGAGTATGGGAATTTCTGGCATGCCTCTACCATGCGGATCAGTATCAACCATTCGTTTGAGCGCCGGGTGGGACTGTTCCCTGCCGGGATCGACAAGGACGGGATTTTATTCTGCAACCAGAATTTCGCGGACTACCCCGTCCGTATCCCTTCCGGGAAATTCGATCCGGAATCCATTGGGCCGGAGTGGATGCTGCTCTCCTACCGGAAACCGGTTTCCGCTTCGTCCACTGTACCAGGAAAAGAAGCGGCATTGGCAGTAGATGAGGACATCCGGACCTGGTGGAGCGCCGCGACGGCTGACAGTGGGGAGTGGCTGTGTGTTGACCTGGAGCGTCCCCAGGACGTGCGGGCCATCCAGGTAAACCTTGCCGATGAAGGCGTCTCGGTGGAACTGCCGCCGGAATCCTATGGCGGAGAGCAGCACAACCGGTACATTGAACTGAAGCCGCAGATTTCCCACTATACCATAGAGACAAGTCTGGACGGCCTGCAATGGACGGTGCTGGAGGAAACAGCCCGTGAATGCTCCAACGGATATTTTGAGTATCCGGAGGGGATCGCCGCCCGGTATGTCCGTGTGACCGGAGGGCAGCTTCCTTACGGGCAGGCTCTGCGTATCAGCGGCCTGCGGGTTTTCGGCAATGGCGGTGGGGACAAGCCGGCGAAAGCCGATGCGACGGCAGAGCGGCTGGGAGACTTGGACGCTCTGATCCGGTGGAAACCGTTGGAGAACGCCCAGGGCTGCAATGTGCGCTACGGCATCGCGCCGGACAAGCTCTATCAGAGTTGGCTGGTATACGGTGAAAATGAGATAAAGCTGACCACGCTGATGAAAGGAAAATCTTACTTCATCCGCGTGGACAGCTTCAACGAAAACGGTATCACTCCTGGCGATGTGTTCCAGTTATCGTGACAGGAATCTCGGAATAAGAGAGAAAAGGAGATAGTACGCGATGTTGGTTCCAATTTTACTTTTTGTGGCGGGGCTTATCTGCCTGATTAAAGGAGGCGATTGGTTTGTGGATGGAGCGGTTGGAATCGCCCATCGGTTCCATGTTCCAGATCTGCTGATAGGAGCAACCGTTGTCTCCATTGGCACAACACTACCGGAGGTTATGGTTTCCGCCACATCCGCTGTGAGCGGCCACGGAGAAATCGCGTATGGGAACGCTATTGGTTCCGTCATTTGCAATGCAGCCCTGATTGCGGCAATCACAATTGCCGTTCGCCCAGGGAAGGTCGATTCCAGTGTGCTGAAAACACCGGTGATTTTCTTCTTTGCAGCTGCGGCCATCTATGCGGTCACGGCTTATTCAACCGGATTCTTCAGCCGTCCGATTGGCATCGTTCTTTTAGCGATGTTCGTNATCTACATGTTCGTTACGGTCAGGCAGGCTCTGCGTGCGCCTGCTTCCATGGAAAATGAAGCAGATGATGGNGANGGTGCNGTTTCTACCCCAAAGGCATCTGGCCTCCTTGCACTGGGAGCACTGCTGATCGCTGTCGGCGCAAAACTGCTGGTGGATAATGGAATCCTGATCGCAACGGCGCTGGGNGTTCCGGAATCTGTAATTGCCCTNACNTTTGTGGCGCTGGGAACTTCNCTGCCCGANCTGGTNACGGCCATTACATCCCTGATGAAAGGACACGGCAGTCTCTCCCTTGGTAATGTAATTGGGGCGAATCTATTTAATCTTGTATTGGTCAGCGGCGTATCCGTGACGCTTTCGCCGTTCCATGTCCCTCAGAGTTCTACGATTGCAGGAATGAACACATCACTGGTGATGGATATACCTGTCATGTTCTTCGTTATGCTTTTATTGACAGTTCCAGCGTTGGCGAAGAAGAAATTGTTCAGGGCGCAGGGGGTACTTCTATTGGCGGTTTATACTTGTTTTTGTGTAGTGCAATTTATATTGTAGGCGTTCGGTGATATAGGGATGGGCCGGGGAACTTTGGCGGTGGAAATTAAGATATCTTTGGCTGTCCACAATTTGCTCTATGGGGGCTGTGCCCGTAGAGAGCTGTGATCGGGCGGCGGCACCATCTCCTGCTCCAAACCCGCTGAGGGCGTATTGTGTACAAAATATTTTTCCATATCATTTTTCCTTCCATTTGTGTAAAATAGTAAGCGGGACCTGTGTTTTATTGCCGCCATCTGGCAGCCACAGGCCCCGCTCATTTCCCAATATTTAATTTCAATATTGCAACTTTTTCAGCACAAATTCCCAGCGCCCGTTTTGAAATTGGCTGTTTTCAAAACGGGCGCTGACCACTTCACAGACGAAATTGCTATTTACCGGATCAGGCAGATTCTGGATGTTCCATCTGACTCTCTGATAAGCAAAAAGCACCCGTTCAACACTGGCGCTTCCAGATAGGCTGTTTTGCAACTTTTTTTACTCAAAAGTCCAGCGCCCTTTTTGAATCAGGCGATTTTCAAAACGGGCGCTGGGTACATTGTAGATGAATGGCTTTTTTGCCGCGCGTTCAAGTCGTACCCCTATGAATAAAAGCCGGGGATACATCAAAATTTTGAGGCCCTTGGATTTTTGCAACCCAAGGGCCTCCGAGGCATTGAAAACTCTCGGTTTTTTAACCAAAAATCTTTTTTAACCTCTTATTCTGGTCCCCCGACCGATTTCAAATCCGAACTTTTAATCTCGTCAAAGCTGACCCTTTTCGAGCCTTCCTTGTAGTTGAAGGTAATCAAAATATAGTCGTCGAAAATCGTGACTGAGTTCACAAAGCTGTCAATCAGCCGTCGCCGTTCTTCCAACTTGGTGACATCCAAAGTACGGAACCGGCAAATCCAATAGGTCACATCCTCGCGGGAGAGCAGGGGATGTTTCATTTCCTCCTGGATGATTTGCAGTTCAATTTTCTGTTTGGCGGCCTCCAGTTCATCCAGCCGCTGTTTGGTGGAGACGTTGATGATACCGGCCTGGATTGCGTTGAGCATATTTGTGATACCTCGCTCTGCATCC
The DNA here is from genome assembly GCA_014799925.1 of Oscillibacter sp. Lineage (GTDB taxonomy): Bacteria > Bacillota > Clostridia > Oscillospirales > Oscillospiraceae > Pelethomonas. The sequence goes on from JAAVHC010000010.1 coordinate 5,112, forward strand.
TCTAGTTGTTTTCTCAGAGCAGGGAGGGTGCTACTCTCTTTGCTTTGCAAGTCCATCACAGTATCTGTTATGTACTCCACAAAGGCGTCATCCATAATTTTTGCCATCACTGAATTAACAACAGCATTTTCCAGCAGCAGCTTTTTGACGCTTTTGTGTTTGGCGTTGCAGGTGTGATGTTTCTTTGTGTTTACACAGCGGTAATAATGATATTTTCGGTTGGTGGAACTGGTGCCGCTCTCGCCTACCATCATCGCCCCACAGGTGCCACAGAACAGTTTAGTTGTCAGCAGATAGTCATCCTCCGCCTTATGCCGGGCGGGGGCCTTTTTGTTTTTGGCCAGCTTGTCCTGCACCCGGTCAAAAAGGTCTTGGGGAACGATAGAAGGGATTCCGTTTGGAATGACGATTTCCCGGTATTTGTATTCTCCCAGGAACTTTCGATTGTGAAGGATCGCCGCCACAAAATTGAGGTCGATTGCCTTGCCCCGGACAGTCGTCACGCCGGTGTCGTTGAGGTAGTCCCGTATCTCCTTCATGGTTGCGCCATTGTCATAGCGGGTGAACATCTCCAGCACAACAGGCGCAGTACGGGGGTCGATCTGGTAGTGACGTTCGCTGTCAATGGTGTAGCCGAAGGTAGGCGTCCCGCCGTTGTATTTACACTTCAAGGCATTCTCCGTATGGCCTCGGATTACCTTCTCCGCAAGTTCAGCAGAATAGTATTCCGCCATGCCCTCCAGCAGAGACTCCAGGATAATTCCCTCCGGCCCTTCTGAAATATTTTCCGTAGCGGAGAGAACCTTGACACCATACTTTTTGAGTTGCGCTTTGTACCGGGCGCTGTCGTAGCGGTTACGAGCAAAGCGATCCAATTTCCAAACGAGGACTACATCAAAGAGGCCCTTGGCGCTGTCCTTTATCATACGCTGGAAGTCTGGGCGGTTATCGGTTTTAGCAGATAAGGCTCGGTCAATATAGGTACGGACAATCGTGATCTCATTCTTTTGGCAGTAGGCCGTACATTCCCGGAGTTGACCCTCAATGCTTTCTTCCCTTTGATTATCGCTGGAGTACCGAGCATAAATGACTGCTTTCATTTTTCTTTTTCGGCCTCCTCCAGCATTTTTGTCAACACCTCTTTTAGCCGTTCGCTCATGGGGGAAGCCGGATCGAAGCACATTTCTACAAACAATTTCAAATCAGGATTGACCTGTTCGATGCGGGGACGATGCTCATAAAGTTTGCCCTGCGGCTCGTCGCAGCGGCCAAAGATGTAGTCCAGAGAAACATCGAAGTAATCCGCATAGACCACAAAATTTTCTGCGCTGGGACTGGACGTGTCACGCTCATAGCGGTCGATAGCGGACTGGCTGACGCCCAGCAGTTCTCCCATTTTTCGCTGAGATATCTTCACGCTCTGCCGCAGTTTCCTCAACCGGGAACCAATCGTTTCCTTTGCCATATGCTCACCCCTTTCCTGTCTATGACACCACATAACCGAAACATAGTCAACGCGAAAAAAGAGTTTTATGAGAGTCATCTTCTCGCAATATCCAACTGGGCCAGGAAAGAAAAAAGCGTCCCGTCAAGGACGCGCAGCCGCACAATTTATTGTGCGTTCAACGGGGTTTGGGGCTGGCCCCAACAAGCGGCAAGCAGGCGTGTAGCCACACACGCCCTGCTTGCCAATTTGCAAAGTGGGTACCTCTTTGCACTGCTTGCCCGTTTTGTTTTGACTGTTATTCAGCAGGCAAACCACTTATTTGATTTCTTGCTCCAAATTTTCAAACAGCGGATCATCAAAGAATTCCCGGACACTTATTTCCAGACCATCGCAGATTTTTTGAATGGAAACGACACCAGGATTTTTACTTTTTGTGTTCAGCATACTATAAATCGTAGAAGGCGCGATGCCGCACTGATTTGCCAGCGCATTGACTGCCATGTTCCGCTCCAGGCATAATGCGTGGATACGGCGGGCAACAGCTGTCTTTGCGTTCATAACGGCATCACCACCCTCCATTTCTCTCACGACTATTGTATCCAAATTTGCGATTTGTCGTGTAGGATATATCCCAAATCCAAAATCTGTGCTATAATGCTTGTGGGATATATCGCAAGAACGGAGGAATAGAAATGACAGCAAACACTTGTGCATTTACCGGGCATCGACCGAAAAGCTTTCCCTGGAAGTACAATGAAAATGCCCCTAACTGCGTTTTGCTGAAGGAAGTCCTGGCAGCGCAGATCGAGACGCTGGTGAACCGGGGCGTGACGGGTTTCCTGTCGGGCATGGCTCAGGGAACAGACCTCTGGTGCAGCCAGATCGTCCTTGACCTCAAAAAGAAAAATCCTGCGCTGAAACTCCATTGTATCCTGTCCTGCAAGGGACAGGAGAGCAAATGGACAGCATCGGCGCAGGAACATTATCACTCAATTTTGGCGCAGGCCAATGAGGTTGTTTATGTGGGGCAGGAGTTCAGCCGGGACTGTATGCTGGAGCGTAACCGATGGTTGGTGAATCGGGCGTCTATCCTGCTGGCCGTCTATGACGGAACCTATCGGAGTGGGACAGGGATGACCGTTCGCTATGCCCAAAAGCTGGGACGTGAAATTATCATCATCGACCCGGTTTCCAGACAGGTGAGTTGCCAAAGTTTGTAACGCTTTAGAGAGCCAGTTTTCGTAATTCCTATGAAATCATACCAGGAACTTCAAGTTATGTTCCGAACACCTTGATTTTACTGGGCCGAGAGCCGCCTAAAACGTTACAAGTGTCCGCAAATCAAAGCCGTTTTCGGCGTTCCGAGAGTAATCGTATTACCTGCTCAAAATTGTAGTTTCAACCTATTGGCGCACAGGCGGTTCAATCCCTCGATTTGTGGACATAGACCGTGATAAAATAGAAAAAGTAACCCCCGATTTTAATGCTCCAAAGGAAATGATACAGCCCATTCAATTTCGGCGTTTGAACCCGTTACGGCACAGGGGCTGCGCCCATTTACTTTTTCTACCAGTGTTTACCTTGACAGCCCAGCGGAAATCCGCTACAATATGTTTATCTCAAGTGTTGATGTTTGAATGAGAGAGCCGTTAAAGGCTTTCGTTGCTGCGATACACAATTTTCCAGCAGAAAGGGGAGCAGCCTATCCGAACAATCTCAGGTGGTTGATTTTACAACGTACACGAAAGGCAAGAAGGATGCGCCTTCATAATTCTGAACAAGAAATATGGAGGACAGTTTTTGGCAAAGAAGAAACCCAACGACTACGGCACTGGCATCCCGCTCCATGAGGTGGAGGCTCTTGCCCGTGTTCTGCTCCCGGAGATACAAAAATTCTTTGAGAGCGAGGAAGGGCAAAGAGAGTTCCAGGAGTGGAAAGAAAAACAACAAATCCAGACTGCAACATAATCAGACAGGTGGGGGGTCCGAAGAGACTCCCCACCTGTTATCTAGCGGTTGCGTAGATCAGGCCCCACTCAATACACCACAAACCACCACCGTGCTTTCTTTTATCCACTTTTCAAGGCTCTCTCGGTGCTGGGGACAGCAATTTCTGGGGCCGTTGCCATGCAGTATACAGTTTTGTAGCCATTGCGGTACAATGACTTGCAATGTTTGAGCCTTTTCTTTTAGAAAATAAGTGACACAATTCACTCCCAGTATGACGCAGGTCAGGTTGCGTATAAAATGGAAACTAGAAATTATAAAAACTTTTGAATAATCTCACTTTTTTGATGTCCTAATATAATTAGTTTCTGTTCGGCTGCTTTAATTTTTCTTTCTAAAACAAGCACCCGATCCATAGCATCATTTTGCAGTGAAATATCTGGAACGGAGAATGTAATACCTTGAATACGATCCATTGAAGCCCGATAGCTACGGGAAAAATTCATTCTTTGTCCTTCTACTTCAAGCACATGAGCCATATAACGGGGATTCACTTTGCCAGTCCGTACCCTCAACACGCCACAATGATCGGTAGGATAGAACGGTTTATCCTTCGGATAATAGCTTACCATCCAGTCACCATCAATTCCCCACAACACAGAGTCTTGCGAAAAATCTTCAATTAATAACTTGTCCACATGACCGAAAGGTTCTTTAACATTGGCGCTGAAAACTGGAATAGTACCATCAGGGATAAGTTCTGTATTAAGAATTCGCTTTCCAATAGATATGCTGAACTTTTCTGTGTCAGACAGACTCAGTCGGTGCTCCCCTTGATCAGCACTTTCTAATGTTTCAAACAGGTCTTTTATTTCCTTCCTATATGCTTCGATACTCATCCGAGTGGCGTTATATTCATCGTCAATCGGTGTACACTCATCAATAATTTGCTGCTGAACAGGGAGAGGAGGTACAGGAATCTCAAACTGTGCGAACTGTTGAGAGTTAATGTTTCTTCCTCTTCGATTAAACTCTGCCCATTCTTTATAAGGAGTTAATCTTAGAACGCTATCTACATATTTCGGCAAAACAGACTCTTTATGAAATCTGAATCGAATCAGATATCCGGCATAAATTGCCTTGCCCATTTTTTCTTCATAAAGAAAAGTTTTCCCGGCGGTTGCTCCTGTACGAGCGAACAAAAAATCTTTATCTTGCAAAATGTATTGCTCATCAATAGTTTCGGAAGTCATCCACTCATCACCAAGATAACCATCCTCTGTAATATCTGTTATGCGAATATATCGGAAGTCTTCCTCTGGATTGCCGGCTATAGCGGGCTCATTTGCACCATACTTTGGTTCGTCCGACAAACTCCCAAGTGTGCACAACGGATATTTGCTCTGAAATGTAGGAATCCTCTTGGCATATAGTTTCAATGCTTTATTAAATGAAGCACGAGCATAGTTCATCATATCATAAGTTTCGACTACTCCGGCATAGGCTGCATTTTCCTCTGTTATATTCAAAGGCTCGCCCGCAAATGAATGCCTAATTAAGCTAGCCAGTGTTCCTTCCTGTGCGCGATCACTGTCATTATATAATTTTCCGCCAGCTTTTAATATTTTGATTCCTTCACGTCCTTTTGCGTTGCTCCATTTATAACCAAGAAAATCTTTTTGCTCATCATCCTTGACCGGAGACAGGATGACTAATGTCTGCTGTTGATATGTTATTGCAAAATAACATATTTTATCGTATTCAATGCTTTTGATACCATGATATAAATGATTGAGAATACTCTCCTCCTGCTCACTTTGCGTTTTTCGCAAAAACGTCTTAGATTTCAGCAGATTTTTCAAATCTGCTGAAGACAACAATGCCTCTACATACAATTTGAAATAGCCACTTGTGGATAATTCCTGTAGGGTATATTCTTCTCGAACAAATGAAAAATACTCATCTTCTGAAATATCAATTACCCTTAGATATGCTTCAAGTATATCCTTGTCCATCCAATCTGAGAGATCATCTCCACTTAAAATGGCTTTTGCACTATCGGATATAAGACCCCACTTTTTGGGTGGTTCATTAAACTTTTCCAAAAACAGGATAACAGTTTCCTGCCCTGTTGCACTAAATGTTTTACTGCCTAATTGCACAACAGCTCGGATGTAAAAATTTTGCAATATTTGCTCCCGTGCTCCAATGTATGAAGATGGCGAATCTTTTGAAAGAAGAGGGAGTGGGAGTATTACTGCAGCAATGCCATTTGGTTTCAAAAGCTGTGCAATGCGCTCGACAAAGAGAACTTCAATCTCGCTGCCGTTATCACCAATGCGATTCAGAAGCTCAAAATGATTGTTCTTTAACGATAGGTGCTGCTTAAAGGCTGCTACAGAATAGGGCGGATTTGCGACCAGAACATCAAAGCTATTGCTTTCAATTTGTTTGTCTGGTACGTTTTCTAGTCCGTCACCGAATATAATATTGCCCTCGCCGGCACCGTTCATAAAGAGAGAAATTTTAGAAACACGGGCAAGCCGATAGTCCTTTTCAATACCAAAGATATGGTCGCGCACCCAAGAGTTATCTCCGTCGTTTTCCGCAAACGCATTGATAGCCTCGACCGCTTCCGTTAGGAAGTGGCCCGCGCCGCAGGCATAATCTACGACCTTGGGATAAGTTGCTCCTTGTTCAGAATGAGTGAGTCTATAAACGGGGAGGCTATCCCAAATAAAGCGCGTGATGGGCATGGGCGTGAAGAACTGGCCTTCGTTCTGCTTAAAGCCCTTGTTCAGTAATTGCTCGAACAAATCACCTAAGAACTGATGCTTAGACGGATATACGATACGGTATCTTTCAAAGAGCTGCACAACCTCTACTAAAATCTTACCATTCTGATAGAAAAGCTCCTCGTTGTGAACATCCTTAAAAGAAAAATCATTGTTCGAGTAGAACTTCAGAATACGGATTTTTTCTTTCAGGTCATCGATTGCTTTTTGCCGCTGCTGGCCTGTATAGGTAGCAAATAACCATTCCGGATAGTCTGCAGGAACATAGAAAATCTTTTCCCGCATAAATTTCTCCATGCCTTCCTGATGAAGGCGCTGCAAGCGATCCTGTAAAGTCTCGTATGTATCAGTACCTTGTTTATACTGGAATTCTACAATATCATTTTCGCCTTTTGTACTCTCATCCACCAGTTTGCAAATAAACAGAGCAACCAATCGGTTGAAAGCATTCTCCTTATCACTTACATTGTTATGGCGCAATATTTCTTCAAAGCGATTGACAATTTTATCCTCCGGAGAAAAGTCACGCAAATCCTTTTTGAATAGCGGTTTGATGCCAATCTTATAAGCCGTACTATCATCAGAGAAAACAAGATCATCGTACTCTTGCAGAGAATACGTTTCTTTCCAGACAGCAAACTTTTCTTCGGCAGTGTGGGCAGCTGTATAAAGCTGGATGCTCTTATCCTTCTTGGCAAGAGCTACAATATTAGGATCATCTGTACAGTTGATTGTGGGCGCTTTATATATAAGTTCGCTGCTGGGTAAATCGGAGGTGTATAAAATCAGCCATTTGGCAGCATGTTCCTGCTGCCAGTATGAGAATAATTGTCCACCGTCCGAACGAGTCTCCTTATATGCTTTATCATACTCCCGGCCATAGGTTTTGCATTCAATGATGAAAAGCATCGAACCATCCGGTGCAGAAACACATATATCTGCACGACCACTTTTGGAATCATGGCCTAGATGCCACTCTTTTTCAAGCTCAATATGTTCTGGCCGATACCCCTTTTCAAGTAGGCGATTTACGCATTCAAAAACAACAAAGTTTTCATTTTGGTCAAACCCATCATTGCGCTCTCTTCCTCTGATTGAATCTGGGTATATTAATTTCCGAGCAGAAAAGTCTACTTTGAGCGAACACGAAAACTGAGGGAAAGATTTTTCATAAATTGTCCCATTTTTAGAAAAGCCCAATTTCTGCAACAGGTTTTTCAGATTTGCTGTTGTAATCATTCTTCATTCTCCGTTTCTTTATCCTTTTGCTGCAGTTAGAAAATTGCCTTTTGCGCCTCAATCTCCGTACACAACTCTTTCACTGTTGATAGGTACAACTCATATTTGGATGTAAAGGGCCACTCTCTACCACGCATTATAGAATATCTAATATTGTGAATCTGTGTTGCGCTGAAATGTGCACGCTGTCCACCTCTGTGGTGTGGCCCCTTTTCATACCGCGCTCATTTGCAAAAGTGTCCAATAATGCGTCTATGAGAGCATTTGCTTGTTCACTATCGCTAATCGAAATAAAAATAACTCCATCATCCTAACGATAGATTTGCTGCCAACCTCAGTCGAAGATAACACCATGTTCAGCCAGTTGGTATGATTCCCGCCCATCGTCTCCTGGTTATATCTAGCAGTTTGAACAGTAATTCTTTGTGCTGAGTCAGCGGGTTGGCACAATCATCCGTGATGTATTCGCCGCAAAGGGAGCGTAACTTGTCGATATCCAGCCGCCCCTCGACGAAACTTTCCAGGAACACGGCACGGAACTTGTCCTTGTTGACGGTGTCAAGTTTTAAAGTGAACCCATCCAGTTTAATTGTTATCTTAATTGGTTCTCCATAACTTCCTTAGCCACAAGTTTATCTGCCAAATAGTTTCCGATAAAAGAAAGCTCACGGTAAAGTTGCTCATCCGGAACAAGTTCATATGATATGGCTGCCGCAGGGGTCTTGGGCATAAGAGTAATTTGGACAACAGGTTCATGTCCTCTGGCGTCTTTGATTTTTTCTATGGCCTTGTCTCGATTGTTTTGGTTGAAATAACCATACTGATTGTAGATTAACAACAAATTATCTATTTCCATGATGTCTTTGGCAGTCTTTTCTTTCTCCAATTCCTTGAATAGCGGATTTATATTGTTCATAGTAAAAAGTGCCCTTTCGTTTTTATTAGCTGGAGTATTTATAAAATTATACTACAGAACCGCTAAAATGGCAATTCTTCGCAGGAAATAATTAACGGGAGCATCTATGTTTTCGATGCCCCCGCTAACTTACAAAATATTCTCAATAGAAATGATGAATCCGAACCCGTCCCCCACTTGGAGGACAGCGTTCGGATTATCATGAGATGGTCCGAGTGACGGGATTTGAACCCACGGCCTCTTGGTCCCGAACCAAGCGCGCTACCAGCTGCGCTACACCCGGATCAATCTGCTGTCATGGAACCCATGGCAACAGATAATATTATAAAGGTTCTTCTTTGATCTGTCAAGTAGGATTTTCAAATCCTGCCCCAAATATTTCCCGCTTGCCGCTTATCCGATTCCCAGTTCCACCCAAAGCTGACTGTAGAGCTGCTGCGTTTCCTGCGGAAGATTCTCGTAGACCTCGCACCGCTCCAGCACATCTGCGGGGGCGGCCATGATCTCATAGGTTTCCTGGTCCAATTCCTCTTCGTACAGCGCCTCATAGTACGCCGGGTACTCTTCCAGCGCCACCCGGTTGGGCGAGGCATAGCCGATATAGTCCATGTTGGCCAGGTTCGCTTCCGTAGAAGCGATAAAATTGATCCACGTTTCCGCTTCCAGCTTATGGGGCGCGCCTTTCAGCACGCACATGGCGTCCACAAACCAGTTGGACCCCTCTTCCGGAATGACGAAAGCCAGATCGACGCCGTCCGCCTGGTTGCCCACCATCGACAGGTAATCTCCGGCATAGTAGGTGGCAATTGCGGCGTTGCCGCCCTCCATCTTCTGAAAGACCTCGTCCATCACCTTCCCCTGGAACACGCCCCGCCGGTTGGCATCCTCAATCAGGGCAAAAGCTTCCCGTATCTCCGTCTCATCGGTGGTGTTGACCGAGCAGCCCAGATAGAGCAGCGCCGCGCCCAGCGCGTCACGGGAGTTGTTGATCAGAAGCACGTTCCCCGCGTACCGGTCGTCGTACAGCGCGCTCCAGCTGGTGATCTCCTCCTCCACCATATTGGTGTTGTAGATAATCCCCAGAGTGCCCCAGGTATAGGGAACGGTATATCGGTTCTCCGGGTCATAGCTCAGATGCCTGAACCGCTCGTCTATCAAAGAGAAGTTGGGAATATTCCCGTAGTCCAGCTCCTCCAGCATATCCTCCTCAATCAGCCTGGCAATCATATAATCCGAAGGCACCACCACATCATAGTCCGCGCCTCCGCTTTTCAGCAGGGAATAAAGCGTCTCATTGCTCTCTACTGTCTGATAGTTCACCCGGATGCCGGTCTCCTCCTCAAACTGGGTAATGAGGTCCGTATCAATATATTCGCCCCAGCTGCACACATTGACCACAGGGCGGGAGCTGGTGGCCCCCCTCAGAAACATCACCGCCGCCACAAAGAAGCAGGCCATCACCGCGCCCGCGCCCCACTTTACCCAGCGCCACCCGGGACCGGAGGTCCGGGCCGCCAGACGCTCGATCAGCGAGGGCTTCCGGGGCTCCCTGCTGGCCTCCCTGTGTTCCATCCGCGCCTCCCGGACGTTGACGATCACCAGCAGCAGCAGCACCGTCAGAAACAGCAGGGTAGACACCGCGTTGATCTCCGGCGTGATCCGGCGCTTCGTCATCCCGTAAATCGTCATCGCCAGGGTCGATGTGGAGGACCCGGCGGTGAAGTAGGAAATGACAAAGTCATCCACGCTCATGGTGAAGGCAATCAGCGCACCGGAGACAATGCCCGGCTTGATCTCCGGCAGGATGACCCGCCAAAAGGCCTGCATCCACGTGCAGCCCAGGTCCTGGGCCGCATCCACCAGATTCTTGTCCATCTGCCGCAGCCGGGGCGCTACGTTCAGAATCACATAGGGGATATTGAACGCAATGTGGGCCAGCAGCAGCGTCCCGAAGCCCAGCGTCAGCCGGGTGGGCAGCTCCACCGCGCTCTGGATGCCATTGAACCACCTGGCGAAGCTCCCCCACCCCTGAAAAAAGGCCACAAAAAACAGGCAGAGGCTGACGCCGGTCACAATGTCCGCGTTCATCATGGGGATGTCGTTGACCACCAGGAGGGCGTCCCGCTTCCGCCTGCTGAGGCTGTACAGCCCAATGGCGGCGAAGGTGCCCGCCGCGGTCGAGATCACCGTAGCCAGCAGGCTCACCAGCAGGGTCATATACAGGCTCTCCATGATCAGCCGGTTCTGGAACAGTTGGTTATACCAGTGAAGGGAGAACCCCCTCCATACGGCGCTGCTGTCCCCGGCGTTGAAGGAGAATATAATCAGCAGGATAATGGGCAGATACAGGAAGAGGAACATCAACCCGATCAGGAGGCGGCTGCCGCCGCGATTTGCTTTTTTCATGCAAGCTCCCTCCTCTCGACACCGTGCGGAAATCCGAGACAAAGTAAGCATAAAAGAGCGAGGATAAAGTCCTTTTTGCTTACTTTGTCTTTCCGTGGGCCGCCTGCGGCAGCCTTGACGGCTGCCAGTGCCCGCTGTGCGGGCACTGCACGCAAGAAAAAGCAAGTCACAGCATCACCGCCTGTTCCTCACCCTCGCCGAAGTGATTCATCACCACCATGCACACCACCACGATCACCATCATCACCAGGGAGATGGCCGCGCCCAGATGGGGGTTGTAAGCCCCGCCCAGAAACTGCTGCTCAATGAGGTCGCCCAGCATCATCTGGGTGCCGCCGCCCAGCAGGCGGGAGATGGCGAAGGTGGACACCGACGGCACAAACACCATCGTCACGCCGGAAAGCACGCCGGGGAGGCTCAGAGGCAGAATGACCTTCCGGAACACGCGGGCGGAGCCGGCCCCCAGATCACGGGCGGCCTCCAGCAGGCTGCGGTCCATTTTCTCAATCACCGAGTAGATGGGCAGGATCATAAAGGGCAGATAGTTATACACCATGCCCAGCACCACCGCCCCCTGGGTGTTGATCATGGGGAAATACTCAAAGCTGGTGCCAAACAGGCCGTTTATAAGGCGAAACAGCCCGATGGCGGAGAAGAACCGGTTCAACAGGCCGTTGTTTTCCAGAACGGACATCCAGGAGTAGGTCCGCAGCAGGAAGTTCATCCACATGGGCAGCATGATCAGCGCCATGGCAATCCGCTGAAACCGGGGACCTTCGCGGGAAATGAAGTAGGCCGCCGGATAGCCGATGAGCAGACAGATCAGGGTAGCCAGAATGGCCAGCCAGAAGGACCGGGTAAATACCGCCGCGTAGGTGCCCATCCGGGCAAAGTTCTCAAAGGTGAACCCGCCCTCAGCGGTGGAGAAGGCGTAAATCACCACCATAATGATGGGGGCCACCACAAACAGGGCCATCCAGCCCACGTAGGGCACGGCGAAAAGGGAGCGCTTATTCTTCATCGCCGTCCTCCCCCTCCTCCAAGAGGCTGACGTCTTCCAGCTCGTCGTACTCCTCGGAGTAGGAGGAATAGTCGCCGAACATGCCGGAATACTCACTCTTGCGCATGATATGGATATCGTCCGGGTTGAGGATGATGCCGATGGTTTCCCCCTCCGGGTGGTAATCCGTGGTCTGGATCAGCCACTTGAATCCCTTGAAATCCACAATGGTGTCGTAGTGGACGCCCTTGAAGGTCACGCTGGTCACCGTGCCGTTGAGCTGACCCTTGTCCGTCGGCACGATGTCCACGTCCTCGGGCCGGATGACCACGTCCACCGGCTCCATGGGGGCAAAGCCCTTGTCCAGGCACCTGAACTTCCGGTTGAAGAACTCCACCACGTAGTCCTCGTGCATGACGCCGTCCAGGATGTTGCTCTCGCCGATAAAGTCCGCCACAAAGGCGTTTTTCGGCTCGTTGTAGATATCCTCCGGCGTACCGATCTGCTGAATGCGGCCCTGGTCCATGACCACGATGGTATCGCTCATGGCAAGGGCCTCCTCCTGGTCGTGGGTGACATAGATGAAGGTAATCCCCAGCTGCTGCTGGATGCGCTTCAGCTCGCTCTGCATGTCCTTCCGCAGCCGAAGGTCCAGCGCCCCCAGGGGCTCGTCCAGCAGCAGCACCTTGGGCCGGTTGACCAGCGCCCTCGCGATGGCCACCCGCTGCTGCTGGCCGCCGGAGAGCTCGGTGATGCGGCGGTTCTCAAAGCCCTTCAGGCTCACCACCTCCAGCATCTCCAGCACCCGCTGCCGGATCTCCTCCTCAGGAATTTTCACCTTTTTCTTCCGTCCGCCCTCCATCTCCGTCTTGGGGATCCTGAGGCCGAAGGCCACGTTCTCAAAGACATTGAGATGGGGAAACAGGGCGTACCGCTGGAAGACAGTGTTGACCTGCCGCAGATTCGGCGGAATATCGTTAATCCTCACCCCGTCGAACAGCACTTCTCCCGAAGTGGGCGTTAAAAAGCCGCCAATGATGCGCAAGGTGGTCGTCTTGCCGCAGCCACTGGGTCCGAGCAGTGTGAGGAACTCACTGTCATTGATATAAAGATTGATGTGATCGAGAACCAGCTCGCCGTTAAACGCCATGCAGCAATCTGCAAGGCTGATCAACTTTTTGGACATTATCCTCCCCCATTCCTTTTTCACAGTGTGACACTCCGCGAGGAAACGCGAAGCACAGAAAAATTGCCTGCTTTCCTGAGTATCTTTCCCCCAGGAAAACAGGCAAATTAACTATAGCTGTTTTGTGTCGAAATGTCAATAATTTTTCATAAAATGTTTCAATGTTTTTATGCCCGCAGGGTCAGCTCCGCCTTGAACAGGTCCCCGTCCACGCTCAGGCTGAACCCGCCGCCCATCAGGTCCATGAGGCTCCTGGCGATGTTCAGGCCCAGGCCGCTGCCCTCGGTGTGCCGGGAGGCGTCCCCCCGGACGAAACGCTCCATCAGCTCGTCGGCGGACACGTTCAGCGGGTCCCTGGAGATGTTCTTCATGGAGAGGAGCACCTTTCCGTCCCTGGCGCTGAGGTCCACGTACACCCGCGTGCCCGCCATGGCGTACTTGCACACGTTGCTCAGCAGGTTGTCCAGCACCCGCCACAGCAGCCGCCCGTCCGCCAGGGCCATGACGTTCCCCTCGTAAGTATTCACGATGACGTCCAGCTTCCCGGCGGCCAGCTTCTCGTCATAGTCCCCGATGGCCTGATGAATGATCTCGTTGACCACGATGGGCTCCAGGTTTACGGCCATGTTGCCGGTGGACGCTTTGCTGGCCTCCACCAGATCCTCCGTCAGCTTTCTCAGCCGGTTGGCCTGCCGGTCCAATACCGCCACGTACTCCCCGGCCGCGGGCGACAGATCCTCCTTTTTCAGCAGGTCCACGTAGTTGACGATGCTGGTGAGAGGCGTCTTGATGTCGTGGGAGACGTTGGTGATGAGCTCGGTCTTCAGCCGCTCGCTCTTGAGCCGCTGCTCCACCGCCTTGTTCATGCCCACGCCGATGGCGTTCAGGTCCTCGGCGTGGTGCTTCACGTCAAAGTACATCTTCTCCGTGTCCAGCTGGGCCTCCAGATCCCCGGCGGCCAGGGCGGAGCCCATGTCCCGGACCCTCTGGAGCTGGATGGTCAGCCACGCCGCGCCTGCCAGCAGCACCATGTCCAGCAGTACAGTTACCAGGAAGATCAGGAGGCTGCCGTCAAAAACGAAGAAGAGGAGCACCATCACAGACTGGAACCCCAGGCACCCCAGCGCCGCCAGGATCACCCTCCAGGTCATGGGCAGGATGCTCACCAGCTCCGTCAGCGCCCGCCAGAACCGCTTCCACGTCCGGGCGGTCCAGCGGCACAGCCGCCAGCAGATGGTGTTGCGCCACCACTTGCCCTTTTTGAACCGCGTGACCAGGGTCAGCAGCGTGGCCAGCGCGATTGCCGTACAGCCCAGAGCGGACAGACAGCAAATGGCGATTTCCAGCGCCATGGGCATTCCGTCCATAGCGACCATGGCCGGGAGTATCGCCAGACAGAACAGAAGGCAGGCCAGACACAGGTACAGATCCAGCGGCACCCGGTCCTGCCAGTTGAGGGAGATGCCCTCCCTTCCCGCCTTGTGTCCGGCGGCGCAGAAGAGGAACGTCAGCGCGGCCAGGGCGACGATATACAGAATCACCGTCAGCAGCATCGTCGCGCTGAAGGACAGGCTGTGGAGCGTATTGTAGATGCCATACCGGATGGAAAAATTGCTTCCGTTGGGATATATATTGGTCAGATAGCCTACCACGGTGTAATATTCCGTGTCCCCGGTTTTCACCGTCTTCTCCAGACGGCACATGTAGTTCTCCGGGACCTCCCCCCAGCCGCCCAGCGGCGTTCCGCCGGCCGATTCCCCTTCATAGACCAGCGCGGCGAAGCCTCCGGCCCGCTCCAGCTCAGTCTGGTAATAATAGGAGGAGTACGAGCCATTCACTGCCCTGACATAATAAACGGCGTCAATCATGGCGCGGTTGAGAGCCTCTTTGCCCATGGGGTCGTCCTGGAATTCATTGGCCACGCCGTAGCCGCTGGAGATAAGGGTCACCGCAAAGGTGCCCAGCACCGCCCCCGCTCCCGCCGTGAACACCAGCAGAAGCGCAACGCACTTCGCCAGCAGGCTCTGCCGCAGGTCTTTTTTCTTTTCCACATCGGTCCCTTCTTTCTTATCGGATCACATCTGTCCTCTGCCCAGGTCCGGCAGCGCCGCTTCGCGTCATTGCCCCGCTTCCATCTTATACCCCAATCCCCACACAACCTTCAGATACCTGGGATTGGAGGGGTCGATCTCCAGCTTCTCCCGCAGGTGCCGGATATGCACCGCCACGGCCCCCTCGGAGCCGAAGGCGGTCTCGTTCCAAACCTGTTCGTAGATCTGGGCGGAGGAATACACCCGGCCCGGATGCCGCATGAGCAGCAGAAGCACATTGTATTCAATGGGCGTGAGATTCACCGTCTCGCCGTCCACAGTCACCTGCTTCGTCTCATCATCCAGGGTAATGCCGCCAATCACCAGCTTGCTGGGCTTCTGCTCCATGCCGCCGAGGGTGGTGTAGCGCCGGAGCTGGCTGCGCACCCGGGCCAGCACCTCGATGGGATTGAAGGGCTTGGTGATGTAGTCGTCGGCGCCCACGTTCAGCCCCAGCACCTTGTCGGTATCCTCGCTCTTGGCGGTAAGCAGGATAATGGGAATGTTGTACTCCTCCCTCAGCTTGGCAGTGGCGGAGATGCCGTCCATTTCCGGCATCATGATGTCCATCAGGATCAGATGGATGTCGTTTTTCCTGACAATCTCCAGAGCCTCCCGTCCGGTATACGCCTCAAAGAGGGTGTAATCCTCTGAGCTGAGATATATTTTCAGCGCGGACACGATGTCCCGCTCGTCGTCACAGATCAGGATGTTTGCCATATCGGTTTCCCCCCACCTTTCATCAACAGTTTAGCATACCCGCGGAAAAAAGGAAAGAACCGGGTTTTTAAATCCAGCTTAAGATTTGCCGCAGATTCCTATAAACACATACCCGCCGGCAGATCCGGAACGGGGCCCCGGAGAGACGGCTGCTCTCCGGGACCCCGTTCCGGACAATTTCCCTGCGCGGCGTTACGCCATTTTCTCCTTGATGTGGCTCAGCCGGTCCAGAGCTTCGTTGAGGGTCTCGTCCCCCTTGGCAAAGTGGAGCCGGACAATGTCCTGAACGTCCTCCCTGAAGAAGGACGTGCCGGGCACGCCGGCCACGCCCACCTTCCGGGCCATCTCCTCACAGAACGCCACGTCGGTCTGTCCCTTCTTCAGATAGGGTCCGACGTTGACCAGAACGAAGTACGCGCCCTGGGGGTCGGTGAAGGGGATGCCGATGTTTTTCAGGCCGTCGGTGAACAGCTTCTTCATATGGGCATAATGAGCCCCAAATTCCTCGTAGTAGCTGTCCGGCATATCCAGGCCCACGATGGCGGCCTCCATCAGAGGCGATGGTACGCCCACGGCGTTGAAATCGTGGTACTGCTTGATGCGGTCCATGATGGGCTGGGGCGCGATGGCGTAGCCCAGCCGCCAGCCGGTGACGGAATAGGTCTTGGACAGGCTGGAACAGCTGACGGTCCGCTCCCACATGCCGGGGAGGGAGTTCATATACGTGTGCCTGTTATCATCATAGATGATGTGCTCGTAAACCTCGTCCATGATGGCGTAGACATCGTACTTGATGCACAGGTCCGCGATAACCTTCAGCTCGTCATAGGTGAACACCTTGCCGCTGGGGTTGGAGGGGTTGCAGATCAGGATCGCCTTGGCCCCCTGCCTGAAGGCGTCCTCCAGCACGTTGGGGTCAAACCCGAACGCGGGGGGCACCAGGGGGACGTAGACGGGCTCGCAGTCCGCCATGATGGCCTGGGCGTGGTAATTCTCAAAATAGGGGGAGAACATGATGACCTTATCTCCAGGGTTGGTCAGGGCAAAGAGTGTGTCCACCATGGCCTCGGTGGAGCCGATGGTGACCACGATCTCGGTATCGGGGTCCAGCGTCCGGCCCATGAAGCGGCCGCACTTCCGCGCCAGGGCCTGGCGGAAGTTGGGCGCGCCCATGGTGATGGGGTACTGGTGGGGACCCTGGTAGCTCACCTCAGCCAGACGGTCCATCATGGCCTTGGGGGGATCGAAGTCGGGGAACCCCTGGGCCAGGTTGATGGCGTCCGCGGCGATGGCAATCCTCGTCATCCGGCGGATGACGGAATCGGTAAACAGCTTGTTCTTTCTGCTCATTTCCTGCATGACTATTTCCTTCTTTCGCTTGCCACTTAGTATCGTTTTCGCCATTCCCGGCGGTTATTCCACAATTTCGTCCAGCACCGCTTCCAGCTTCGCGGCATCGTCCGCCCGGAAGATCATATATGACAGACCGTTCTGCTGTCCCAGCATCGAATACATATAGGAGATGTCGATTTCCGCCGCCGCTATGGCGCGGAGGACGGTGTTCAGTCTGCCGGACTTATCGGGAACAGGCGTCTGCACCACGGGGACCTTTTTAACAATGAACCCTTGCGCCTCCAGCAGCGCCGCCGCCCGCTGGGGCGCGGCCACAATCAGCCGCAGGATACCGTAATCCGTGGTCTCAGCGGTATTCAGCGCCTGTATGTCGATATGATTCTGAGCCAGGAGCTCCGTGACCTGGCTGATCTGTCCGGGGCGGTTTTCCAGAATCACGGCCAGTTGTTGAATCATCATAGTCGTTCTTTCCTTTCCTGCCGATCAGTTTTTTCTCTTGCCGAATATAGGGACCGCCCGGCCCCGCTGTGAGACAAGGGCCGCCATTCGCTCTTTTCACTTTATCACGACAACTGAATAAAGTCAATGAATTCGCGCGAAAAAGTGGAGCATTATGCAGCAGGAGCCGTTGACGCGCTCCCGTGAACGCGGCGGAAAGCGAAAATCAGGGGAAGAACGAACCGGCAGCGCGCCGGGACACATGCGGGGCGTGCTTCACCGATTCTCCAAATAAGCGTTCAGCAGCCGGAGCGTGCTGCACACTCCTTTCCGGTGGCTTCGCTCATACCCGTGAGAGGCATAGACGCCCGGTCCGATCAGTCCATGCCGCAGATCATGTCCGGCGGACAGCGTTGCCTCTACATCGGAGCCATAAAACGGGTATACGTCCACCGCGAAGTCCGCGCCGCTCCGTCGGGCGGCCTCAATCAGGGCGGAAACCACCTCGTAGTGGTAGGGGCCGCCGCTGTCCTTGGCGCATATGGAAACCTTTCGCTCGTCACAGCCCAACCCATCGCCGACGCAGCCCATATCCACGCTGACGGCCTCGCTGACGCCGGCGGGGACCGAGGACGCTCCCCCGTGTCCGACCTCTTCAAACACGGTGATGTGCTCCCACACCCGGCGGCCAGGCCTGATTTCTCCCGACGCCACCTGGTCCGCCAATTCCAGCAGAATTGCCACCGACAGCTTATCGTCCAGGAAGCGGCTCTTGATAAAGCCGGAAGGCGTTACCCGGGTCCGGGGATCAAAGCAGACGATATCGCCAGGCAGAATACCCAGCTTTTCCGTCTCCTCCCTGCTGGAAACCTCCTCGTCGATCACCACCTCCATGGCCCCGTATTCCCGCTTCGCGGTGCGATAGTCGCGGTTGACATGGACGGAGGCGTTCTTCATCTGGAACGTGCCGGTATATATCTTCCCGGAACGGGTCATAATCCGCACGTTTTCCCCCTCCGCGTTGTTGGGCTCCATGCCCCCCAGCGGCGTCAGGTGCAGCCGCCCGGTCCCGGAAATCTCCGTTACCATGCCCCCCAGAGTATCCATATGCGCCTCCAGCAGCAGCGCGTCCTCCTCTTCGGCGTCCGGGTTCAGGCACACCAGCACGCCGCCCTTCCTCGTCATCTCCGGCGCCAGACCCATGGCCCGGCAGGAATCCATCACATGCTCCGCCGCCCGGCGGGTATAGCCGCTGGGACTGTCAATAGACAGCAGCTCTACCACCCGCCTGACACAGTTGTCCGTCCGCTGTTCCATACGCTGATCCGTTATCATGATGCCGTCCTCCCTGGATGTTTTAAAATAAATCCTCCGGATGGGCTTGTCCCATCCGGAGGGTATGGCAGTATAAAAAGGGCTCAATTCTAATAGCCGCTTGCAGCCGTTATCGTACGTCCTTTTCCGGATACCGCTCACGCGACCCGTCTGGCGCCTATGTAGTAGCGGTTGTAGTAGCTCTCGCTGAGGCTGCTGATCCGCACGGCGTTGGAGCCGGAGGAGGCATGGATAAAGTCGTCGCCGCCCACATAGATGCCCACATGGGAGCAGGCCTTGCCGGCGCTGCGGGAGGGATCACAGAAGAAGACCAGGTCGCCGGGCTGGAGATCGGCGCGGGCTACGGTACTGCCCAGGGAGCTGTACCACTGAGAGGTGGCGGAGTGCTCAAGGCTGTAGCCATACTGGCTGAATATGTACATCGTAAAGCCGGAACAGTCAAACCCTCTCGAGGAGGCGCCGCCGTAGGAATAGCGAACACCCAGATACTGCTTGGCCGTGGCCACGATGTCAGCTCCCAGGCTGCTGCCGCCGCCGGTGTATACCTCAAGGAAGTCGGAGCGGATATATCCGCTCATGCCGTCAAAGGAGACGGCGTACCAATCGTCCTCCAGAGAGATCAGATCCACCAGCTCGCCGGCATACACCTTGGTGATGATGCCGCTGTCGGTGGAGGGGTAGCTGCGGACATTCACACAGTCGCCGGTAATGATGCCTCGGGGGTCCACCAGGGGAATGCCATTCACCGCGACGTAATCGGCCTTGACATAGCCCTCCAGGTCATCCATCTGGACCATGCACCAGTCCTCCGTAATGCTGAGGATGGTCATCTCGTCGCCCGCGTCCAGCGTGGTGAGAATCAGGTCATCCGTGGAGGGGCCGCCGCGGAAATTGACCGTGTTGCCGGTGACCACGCCGATCTGGCCGGCCAGGGATTCCGCGGCGGGGATGGAGGCGGTGACGCTGCCGCTGGAGGTGAAGGTGATATAAGAGGCGTAGACGTAGCCGGTATAGCCGCTGCAGCTGACCAGATACCAATCCCCCAGGTCCTCCAGGACCTCCACCTCAGCACCGTCGTTGAGGTAGGTAATGGTAGAGGCGGTAGTCGAAGGCTCGGAACGGAGGCGAAGGGCGTCGGCGTTTACCGTTCCCACATCCAGTTCGGCGGCAAAAGCGCTCACCGTCAGCAGCGCGGCCGTCAGCGCCGCCAGAACCATGACCTTCCCCAGTAACTTTCTCATAAGTATCATCCTCGTATTTTTTCGTCTTTTGTAATGGGCGCCGTATTGTAATCGCTCCGGGCCGCTCCGTTATTTCCCGGCCAGGGCACGCTCCAGCCAGATGGCGGAGATGTCCATGGCGGCGTAGAGACTGTCCTTCTCGCTGCGCTTTACCACGCGGTCCCGGCTTTTCAGGTCCGCCCCGGTGCGCTGCAGCTCCACAGAAACCTTGGTCGCGATCTCCAGATCGTGTTCCTTCCTGGTTTCCTTCACCTGCATCAGGATAATGTGAGAATCGGCCATAGAGCCGTAATAAATCATTTTGCCGACCCGGCGGAGCGGATGATTGCGGTAAACCAGACCTTCCGTTTTCTCTGCCATCCGGTCACTCCCTTTCTTAAATAGATTTGTCATCTTTGTAACCGGATTGTAACATATCGTTTTCGATCTGTCAACACTTCCTTTGCAATCCACGAGAGGAAATTTTTTCCGGACGCCTCTGATATTCGTCGAAATAGACAAAGGACGCCTTCCCTGCCCGGGGCGGCGTCCTCTATCCTGGAAAATCCGTATTCAGAAAAGCCGGTTTTTTATTGTATCAGTACAGCTGATACAGTCTTGTGCCATGGGGCGGAACCATGTCCGTCAGCGTTCCGCTCTCCGGATAGATGATATCGCCGGTCCACAGCTCTGCGGCCTTCGTCTTCGCGCTTCCGGCAAACTGGCCAACCTCCCGCAGATCGCAGGAGACCGCCCGCTCCTCCTCCAGGAAGTTAAACAGCGCCAGAAAATGCTCCCCGGTCCGCTCATTGGCACAGCTCCAGACGGCGTATTCATCGTTTTTTTCATGCTGACGGCCTGTGTAATGGCAGTCGGCAAGCTTCAGCACGTCTTTTTTCGTCAGCAGCGACAGCGTCCAGCCGTCCAGCTTTGTCAGCTCCGCGCCAATCATCAGCGGAGAGCCGAACACGCACCACAGCGTCAGCATGGTCCGCTGCTCCTCCCTGGTCAGGTTCGTTTCCCGCTCCCGTCCAAAGCCCCTGCCCAGTTTCCCCACCGGCAGCATGTCGCAGTCGGGGAAAGCTCCGGCAGCCACATGGGCCTGCCACAGCTCGCAGCGGTCGAACATGTTCCGCAGCAGGTCCCAGTCGTCCCAGAAATCGTCCGTGATGCGCCACATGTTGGCATACCGCTGATAGTGCCACGCTTTCTCAATCAGCGCCGGACCGGGGGACAGGGAGAGGACGATCTCCCGTCCCGTCTTCTGAATGGCCCGCTGGAGCATTTCAACCTCGTGAGCGGCGGAGTAGGGATTTCCGGGGTAAAGATTGGTGTTGCAGATATCGTCGCACTTGATGAAGTCCACCCCCCAGCCCGCGTACAGGGACAGGATGGAATCGTAATACGCCTGCGCTTCCGGCACGCCCTTCCGGATACCATACATGTCCGGGTTCCAGCCGCAGATGGAAGACGGGTCCGCGATCTCATCCGCCGTCCGGCCGGTCCCCTGCACCGGCAGATGGCGGTGAGCGGCGATACGCGGGATGCCCCGCATGATATGAATGCCGAACTTCAGCCCCAGGCTATGGACATAGGCGGCCAGCGGGCCAAACCCTTTTCCGCCCGCCGAGGACGGAAACCGCTCCACATCCGGAAGAAGGCGGCCGTATTCATCCATTTCCACATCGCCGAAAGGGATATACTGATACCGCTCCCGCATGGATCCGGCGCGTTTGGCGTACCACTGGATGTCCGCCACGATGTATTCCCAGCCGGCATCTTTCATGTGGGCCGCCATAAAATCCGCATTGGCCTTTACCTGAGACTCGTTGACCGTGGTATCATAATAGTCGTAGCTGTTCCAGCCCATCGGGGGGCGGTCCATTTTGTATTTCATAAACGTTTTACCTCTCTTACTTCAGGGACGAGCGCCGCCATTATCCGCGCCGCCCGGTCTCCCGTGCATGACCTTTGTATTGTAACACATTCTTTCCATCCTGCAAAGGAAAATTTTCCATACGGCGGCCGCACCGTTGTTCCGGCCGCTCCGGCCATCCGCCAGATTTTTCTTGCAAATGCGGCAGGTTCTGGTATAATATAGTGGTATCCCATGATACGCGATCCCATTCTGAAAAGTGAGGTGAACCCCATGGAGAAGGAGAAACGCAGGCAGAAGATGCTTCTGGCCGTGATTCAGGGAGACGACTACCCGGACACCGTGGACGATCTCAACCGCAGCGGCTTTTTTGCCACGGTGCTCAGTTCCACAGGAGGTTTTCTGAAAAAGCGGAGCGTGACGCTGATGATCGGCGTGGAGGCCCATCAGGTACAGACGGTGCTGGACATACTGAAACAGTGCGCGGGACGGCGGCAGCAGATGACGTATTCCAATCTGTCCATCTCCGCCGGAAGCCCCAACCCATCCGTTCCCATGATGCCGGTACAGGTCAATGCCGGCGGAGTAGTGGTATTTATTATGGACCTGGACGAAATCCAGAAATTTTAAGGGAGGCCCGCTTCCGTCCGCACGGACGGAAGCGGGCCTCTGTTCCCCTTTGCCTCCCTCAAGCATAGACTGTCACAGAGGGGGGATGTGTATGAAACCGACGATTGCCATTCTGGGCGGCGACATGCGGCAGGTTCATCTGGCCCGTCTGCTGCTGAAAGATGGATGGAACGTATGCACCTGGGGCCTGGAGCAGGGCGGCGCGCCGGGAGGCGTACCCCTGGACCGGGCGGTGGAGGGGGATGTGCTGCTGCTGCCGCTGCCGGTATGCCGGAAGGAACGGCTGAATCTGCCCCTGACGGACACAGAGCTGGAAACTGCGCGGCTGTGGCCCCGGCTGCGGTACAACCAACTGCTGCTGGGCGGCATGGTAGGCGGCCTGAGCCGGCAGCTGATGACGGACTACGGGCTGACGCTGCTGGACTACTATGACCGGGAGGAGGCCCAGGTGGCCAATGCCGTCCCCACGGCGCAAGCGGTGGGACACACCTGCAAAAGTCCTGCGGCACGGTGATTTCACGAATTACTGTGTTGACTATACAGTCAAGCGCATCGAGGTCGATTTCCGCCCAGCAGCGTTTAATTAAATTCATATATATCCTCCAAAATATGTATTTTTTAATAAGTCATTATAATTTGTCCACACAGGGAACGACATGCGTTGTCTCCTGTGTGGACAAGTTTTTCATATAGCCCTTTAGCTAATGAGTGCTAATTCAATTCCGTCTTATCAAGTTTTTGCGGTGTATGTGTCCCACTCAAAGGCAGCTTCGATCTGCTTGCGCAATCCGGTTCTTGTTACTATCTGGTTCACACTGTAATCTCCCCGCACATTGCCTTCTATCACCTGCCAGCCTCTGTCCTTCGACAACGCAACATCCCAGCCGATCATCCGGACGCCGGGAAATATAGGTGCGATTTCCAGCACCATCTTCTTCAGTTCATCCCACCGCGGTATCTGAAAGCCTTTGAAAACAAAGCCGGTATCCGGGTGAGCTGAAAACATATTACCCATCTCATCCGCCGCATCAGTATAGATAATGCCGGTCTCAGCATCAACTGCTGCCAGCATGCCTCCCGGACCCACATTGTCTATGATGGCACCGTGCTGTCCCGCTTTGATAAAGGACATGACAAGTGTTGGTTCTCCGTTAGTCTTGATATATGTATAAATACGCACGGAGTTGACCGATGAGGGATGGATAGCCCTTATGCTGTCCTCGCAAACAATAAGTTCTTCACATAATATCTTTGGTGAATCATCATATTTTTTGATCTGAGGGTACGACCCTGCATTTTCGAGAAGGTCCGAAAGGAGCTCTTCCGGTTTTTTATCCTCACAGTTGATGATTTTTACGCCCTTTCCTGCAAAACTACCCACAGGTTTTACCAAAAATTGTGTGTGTTTGCGGCAAAAATCTATAAATTCATCCCTTTGCTCCATGCTCCATATACAGCACATATCCCGTTTGTAATAAGCTTCGAGCAGTTGATATGTAAGATACTTGTCATCCAGTTTATGAACGTCTTCCTTATTTTTGATATGTGCCTTCCAGTAAATGCTGCAATTTTGCGAAGCCATAAATTCAAGACGTTCGGCAATACTCTTATCTGCCAACTCGTAGAGAAAATATTCCCGATAAAGAAAGTTAAGAACAAATTTGGTATACACAAGATCAATGATCAGATCTTTCCACTCCGCAATATTGGCCTTGTCTAATCTCTTGAATTTTTTGATTGCCTTAATTGCGGACTGTACCGCTTGTCCCTGAGGAAAATTGTTCAGCAAATGATTTCCGTAAGCATCTCGAAACACCTCGGTCAGGCGATATTTATCAAGAACCTTTCTCTGTTCTGCTCCCGGTTCATGGAGAAGTATCGTTGGATCATTCATAATACTGTAACTCACAGGTTATAACCTCCTGACTATAAGCGAGCAAATCCAGAAAATTGCACAAAATTTCCTGTAGTTTACAGGATCTACGTTCATGGAAATGACTTATTGTACTACCGTTATGGACACTGCGCAAACACGGATTTTATAATTTTCAGTTCGGCAATACTCATTATTTGCTTCCTAAAAGGAAGCAAATAATGGGGGTACCCCCATTATTCCCATTTCGCTAACCTACTCGCTCTTGCGTCCTATTTTGTGCATTCCTACCGTTTTGCTCATTGATAGCTCCTATTATAAAAATTCTAAACCAATGACGCATAATGTAAAAAGCCTCAGATTCCCTGCTGATAAATGCAGGCTATATATCTGCATACTTACAATGCGAATCAGTCTATTGCATAATACAGTCCGAACAGTTTTCGTATAGTGGAATTAAGATACATTCTTCGTCCGCCCTTGATCAGCAGCGCATCGCCAGGCTGCAGCAAACTGCATAGTTTTATCTCCAATTCTCTCTTGGTAGAGAAATATGCCGCATTGGTTTTGTTGAATCCCGCGCGAATAGCAGCGTTATATGTATGTTCAGCCTGCGCACCATAGCAAAACAGGTAGTCGATATTAGTCCCTGTAATCATTTCACCGATCTTTTGATGCTCTTCCTTGCTGTTTTCAACAATATGCATCTCTCCGATAACAGCCACTCTTTTTGCACCTTCATCAATCGGGATTGAGCAAAAGCTTTCAATACTGGAACGCATAGATACCGGCGTTGCACTTCTGCAGTCCAAAAACATTTTCAGACCTTCGTACTCAATAAAATGCTGCCTGATGCCATTGCTCTTATACTTGGCAATAGACTTGATCACCTGATGAGCGTCGATCCCCATATCAACGCCGACCGCAAATGCAGCTACAGCGCTGTATGCGTTTATTCTGACAGGCGACGGAAATACTATATGTGCCTTCTTTCCTTCGTAAGAGACGTCAAAATCAATCTTCACGCCATCGGAAGTCAGATTTTCGATTCGGAAGTCAAGCTTCTGTGCATTCATCCCAAACGTTTTCACTCTGCATTTTTCGCCCACATTTTTCCGCACGGCTTCCATCAGCGCTTCATCGTCACCGTTGATATACAAGATCCCGTCCGGTGACATACCCGCGGTTATATCCGTATACCCTTGTATAATAGCTTCATCGGAGCCGAAGTTCTCCCTGTGAGCAATACCCATGTTTGTAATAATTGCATAATTCGGTAGGATTGCACGAGAGATCATTTCGGCGGATCTTGGATCGCCTTCGTGCACCTCCTGCAAATATGCCTCGTGATAACTGCGCAGGCGCTGCATCACCATCATACTTGTATAGCGTGTATTCCAGTTGCCGGGAGACGCCAACGTAATAAACTGATCGTTCAAAACCTTTTCCAGGGTCTCCTTGGTTGTTGTCTTGCCGGCGTTGCCTGTAACGGCGATCGTTTGCACAGTAAATCTTCTGCGAATGTATGAAAATACCTTACAGAATGCTTCGCATACATCTTCGACCACAATGCAGGGCAGCCCTGTTATCTCACGATCCGTGATAAGTGCATGAGCGCCATTTCGATACGCATTTTGCAAATCGGAGTCACTATTAAAATAAAAACTGAAAAACAGACAACCATCAACGGCACTGCTGGGACGACTGCAAAGTTTAGAAAACGGGCGATTTAAAATTTGCTCCGGTCGTTTTACGTTTAAAATGCTGCACACTTCTTCAACAGTGATGGACGTTGCTTTGAGTGTCGGAACATCACCCATCACTTTTTGAATATAAGTCTCTGCTTCAGGTTGTGATTTGTACCATACGCCATCACTCAATGCGATATCTGTGGGGACAACTGCATATTTGCTGGTACGGATCTGATTGAACACATAGCAAGGGATGAAATAATCATTCTTTACGACAACATTCACATTCGTTTTTTGCAGTATGATCTGCAAAACGCCGCAATGCTTACTTATTATTCTGCGCTCGTTGGTAACAAAGTTACCCATCGAATAAACCACAGGTACACGTTGACCGTTATTTGTAATGATAACATCATAATGCTGCAATGCATGCGGGTGTGAACCAACTATATAATCTGCTCCTGCATTGGCGATCTCATTCGCACGCTTTTTCTGCAGTTCACTGACTTCATGTGTGTATTCTTTGCCCCAATGCATATATACCAATACAAATTCCGCGCCGTTGTTTTTGGCCGCCGCAATATCTGTAGTTACCTTTTCCGGTGTGTAGGCATTTAACAGCGTGTCTCGTCCTAATTGCGTAAAATTTGTCTCATTTTTATTAAAATAAGTAGCATAGGACAAAATTGCCAGTTTGATGCCATTCACCTTTACATACAGGATACGTTCATCTCCCTCAGGATGAAATGTGCCGGTATGCATGAATCTTTTCTCATCCATCGCATCCAATGTATCCAGCAGTCCGATCACTGCCGAATCACAGGAATGATTGTTGGCATTTACTAAAGCGTCAAATCCAGCATAACGGATAGCATCCAAATAAATGGCAGGAGCATTACAATGATATCCGCCCCCCTCTAATTTATGTAATTGATCCGCATAGGGTGTCGCATCAGTAAGCGTGGTTTCCAGGTTCCCTACAACAAGGTCAGATTGTTTGAATAGATTGCGTACATACTTAAATTGTGGGTGAAAATAATAGTGATCCCCATATTTATAAGCTCGGTGCTGCATGGGTTCACACATAATATCACCTGTGCAGGAAAGCACTGCTTTACCATTTTCAGTGGCTGCGGGGTTATACCAGTAGCCATCATCTCCTTTTATGTAACGCGGTTCATCTTCCTTTGCCGGCTGCGGCCACGGAAAAGCTTCAGGGAATTTAATCTCATATTTTGCATATTCACGATTATACTTTCCCCATAAGACACCGGAATTGTTGGAATAGTTTAATTTATTATCCATAATCTGAAAACCTTCTTTTTGTGTTCCTTTCAAAAGTTTAATACCCGTACTCCCCTGTTTGCCATATCCGCCGCAGCCGTACATCCGCCGTTGCCGGCGCCTGAAGCCGCGGCCTTCATACAACGGCCTGCTGTATGCACAGGTTATAACCTCCTGACTATAAACGAGCAAATCCAGAAAATTGCACAAAATTTCCTGTAGTTTACACGATCTACGTTCATGGAAATGACTTGTTGTACTACCGTTATGGACACTGTGCAAACACGGATTTTATAATTTTCAGTTCGGCAATGCTCATTATTTGCTTCCTTTTAGGAAGCAAATAATGGGGGTACCCCCATTATTCCCATTTAGCTAACCTACTCGCTCTTGCGTCCTAATTTTGTGCATTCCTACCGTTTTGCTCATTGAGATGTATTTATATCTTATCGCATTTTCTTTGCAATATTGCTCCGCAAAAGAGTCTTTTTCAACCAAAACCGTGACATTCGGACAATTGCCGAACGCCTCTTCACCTATAAACTCCACGGACGGCGGAACAAGAACCTTCGTCAGCTTGTGGCAGTCGTAAAAGGCTCTCCTGCCTATTGAGGCTATGCCCTCCGGCAGTCTTACAGCCTCCAACGATATACAATAATTGAACGCACTGTTTTCTATCGTTTTTAGTTTTTTCGGCATATTTATCTTTTTCAGCTTTTTACAGATATAAAAGGCTGAATCACCAATGCTCTCAACGGTATCCGGCAAAGTGACCGATTTCAGCTCACTGCATCTGTTGAATGCGTTGCTGCATATATCCTTTACCTCTTTACCGTTTACCGTCTCAGGCATCAAAATAACCTCACAGGCTTTATCCATGACCCCGCAAAACGACATACGATTCCGATAAAACACAAACTTAACATTGATATTGCTGTTGACACGTGTCTTGAATGTTTCATCGGAATCAATGGTCAGATCATAAACATCGCTTGAGGGTACCATATCAAGCAATGTCAGACCGTACAATTTCATCTTTCTCTTTTTGACTCTGTCAAAGAACTCGTTGATTTCATCGGTATATTCAGCTGCCTTATGGAGATCCTGGTGGATATTTATCTCCAACACCTTTATACCCTCGTTTGTAATCGCCACGTCAAAGCCAAGGTACTCGAGTTCTTTCAGATAGCCTGCAATTTCCAGAACAGCTTTCCTCATTTCCTGCCAACATGGAACGATGCCTGCTATAGGAACATTTGTATCCGGATGTACGGGACAATCGTAAAAGACATGATCTTTCACCATCTGGGGATTGTACAGCTCGCCCGTTTCTTTATCAACAGAGACACATATCCCGCCGTAGCCCACATTATCAGTAAATCCTGTTTTCTCTGAACCGATACGCATATACGTCTGCATGATTTTAGGCTCATAGCCCGAAGAATTTATTACCATCACACGAATGGTATTTACGGATTTCGGATAAAATCTCCGCAGTTCATCGTGCATGAAAAGACATTCGGTAATAATATAAAAGGATTTCTGAGAATTGATCGTCGTTACAATTTCCTCTTTTGAACTGGTCTTGCCATTTATAAGATATGTACCGTTGTCGTATTCAAAGAGATAAAAGCCGTCGCCGTGCGTACCAGCAGACGGCTTGAACACAAGGTTTGACACATCCTCAAGCAGCCTAATAACATCGTCGGCGCTGTTGCCAAAACCCGCGGGCAGATCCGCCATTTTCGCAAGCTCAGTTTTACCGTTTCGATTATATACCGAATAATAATACTTCGGAACATATTTTTTTATCGGCTCCATAATTAAACGGTAGGTTGTTTTATCGTTCACCCATTTCTGATAAAGATTGTTTATTCGGTTCAGCCAGTAATAATCATAATCGGAAAGAAAGAAGTCAACATTTTCTTCCGTCAGATTATACTGCCATAGCCTGAATGATAAAAAGCCGTGATCCCACGCCCATTGCTTCTGCTCTCTTGTGGCTCCCTTTGTGTGTTTCTTGTCGTTCTCCAAAGCGTCCATCCACAGCCTGTACATATAGTCACGCATACCTTTTCTGCTTTCGGTTTGCGCACGTTCGTGAAAAAGCTTGTTTGTCAAAGCAAGCTTGTAATCACGGTAAGTATCGGCCACCGAGTTTTTCTCCCGCATCGCCGCTTTTCCTTTAAGATACAATCCAAGCTCCTCGTTATACGGCATGGAGGGCAGAGGCGGTTCGTGATTGACGCTGAATATCTTAAACAGCCCTTCATTGGGGATAATTGAAATTAGAAAGAAGTTGATTTGCTTTACACATTCGCTTATCTCACATACCTTGCTTATAATTTTATCCCAATTATCTACAAAATACTTAATGTGTTCATATACAAAGCTGCCGTCGTCTAGGTTTACCAAAACCGATTTTTGGAAGGATGAGCCGATGATCTCTTTTTTGAATATACTTGCCACCGCCGACAACACTCTCGTACCCGCTTCTGTGTCGTTGGCAACCCATAATTGTACAGAATATTCATAATCCGGAATTTTCTTTATCTCGGGGATATTCTCGGCTTCGTCTATGCTTTCCTCAAATATATCTTTATTATTACTGCCGTCGGCTTCGGCCGCGTTCTCGCCGGCCTCGCTTTCCGCGTCCTCGGCAGTTTCGCTTATACCGAGATAATCTTCTTCATCGTCCGCTGCATCGGAAAAAGCATCAACATCATTTTCACGATCGCTTTCTCTTTCATCGGCTTTAAAATGGTCATCCCCGACAAGGCCTTTATAGTCGAGCCTGCACCTGTCAAGCTTGTCCGTCACAACATAGTTTGCCGAAAGCGCATTTATATAATTTGCAAGTTTTTTATTATAGACTTCTTCGTCATCGGTAACTACCACCGGTCCTTCTTCTTTGTATATCTCAAATAATCCGTCGTCTGTAAGCATAAGCATATAATGAGAAGACTTGCTCTGCCAGTATGACGGCCGCAGCTCGAGCCGCTTCTTTTCCTTTAAAAGCTCCGTTATATCCTTAACGCCGCATTTTCTGTTTTCAGTGCCGAAGGTAAGTATTATTTTTTTGTTTTCACGCTGTATGATGCTGAAATATATATTCCTGCACACTTCGCCGTGAGCATTAAGGACATAATTAAGCGTAAGCATGTCGTCCACCCATTTTGTGAACGAGTTGTTGTGCGGCAATATGGAAAGCAGATCAAGATCTGAAATATAATATGTGTCATTATAATTCCGTATATCGTATTTCTCTATTGTTGAGCACAAAAAACCCGCCTTGTGGATCTTTTCAATGTCGTCCCTGTAATATTTCTTCTCAAAACGCGCTGTATCCCTGATTTTGAGATCGTTCCACTCCTTCGCTGTTTTGCGCGGATATCCCGACAATGTTGTGGGCAATATTGCGCTTTCGTGTTTTATCCTTTTGTTCAAGTCCATAATGAAATTCTCCTCAAATTATTTATATCTATCATATCTCAAACTTCACAGATGAAGAAAAAGGAAGAATTATAGAAAATAGATGGAAATAAAAGACGTACAGACCCGAAGTATGGTAAGAAGCCGCCTTTATCGGCCGCCTCTCCTGCGAAAGACGCGCCATAGAGGCCAACCGGGACTTCATCCCGGAGGAGCGCTGCTTGAAGGGCCGGTCCTGGAACTCCCGCAGCTCCGAGAAGTCGATAATCCGCAGGAAGAAAACCACCTCCTCCGCCATCAGCAGGTGGAACCAGGCGGCAGGAACGGCGGCCTCGATGGCAATCTTGCGGAAGCGGCTGATAAGCAGGCAGACCGGAATCTGTATCCACAAGTGCGCAGGACATGTTTGAGTCAACCGCCGGTTGTCTCTGTACAGCACACAACCGCCCCCCCCCCGCGGACTTCCCGAATCAATTTAGTGTAGTCATCTGCATACAGGAACTTATTGTTCATCACTTCGGTTCTTGAAATAATTCTGGGCTTTGCCATTACAACCACGCTGTTTGAGGGCACATCCTCAACAACAACGCAGTTTGCGCCAATCCTGACGTTATCTCCGACCGTGATACCGCCTATGATTTTTGCGCCCGCGCCTATAAACACATTATTTCCAATCACGGGAAATCCGCTTTTCTTGCTGTCAACAAAGGTATTTGAGCCGATAGTAACACCGTGCATGATTGTACACCCGGTTCCAATCCTGGCGTAAACGGAAATGTGTATTCCCGTTAAACCATGTGGAGTACAGAATCTGTGTATATTTGAATTTATAGGGACAGATGCACACATTTTTCTTTGAATATACCGAC
Organism: Oscillibacter sp.; assembly: GCA_014799925.1. Lineage (GTDB taxonomy): Bacteria > Bacillota > Clostridia > Oscillospirales > Oscillospiraceae > Pelethomonas. The sequence goes on from JAAVHC010000010.1 coordinate 36,859, forward strand.
ATTTCACAAGCGCACGTTTTCTTTCCAACGGATCCTTGCTTTCAAAACATATCGCCCTGTATTTCCAGAAATTATTGCCAAGAGTATTTTCATGATTCTGCTTCAATATCTCGTCAAGCAATTCAAGGTCATTTATTGAATCAATATATTCACAGACCGAATCAAAAGTAATGTCATTCATACAATAATCTCTCTTTTGCAATTTGGGACTTTGCCTCTGCCAAAGTAATCTGCCCATCCAGATACTGCCGATACATCCCGCACAGGATCTTTGCGTCCCCGAAGGCAATCTGTTCCCCTTTCTCCAGCCACAGCACTTTGTTACACAATTTACGAACTTGCTGCACGGAATGGCTCACGAAAATTGTTGTTGTCCCGCCCTGAATAATTTCCTTCATCTTGGCCTCGCTCTTCTTCCGGAAAGCCCCATCCCCCACGGCCAGCACCTCGTCCAGGATAAGGATATCCGGCTGGACCAGCGACGAGATGGAAAAAGCCAGCCGGGACTTCATCCCGGAGGAAAGCTGCTTGAAGGGCCGGTCCTGAAACTCCCGCAGCTCCGCGAAGTCGATGATCTGGTCGTAGGTCTCGTCCATGAACCGGCGAGTATACCCAAGTATCGCCCCCCGGAGGTATGCGTTTTCCCGGACGGTCAGGTCCCCGTCAAAGCCGCTGGCCATCCCCACCAGGGCGGCAATGGTTCCCTCCCGCTTCACACACCCCCTGGTGGGTTCCATGATGCCGGAGATTACCTTGAGCAGGGTGGACTTTCCCGCCCCGTTGGCGCCGATGATGCCCAGCATGTCCCCCTTTTCCAGCGAGAAGGTAATGTCCTTATCCGCCCAGAACTCCTGGACATGGTAGTTGTGCTTCAGCCGGCGCATCACGTATTCCTTCAGCCCGATGTCCTTGAAGTCCCCGGTCATGTAGCGGATGGAAACGTTTTTAACCTCCAAAATGCTCATGTCGTTCCCCCCCTCCGTCACACATAATACAGAAACCTGGTGTTGTACTTCTTGTAAATCCAGCAGCCCAGGCCCAGGAAGAAAAGCACATCCGCCGCCATCAGCAGGTGGAACCAGGCAGCAGGGATGGCAGCCTCGATGACAATCTCACGGAAGTAGCGGATAAACAGGTAAACCGGATTCAGCAGGAAAAGATTCTGCACCATGGGGTCGTAGCGGTCGACGGTGTAGAAGATGGCGGACATATACATCAGCAGCCGGGTAAACACCGACCAAAGGTACTGGATATCCCGGAAAAAGACATAGAGTGCGGAAAGAATCAGGCCAACGCCGATGTTGAAAAGTACCAGGCAGCAGATAGGGTAGAGCAGCAGGACGAATTTCCAGGTAAATGTGATCTGATCGATGACACAGAACACAAAAAAGACGCAGAGCGTCAGCCCGAAGTTGATCAGGGTCTGGACATTTTTGGAGAAAAGAAACAGATATTTGGGAATATTCACCTTGGTAAAGATGTAGGCGTTTCCCATCAGCGAGCGCATCCCCTGGCTGGTGGAATCGTTGAAATAGGAAAAGACCAGATTGCCGCAGAAGAGATAGATGGTATAGTGAGGCGTGTTCCGTCCAAAGAACACGGTAAAGACCATCGCCATCACCAGCAGGGTCAGCAGCGGGGAGAGAACGCTCCAGGCCATCCCAAGAATGGTTCGCTTGTACTTCTTCTTGAAATCCCGCTTGACCAGCTCCTCAAAAAGAAAGCGGTATTGTCTGCATAAATCCAAAATCTTCATATATACCCTCGTTTCTTCCGGTGTTCAGTCCCGGAAATAAATATCCCGGGTGTACACCTTTTCCCGGACTGCTCTCAGCTGCGGATGGTACCGGTTGGCGACAATCAGCTGGCTGACCTCCGCGAATCTGGCGAAATCACCGATGACCTCTCCGCCCCAAAACCGTCCCTCCTCCGCCGCGGGCTCGTAGATCACAAGCTCTACGCCCTTCTCCAGAAGCCTCTCCATGACGCCCCGGATACTGGACTGGCGGAAGTTATCCGAGCCCTCCTTCATGGTCAGACGATAAATTCCAACTGTATACCGCTGGCCCGGCCGGTCGTCTCGCTGGAAGAAGCCGAGCCGCCGCAGGATGGAATCGGCGATGAAATCCTTGCGGGTCCGGTTAGCCGCCACCACGGCTCCGATGAGGTCGTTGGGCACATCCCGGTAGTTGGCCAGCAGCTGCCGGGTGTCCTTGGGCAGACAGTATCCGCCGTATCCAAAGGAGGGATTATTGTAGTAATTGCCGATGCGGGGATCATGGCCGATCCCTTCAATGATCTGCCGCGGGTTCAATCCATGGGCCTCGGCATAGGAATCCAACTCGTTGAAGAAAGCGACACGCATGGCCAGATAGGTGTTGGCGAAGAGCTTCACCGCCTCCGCCTCATCCGAATCCATCACCAGCACCGGGATGTCCTTTTTGACAGCCCCTTCCGCCAGCAGCCGGGCAAAGAGCCGCGCCCGCTGCCCAGACCGTGCCCCCTTCCCCGGCGTGCCTACCACGATGCGGGAGGGCATCAGGCTGTCCTGGAGGGCTTTTCCCTCCCGCAGGAACTCGGGTGAAAACAGCAGGTTTTCGGTGTTCAGCTTTCGGCACAGCTCCCTGGTAAAGCCCAGCGGCACTGTGGATTTGATTACCACCGTGGCCTTTGGCCCAGCCTCCAGGACCTGCCGGGCCACCGTCTCCACCGAGGAGGTGTCGAAGCGGTCCCGGTCAGCGCAGTAATCGGTGGGAGTAGCGATGACGACAAAGTCCGCCTCCCGGTAGGTCGCGGTCCCATCCGTCACCGCGGTAAGGTCCAGCTTTTCCCCTGCCAGATACCGCTCCGCCTCCGGGTCGGCGATGGGGGAACGCCGGGCGTTCACCATCTCCACTCTGGTTGGGTCGCAGTCAACGGCGACGACAGTGTTCCTTTGAGAAAGCAGGATGGCGTTGGCCAGCCCCACATAGCCGATCCCCACAACGACGATCTTCATCTCATGTCCTCCTCTGGCATCGGCGGAAGCTCCAGCAGGCTGCCGAACAGGAGATCCGTCTCCGGCAGTCTGCCGGTATCCAGACCGCCTGACGGTGTAAAGGTCAGCTCCCCGAAGATCAGCCTGCCCTCCGCCTCGTAGAAGTCCACCCGGACAAAGGGAAAAGGCGCGGACAGGGCGGCGGCACAGGAGAGCATACCGTCAAGATGGGGCGGCCTTTGCAGCGTAAAGCCCAGCGGCGCCGCCAGGCCGTCCCGGGTGATGGGACAGAAGTTCCAGTCCCTGTCAAAGAAGTAGAAGCGGGGCCAGCCCTTCTCCCGGCCATCGCACACCAGGATATACCGGGGCTCTCCGTGGAAGCAGTAGACCTTGTAGTCCACCGGGATATGTTCTCCATCCCCCAGATATTTTTCGCAGAGAATCCGTTTGGGGATGCCCCGGTACTGGAGCTCGGCATAGCAGCGCCAGAAATCCGTCCCCATCCACCGTTCCAGCTGCCGGACGCTCCGGGGGATATCCAGCCCCGACTTTTGGGGGCAGAGGATATTGTAGCCGCAGCCATGGTTGCATTTGAGCACAAAGCTCTCCGGCAGCTCCTCCCAGGGGATCTCCCGGGGTGAGGCCCACACGCCGCAGACCTCGTTGAGGACCTCACCCCAGCCGGCTGAGGAGACATACTCCCGGACCAGCCATTTGTCGGCGCAGCGGGTCACCAGGGGATCGTCCCGATAGGTGTTCAGCTTCAGCCACAGAATCTTTTCGTTCAGCGTTTTGGGCGCGTTCAGATCCAGCGGGCGCTTGAATTTCCTGCGGTACAGCAGCCGGGTGGTAAGCCCGGGAGAGATGGGAGAAAGATTATAGTAGACCAGCGCCGCCAATTTGGTCTTGATGCTGCCAAAGCCCCTCATTGTTACTTGCAGAACACCCCTCTTGCGGATCGGAAATCAACGATATTCTGATCAATGATGTGACCTTTCCGAATGACCACCGCAGCCTCCAAAGAAGGAGAATAGCGCCCCTCCGCCAGCATATCGATATAGGGGGCAAACGCGCGGCTGAGGTTGTCGGTAACTGTCACGGGGTACATAGCGGGGGTGTTGTCCACCGCATAATGGATCACGTCGTCCACCACATAGACCGGGTCATCAATGGTAGTGGGATGGGAAGTCTCGATTTCCAGATAAGGGTCACAGCTGACGTCGATAATCAGGGTCCCCGGGCGCAGCCGCTTCAGGTCTTCGCGGTAAATGAGCCGGTCAGTCCGGTGGGTATCCCACATGACACAATTGACCAGGACATCATAGTTTGCCATATTCGCGCGGAACTGCGCCTCATTTTTCCGTGCGTAGATATCTACCTCTGCGCCCAGCTCCGCCAAAATGCGGAAAGCCCCTTTGCCGGTCTGTCCATTGCCGATGATGGCCACCTTTGCGTCGTAGGGCATCCGGCCGCTGTAGCGGAAGCCGTGGAGCACGGCGGCCTCTCCGGCGATCTCCCTGTTGCGGTAGAAGATGTACCGCCCGTTTTCGTACATCTCCTCCCACGCGACGACGGTATGTCCCGCGTTCAGAACTGCGGAGGTAAAATCGATGTTCTGCACCGAATGGGCCCAGCCGCAGAGGATCTTGGGCTTTTGCAGCAACTCCAGATAGTCCGCATCTCCCAGCTTAACATCAATAAGAATATCGCAGTCCAGTACTTCCGTCCGGGGGACGATATGTACGCCGTACCTGCTGTACTCCTCATCCGAATATCCAAGAGAAAGGCCGTACCCCTCCTCAAAACACAGCTGCTCCGGGCAGTGGACGGAGGACAGGTCCTTGGGCAGGATGGCGCGGCGCTTTTCGTTATTTTTGTGGCTGACGAGAAATCCGATGGTATTCATTTCTGTTTTCTCCTTTTGCTGATCGTAGTAGGGGTAGCGATGCAGGTCCTGATGGGAATTGACCTCAAGGATCACAAAACCCGGCTATATCTTTTTTAGCGTAACGAGTGCCAGTCATAGCAAAACCTCCATGCGTTCATTGCAAATTTAGCGGGCAGAATCTGGAATGGCGTTCATTCAACAAAACAGTCTCCGATACCACCGCGTTCCTTCAATCCTGCCATTCCATGGGCGCCGGTCCATGGAATCAAGAAATTGCCTGAGCATCATCTGTACCTCACCGGCATACTCCGTATCCGCGCTGCGTTCGGCCCAATGGGCGATATCCAGCAGCTCCGCGTCCAAAATGCGGCGGCGCTCCCGGTCCGGCAAATCCCCGCACAGGGCGCTGACAAGCCGGTAAGACTCAAGATGGCAGAAGAAGTTCCGGATTCGTCCCCCCACCAGAGAACTGCTGATATTGGTCCGGTAATGGATCAGAAGCTCCCGCGAAAAGACGATCCTCTCCGCTTTCAGAACAGTCTCCCAGAAGAAGGAACGGTCGTTGACACAAAGAAGATCGTTAAACTGAATATCCCTTTCCAGAAGAAACTGCCGCCTTACGATACCGCCCCAGGGGGCTGCACACACCTTGGGGAAGAGCCAATAAAAAGCTGGGTACCGGACCACTCGATCAAACAAAAAGAAGGGGACCCTTTTTAACCCGTTATGTACCGACAAAGATGTCTTGCCTGTCCGGTCATCCACATCCATAGCCCGGCAGCGGAGGACGTCCACTCTGCGGCGGCTGGCCGCCTCATAGACCCGCCCCAGGCTGTCCGGGAAAAGCCAGTCATCCGCGTCCATGAACAGCAGATATTCCCCGCGGGCGGCTTCCAGCCCACGGTTGCGGCAGCAGCCCGCGTAAAGGTTCTCCGGATTACGCAGGACCCGCACACGGCTGTCCTTCCAGCTGTACTCGGTCAGGATACCGACGCTCCCGTCCGTTGAACAGTCGTCCACACAGATGACCTCGATCTCCCGAAGGTCCTGGCCCAGGACACTATCCAGGCACTGACGCAGATACCTTTCAGCCTGATACACCGGAATGACAACAGACACTTTGACGCTCATTTTCATCAGCTGCCCCCATTCCCGCGGCAGAACGCGGTCCTTCCTTCCCGGACCTTCCGTTTTACACATTTCAAATAGTAAAGAACCTTTGAAAAGGCATCGATACCGGCCAGAGAGAGGAAAAATTTGATCAGCCGGATGCTTTTCTTTTCGGAACTGTCCAGGATCCAGTCCGCGCTCCGCAGGGCTCCGCGTGCCGCCGGCCGTTCCGCAGCAGGGACTTCCTCCAGCAGAGCGATGTTCAGGGTGTACTCCAGAATGATCTTATCGGAAAGGAGCCGGGCGCTCTCGGTCTGGTCTTTTTGCAGATAGCCTACCGACCGCTGAAGCATGTCCGACAGCTCCTGCACCCGGCTTTGGGTGTACCGGCGGGTCAGGGTATTGCCGTAGTTGACCCGGTAAAAATAGTAGGGGTTGTGGAAAAACACCGGCTTTTCCGCTTTGGTCAAGGCACGCACGACATACTCCAGGTCCTCGGCACAGCTGACCCCTTCAATAAAGCGCAGACCGTTCCGGAGCAGAAAGTCGCGCCGGAAGAGATACCGCCAGACATTCCATACACAGCCCTTTTTTCGCAGAAACTGCGGGAGATACTCCCTGCCCTGTATGGGCTCGGAAGCGTCATCGATCTGGCATATCCGGTCCAGAATATAACCGTTATCCGCGACGCGGCAAAAATCGGATATCCAGAGGTCCGCATCCGGATACTTTTCAAGATATGACAGGGTGTTTCTCAGGGCATCCGGGGAAATATGGTCGTCGCTGTCAAAAAAAGCGATATACCTGCCGACAGCCTGTTCCAGTCCCCGATTTCTTGCGGAAGAGGGACCCTGATTCTCCTGTCGAAGCATTTTGACCGCAGGACAGCTCCGCTGGTATTGCCGGCACAACTCGGTGCTCCCGTCGGTAGAGCCGTCATCCACCAGAATGATCTCGGTCTTTGCCGCCCCCACCGCCAGGATGCTGTCGATGCAGCCCGGCAGATATTTCCTTGAATTGTAGACGGGAATCACGATACTCAGCATCTGCGGCTCGGCCGCACAGTTTTCCGGGGTCATCGCTCCCACCCCACCGACAGCTGCTCCTGCTCTAACTGCCACTCTATGGCCTGTTCCACCAGCAGGGCAATGTTGCTTTCCACCATGGCTCGGGTGGAAAGATACAGCTTCCGCAAACACTTTGGATTGCCCTTCTCCTTCGGCACCTTTGCTTCTTCACAGAGGTTCCGGATCACCGCGGACACATGAGTCCGGTGCATGGGCCGGCCGTCCCGGCTCTGAAAAATGGGGCCGGAACCGATGTCATTTTCCTGTGCGTAGTTCAAAAGCTCCTTCCGGAGGCATCCCGGAACCGTCACAATCTGCTTGTATTTGTTCTGATCGCAGACGATCTTCCCCTCCTGAACAGCCTCCACCGTTACCTCCGGCAGTTCCTGAGCAAAAAGGCCCGTCGCCGCGAACAGCTTGATGAGAAGATAGACCTTTTCCTTGTCCAGGGCCTTCGCCGTCCGCAGCAGATGCAAATATTCCGCCCGGCTCAGCTCCGGCTGAGGAGGCTTTTCATCCTTAAGCTGCCCCGCAAGCTGGTACTCCCGGTGGCCAATATAGTCCAAGTAGGAATTCGCAGCCGAGAGAAACGCATTCACCGAACCCGGCGTATAGCCATGCTGAAGCAGTGACTCCCGCCACTTCTGTAATGTGCCGTACCGGATGGTCTTATCTGCCGGCAGGTCATCGTAGAACCTCTGCAGCTTCCGACGGTAGAACTTCACCGTCCCATCCGAGCGGTTCATTTTCGCGTAGTCAGCAAGGAACCGCTGCATGTCCTCCTCGGTCATTACGACATCCTCTGTCAATCGCCGCTGCCGTGGCGGACGCTCCCCTCCTATATGCTGTCTGGTCTGCGGCATAGCTCCTCCTTTCCCGGTTCATCTCAAAATACATAAGTAGCATTAAAATTGAAGAAAAAGAAAATGCCTTTCGCCAAGATTCCGCATAAACTTTTTATATCATACCATAAGCAGAGCGGAATTGCAAGTGAACGGCCCACATTTTGCGCATTTTTTTGCACAACAAATAGCGGTCAGAGCGGGTTATTTTTCCGCATGACCGCTTTTTTTGTCTGAGGCTCCTCAGCTACCGTTATCCCAGTCTCTTTTTGCGGAATATGGCATAAGTACTTTGTACTACTTATGTATTCTGTCTTATTTTTAGCTAAACAATCAACCCCAATTTTTCCAACTGCCGGGTATGCTCTATTCCGGTGGAAATGAGATATATGCGGGTGGTTTCAATACTGGAGTGCCCCAGCACATCCGCCAGTTTCGCCACATCCCGGCAGACACGGTAAAACGTCCGGGCAAACAGATGCCGCAGATTGTGGGGGAAAACCTTCGAGGGCGCCACGCCCGCCTTTTTGCATAAAGCTTTCATCTCCGCCCAGATCTGACGGCGGGAGACGCCTTTTCCGCTTCTGGTGAGAAAAATCTCGCCGGAAGCGATTTTTTGTTTCCTGGCATACTTTTGAAGCTTCCGGCAGAGTTTTCCGGGCAGCAGAATGGTGCGGATCTTGCCTTTCAGCGCAACATCCACATAACCCGTCTGAACGGCCTCCACCGTTATATATTTCAC